>JBILHS010000133.1:0-13815 GCA_044350425.1 Saprospiraceae bacterium | reverse complement strand
GGCTTTTGAGCGCCGGGTCACAAGACCCTGGCGCGGCGTTGGGCGTGATATCTCCAGGCGGTAAAGGAGACCTCCTTCCAAAATTAAATTGGGAACTCCCAAGCGAGGCTGAAAGAAACATGCCCCAATTCCCCCCAAACAAAAAAATCGCCCGCGACTCCATTGAGCGGCGGGCGATCGGTAACTGCGTATTCCGGATGATCTAAAAACCACAAAGACCTGTGGTAAGGGGGATAAGTGCGGCACTTTTGCCGCGAAAGGTTTAGAACGAAGCCATTTAGCCTGATGCAAAATGACTTATAAAAGAAAACGATTTACAAAAAGATTGGGGGGTAAGGCACTGGTGTAATCGGTTATTGAAATGCCCGACACAAAAGTCCGTAAACCCACCTCCTTTTCTATCAGGGCAAAACCGGGTTTTAAATTCAGGGTTTACCCTGAGTTTCTGGAACGGGTACCGTAACCAAGGTACTGGTGCCCTGGCCTTTGGCAGATTGTACACTGAGTTCGCCTTTCAGGAAATGCGCCCGGCGGGCCACATTGTCTGTGCCCATGCCTTTTTGGTTGTTTTCAGGATCGAATCCGGTTCCGTCGTCTTCTACCAGAAGCGCTACCTGATTGTCGGTCCGGTTGATCTGCACCATGATTTCTGTGGCTTGGGCATGTTTGAGGCTATTTTGCACCAGTTCCTGAATGATACGATAGCAGTTGAGGGCAATTTCCCGATTGAGGTCTGCAAATTCGCCAAAATGCTGAAAGGTAATATGGGGCACTCCTTCGCCATGCACCCGATTGGTCAGGTCGCGCAGGGCGGTCACCAGACCAAATTCCAGCAAGGCACTGGGCTGCATGTTTCGGGCAATGTGCCGGGTTTCGGAGACCGTTTCATCCAGCAATGCCTTTATTTTTATCCAGTCATGGTCCTGCGCGCGCTCCGGCTTTTTGGAAAGCATGGTTTCGAGCTGAATTTTGATGGCAGCCAGCAATCCTCCCACACTGTCGTGCAGATCCTGCGCGACCCGTTGGCGTTCACTTTCCTGCCCGGCAAGCATGCTCTGCATGGTTTCGATCTTCAAGGTATTCTCCAGGTCGCGGATCTTTTGCTGATTGATCTCTTCTTTTTGGGCGGCAAGCAGTTTGTTCACCCGCATCCGGTGACTGTAATCGCGCACAATAAAAAATAGGGCCAAAAGCACGGCTGCCAGGGCCACTCCGAGGGTTAAGAGGCCAATGCGCTGCTGTTTGGATTCCTCCTCCACGACGCTTTTTTCTTCTTCCAGTTGCTTGATCTCGCGACGTTTTTCCCGCGTGTCGAATTGCAGGGCGAGTCGGTGCAAGGCCGCCTCCCGTTCCAGGGCGATGAGGGTATCTCCGATTTCGACGGCTCGGGTAGCATATTGAAAAGCGAGTTCCAGGCTGTCGAGCGCGGCATAAGCACTGGAAAGTTGTCGGCTGATATCGCGCCGCATGACTACGTTGGCCCGGGGAGCCGATTTCTCCGCTTTTTTCAGAAAAAACAAGGCCATGTTGTAATCCCGATCCAAAAAGCTGTACCGTCCCACAGAATACTGGCCCCAGGTGATATAATCGTTGCGTTTGATCTGCTCCGCCAGGCGCAGGGCATTGGATGCTTCGTATCGGGCGATGGAGTATTTGCCGAGCTGGCCATTGTGCTCCACCTCATATTTGGCCACGGCAATGTCGAGTACGGTGTCCTTTAAGATCTGAGTTTTGGCCGTAAAGGCCCTTTTGAGCGCTAAGGCTTTTTGAACGTTCCCCTGGTCAGAATACAACTTGCTCATGCGGGCGAGCAGGTGGGTTTCGAGGTACAGATTTCCTGTTCGCTGGAAATATTCAAGAGCTTCCTGCTGCATTTTCAGGGCCTCGTCCCAGAGACCACGGGCCGCGATCCGGTCGGCCAGATCAGCCCGGGCGCGATGATAGGCCAGGGAGTCGCCGGCCTTTCCAAAACGATCGGCACTGCGTGCCAGGTATTGGAACGCAGAGTCTGAAATGCCGGTTTGTTCTTCGTCGTAGTAGGCCCAGTGGTACCAGGCCATGGCTTGTTTGCGCGGGTCTTTTTCCTTGATCCCGGCTTCCAGCATGGCTTTGATCTGATCAAAATTTAAGTGTTGATCAAATTCAGGCTGGGCAGAGGCCAGCGTAGTGGAAAACAGGAAAAAGGTGAGGAAAAGAAGTCGCAAAGCCTGGGAATTTTAATCAGCGCTCGTGTTAAAAGTCCCAGCGGGACTTCATCTTTGTAGGGTTACCAAATGATATTTCATCCGTTCCATAGGAACGGCATCTGAAACGGTTTAGATACCGTTCCTATGGAACGATAAACAAATTCTATTTGCTTTTGCTACAAAGATGTGGCCCCTCTGGGGCTATTGTTGGGGCGTGGGGGTAATTGGGGTGCGACTTCCAGGCCGCACCCCGATTAGGCGGGACTAGGAAGCTAACTCGCTTCCTTTCCTGAATTTCGAGACATAAACCATGCCTCCAACACTGATACAGAAGAGCACAATTGAAATGATCTCTGCCTGGGTAAGCTGGAAACCCAAGACATCGTGTATCACATTCACCCGGATCTTTTCGATGATAAAACGTTCGATGGCGATCAGGCCGAGGTAAATGAAAAAGATCATGCCCTGGGCTTTGAAACGTTTTCGGAGGGACCACAAAATGCCAAAAACGATACTCATCATGATTACCTCGTAAAAGGGCGTGGGATACACGGGTTCAGCCAGTTGTTTGCAATATTCAAAGGTGCAACCCTCGATCGGGACCTCTTCTTTGAGTACGTTGTGCGGATAACGATAGGCCCACATCCAATCGGGCAGAAAGGACATCCAGCCGGGTTTAGGCGCCAGGTTGTTGATTCCCCAGTCGCCGTCGCCGGAGAGCTGACAGCCGATCCGGCCGAAACCATAACCAGCCGTAAGTGCCGGAGCTACCGCATCGGCAGTGGGCCAGAACGGAATTTTGTGCCGCCACATGAACCAGACCACCATCACAAAACCCATGACCAGTCCGCCGAAAAAAGCCAGTCCGCCGCCCGAGGTCAAAGAACCGATCGGGTCTGCGAGGAAGGATTCCCAGTTGTCAAACAGGTCAAAAAGTTTGGCGCCTAAGATGCCACCGATGGCGGCCATTACGGTCATTTCGCTCAATCGATCGTGCGGGTAAAGTTGGCGTTGTACAATGACCGGTGCAGTCTTGCTTCGGCGCTGTCCGTCCCACCAGGTGATGCCACCAAGGATCGCAGCTCCAAGCAGTCCGGACATCCAGTGTATTTTGGCAGAAAGAATGACCGAGGCCGGGTCGTGTCGGAATTCGCCGTAATGCTGGTAGGCATAAAACCCTTTACCGGCAATGAGTAACCCGGCCAGTGCATTGGCAAAGATCTCTCCTCCGGTGGCGGGTAAACCTTCGGTAAACGTGACCGAAACCGGCGTATAAAACCCTTCCCGGGCCTTGCGTCGCAGCTCAATATTGAATACCAGTGCACTTACCAGAAAGGAGAGTGCCAGGACAAAACCAAAGGTTTTAAAAATAGAAAGCCAGTTGTCGGGCGCTGTGCCGATCAGGTCGTGGAAGAGGTAGGAAAGATCTGGGTACATTATTGGACTTTTGGACGTTGGACTATGAGACGTTGGACTATGAGACGTTGGACTTTTGGACTTTGGACTTTTGGACGTTAGACCTTAGACTTTTGAACGTTGGACTATGAGCCATTAGACCTTAAACTTTTGGACGTTAAACTTTTAACTTCCCTATGAGATAGGTGATTCAAATGTCTGACACTCCAATGTTCTAGGTATAACGTTTCACAGTCCAATGTGTAACGTCCAAAAGTCCAACGTCTCATAGTCCAACGTCCAAAAGTCTAAAAATTACTTTTTCGCTTTGCTGCTTGCTTTGGCGGGTTTGGCTTCCGTCGGAATGGATGACATTCTGCCGGCAACCGAATCCTGCAAATATTGACCCCAGGTCAGGTTGTTGCCACCTTCTTTGTGTGCCAGGGCTTTTTCGATGGTCATCTTGGCAGCGTGTTCTACCACCCATTCGAAATTCTCTTCTCCAACAGAATTGATGTCGGCATCCGGTGCCGGATTGCAAAAATCAATGGCGTATGGAATTCCGTCGCGTATGGCAAATTCTACCGTATTGAAGTCGTAACCCAGGTAGTGGTTGATGCGCAATACCAGGTCGTGCATTTGATCCTGAAGCGCTTTGCTAACTTTATGGTCGGCCACATAACGCAGATGGTGCGGGTTGCGTGGCTCGTAATCCATGATGCGCACATATTTGCCACCGAGGCAGTAGCAGCGGAAATAGGCATCAAATTCGATGGCCTCCTGCAGCATCATGACCAGGGTATTGGTTTCGTTGTAATCGCGGAAAAACTCGTCGAAGTTCTCTATTTTGTACACGCTTTTCCAACCGCCACCGGAGTGTGGTTTCATAAAGAGCGGAAATCCTCCGAGGTAATCGATCATGTTGTCCCACTCCAGCGGGTACTTCATGTTGCGGAAACTTTGTCCGGAAGTATCTGGCGGCATCTCTTTGGAAGGCAACAGAATGGTTTTAGGTACCGGGACGCCGATCTTCGTGCTCAGGCAGTTGTTGAAAAACTTCTCGTCCGCACTCCACCAGAATGGGTTGTTCAAAACAGCCGTTCCGTTCAGCGCTGCGTTTTTCACGTAAGCGCGATAAAAAGGCACATCCTGACTGATTCGGTCGATCATCACCGCATAGGGTGTTGGATTTCCCTGCATCAATTCGTCCACGTGAACAGGTTCCGCAGAGACCCCTTTGACATTTTTCGAATTCACCCGAGCCACAAAGGCTTCAGGGAAAGAGCTCTCTTTACCGTGTAGAATTCCGATTTTTTTCATGAATGCTGTTTGTTGTTTACCCGCCGTAGCTTTAGCGAGGGAGGGTCGTTCGAGTTAAGTTACACGCCACCTTGGCTGTAGCAAGCGTGAATTTGAGTTTGAACTGAGCCCTCCTACACCAAGGCTTCGGCGGACAAGCCGTAAAACTACTCAAACTGCCAAAATCTGCAATTGAATTTTAATTTACCCGAAAAAAGACTTTTTTATTGCTCCAACAACTGCTCTGTATGATTTCCGGTGTCCACTTTGGCGATGATCCGCGCGATCTTGCCGGTCTCATCGATCACAAAAGTGGTACGCATAATGCCCATATAGGCACGGCCCATAAATTTTTTCTCGCCCCACACGCCGTAGGCTTCTGCTACCGCATGGTCTTCGTCGGCCAGTAAACTGAAAGGAAGACTGTACTTGTCCTGGAATTTGACGTGTTTTTTTACGGAGTCCGGACTCACCCCCAGGATCTCATATCCCTGTGCCTGAAAGCGTGGATAGCCGTCACGCAGGCTGCAGGATTCTGCCGTGCAACCGGGTGTGTCGTCTTTCGGGTAAAAATAGAGCACCAGTTTTTTACCCTGGTAATCTGCAAGGTTTACGGTTTGGCCCTTTTCATTCAGGGCTGAAAATGCGGGGGCGAGATCGCCTTCTTTTAAGTGGGACATGTTGAATGTGGTCAATTTATTAATGTGGACAATGTGGTCAATATTAAAATGTGGTCAATATTAAAATGTGGTCAATGTGGTCAATAATTTAATGTGGTCAATGTGGTCAATAATTTAATGTGGTCAATGTGGTGGTGGTTGGCCAAACGTGTTTCAGGTTTTTTTGTTCAGCGTATTGTCTGCCACACTGAAGCATCCTCTTTGTTCCATGAAAAATTAGTATCGCAGGTTCCATTTTTCATGGAACTTCAACGCCATGTAGGATCGCCCCTCCCAACGCAAACTGAATTTTTACTGCACAAGCAGTTTCTCAAAGAATACCTGTCCGTCAGCCCGGGTAAATTCTACCCAATAGACTCCTTTCGGATGGGGCGCGATATTTACTGTAACCGGAAAAATTGGCTTGTTGATCTCCTGAACGGGTCTGCCAAGGTTGTCTAATAACCTTAGACGGACATACGCGTTGGATTTGCAATCAATTTGTACCAAGTCACTTGCGGGATTGGGTACCATGTGACGTGGCCTGTCTTCGGGTTCGTTCGCGCTGCTTGGTTCGTTTACAAGGGTTAAAGCCGTATTGGTGATGATCGGGGCATTAAAGTCAAAATAGATAGCGGCCTGATTTGGAATGGAATCTTCGAGGACCAGACCTGCTTTGGGCTGAACTTTAAAACGGACAAATCCGTGACTCTCCGGCTCGTTCTGACTGGTGGGCGGGAGCTTGATCCCGGTAAATAAAAACTCAAGTTTTCCTCCCTCCCGAATGCTTACCTGACAGGGGTGGGAGGATCCGATAAATTCAAAGGTGGTAGGATCCAGGTTTTCGTGCAATTGATCAGACAATCGCACGATCTCTGCATAATAGGACCCCGTATTTTGGAACCGGATAATATACTCCAGCGGGATTCGGGATGAGGCCTCCTCCGGTGTGATCAAATCCCCATTCAAACAAGTCTTATCATTGGGGTCAAAGGAGCCTACGATGATCTCATTTAAAGTGTCCGCATTATTGCTCAGGTCAATATCTGCCTGGGTCGTTTCAAGGCTTGCAAAAACCTGCACGGTGTTGCCAAGCGGCGCATTTGGATTCAATTGAAAATTCAGGAAAATAGAACCGCTCCCCAGTGGATACACCTCCGGCACTTCCCAGATTAAGGTATCCCCAATGGCGGTGGATGGCTGCGGATCCAGGCTGATGATCGAAAGTGCCGGGGTCACGAAAAAGCGGATTTTGGGCAGGATGGTATCTCCGCCCAGATTGCTGTAATGGATGAACACCCGATTGCTGAATCCTGGCCTGAAAACGCCCTCAGAGGTCAGACTGATCCGCATGTCGGTGACATCAGGGGACAGATGCACTCCAAAATCCTGTCCACTGGCCTCTTGCTGAACCAGATAGTAGGGCGGATTGATCACGGCATGCGGAGAAGGTTGCACCAGGCGGAGGGTGTCGCCCGGTGATTCTACAGACAGCGCATATTTCCCGTCATTGCCGGTCATGGAAAAGTTATCCTGCTGGCGATAAAGGGTCGCACGGGGCATCGGCGGCTCATTGGGGTCTTTGAGTCCGTTGTTGTTTTGGTCAAAATACACCGTCCCACGAAAGGTTTGGATGGAATTTGTGGGGCGTTTCCAAAGTTGTCTGATGCCCTCTTTGCCCGCAAGAAATAAAGTGTCACTTACAAAAAGCGGCGCGGTAAAATAGGGTGGCAAACTGGCATTGATGCCATCATAAAGGGATACCCATTGATCGCTCAGACTGTTGGGAGAAAAGTAAAAACCCTGGGAATCGGTGATGGCGATCATGCTATCGGTGGCGGCAAAGGCATTTGCTGCTAAAGGGAATCCGGAAATATTTTCCAGCAGATTGTTATTTACCTGCACAAAAGATTCTCCGTCATCCGTCGATACAAGGATCGCACGACCCCCGTGGATATATAAATTCTGGCCCGTGCTGACAATCCGGGCTGTTTCAATGAATTTATAAGGTGCGACGTTTGCAGCAGTAGCAATCCAGGTACTTCCGCCATCTACGGACTTATATAAATTTTGAAAACCGGAATCGCCATTTTTATTACCGAGGTAATAAAGCGCATTTTTATGGCCGGTAGCTTTGGAAGCCAGGAATGATCCTTTATAAACCCAGTTTTGGCCCTGATCAGTAGATTCATACATGCCGTCGGGTAGCATCAGACAAAGGTTAGTATTCGAGCTGGTTAAATAGATGATCGAATTTTGCGGCATTTGTAAAGGCAAAAGCTGCCAGTTAGTTAAATCGCTGTCTGAACGCCAAAGTTCAAATTTTCTGTTGATGCCGTAAATAGATCCACCGAATGCACAGGTGGTGAAAAATTGGTGCTGTAAAAAATTGTTGTTACGGACAGGGAAAGTCCAGGTTTGCCCGTTGTCAGTCGAAAAATGATCGTTCAGGAATAATACCTGGTCCAGTTGCCTGAATTCTGGCTGGCTATTGCTGTAGATATATTGAAGCCCATTGCATTCATAAGCCCAGGAGCTGCCATTGTCCCTCGAAATGACCGGACCATAAGCGCCATTCAGCAGAATACGATTTCCCTTTTTTAAATGGGTGCTAAAGGCATAGGATAACTGCGTGGAATCAAACATGACCTGCCAGTTGAGGCCTGCATCTGTAGACCTGTAAAGTCCGGAGGTGTAGATTTTACCGGCAAACCAGGTGCCATCACTATAAGAAAGGTTGTCGCCAAATTCAAAGGAGGATACCGGGCTCCAATCCACGCCATAATTGACTGAATTCCAGTAGCCCACAGCTGTTTTAATTACAATCGTATCTCCGGCGATCTCAAAATCTTTAATTTTTTCGCCCTCCCAGACCAGGTCCCAGCTCATGCCATCATCCGAAGTGCGTAACAAGGAATCAGTAGCCGCGGCCCAGACATCCTTTCCACGCGTACGCAGGTGGATCATGTCCGGGTAGGCTACCTGCGTAGTCAAAACCTCCTGCGCCTGGGTGCCTCCCTGAGTTTCTAAACGAAGCACGGAGCCTCCAACGTTGTAATAGAGGAATCCATGCGCAATCGCCAGGTCATCACTGGTCGGGAAATTGGGGCCAGCTTGCGGGGGAGCAACTGTTTCCCATTGTGCGCCCCAGTCGAGGGTTCTATACAAGCCATAATCGGGTTGAAACAGATAGAGATAGGTGCTGTCATAGCCGAACCTTGGTATATACCCTGATAAATTGAAAATCGGATTTTGCACGGATTCCCAGACGCGGACCTCCCCTTCTGCATGATAAATGAGGCCTCCTGGACTATCCGCCGTATACAGGATCAGATGTTCTCCGAATTGATGGAGGCTCGTGACATTGGGATTGCCGGGAGCGTGCAATTGAGTCCATTGGGCGCTTGAAGATTGACTGAAAAAGAGTAAAAAGGTAATTGCTAATAATACACGCATCATCATCGGGGTATTTGAAATATCACAGACCTGGTGTGTTCAAAAATTCGTCCAGATAGTTGTTCGGGTGGATCGTTTGAAAAGTAGCTTCAGGGTATGCATTTTGAAAAGTCTTCGGCGCGCGAGCATGCTTTGTTAATAGTGTTTTTTCCCAATTTACTGCGGGGCTGTATTCAGCACTCATCACAGTCGACCAGGTGGAGTTTCCAGAAGACCCGAAATAGTTCTAATAGGAGAATAATCCCATATTTAAAGATTGTAATCGAAAAAAAACATAATATTTTTCGATTACAATCTTCAAATTTAGGATTTTTTAAATTTTAAACACACTCTTACTTCACCACAAAAGTCCTCTTCTCCACACCCACTCCCGTGATCGTGATAGACTTCCATTTTTTAGGCAACTTCGTTTTCAACTGCACAATGCCCTGCGGCGTAATATCCAGCCCGCCAAAACCCATGATGGTCGCTTGTAAAAAACCGCCCGCGCCCGTGGCAAAGTACGGGTTAGTACCGCCCGCAGCTTCCGAAAGCACCCCAAACGGTGGCACCTCATTTGGCTTGTAACTGCTCACCCAAAGCCCATACGCGCGCTCGGCATCGCCCGCCCGCGCAGCTGAAACCGTGAGGATGGCATTGCCCATGGCCGGGCCATCCTTGGCCATGCGGGGCTCATAATAGTCGAGGTCTTTTTTGATCCGGACGGGGTCGGTAATGACCTTAAGCGGATAAGCCAAAAGATTGACGTCGGCTTGTTTGATGATCTCACCATTGTAGGTGGCGTTTTCGCGGGTGGTGCCGTCCGGGAATTGAAGGATGGGGATGTTCTCTGCTACCAGTGCCCAGTCCGGGTTGGGTGTCATGCCCAGTTCTTTGGCCGCGTCGGTAGCATAGCCCAGGGCTGTTTTCGCCATACCATTGGTGAAGGCATTGTTGTCGATGTTCTCTGCCCATTCGTTGGCGCCGATCACATTGATGATATCGTATTTTCCGGGGCCATTGCGTTCTACCCGGGAAGCCCAGAAGTCGGCTACTTCTTTCAGGATGGGGTAACCCCGGTCGCGCAGCCAGGTTTTGTCTTTCGTCACCAGATAATACTGCCAGGCCGCCCAGCCCACACAGCCCGTAATGTGGTGTTGGAATGGGCCGGTGAGCGCCCAAACGGGGGTTTCTTCCTGCCCGGTGGTGGTACTCTCCCAGGGATACATGGCGCCCTGATAGCCGTGTGAAAAGGCGTTTTGTTTGGCTTCGTCCAGCAATTGGTAGCGGAATTCGAGGAAGGATTTGGCAATTTCCGGGTGAAGCAGGAGCATCGGCGGGTACATCCACAATTCGGTGTCCCAGAAGACGTGACCATTATAGCCCAGCCCACTTAAGCCCATGGGCGAAAGACTGAGGGCGGTGCCTTCGCGACCGAACGAATATAAATGGTACATGGCGGAGTGCACGTCCCGGGTGGCATCCACGTCCCCTTCGATGGTGATATCAGAACCCCAGAGCTTGTCCCAGGCCTCATTGTGTCTTTTCAGCAAGCGCTCCGTGCGTTCGAGCGCAGCAAAAATGGTGAGGCGCTCGGCCTCGTTGTGCGCGTCCATGGTGTGTGCAGAACTGATCAGCGTGCCTACGATGGCAAACTTGTAGGTCTCCCCGGCCTTCAGCTTTTTGTAGAATTTCAACAAGTGCATGTTGTAATCCCAGTCTTCATGGATGAGATCAGGCTCCGATCCATGGGGTTCTTCAAAAATAAAACTACTGGAAGCTGCTACGGTGTATTTTCCTGAAGGACTTTTCCCCACAGAGGTCAGGAGTGGGATCAGGACGTGCGGCCGGTCAATTTCAGCATACAGATTACGTACATCCTGCAACATTTCAGGGGCTTCGATGACGGCCATCGGTGAAATGGTTACGTCTTTTTTAGCCGTGATCTCTATGATGCTCAGCGCTGAATAGGGCAGGTGCCGCAAGGCCATGAGGGTATGGCTGACGCTGATTTTATCGCCTACATCGTAGCTCGTGCTGAGTTGAGCATGACGCATATCCAGCACTTGTTTGTAGTCAGAAATGTCGGCCCGACCCACACGCCGACCATCCACGTCCAGGTTCATGTTCATAAAATTGAAGCCTTTGAGGATGTTGCTCACCCGCCCCCGACCGTAGTTGTCGTAAGCGCCATTGAGCACGACATCCTTGACCTTCATGGGTTCCGGAGAAGAGACCAGGCCGATCATACCGTTGGCCACGGTAATGCCGAAATAATGGGCGGGATCAATTTTATCTGCTATGATATGCCAGGCATCATTGGGGGCTTTGCTGGAAACCGGTTGTTGACCATAGCCGGTTTGAAGGGCGCAAAAAAGAAGCCCGGCAAGGAAAGAAGTAGCGCGTATTTTTTTCATGGAAATGATTGTTCAAGAATCCTGAAACGGTATCAAGGGCGAAAAATAGGTAAACTCACTCAAAGACGCTTTGTTTTATAAAAGGCCAGTGTTCAATAAAGTCCGGAGGGGCTAAGAAGGAAGATAGTTTACAGACCGCGTATTACCTTTGTAACTCGCAGTTAATCAAAAACCGGTTTATGGACCTCTCCTACCTCTTAAATATACTCGCACGCCGAAAATGGCTCATCCTCGGTGTCATGGCAGCAGCGGCCCTGGCTACCTTCTTTTTCATTGGCCAAAAACCCGAACGATTCAAGTCGAGCGTGGTCATGGCCACGGGTATTGTCAATTATAAGGGGATCAAATCCGACAATTCTGACGCTTTTGTGCAACAATACCAGGTGGATAATGCCTTTTCCAACCTCTTGGAATTCGCCCAGTCGCGCGCAGCCATCAAGCTGGTCACCATAGAAATGCTCCAGCATGATCTTTCTGCAGAATACGGTAAAAGCACCGAAACGCCATTCCGGCAGCCCAATCATAGCCTGGCCAGTTTTTCCCAAGCAGAGAAACAAAACCTGTATGCCGAACTGGAGAAAATTCAGCTCGACAGCCTCGAAGAAGCCTCGTTTAGTCCGGCCTTCGATTTTTTACTAGACAAAGTGGCCCGCACCTACGGTTATGACAATGATGCCATCCTGCGCAGCCTTTCCATCAAACGCAAAGCCCAGACCGACTATCTGGATATAGCCGTGACGACCGAGACGCCGGCGCTCTCACAGCATTTGGCAAATTCCTATTCCAAACGTTTTCTAACCTATTATTTCAATTTGCTGGTGCGCGATAAGCGCCAGAATGTAGAGTCTTATACCAAACTGGCCAACGAAAAAAAGGCGGTCGTAGACTCCATCAGCGACCTTAAGTTTGAATACTTAAAGCAGAAAGGCCTCCCGGTATTGGGCAAACAAAGTGAAGAACTGGTGGGCCAGATCACCAAGCTGGAATTTGAACGCCAACGCGCCGCAGCCAAAAAAATGTCGGCCGCCGAATCAGTCAATCGCATTAAAAAATACGAAGGCGACCGAGAATCCCGCGACGCCCGGGAGATCCAGACCCGCGTGCTGGAAAAGAACAACACTGCAGAACAAATGGAACGGGTGCGCGATCTCACCCGCAGAAATGCCGAAGCGGGTGGCAAAAACGAGGAGCTGGCCGAAGAACTGGCTACGGCAAAATCAGATCTGGACGAGGCCATGCGCGCATCCGCCCGTTCGCAAGGCCGTCCGCGCAATGAAGAAGGTAAAAAGACCAGAGAAGACCTCTACAAAGACCGGGTGGACAACGACCTCGACCGAATCGAAGCAGAAGAAAGTTACAAGCGGACCAGCAGCGAGCTGTATGCCCTCAAAAACAAACTCGGGAGCATGGTGGTCAGCGACGAGGTGTTCTCCAGACTTCAGGCGGAGCAAGACAATGCCCAGCTGGAATTTGACAAGATCAATGACGAATTTATCAAAGCCAAACTTACCCTTGAAAATGCGGAAAACCCGCTTTCTGTGGTCCAGAACGGGCAATTGCCGGAATGGCCGGAGCCGGACCGCCGGACGCTTTTGAGCCTTTTTGCAGCCATTGTGGTGGGGAGTCTGACGGTTATTGCGCTGTTTGGACTGGCTTATATGGACAGCACCATTCAGTCGCCCGACCTGTTCAAAAAATATACTGAAGGACTTCCTTTGCTTGCCACCATTCCGACCATTCCGGTCAAAGGCTTTGATCTGGAGCGCATTTTTATGGACAAAACCCCGGATACCGCCCTCACTGCTTTTCGAGAAAGTCTGCGTAAGTTGCGGGGACAAGTCATCGCGTCGGGCGGCGGTAATTTCCTGATCGTCAGTACCAAAGTAAAAGAAGGAAAAACTTTTTTGATGCTCTCCCTGGCGCATTCTCTGGCCTTCAACAACAAGCGGGTGCTGATGATCGACACCAATTTTAAGGCGCCGCTTCCGGAGACCTTTACCGACCAGCCGAGCGTGAACAAGAACCTGCTGAACAAAGCGATTCAAAGCCATGGATTGTCCAATGTTTTCCAGCTTAAAACCCAGACAGCCGAAAAAAGCGATACCCAATCCGTAGATATCCTTGGCAATACGGGAATTCCAAAATCACCCGCCGAATTGCTTGACCCAGCTCAGTTTCGGGCCTTTCTTGCCGAGATCCACCAGTATTATGATTATGTATTGATGGAGGCCGCCGCGCTCAATCCATACTCGGATGCGCAGGAACTCGTACCGTTTGCCGACAAAGTGCTGGCCGTTTTTAATGCCCATTCTGTGTTGAAAAACAACGACAAAGAATCCATCCAATTGCTGCGGGCACTGAGTAGCCAATTTCTTGGAGCGGTGCTCACGGAGGTGGCGGAGTGAGGAATTCCATGTTGGACAT
>JBILHS010000209.1:0-4518 GCA_044350425.1 Saprospiraceae bacterium | reverse complement strand
ACCCATATCCAGCAAAAGCAGATTGCCAAATGTTTCTACCTGATGCCAATTCCCAAGATCCAGCTACACGACCGTTTGCGGGAATGATTAGAATTTCGAAAAATATACAATACCCTCCCTCCCAAACAATTATAGCCGTCGCAAAGTGATTTTGCATAAAAGTAGATTTTTTGAATTTTCTGATCGGTTTTATTTTTAGATTTACCACCGGAATTTAATTTTGCTGGATGAAAAAAGGATTTTTACACCCACTGGAACGGTCATTTGTGGAGGAGGCATGAGCCAACACTCAGACTACTGGACATTTTGACGTTGGACACTAGACTCGATTCTGTAAGTGCATGATTTTCAATTTTTTAGAGTGCAAGACCAACGTCTATTGTCAAAATGTCCAGTAGTCTGGCCAACACTACAGACAAGTCTGCCTACATGAAGTTGTAGGTGCTTGTGATGTTGGACGAAGGCTTGACTCCAGGCGAAGTCTCAATACTATTGGGTATTTCATTGGGGACGATGGGCAACTGCAAGATGAAGTATGAAAGTGTCCTGCCGCTTTTCGGCAACATCAAACAGCATAAAAGTGAACTAAAGACGCTAACAAGGCCAGATTTTCAACGGTTTTCGGCAAGCCCGACAATCCACAACGCTTATGCATAATCACTTTGCGACGGCTGGAAGTTTGGCTTGCGGCACTTCAAAAAAAATGCAACCACGCCTCACCCTCCCTTTTCAGGAATACTCAGTCAAAGACCCGGTAAAGCAGGAAATTGATGAAATTTACACCCTCCTTACTTATGCTCTGGTATATGCCAATTGGCAATTAGCATCAGTACCTCGTAACCAGCGGAGAGGATATAATATAGGCGCGGTGCTTGTGGATAAGGATCAAAAACCGGTGTATTGTGGTCTCAATTGTATAAACGCTACAGATAACGCCACTCAGCATGGTGAGGTACGCGCCATCACCCAATATCTGGAAAAAACGCGGCGTTTTAACCTTGAAGGTTTCACTATTTATACCTCATTAGAGCCTTGTATCATGTGTTCTGGTATGATGACTATGACGGATATTGACCGTGTAGTTTATGGGCAAAAAGACGTGGATTTTAGCAATGGTCTGGAACGACTGGCTTTAGATAGCCGCGAATATGGAGGTTATGCCCCCTTTAAACGCACCACTTGGGCAGATGGATCACCCAATTCATTTCGATTAAGATTAGATGAGGAATATAAAAAATTTTTGGCAACTGAAACGGAGAAAATCCTTGCAAAGTTTTTGACTGGCCCAGAAGCGGAACGTATTTTCAAAGAGGCCTACCATGCTTTTTTGGGTTTCTACGTAAAACACTCAGCAAATTCAGAGATATATAATTCTGCTAAAAATTTCTTTGAATTTAATAAAAAGTATCCTGATCCAAAAAAGGATTAGCGATAATTCTGTATAGCCCAATTCCCAATAGCCAGCTACACGACCGTTTGCGGGAATGATTAAAATTTCGAAAAACATACAGTACCCTGCCTCCCAAACAATTAACACGCATACCTAACCCGTACCTCACTCCTGCAACTCTATCTAGACTCCTTCGCCGCCTTCCTCTCCGTAAAAAACGGTCAGTTCCGGATCCGCCTGCAATCCGGCGAAACGCACCTGTTTGCCGTGCGCGAGGTCAACGCCATCCTGCTCACCAAAGGCACCGGTATGAGCACCGATGCCACCCTGCTGGCCATCGAACACGATATCCCTGTGCTCCTGCTGCATGCGCAGACACACTTTCCGCTTGGACAGATCAGCAGCGGCCGGCCTGGCAACATCGCCACGGTGCGGAAAAACCAACCGGACTTCTGTAGGTCTAGTGCAGGTTTTCAGTGGGTGGCGGAGACGCTGGCGAGTAAAGTGGCGAATCAAAGGGCTTTTCTGCGTCAATTGGCCGGGCATCCTGCATCGCCGGTAGGTTTTGCAGAAGAGGTTCGCTTTGCGGATAAGGTGATGGCTACTTTGCAGCAGCGACTGAAGGAGCGGGGTGAAAGTCTCGGGATTCAAAGTGATAGTCTGACTCCAAGTCAGACTATCACTTTGAATCCCGAGACTTTCACTGCAATCGCCGAAACCTTCCGCGGACAAGAGGGCTCTGCCTCCCGCATCTATTTCCAGCAACTGGTCAAGTACCTGGCAAATCTCCCGGCAGAGTCCCTGTTCCGAATGCCGGGTGCCACCTTCGAAGGCCGCCAGAAACGCCCGGCCTACGATCCCTTCAATGCCCTGCTCAACTATCTGTACGGCATGTTGTACACCAGTTGTCATCTTGCCTTGCTCAAAAACGGCCTGGACCCCTATCTGGGCGTCCTGCACGCCGACCGACACGGCGACCACCCTACCCTCGTGTTTGATTTTATTGAGCCGTATCGTCCCTGGGCAGATAAGGTAGCGGTACAACTGGCTGAAAGCGGGGTTTTTGACGAAGATTCCTTTGAGCCCGATGCCGACGAACGCGGACTCTGGCTGAGCCGAAGCGGGAAAAATGCAGTGATCGATGCGATGCTGACATTCATGGAAAGCCCCTCCGGGTATCAGAACCGACAAGTGAAACACCGGGTGCAGATAGACCTGAATGCGCAACAATTGGCCATTCGAGTGAAGGGATTGAGTACCTGACTGTACCGGCGGCTAAAGCACCTTACAATCTGGCCGAGTTTTTGCCATGTTATAAATCAGAAAACTGCCTGCCAATGAACCATACCCGTTTATTACACTTGCTTCCCCCGCCTGCTTTATCCCGGATCTTACAGATAAAAAGGCTGTGGTTCCTTACACTGCTGCTGCTCTTGCCATTTGCAGGTTTTGCGCAGGATCCTGACCTCGAGTCAGACGAACAAGCCCGCCTGGAAGAGATCTTCCGCAGCAGCGACCAGGAAGGCGAAACCCCCACCAACCGCCGGCAGCGCGACAAAACCACCAAACGGGTCAGCGTACCCAAGGGCGCATTTCGGGTAGGCTGCCGTTGTATGGATGACAGCTATTCAGATACCCGCAGTATTGGCGCTTGTGCCGGACATGGTGGCGTGCGCTTCTGGGTGTACCGTACACCCGAGGGCGATACCGTGCAGGTACTCACGGCCCGCCACGAAACCCACCCGCAGCCGCTCAATGCCGCAGAAATGAGTGAACTCAGCCAAAAACGCGCCGACCGCACCCAAAACCTGACAAAGACCAATGCGCCGGTGCCCTACGCTTCCACCCAAACCCCGGTGGTGATGCTGCCGGACTCCGATGGATTTGACTGGCCGGATGCAGCGGCATTTTCCGCAGCGGGCATTGCCCTGTACTTTATTGTACGCATGATCCTGCGCTGGGTAAAAGACAACGAACGACTGGTACGATATGCATTACGTAATTTGCTACGACATAGAAAACGACCGCTTACGCGACCGCGCAGCCAAAACCCTCGAAAAAAACGGCTGCCGTAGGTTGCAAAAGTCTGTTTTTGTAGCGCCCCACATGAGCAAAAAAAACCTGGTTCGACTGCAACTCGGACTGCGGCAGGTCTTTGAGCGCCGCCCACTGAAGCCGGGCGACAGCGTCTATATCGTGCCCATGCCCAACGAGCTGGCCACTGAAACGGAATGTTTTGGATTAAACAATGCTTTTACAACGCTCCTGGAAAAAAAGTTGAAAGTTTTGCTTTGAATGGTTTGTCCGACAAGTACTGAACTGATTACCTTGGCCGAACGTATTAGAAATTTTACGCCTTTTCAACCCATATCCAGCGAAAGCGGATTGCGACCGTATAAGATGGTATGATGAACAAAATACTGAATCTTTTCAACCCATATCCAGCGAAAGCGGATTGCGACAAAGAGCTTCTAATGGTCCAGATAGAATATCTTTCTTTTCAACCCATATCCAGCGAAAGCGGATTGCGACTTAAAAGAAAACGAATCTTATATTGCTATCAATACCTTTTCAACCCATATCCAGCGAAAGCGGATTGCGACCCGCCCCAAATACTATCGCATCCACTGTGTTAGCCTTTTCAACCCATATCCAGCGAAAGCGGATTGCGACAGTGATAACAATTATAACAAACTAATTCTAAATTTCTTTTCAACCCATATCCAGCGAAAGCGGATTGCGACACGAGTTCCATCAGACCATGTGATAACGAATTGACTTTTCAACCCATATCCAGCGAAAGCGGATTGCGACTGTGCTAATAGAAAGCTGAAAGACATTATGGAAAACTTTTCAACCCATATCCAGCGAAAGCGGATTGCGACCGAAAGAAGCCGATAGAGGGGGGTGGCCAAGTTCCTTCTTTTCAACCCATATCCAGCGAAAGCGGATTGCGACAGTGTTTGCCTCTTTCCGTCCCAGAACTCGTCTTCACTTTTCAACCCATATCCAGCGAAAGCGGATTGCGACGGTGGAGTATTTGGCTTTTATTTTCATCTTTCAAACTTTTCAACCCATATCCAGCGAAAGCGGATTGCGACTGGCTGGAAATAATGCGGCACCCCACC
>JBILHS010000131.1:0-14037 GCA_044350425.1 Saprospiraceae bacterium | reverse complement strand
ATTACAAGCCAATGGAGCAAGTCCATTATGGCGTGGAACAGTATCTATTTGCAACTCGAAATTCATTTTAACAACAGAATCATTGAATTCAAAAGATTTGATTGACACAGTTTTCTGAACACTCTCATTCATCAAGCACTTCAACACTCGTCACTCATGTAATCATCACTCGTCAATCAAATACTTCAGCAATCATCACTCATGTATTCATCACTCGTCAATCAAATACTTCAGCAATCATCACTCATGTATTCATCACTCGTCAATCAAACACTTCAACAATCATCACTCATGTAATCATCACTCATCAATCAAACCCTCATTCCCGAACCAATTTAAGCGCCACTCGCGCCAAAAGCATTTCATCACTGGTAGTCTGGTAACACGCCCCGGGTATTCCCGGCTCGCCCGGCTTATCAAACCGACAAAAACATCCATCCATCTGGAGTTTGAAGTCGCAGCCGCCGCAGCCTTCGCCCGTGCAGGCGGTCCAGAAGGAATCAGCGAAATATTGGCCGTCTGCGCCTGGCTTGAGTCGTACCGCTACAAAAACAGATTGTTCCATATCTTCTGCATGGCGACTTTCGAGGGTCAGCCACCAGTAGCCTTCTATTTTTTGGCGATCCATCCTTTCAATCATTCCAACCCTGGGCAGATTGGTTGCCACAGATCGCAGCAGAACTTCTTCACTCACCAGAAGCCGCATTCGATCGTTGACCATACTGGCGATCGGGTCGCGTGCCGGATCGAAATAGCCGTCTTCCAGAAGTGCAGGTGCTTGCCCCAGACCAATTTGCGCAAATGCCAGCAAAATAATAAGCAGCTTCGTTTTCATAAGGTCTTATTGATCAATGGTTATGGAGACTTTTAATAAAGGACCCGGCAAGCCAATAGCGCTTCCGGAATTACTCAGACAACAACCTGTACAATTCCCATTCAGAATGCTACAATTGTTGCATCCCGGGGAAGAACAGACCAGGGCTTGGGTAGTAGCATAAAACAGCCGCCCGCTGGCATCCGGGTTCAGGGGAATACCGAGTACAAATTGCTGCCGCACCTTGGAGATCCAAATCCCTTCAAATACCAGGGATTCAGCTCCGGCGCCTGATTGGGTTTTAGAGATTTTAGTTACCTGACAATCCGGCCCCAAGCGCGCCTGCACAGATTTTGCAAGGATGTATTCGCTGACCAGGAGTTGAAGCGCGTTGTCGCTACGAATCGCAACCGGGTCGTGTTCCGGATCAAAATAGCTGATTTGGGAAGCCTCTTTTGGGTTGATCTGTGCGCTCAACTGAAGGCAGGTGAAGATCAGAAGCAGGAGGAGAATGTGTTTCATTGGTGTGGATGGTTGGGTCAGTATGAAATGATTTAATCTACAGCGGTTCCGTAAAGCATGTCTTTAAGTTTGGAGCCTTGTACCTCGGGCATTTTGTAGGCACTGTTGAACTTGTCCAGGGTTTCGTCAATGTCGTTTTTGAGTTGTTTGAATTGGTCTGGCAGTGCACTCGCACAGGCTTTTTCGTTTTCGTAGCTGCTGGCTATTTTGGAGAATTTCTTATAGTATTCGCCGCCCTGGCCTACGAAATTGCTATATTTTTCAATAAAAAGTCCCACGCGGTCAATCGAGAACTGTAGATTGGTGGTTGCCCGGGGGAGTAAACGTGCATCGGGGCCGGTAGGTACGCCTGTGATGGACGCCGGGTAGCTGCCTTGGGTGAGGGCGGCATTGGTTGTTTCGCCGAGTGCTTTGGCCACATAGTTGTCGAGCATCCCGTACAGCCGCTCCCAGTCATCCCCATCCCGGCAACTGATTAGCGGAATGGTATAACCCACCTGACGGGCGCAGTCAGAAAATAGTGCCTCACATTCCTTTTTCAGGGTCAGGTTGGCATCCCGGAGATAGCCTGTTTCGTAGTAGATCACATTGAGGTCGGTGTGCATCCGGACGGTGAAATCCAGGATGCAGGCTATTTTATCTATGCTCTCTTTTTTGTCTTTGTCTTCACCTCCGCCCACGGCCATTCCGACAATGGAATAGGCCGCGGAGAGGAAAGGATTGGTTTGGAAAAGCATGGGCATCTGGAAGTTGAATTTCTTCTTCATGCGGTCTTCCAGGATGGTTTTGGTTTCTTTAAATTCGGGGTAATTGTGCGGATTGGACAGATTCGAAAGGCCCTGCTGCGCTTTGAGGCTACTCAGGTGGTGATCCATACTGAGCACCTTTTCGTAGAGCATTTTGATGATCTCGATGCTTTTTCGGTAGCGGACCTTGAGTAGTTTAAGTTCGTGTTCTTCCTGCAGCGCATCGAGGGTTTCTTCGAGTTGAATTTTCTCCCAAAGGAGTTGGAATCCGCACTCTGGCGTGCGGTTGCGCGGGTCGGCCAGGGTTTTATTGACATCCTGGAGCCGCACCCGGAATGGTTCAATATGGTCCACATAGTCCCGTTCCAATTGATCGAGATCAGCATGGGCCGTTTCGATCCAGGGTTGTATCCAGACGGAGAGCGAGTCATTGGGGTTATTGGCCTGCAGAACAGGCAATTGGAGGCAAAGCAGGGCCAAAAGCAGTCCTGCGCTCCGGAGGAACGTTTTGGTTTTCATAGCTTAAATTTTAGTTGTTTGTTTCCTGATTCTAAAAACCAAACTCTGGTATCTGATCCTTAGTTATACCCCAGAATTGTTGATAGTCCACGCTGACCAAAATCATCCTCATTTTTTGGCCGTTTTGATTTGCTTTCTTCAGATGTTCCTGCCATTCATAAACTTTACGTTTGCTGACTTTTCCCAGGTATTTAGCCCAATAAACTACCATGTACACATCATAGTCCTGGCTATCCAGAATGAATTTTTTTCCTGATTTTTCAATTGCTATTGGTTCCAGGTATTTGTCCAAATACTCTCCTTCAATGGGTTTTACCAGGTTTATGGAATCGCCTTTGTCAATGAATATGGGGACCATACCATTACAATCCTCCACAGAGCTTCGATAATCGACCATTTTCTTTTCTCTATTGAAGAACAACGCATCAGGTACTTTATTTTTAGAAAAATAAAAGTCGTTTAGGGCATCTATGTCTCTCAAACAAAGAATTTCGCTGGTATCAATTCTTTTGGAGGACAAAAATTTGGACAACGATGCATGGTTCTCCAAAGCAGGCTCTTTGACGCCTTCATATTTAAAAAGGAGAAATTTGCAGGAGGATGTAAGCATCATGGATGCAAACAGGAGCAATAGGGTGAAGTATTTCATCATTTCGTAATTTTAGATGTACCAAGGCGTAGAGAATGACTTTTACTGCTTTACAAAAGTTTTTGTGTGCTGCAGGCCATCTGCTTCCAATCTTAAAATATACACACCAGGCGGCAAGGAACTAATATTTATCGGAGCCTTTTCACTTATACTTTGGCTCAATTGAAGACGGCCATTCGTGTCAAATACCCTTACCTGACTTTCTTGGAGCGGTTGAGCGGATGATATATACAGCCAATTGCTAGCGGGGTTGGGCCATATTTTTAGCGATATGGTTTCCCGGGGCTCTTGAACGGGCGACAATTGTGGCGTGAACCTATATACTTGCCCATCAGGCCAATTGCCCAGCAAGCCCGCAAAGGGAAAAGCAGGAAGGCCAAATTCAAGCGACTGCATATCCCCATAAAGCACCGCGTATTTTTCATCCAAATCATTGAACATGCCAATGACGGGGCCTTCGGCATCCACGGTTTCATAGGCTTCCGGTCCACTGACATGGTGCGGGCCTAAATGCACTTCGATTGCATCATCCGCTTCGAACAACCATATCTGGATATGTACAGAATCTTGTGGAGAACCGAAATGAAAACCGGCATTCCGGAATTCAATTTTGCAGATCTGATCAGGTGAAGTCCCGGATACCTTATATGAAATTGGCGATAAGGAATTTCCTGGTCCTAGAATGCCTCGATCAATGATCGCCTGACTGAAACCTGCGAAAAGCAGGGCTTCCTGATAGTCTGCATAACCAAAATACAATGAGGAGGCACAATAGACCGTAACCGAATCAAATGGATACTCAAAATAGTTAAACTCAAATCCAATCGGGATGTCCCATGCCTCGGAATACCAATAGATAGGGCCGCTGATCGGAACAGATTGCTCCAGGTTTTCATAAGCTTCTATTCGCTGAGAGAAGACATAGTCGAATTGTTGGGCAGTTGAGACGCACCGGAAAGCGACTAAAAACAGTGCGGAAAGGAGTGATTTATTCAACATTTTACCTGTTTTAAATTAAATGACATTGAAATCGCCGTTGCCTTTAGGTGTTTTGACCTGTATTGTCTGAATAGCCTGTTTAAGGTTATCATCATGGAGGCCTTGTATTTTTTATTTCTTTTGATACTCCACTACCCGTGCCATTGCCGTGTCCACCGACATCTCAGTCCATCCAGATTCTTCAATAAAATCAAAATTGACCGGGATCAGTATTAGTTTTTTTTGATTAGGGATTTGATTTATAGTGGCAATAGTGTTTTGAGCGGTACGGAGTTTTTTGATGTTGAATTTGCCTAGCCATACAGACCAATAGAAAAACACTTCATAATCATACTTACCTTCTGAGTAAAGCTCAGTATTGTCAGATTGTATGGTCTCTCGTACAAATTTATCCCTTGATGGCAGTGGAGACAGTTCCTTTGAAACAGTATCCGCCAGGCGGTACAAGTTCTCTTCGATCATCTCATAACAATTGGGAAGCATTACCTGATAGCCATTTTTATCGTAGATCATTATTTTAGGAAATGTGCCGATATAGGCATCCACTATCTTTTCTTTTTTTATGAAATGAGCATTTGCAATTTCGTTCTTCGCCATAAGGCTTGACACAGTTCTTGCCTTTTCAATACCTGGATCTTTTATTCCGAGATAATGACGCATAAAGATTTGACAGGAGGATAATAATCCAATGGAGAAGAGCGCGAGTATTATGAGACGTTTCATTTTACCATTATTTAAAGTGTGGAACTGGTTAGGTGAAAAATTGATTAAATTTTCTGATTCAGCCTGCCCTTTAATAAAATCAAAGGACAGGCTGAGATTATTTACTGTCTACCAAAATTGACCATGTAGGTATCTTCAGTTTCCGTTACTTGATAGCTCCCGGCTTTAAATTGATATTTTGATGGCAAGCCCAAAGCAATTTTCGCTTCCTTTGGTAGATCCGAATCGTTTGAAAGAAGGAAATTTCCAGGACCTTCTGCTGCGCCTTTAATATCTAATTGGTTGTCGAAGCTCATTCCACTTTTATCAATAATGAGCAGAACATTTCCATCGCTATCTTTCACTATCTCCCCATCCAATGCCCCAGGTCCAACTACTCGAAAGCCAATGTTTATCTTCAATACACAGATACCGCGTTCGATGCAGATGCCTGCCTCATTTCTGTACCCTCGTTCATAGTGAAATTTTATTTTGAAAAGGACTCCATCTTCTCCATCAAATGTTTTAACCTCCATCAGCTGAGTATAAGGTGAGAGTTGGAAGTTCGCCTTAACATTGCTGGAATTCAGGCAAATTGCTGTAATTACAAGCAGTGAATAAAAAAGTGTTTTCATAATAAATGATTCAATAAAGTGTGTTTTGCCTACTCTAATCGCTTTTCGGCAACCGCGTTCGTACTCTTTTATAAGGATTTTCCGATACCTCCTTTAGTGTAAATGATTTAAGCTCGTTTTGCTTTTTTATAGGCTGCGGGCGGCACTGATGCGTTTCCGCAGGTGATCGTGCCACCGCTTATTGGCGCCGCACCGCGGGCATGAATGATGCCTGCTACCACAGGAGTCGCCTGTGAAGTGCCGGTCAGGGTAGCATAGCCGCCGTTTTTGTAGGTAGAATAAACACTGTTTCCCGTGGCCACCCAATCTACCACCGGCGTGCCCCAGTTCGGGCCGGAATAACATCCTTGTGCGCAGGTCATGGCGCCCACTGTAAATACCTTGGTGCCATTGATGCAGCCCGGAGAGCACAAGACTGCTTTGGCAGCGTTGTTGCCGGAGGCAATGCATACCCAGGTGCCGGATAAACCCAGATTTCTGATCGCATCGCGCAGCGGGAGATTGGAGTTTTCGCAGTTGGTTGTAGGGTAACCTCCAATACTCAGGTTGACTACGTCATTTTGCTTGTCATAAGTGGCTACGTGGTTGAGACCTTGAATTATCCCGGACATGGATCCTCCCGATCCTGAGTTGGGCAGCACTTTTACTGGCACCACTTTCGCGCCAGCAGATACTCCGACGGTGCCAATCCCATTGTTCTTGGCTGCCGCAATACCGGCTACGTGGGTGCCGTGACCATGGCCGTCATCGGCGGTTTGGCCGGCAATAAATGACTTTGCATAAGGGAGCGTAGCCTGCACATTCAGGTCCGGGTGATCCAGATCAATTCCGGTGTCCAGAATCCAGATCCAGTTGTTTTTGGCACTGCCATCCGCAAATCCACCGGCATTGTTGATGGCACAGGGCGTGGTCTGACCTTCTGGCGAAAATTCCTGCGGCAGGCTCTGTTCAGTACCCGGATCGGCACTCACGTAGTAATCTTGGAAGACCCCTTCAACAGCCGGGTTTTGGCTCAGGCTGCTGACCTGTTCAGGCGTAAGTGTGGCCGTGAAGCCCACAATAGCATCCGCATATTCGGCCAGAACCTGCGAACCGGCGATGGCTACCGTATTGCGCAAACTGGCCAGAAGCTGAAGGTTTTGATTGCGTTTGCCGGCGTTCAGAGTAGCGCTGGACTCGCGGTCCTCGGTGCTGGCTTCCTGCAGAGACACCGGGCTGGCGGAAGTCTCCCGGATCAAAACGATATATTGTCCGGGGATGGGACCTTCTGTTTGAGCAAAAATTTGAGCACTGGCTAAGAGCCCCAGCAGGAGCATTAAAAAACGTGTTTTCATTGTTTTAAAAAAATTAAAAGCGTGTCCTTTGCCTACTCTGATCGCTTTTCGGCATCCGCGTCCGTACTCTTATCTGGATTTTCCGGAGATCTCCATTTGGTTTGGGTATACCATTTTCTGAGCGCGTTAAGGCATGTTTGAATGTTCTGTGGCGGCATTTAGAGCCGAGGACAGCCTTCGGGTAAGCGAAATTGGTATGGCCCGGGTGTTTTTCCTGCCATAGTCCCGAAAATTCCGGGGCTTGGCAGGGTTAGTGTTTTGCGCTATTGCCATTTCGGCGAAAGCGGATTTCTGAAAATCTTAAAAAGCGGGGCGGACTGCTGTTCCTATTGGATTTTGACCCTGGACTGTGCTTTATAAATGAAAAAATTAAGCACGAACCAAACTGCGTCTAAGGTCTGATCTTCAATAGTCCGGCAGTCCTGGCCCCGGTGTTCCATTGGGTTGATTGGTTTGTGAAAGCTTGTTTTCTTTGGATGGAGGTCTGCCCCCAACCTGGCCCCAAAACAGGGGCCAGGTACAAAGGGCGGTCCATTTGGTTGATTGGTCTGATGAAGCGTGTTCTGATGCCCTTGGTCGGCTCGCGGGATCAGCCCGCGAGCGACACAAGGGACTATCCTGGTTGATTATAGCCATGGGCATGTAGCGGTCTGAAAAGCACCACCCAGCTCTCCAGCACAAATACGATGGGGTGGCGGCCGGCAGGAATTTCCATGTCCTGACCGAATAAAAAAGCCGGGAGTTTCAAGGGTGAAGCCAGCTCAAACCAGGCGGATCCGAGCATGCTCCGGAGCGTGCCGGATACCATGCCCATGACCGGAAAGGAGGCCATGATCGCCCCGCTTTGCATCAGTGAAAGTTTGGCATAGGCACAGCCGGCATCCGGAGATTTGTGCTGTGTTTGTCTTGTTTTTTCAAGGATGGTGAGGCTGTATTGATCTGCACCTTCCAGTCGGGTTTTGACCCAAACAGCTGGTGTGGTTTGTGTTTTAATTGGTCCGGTTAAGGCGGGTGTGTCGAAGCGTGTCATGATGTTTTATTTTTCTGATGAGACAAAGGTGAAGGGGTGGAAAGGAAGAGAGTACCGACAGTTGAGCAGGGTTTTTTGGGTTTTTTTGGTGGAAAAAGGGGGCGCTTTGTTTTGTAAGTGGTTGATTGCTATTGTTTTGTGCGGGAAGGAAGTGTTCGCTATTCTGAAATTTATCCTTCCTTTTGCTGCATTGTCGTATCAGTTTCGATTATGAAGGTTTGTTGCTCTTCATTGGATAGTTGTTCCCATTGTTTATCTGAAGTAAGTCTTCCGGGGTTGATGCGTTGTGCGATAATAATTTGAGTCATAATGAAGGTGTGTTTTGGCTACTGAGGTTCCTGTGCTGTTTTTGTAATTAAGGAACGCTTTGGCAGATGAAGAATATTGATTTGATTTCGATACAAAAGTCTAGGCTGTCCAAACCACTGATTACGACAGTTGGGGGATGGAAATAATACTTTTCCGGCCACAGATAGTCGTTTAAAAAACCTATTAAAGTCCTGATAATCAAATATATATTCGTTCTAAGTGGAGTGGATAACTGTTCGCATAACAATTGATTTTGGCCCATTGCTGTCTCTTTTTGGGCCTTCAGAAGGCTGGAATAACTCCTGAAAACTGTTATCGTTTTTTAGGGTTTTTAGGCCCAAAAAGTCCGGGGGAGGGCTTTCGAACGTACCTGGAACATGGAATGATGCATCTAAAAAGGGCAATGCTTTCAGGCAAGGTGCAATGCTTTTTTTTAGGACTTCGCGCGCTTATTTGAGACAAATGAGCGTCTTTTTCGATGCAAAACGCTTGTTTAGCTAAAAAAAAGAACCACATTAATTTTTAGGAACCGCTTAAGATGCTCAGCGAATTTGAATGAAACCTTCCATGGTTGGATAGCAAGGGGCGGAGATTGGGTAAAATCCCCGGGAATAACCTCGAAAAAGTGTTATAGATTTTTAGAGGGCGCTGAGGCGATTTTTACACCATTAATCAAGACTTCACTTTCAACCTTTGTGTCCTTATGATCAAAGAACTTACAGAACTGGTTTCGCTGGCCGAACAGACCCTACCCAATCATGAAGACCTGCTTAATTTCTTTTCTCAGCACAATCGAGATGTACTCAGACTTTTCCATGCTGTGCAGGCCAATAAATTTCGAACAGAGGCCGAGGCCATTGAAAAGGCCAAAGTGGGTGAACGCACCAAGTTCAGACAGGTGGCCAAGGAGCTCTTACGCTGCTTAGAGCAAATGACATTGCAGATTGGTTTTGAAAAACAGGTTTTAGACGATCTTAATCACAATCGTATAAGAGGATTTCAGTTAATGGCAATAGCTAGATCATTAGGCCCGCTAGCATGTAAAAATGCAAGTAAAAAAGTGGCTGAAGAATTGCTGAAAATCGGGGAGCACTTTTCCAGGCCGGAGTTTGTTGTAGAAGCGTCGAAGGTGCTTATTGAATTTGTTTCAATTGCTAGTGACGACTTTAAAGAACTTGAATATTATTTTCGGCTTTATGAAGAACACAGTAAGTGGCGCCAATTGGAGGAAAAGGCACAGTTTTATCTCGATAAAATTAAGGTGCTCATTGCTAAGAAAAAGGGCTTGAGAAAAGAAAATGCAGCACTTGCACAACAGTATTTAGCTGAGCTTGAGCCATTTGTAAAAATTGCTTCATCTCATACTTTTCACCTTTGCTATTATAATCTAAAATCTTATCGGTATACTATTGATACCCAATACCTTAATGCATCTGAAGTGCATAATGAAGCAATTGATTTTTTCAGTGCCAGGCCTTATGCTTGTAATGGCACACTTCATATTTTTTATTACTTAGAAATCGCAAATTGCTTTTATCTTAACCAATATAAAAGAGGAGGAAGGGTTTTGACTGAAGCACTAAATCTAGCATTTATTGGAAGTATAAACTGGTTCAACACACTTGAACTTGGGTTTTATCTCCGGATGCACGAACAAGACTACACGGAGGCTGCGCATCTATACGCAACTGCTACCAAACATAAACGATTCAACGTAATACGCGATGTAAAACGCGAAACCTGGCACATCCTGGGCGCCTATCTCTACATCATGCAAAAACTAACCAATACAGAGCTCCCGGAAGGCATGGTGCCCAAGATGAAAAGCAGCAAATTCCGCAACGACATCAAGGGTTTTTCGCACGATAAGATGGGCATGAATATCGCCATTCTCGCCGCGGAGGTGCTGCTGGATTTTGTGGAAGGAAAGGAGGACGAACTCTGGGACCGTATCGCAGCCCTCGAAAAATACCGTGAACGTTATCTGCGCAACAACGAGGATACCCACCGCTCGCAGCTCTTCATCAAGATCCTCGCCATTCTATCCAAATACAATTATGACCGCAACAAATTCCTGGAAAAAGCCGAGCCATACCTGGCCGAAATGCGGGCAGCACCCCTCCAACTCAGCAACCAGGCCCATGAACTGGAAATTGTGCCTTATGAACAACTGGTGCAGGCCATTGCGACTCAACTTAACCGGCGCTGGGGACAAAAAATGGAGCTGCCATTTGGCCAACGCATACCTACGAGGGGTTAGTTAGCGTAGGGCAGACGCTTGAAATTTTGAGTACAAGAGGGTGTCTCAAAAGACCGGGTTTCGTGTTTGTTTCGATAATTAATTTTGAATTAGACGAAAACCTATAAGGTTTTAAAAACCTTATAGGTTTCAATCGCAATAAGTCAGCGTATTATTTGCCCCCTGCCCCCGCGCCTGTGGTCCTCATCTATCCCCCACCGTCTTCCCCAGTTTCCTCAATTCCTTCAATATTCCCTGCAGTACATCCTGCTGCGTCACCATGGGCGGATTTCGCCCCACCGCCGCCAAAGCGCTATACTGTAAAACGTTGATAATTTCGCCACCGCATAATTCGTAGTTCTGTGCAATATCTTCCCAATTGATATCAGGGGATACTTGTATTGCGTCCGAAAAGGCGTTGCGCCAAAGCCGAAGCCGTTTCTCCGGGTCGGGCCTTTGAAAGTACACCATCGTTTGAAAACGCCGTGTAAAGGCCTCGTCGATACTGTCCTTTAAATTGGTAGCCACTATGGCTAAACCTGGAAAATCTTCAATCCGCTGCAGAAAATACGCCACCTCCTGATTCGCATAACGGTCTTTGGCGTCCTTGGTCGTGGTACGTTTGCCAAAAAGCGCATCGGCCTCGTCAAAAAACAGGATCCAATTGCTGTTTTCGGCCATGTCGAAGATGTTACCTAGGTTCTTTTCGGTTTCGCCGATGTATTTGGAAACCACCTGCGACAAATCAATTCTGTACACCTCACGGCCCGATCTTTTTCCAAGCAAGGCAGCGGCCATGGTTTTGCCAGTGCCCGGGGGACCGTAAAAAAGGGCGCGATAGCCTCGCTTGAGCACCCTTTCCAGGTTCCAGTCGTGCAGGAGGGTAGTGTGATGTTCCAGCCAGACAAAGACTTCTTCTATTTCTTCCATGGCCTGGTTGTCAAGCACCAGATCCGTCCACTCCAAAGGTGTGGTGATACGTTTTGCAGGAAACTGTGCCCCGTATTTCGGCTTGTATTGCGCCGACGAATCTATAAAGTAGGATAAATACTCCTGACTAATGGTCAATGCCCCACTCAAATAGGGTTCTCTTGGTTGAGCAGAATCCAGTCGGAGGATGTTGTGCCGGGAAAAATAATGTGATTCATCAAAGAGTACCAACCATGCAGAATGCTCCAGCAGGTCATCCCCGGCCAATAAAAACAGGGCGGTCTCGCCTGTCGGAAGAAAGTCGTTGTGCTGCTGCCCCACGATACCGCCAAACTCAAGATGTGCACGGTCGTAAAGCGTGTTTTTCATAAAAAGGGGATTTAGTACCTGGGGGCGCATGTGAGGCGCCAATGCCAGCAATAAAACCAAACGTTCTTGCAGACTCATGGAATAGTGCTGTACAATTTTGGCAAAAATGGAGCCATCGGCCGTAAGGTCGGGTGCAGGGACTTCCAGGATGTTCTGATAGGGACATTCCTGGTGGAAATGAAGTTGCATACGTGCGTGCAACACTTCACCGAGCCATTTCATTTCGCGCTCCAGCGTGGTCGTATTTTGTATCAGAAGTTCTTTTTCCATTCGATATCGATTCGTTTGTCCATCCAGGGCAATTTTACAATGGAAATGGTCCAGGGGATTGATTCTAAAACTATGTCATAGGTTTTTCCCGCCGCGCCAGGGTCTTTTTTTGACCCAGCGCCACTCCAGCAGGGATCCAAGCTGAGGAACAAACCTACTGGAGTGTCTTGGTTCCATCTGTTAGCGATTTTTGTTTTGTTGGCCGGAAACATTATATTCGTAAGGTCACTAACGTTTGAGTAGTACATTTGCTTTGGTGCTCACGGAAGTGGCGCTGGGTCAAAAAAAGACCCTAGCGCGGCGAGTGAGGTGCCTTGGTATGCTTTGGGGAACACCTGACGGGGCAGAAAAACACGTATCTCCAGTAACTTTCTATCAACCAGACCTCCAAGTCTATCCTCAAAAACTCCTCTGCGATTTTTTACATATGGGTCGCCATAAAGCTTCCTTACCTCAGCAGAAACATTTTTGGGGTCGTATGCCTTTTTGTGGTACTCTTCATACAATCGCCCCCATTCAAGCCCGCACATCTCATTCTCAACATTAATAAATACAGCAGAAACCCAGTCTATACTCAGGCGATTGCTAACTCGCTCAATTAGCTCAAAACAGGTTTGATTCAATTTCCGATGACCAAGGGTATATTTGAAATACATCTGTGCTTTTTAACCTCAAAGCAAAAGATGTTGTTGATAATCAAGGAATTTAATGTGTAGGTCAAAAGACCCAGGGCGGCGGCAAATGTCCATGATACCAAAAGGGACACCACGCGCGGCAGGAAACTTGAATCCGCCGAATGTTAAATTTCTTTGTGTTATTTTGTGGTCTGGATTTAGTTTGATATTTTTGTAAGAGATTTGCTTGGAAACTTCCTTATTCATGAATGTGAGCAAATTATTAGGCCTACCGTTTTTATTTCGTCTTTTTTAATCTCTTCAACCTCCCTTACCTGCAGCAGTTTTGTGAAAAGTTTTTGTTAGTTGGTAACGACTGGCAGTGTTTAACCTTTAACTTGTAACCAACCAATATTTTCAACATGAAGAATCTAGTTTTCTTAATTCAACTATTCTGGTTCCAATTAGCCCTTTTTTATTCAACAGTTTCTTTTTCACAATCAGGGCTTTTAACAGATAATTTGATTCCACCACCAAGTAGCCTTCCAGTAGATCCATTGGGCTTGCCGTCTAATCCACCATTGGGTGGAGTTTTTAAAATACCAGTTGTTGTTCATATTATTCATGACGGCGGTGCCGAAAATATTTCAGATGAGCAAGTAGTTGATGGAATAAATTATTTGAATGAGCTATTTAGAGGAGCGTATTCGGGGGTAGATACTGAGATTGAATTTTTTCTAGCTAATAAAGACCCCAATGGCAACTGTACTGGAGGAATAAATAGAATACAGTCTACATTGACCAATGCTCTAAGTCCTTACACTGCAAGTAATGATCTCGCATTAAAAAACCTTAGTCGTTGGCCTAGTGACAGATATTTGAATATATGGGTTGTCAGATGTATATCAGGCTCTAGTGGAAGTGATTGCTTATTAGATCCCTCAAGCGGCTATCTCCTTGGATACTCATATGCTCCGTGTTTTGTGTCTAATTATCTCACGAATCCACCAACTGTCTCTTGTGTAGGTGTAACTCCTGATTATGATGGAGTAGTTGTTGTTAATGAATGTGTTGGTAGAACAGGAACAGCATTACCTAATTTAAATGGTATTTTAGCCCATGAAATTGGGCATTGGTTAAACTTACAACATATTTTTGTTCCTATTGGGGTAGTCTTGCCCCCAGGGAACACATGGACACACTGTCATTCAGATAGTGAGGGCTTAGTACAAGGTGATTTTGTTGATGATACTCCCCCACAAGAAGTTTTTTTTGGAGGATGTGTAAATAATATAGGACGCAATACCTGTACCCTAGACAATTCCCTAGATATTGCTGATAATATTATGGATTATA
>JBILHS010000216.1:0-4078 GCA_044350425.1 Saprospiraceae bacterium | reverse complement strand
CAGGCACTTTACTGGAATGGTACGATCTGTATCTGGCCATCATTCTGGCGAAGGTGCTGAGCAACCAGTTTTTCCCGGGCGGAGAAAGCACTTATTTTTTAGAAACCCTGGCCATTGTTGGATCCTCTTTTTTTGTGCGCCCCCTGGGCTCGTTGTTCTTTGGAAGTCTGGGCGATCGGAAGGGGCGTAAAAAATCCTTTCTCCTGTCTTTGCTGCTCATGGGCGGTGCAACGTTCCTCATAGGGTTGATCCCTACCTTCCAGCAAGTGGGTTGGTTTGCCCCCATATTCCTGTTGATCTTAAGGCTGACACAAGGCTTTGCACTGAGCGGAGAATATTCAGGCGCCATTATTTATGTTTCTGAAAATGCCCCGCCGGATAAAAGGGGGTATTATACCGGGTTTATTCAAGCTACGGTGCCGATCGGATTGCTCCTATGCCTGTCGGTTGTTTTGGGCGTACAATCTGCTATGCCTGTGGAGGACTTTAACCAGTGGGGCTGGAGAATTCCTTTCTTAACCAGTGCTGTGCTGGTTATCTTTTCTTACCTGATCCGGAGAAAGATGGAAGAAACGCCGGTTTTTGCTCAAATGCAGGCAACGGGCAACATTGCAGCATCTCCGGTCCGGGAAGCACTGGGCACCGCCAAAAACCGTCAACTGATGTGGAAGATCATATTTGGGGGCAATGCGGCGCAAAGTACGATCATGCAAACGGCCCAATTTGTCACCTTGTATTTTCTGCAACGTTCGGTCAAAATCGAGGAACATATCAGCCTGCTGATCCTGGCCGTCGCCCTGTTGTTAGGCGCTCCTTTTTTTCAATGGGCGGGTAAATGGAGCGATACCTATGGTCGCAGAAAAGTGATCTATGCAGGGCTTTGTCTGGGCGCCGTTTCTATCCCCCTGTCCTTTTTCCTTTTTAATCAATATGGAAATCCGGAACAGCTCACGGTAGTTCACAGCATTCCGCTACCCACCATTGTCCTGTTTATATTCCTGACCTTTATCAATACCCTGGCGAGTGCGCTGGTGTACGGTCCCATGGGCGCGTATGTGATGGAATTCTTTTCAGGTCGAACACGGTATACGAGTATGGGATTTACCCACAATGTGGGCAACGGAGTTTTTGGAGGTGCAACTCCTCTGGTCACCGAATTCCTGAAGGTAAATTTGATCCTGGGTGCTTCTTTTGCGCCCTATATCGGGCTGTTATATCCAATGAGCCTGGTGGTCGTCGCTTTGGTATTGAATCCATTATTAAAACAGCCCAGGGTTCCTTAAGTTTGCCCCCATGATGACCCTTCATTTTGGCCACGATTTTGACTCCATCGTAAACGCCCCGGCGCTGCAGTTGCGCGAAGGCGAATACTTCTTTGGCCCCACGAAACTGTTGAATTGGCTGGAAGGCCAACTTGGTTTGAGTGGCTATCGGAACAATACCGCCTATCTCCGCATAGAGTTGTATCGACAGGCCCTGGGGCAATATATCTCTGAAACAGCGGATACCGTCCAGCCTTTTTTTGCACGCTCTTTTGAGGCTGATCGTTTTGCAAGTGCGGAGGCCTTGCTGGCCTGGAGGGATGAGCTTTTGCTGGCAGGCTGGAATTTTATGCAGTCTGACCAGCTCCCGCCCCGATTACGGGATCTGGCAGCGGTAGAATTGTATTTTCAAATCAAACTCCGGGATCCGGAACTAAGTGTGCTGGCGCTGGGCTTCGCGGATCGTTTTGCACAGGTTTTAGAAACATTACAAACCCGTCCATTGAGTCTGGAAAAGGTGCTGATCTATGAGCCTGAAACCTTGCAAATACCTGTGATCCAACGTATATTAAGGATGTTTCAGCAACAAAGGATCCAGATAGAAACAAGCGAAATCAGCGGTGCTTCTGCGCCGGGTACAGCTTTAGGTCAATTCCAAAAGGGCAGCGGCAACGGGGCCGGCAAACTGGCTATTTTGCGCGCCAGACGAGATTCAGACGCAGCCGTATTTCTGGCACAAACCTTACGGGAGAATCCTGAATACCGTCCCACGTTCCTGATCCCGGAGATGAATCTATTGTTAGAGCAAAATCTGATCAACGAAGGTTTTGCCCCCATGGGCGTATTGTCCGCCTCTCTGGCCCGCCCTTCCCTTCAGGTGCTAAAACTGGCCCCGGCATTTCTTTGGGAACCGGTGGATGTGTTCAAGATCATGGAGTTTGTGACTCTGCCGGTCAAACCCCTAGACGCCGGGTTGGCGCTTGAAATTGCACGGGTGCTGGCAGAAAAACCAGGCCTTTTCAGCGATACCTGGTTTGCTGCGGTATTGGGCTATCTGGAACAGCCCGGATTGCCGGCTGTGGTCCGGGAACAATATAATTTCTGGTTTGACCGCCGCAGATATCCTGCAGACGGAACGGCGCCCAAACGCGATGCAGAAATGCTTTACGGGTATTTGCAGGAATGGGCGCAGGATTATTACGAGGAATCCGGCAGTATGAATTCCTCGCTGATCGTTTTGGCGGAGCAAGCCCGGCGCATCCGGGAATTGCTGGAAACCTTGCCTGAACAACGCATTAGTTTTCTTGAATTAGAACGCATCGTGCGTACCATTTACGAGCCATCTCCCATGCAACTGGCGCCGGCAGAAGTCGACAGCTTTGCTTTTGTGCACCAACCAGGCGCTTTTGCCGCCCCGGTAAAGGATCTGGTTTGGTGGAACTGTGTCTATGAAAACAATACACCAGCGCCGGATAAATGGCAGAAAGCAGAACGCTGGTATCTGGAAAGTGTGGGCGTTGGTCTGGAATCACCCCGCCAGCAAAGTCAGCGAAAGCAATGGCTGCAAATGCGTCCTGTATTACAGACCTCAGAAAGCCTGCTATTGGTCATACCGGAACAGGTGGAAGGCGCTGAAGCGGTTCCCCCGCTGATGCTCAGCGATCTGGAGGCGATCTTTGGTGCTGAACTCAAAAACTTTGTTTTTCAACTTGAAAAGGAAAACGATCGGTCGCGTTTTGCTGCCTGGCTGAAAACACCCGGACAGGACCCTATTTTACTCCGGGTGGCGGCCCGCCCCAAGGCACAGCTACAACTTTCAAACCCAGGCCTCCTGAGCGAGAGTACCTACGAGACACCGACGAACCTTGAAAGTCTGTTTTATTATCCGCATCGCTGGTTCTTTCGCCAAAAACTCCGGCTGTACCGCTCCAGCCTTTTAAGCGTTACGGGCGACAATACTTTGTTGGGCAGCCTGGCACACCGTTTTTTTGAAAAATTACTCCAGGAATCACTAAAAGATTTAACTCGTTCCAGTGTGAATGAATGGGTAGACAACGAGGCTAAGTCACTCCTGCCCAGAGAAGGCGCAACCTTATTGCTTTATGGTCGTGAGCCGGATCGGATCGCTTTTCTGAACAAGGTTAAAATGGCAGCCTGGAGTTTGGTCTCTCTGTTGCGCGCCAACCATTGGGAAGTCGCCCATACAGAGATGGAGCTGAATGGACATATTGCCGGTATGCCCATCAAGGGGAAGGCTGACCTTGTGCTGCGTCGTGGCGAGGAGCAAGCCATCATTGACCTGAAATGGAGTGGAGCAAAACGTCGAAAGGAGCTGATCCAGAATTCAGAAGACCTGCAATTGGTGCTGTACGCCCATATGTTGCAACCCGCAGAGCAATGGCCACATACGGCCTATTTTATTCTGGATGAGGGCAAAATGATCGCCCGGAACTCAGCTGCATTTCGCGAAGCCGTGGTGGCAGGTCGGGGCAATGAAGACCATGCTTCCAGCTGCCAATCGATCTTTGAAAAAATGGAGAAAACGTATGCCTGGCGTTTGGATCAGTTCAAAAAGGGACAAATTGAAATGAGAACAGCCCAAACAGCCCCCGATCTGGAAGCCCTGTACGACGGACAGCTATTTGAATTATTGGAAATGAAAAACGAGGACGCTTACTGGGATGACTACCGCACCTTGTTGGACGGGGCTCCACGGTAGACGGTACACGGTAGACGGTACACGGTGTGCCGTCTACCGTGCACCGTCTACCGTGCACCGTCTACCGTGCACCGTCTACCGTGCACCGTCTACCGTG
>JBILHS010000158.1:0-9963 GCA_044350425.1 Saprospiraceae bacterium | reverse complement strand
ACCGTCTACCGTGTACCGTCTACCGTGAACCGTGTACCGTCCACCGTTTACCAAAGTCTGTTTACCTTCGCGTCATGGCAAAAATCTGGGCAATCTACGCTGCTGCGCTTTTTCTGATCCTTATGACCTTAAGCCTTCCGATTGTGGGAGTAGTCATGATTATTACCCCCGGTAAACGGGCTTTGCGGACGAATATCTACTACCTGCATCATATTTTCACTCCGATATTCCTGACCTTGGTTGGAATTCGCTTGAAAGTGGAAGGTCGTGATCGCCTCAACTCAAAGCAGAGTTATGTGATTGTAGGCAATCATAGTTCTTCCCTCGACTTTATCGTGAATGGACATGCCTTCCCGGGAGTCTTCCGTTTTTTAGCCAAACAGGAATTGCTCAAAATTCCGGTCTTTGGATTTATCGTCCGAAAAATGTGTTTGGTGGTGGATAGAAGCAGTGCCATGAGTCGCGCCCGCAGTGTGATCGCGCTCAAGCAACAATTGGCAGAAGGCTGGAGTATTTTCATCTATCCGGAAGGAAGTCGGAACGACAGCGATCAGCCTTTGGGACCGTTCTTTGATGGTGCGTTTCGAATCGCCATTCAAACCGCTGCGCCCCTGGCCGTACAAACGATCGTGAATATCAAGCAGATAACGGTCAATGGCACCGGCCTACGTCCTGGAGTTGTCCGAATCATTTGGGAGGAGCCGATCCCAACCGACGGTTTAGGGACTCAGGACATCAACGCTTTGAAAGAAAAAGCAGAATCGCTCATGAAAGCACGCTTGGAGTTTGATCAAAAAGACTAAATCAGCCATGCTCTAGTGAATTCGTTTCAAATGCATGTCTTTCACCCGACGTAGCACCAGGGGGACTTGCTCAATTTCAACAGAATCACTGTCAAGACCAAACCAGTTTTGCGGCGATGCGGTAAAACTCTTCACCGCCAGATAAATGCGCATGACTGCCTGCTCCATTACAGGCAGGTCGTTTTCGTGCGACAAAAATTCCTGGATCAGAATAAATTTGAAGTCGCCCGTGGCAATCTCTCCATGTCCAATGTGATATCGGGAATTGACCATCAGTTCATCATTTTCAAGCAGATCTTCTACCACTTTTCGCAGGAAGAGGTTCATCCGCTGTTCCACCCGGAAGCCGAGACGGAAGTTCACCTTATAGACATCATCGCGTGCGATCATATTGACCTTATATTCCATGGTGTAAGGTTCATCGGTGGTTTCGATGTGGATGAACCAGTATATATCGGCGCGTTTGGGTTGTGTCTGAAGAATGGAGTAGAGAATTTTTTCCTCTACCTTTTTAGGTGATTTGGCACTGCTCAGAAAAACCAGATTTGTAGCACACTTTGGAATGTTATTGTCACTACCCAACAAAATCAGCTGGTCTATGTAATCATTGATCTTGATGTTTTGGATGTAGCGATTTTTGATCTTTTTTGCCTGTACCCAAACGATCATCAGGAAAAAGAGGATGGAAGCAAGCAATACTGTTATAAAGCCGCCATCTTTAAATTTCAACAGGTTGGCTGCAAAAAACGCCCCTTCAAAACAAATATACCAGATCAAAAAGGCCCAAACCCAAACAGATTTTACCCGATTGAGCACAAAGAAATTTGACAATAAGATGGTCGACATCAACATGGTAAGCGTTACGGATAGCCCATAGGCTGCTTCCATGTATTTGCTTTCCTTGAAATAGGCTGTAACGAAGACACATCCTGCCCATAACAGGGTGTTCACGGCAGGTACATATAACTGGCCCTTCATCTGGGTTGGAAAGATCACCGTTAGTTTTGGCAGCAGATCCAATCGGATGGCTTCACTCACCAGGGTAAACGAGCCCGAGATCATGGCCTGACTGGCAATAATTGCAGCCAATGTAGCGATTGCGATGCCAAAGGGTAAGAAGAAATCAGGCATTACCCCATAAAACGGATTGACCGGCTGTGGTTCTAACGTATCACCTACCATGGCTAAAAAAGTAGGCAGTTTTTTACCCTCAAATTGCAAACACCAAGTGGCCTGGCCGAGGTAATTGAGCACCAGACAGGATTTAACGAAGATCCAGCTGATCCGAATATTCTGTTTTCCGCAGTGGCCCAGGTCTGCATACAAGGCCTCCGCTCCGGTAGTACAGAGAAAAACCGCGCCCATCAATACCAGGGCATGGGGATGATGAATCAGAATTTTAACGGCAAAGATTGGATTCAAAGCCTGCAAAACCGTCCAGTCATGAGACAAAGACATTCCCCCCAGCACTCCAAGCATGGAAAACCAAAGCAGCATGATCGGGCCAAAAAATTTACCTACCGCAACGGTTCCAAATTGCTGGAAGGTGAAAATTAGGGTAATGATACCAATGGTGATCAGCATCGTAGGCAGATGCATGTTTTGCAAGGCAGGTATCGAAGCCAGACTCTCAATGGCTGCTGAAACGGTAATAGGCGGGGTAATCATACCTTCCGATAAAACTGCACAACCGCCAATCATGGCCGGGAATAGAAGCCATTTTCTACGTCGGCGAACTAAGGTATACAGTGAAAAAATGCCCCCTTCCCCCTTGTTGTCTGCGCGCAATACAAGACCAATATATTTGAAGGAAGTTTGGATCGTTAGCGTCCAAAAAACAAGCGATACCGCACCTAAGATGGTTCCTCTATCAATGATCCCATCTCCGACAATCGACTTCATTACATACAAAGGTGAGGTACCTATGTCGCCATAGATAATCCCCAGCGTGATGACCAGGCCAGCCGCAGTTAGCTTATGATGATAATTCTGATCGCCGGTTGAGGACATTTTCAAGGGTTCTGCTTTTTAAAGTAGCAAGCAGAAAGTTAAAAGTTATAAGTTGAGAGTAGCAAGTTGAAAGTAGCAAGTTAGCGTTTGGACATGATCAAATACTTTCAACTTGTTACTTTTAACTTTCAACTTTTTTCAACTAAAACCTTCTATTTATTTGTAAAAACAAGGTATTCCCAAGGCTTCAGGTTCAATTGCATATCCTTGGTCAACTGAACAGTACTTGCACCAAATACACTTAAATACACACCGGAAATGACTTCGTCACTGGGGCGCAAGGTCGTCGCACAGGGGTTTTCACTCAGATTCAACACTACCACCAATCGATCCCCGTCTTTTTCACGGGTAAAGGCATATACCTGATCGTCGTTTCTGGTCTCGATTTTTTCAAGTCGTCCACCATGTTTGCCAGACCACAGCGCGCGGTTGTTGTGCCGCAGATCACAAAGCTTCTGGAAAAAGGGCGTTTTATCGAAGTTATTCCAGTGAATAGGATCTTTTGAAAAAAATGCCAGTCGCTGGGAAAGTCCGTCCTCCTGCCCGTTATAGATCATAGGCATTCCTTGCCAGGTAAAAGCCAGAACATTAAAGACATCTGCTGCTTTACCGTATAGTTCAGTTTCCGTTCCATTCCACGAGTTTTCGTCATGGTTTTGGGTGAAATACAACTGAGTGTAGTCGGGTGGGTAAAATCCATTCAAAAACCGAACCAAGGTGTCCAGAGACTGTGCAGTCTGTTTGCCGGAAGCAATATCTTTGGTCACATCTTTCCATTTCCAGCCGTAGTTCACATTAAAGCAGGACCGGAAATGTCCGGGTTCATCCTGCCATTCGGAGAGCATAAAAACCTGTTTGACCGAATCCAGTGCCGGGCGCGCCTCCGCCCAGAAGTCATTGGGAACCAGCCCTGCCATGTCTACCCTAAAACCATCAATGTCACAGTTTTTGAGCCAATATTGCATCGCGTTGATCATGGCACGGCGGGTGGCTGGTTTGGAATAGTCCAGATCACAAACATCACTCCAGTCAGGGATCGGTTCCCCATGCTCATTGAGTGGCACCGTAAAGTCTCCATTGTATTGAGTGAAATATTCAGGGTGTGATTTTTTCCACTCAGAATCCCAGGAAGTATGATTGGGCACCCAATCCAGGATCACCTTTAAACCTAGGGCATGCGCCTCACTTACAAGATTTTTGAAATCGGCTTCCGTTCCTAAATCAGGATTCACAGCCAGATAATCTCGTACAGAATAAGGACTTCCCTGATCTCCTGTTTTTAGTTTTCTACGTTCCAGACCAATCGGATGGATCGGCATGATCCATAAGACGTCTATGCCCAGATCGCGTAGTCTGGGTAGTTCAGCGCGTACCCCGGCAAAATCACCAGACGCAGAGAACTGGCGCACATTACACTCATAAAGGACCGCGCTGCGTGCCCACTCAGGTTCAGACATGGTCTGGGAGCTTGAAGTTACTGGCATTTGCAAGGCAGGTGTAGGCTGATTCTGGCAGCGTACCAAGGCACACAGCGCCAGAATTGGTAGGATCAGTTTTTTCATAGTCAATTGGTCAGCTTTTTAGGGTACAAAGAACATAGACCCTGACTGCATTACCCTTTCCCATATTGTTGAGGCTCATCATCAAGTAAATCCTCATCCAGCAACCCACGCTTTTTGGCCGTTTCTCCATATCCATGGAGTTGTATAGGGGTTTGCTGCTTGCGCATTCGGATGTTCAAAAATTCAACGAAGAGCGAGAAGAAAATAGCAAAATAAAGATAGCCTTTGGGCACAGAACCTTCTGTGAAATGTCCCAGATGGGCTGCTTCTGCAATCAGGGAAAACCCGATCAGGATCAGGAATGACAAGCCGAGCATCTGCACGGTCGGGTGGGCATTTACAAATTTACTTACCGGCCCGGAGAAAACCATCATGACCACTACGGAGGCTACAATAGCAATGATCATTACAATCAGGTCGTTGGATAGGCCCACCGCCGTTAGAATAGAATCAAAGGAGAAAACTACATTGATGAGCGCGATCTGCATGATGACCGCATTGAGTGCAGCCTTGCCTTTGCCAACTTTTGGATCATCGGAGGCTTCCGGACTTTCCAGTTTATGGTGAATTTCATTGGTGGCCTTATAAAGGAGAAAAATGCCGCCAATAAGCAGAATCACACCCTGTCCGGTCAATCCACCATGCAATCCTAAAAAGTCGATGTGAAATAATTCTGCATCCATACCCATGATCCAGGTAATCCCAAAAAGCAGTAGGATCCGAAGTCCCATGGCCAAAATAAGGCCTATGTTGCGGGCTTTAGGTTGCTCATTTTCAGGTAGTTTAGCCGAAACGATACTCAGAAAAATGATATTATCGACGCCCAGTACAATTTCTAGAAAGGTAAGGGTCAGCAGGCTGATCCAAACTTCGCCAGAAGCAAAATCCGGCAGGGTCATGAGAAGCATTTGCAAAATTCGTTTGAGTGATTCAAAATTATGCCGCAAGGATACGGCGTTTGCCTGAATCGTTCGCTTGACGACATTTTATCTGGTTGAAAAAGTATTTTCTAACAGGGTAGGGCAGACCGTGTTTATCTTTGTAGCAACAAAAATTCAACAACTACTTTCTTATGAAAAAGATCTTTTCCTTTTTACTGAGCATGGTATTGGCCAGCCTCCTTTCGGCACAAGGTACAGCCAAAAAATATCTGCTCATTGAGCATTTTACGAACTCAAATTGTAGTGTCTGTGCCAGTAGGAATCCGGCTTTTTATAGCCTGATCGGGCAGGCGCAATATGCATCTGATGTGCATCATATTTCCGTGCATCCAATGTTTCCATACCCCTCCTGCGTATTTTATCAGGCAAATACGCTAGAAAACGCTGCCTGGACAGGGCTGTATCCCGTACAGGGAACCCCGGCCATTGTATTGAATGGAGCCTTGCAGGGCCCGTCTAACCCGATCCTTACCGCAGCAAAATTGCAAACTTTCCTTGGTCAGACCAGTCCGCTAAGCCTTCAGGTGACGGAGGCTGGACCAAACAATGCACGAACCGTAAATATCAAAGCAAAAGCTGTTGGCCAGATCCCATCTGGGAATTACAAGATCTTTGTAGCCATTGCGGAAAAAACAGTAAACCAACAAACTCCGAATGGGGAATCTGTACACCGCGATGTTTTTCGCAAAATGTTGACGGCTGTTGCAGGAGACGCTTTTACGGCACCAGGCCCCGGAGAAACAGTTGAGTTTAATTACAACTTCGGCATCCCAAACAATTGGAAAGCGGATGAGGTATATGTGCTGGCCTTTGTAAAAGAAATAGACACCAAACAGGTGTTGAACAGCGGAACGCGCTTTAACCCTGTACTTTCAAGCACGGCGGAGGCTGTGGTCAAAAGCATTCAAATTTCACCTAACCCATGCACTGATGTAGCCAGGGTAGCGTTAGCAGATGATGTGGCTGAATCTGTTGAAGTTCTTAACAGCAATGGACAGCGGGTCTTTACCTCTTTTGAAAGTCAGGGAGAGAAGCTTTCGATCAAAATTGCTCCGCTGCCTGCAGGAGTTTATTTTCTGAGGATAACCGGTGAGAAGGGCAATTATGCTGGAACGTTTGTAAAAAACTAGTTGCCTCACGAATCATAATTAAAGCGGCCCGACCATCTTTATTTAGATGATCGGGCCGTTTTTGTGGGCGGAAGTCCGACTAAGCCTCTGTTTCTTCCTCTGTTCCTTCTTCTGTTTCCGCTTCCGCCTCTTCAGATTCATCGACTCCGTCTACTACATCCAGATCAGCAGCTGTTTCTTCCTCTTGCTCCGGAGCAGTGTGTCCATCGTTTTCAATGATTTCTGCGAAATTTTCGAGTGATTCAAATTGTGCCATGACAGTTAATTTTTAGATGAAAAGTGAAAATTAGTGAATTAGTCCGCAAATCTACGAAGCTGTTGTGAAGCCGGTATGAATGTCAGATTAAATAATTGAGAATGTTTTACTGGGCGGCCAATTTCTTCACAGTCCCGGAGCCACTGACACTGGTTTCAACACTGGGTGAGCCGGAATAAAATACATCCCCTGAGCCAGAAATACTGGCATTCAAAGCAGAGATCACATCGGCGGTGGCGGTACCAGAGCCAGAGATACTTACCTTTAAGGTGTTGGTGCTCAAACTTTTGGCTTTGACATCGCCGCTTCCGGCAATGTTTGATTCCAGATCATTGGCTTTTCCACCCAGCTCAATGGTGCCGCTGCCTGAAATGTTGGTGGTTACAGATCCAAATTCCGCCTGAAGGGCATAAATATCACCGGAGCCACCCACACTCATTTCCATTTTTTCTGCACGAATCATGTTTAAGACGCGGAGCGTTCCACTTCCACCCACCTCAAAACGATCAAAGGCCGGAGCTGTCACTCTGATCTTGATGCCCTCCGTACTTTTTAGGTTCTCCTCAGAATAAATGCGCAACGCACCATCTTCTACCACCGTTTTTAAATGTGGGAGGAGATTCTGTTGGGCGTAAACCTCCACGGACAAACTTTCTCCAATGGTGACTTCAACATCTGCGGCCATTTCAAGTGCTATGGCATGAAATGTCGTGGTGTTACGGATTTCATTTTGGACCGGGCCTTTCCCGGAAATTGCCCCAAAACTGAAAAAATTACTATGACAAGAGCGTTTTCCAAGGACAAACACTGCTACCAAAACCATGAAAACAAGTAAGTTGCGCATTGAAAATTGATTTTTGTTTTGAATGGATGCCAGATTTTTCTGGACTTTGTGCCTAAATTCTACGTTGTACGGAATTTCAGACACCATACCTTTCAACAAGGTTACGTTTTATCCTACAAATTATTCTTAAACAATGCTTTGGATCTTATTGAATCTCCTGATTTCCAATAATGCTTACCATTCCTTTCCGCTTGATACGGAACCTGGAACATTGCGGCTCAATCTATCTGTTCCAATGCAGGCTCAAAAGGCCCCAGTGGTGGAATGGTTGACAGAGCGCGACCATGACTTCCAACACCTTCGGCAGGAACACCCCAAAACCTTCGTGTTTAAATTCAAAAATATTGACACGGTGCCCATTTTGCTTCAAACGGTCCGTACTTCCTGCGGCTGTACGGCGGCAACCTGGACAGAGGAAGCCATTCCATCCGGTGGGACTGGTCAGATTGAAGTGGAATACGACGCTTATCAGCGCGGGGAATTTCGAAAAAAGATCCGGGTGTTTTTTGACCGCCAACGAAAACCGGAGATCCTATGGATCCACGGAGAAGTAGATTAAAAGGGCGCGTTATTTTCCGTAAATTTCTCCTTTACACGCCTTTAGGGTGTTGATCATCAACGCGGCCACCGTCATTAGACCCACGCCACCGGGTACCGGTGTAATGAAGCTGCAATGGGGTGCAACCGCCTCAAAATCAACGTCCCCCGCGATCCGGGTGCCATTTTTCTTGGTATCATCCGGGATGCGGTTGATGCCTACATCGATCACCACGGCGCCTTCTTTTACCCAATCTCCTTTTACAAACTCCGGGATGCCGATGGCGGCCACTACGATGTCGGCGCGGCGGACTTCAGCAGGCAGGTCCTTCGTGCGGGAGTGTGTCAGAGTGACGGTACAATCGCCCGGATAGCCTTTGCGGGAAAGTAGAATGCTAATAGGCGTGCCCACGATATTGCTTCTGCCAATGACCACGCAGTGCTTTCCGCTGGTCTCAATATTGTAGCGACTCAACATCTCGAGGATGCCCATCGGTGTTGCAGGCAAAAAGGATGGAAGCCCTTGGGCCATGCGCCCAAAATTTACCGGATGAAATCCATCCACGTCTTTTTTAGGGTCAATTGCCAGTGTAACGGCCTCTTCATCAATGTGTTTGGGGAGCGGTAATTGCACAATAAATCCATCCACATCCAGATCATCGTTCAATTTTTGCACGATGGCAAGCAGCTCCTCCTGCGTGGTTGCAGCTTCACAACGAACCAAAGAGCTTTTGAATCCCACCTGTTCACAAGAACGGATCTTAGAAGAAACATACACCTGACTTGCCGGATTTTCTCCAACAATAATTGCAGCCAGATGCGGGATTTTTCCTCCCTGCATTTTGATCTGCTCTACCTCGGCAGCGAGTTCAGTTTTGATTTGTTCTGAAAGGAGTTTTCCGTCAAGAAGTGTCATGGCGAACGTATTGTTTTAGATGTTTAGGTAGGAATCTGGTGGTGAGGCTATTGGTCAGTATTTAGGCCATTTCCCCTGTAATTTCATGACTTTTTCCAATACGTCGCGCACACATCCGGCACCGCCAGGGTAGGGGGAGACATAGTCGCAGGCTGCTATGACCTCATGCACGGCATCCGAAGGGCAGCAGGCCAGTGCCGATTTTCGAATAGGTGGCAAGTCTGGCAGGTCATCACCCATGTAACAGATCTCTGTGGAATGAATACCTGTACGCTGCATAAAGGATTGAAAAGCAACGGCTTTATCTTTAATGCCGGAGTAATATTCAGAAATACCCAGTTGCTGGGTAAATCGTTTTTTTACCCCTTCGGAAGTGCCTCCTGTAATGATCCCGATCGGATACCCGGCTTCCACAGCCCATTTAATGGCCTGTCCGTCGCGTACACTCATGGTGCGCAGAAATTCTCCGGCTTCCGTGATCAGGAGTCCGTTGTCTGTAAATATTCCATCCACGTCAAAAACGAAAGCGCGTATGACTTTCATCTTATCGAATACATGGGTCAACTCGAATTTTACTGTGGCCGCATTATCCATGCCCAGCTCCATTCCACCTGTTACAGATGGAATACCCGCAGGTGGTAAGGACTGTGGGTTTTGTCCAACTGCTGGAGTTACTTGTTGTTGGCTCTCCATTCGTACACCCATTTGGCTTGTATCTGTTCCAGATGGCCTTCGCTGGAATCTTCCCGCTTTCCTTCAAAATGCGGAATTTCCAACACCCATTGAATCAGCTCCGTGAAGCGAATACGGTAGATCTTACTTTCATCAAATGCTTCGCCAAAACGCTCGTAAAGGGCCATGGCTACATCTTCGTGGTCGGCCCATTGAATGGGCATATTGTCAAAATCTTGAAAAGGCATCTTGTTAAATGTGGTCAATGATTTAAATGTGGTCAATGTGGTCA
>JBILHS010000007.1:0-92796 GCA_044350425.1 Saprospiraceae bacterium | reverse complement strand
CATTGGCGTAAGCAACGTACACGAGGCATTCAAATGGTATCGGCAACACTTTGGCATGGATGTGCCCATCTTTGAAGAAGCTGCTGAAGCGGGCCTCATGTTGCCCTACACGGGCGGCAAACCACAAACACGTCACGCCATTCTCGCCCTCAATATGCATGGCGGCGGTGGCATGGAGATCTGGCAATATACGGGCAGAACGCCTGTGCCGCCAGCCTTCCAGCCTCAGCTTGGCGATCTGGGCATTGGCATTTGTAAGATCAAATCCAGCGATGTTCAGGCTTCCTTTCATTACCTCCGCAAACGCGGCGTGAATATTCAAACCAACCCGAGCCCGCGTCCGGACGGATTGGAGCATTTTTTTGTGAAAGACCCTTGGGGCAATACCTTTGAAATTGTGGGCGCAACGGACTGGTTCTCCAATCCGGGCTCCGGAAAAGACATTCAAACCGGTGGGGTTTATGGTGCTTTCGTAGGGGTGTCTGATATGGACCGTTCCATCAAATTCTACGCAGATATTTTGGGCTATCAAACGGTGGTCTATGACGCCACCGAGGATTTTGCAGACTGGCATGGCTTAGATGGCGGTTTTGGCCGCTACCGCCGCGTGTTGCTTCGGCACCCTGATAAGCGCAAAGGACCTTTTAGTCCGTTGCTCGGCGATACCGAAATTGAACTGGTTCAGAGCCTGGACCGAGCCCCGCGTAAGGTGTTTGAAAATCGTTTTTGGGGCGACCTCGGCTACATCCACCTTTGTTTCGACATCACGGGTATGGCGGAAATGAAATCAAGCTGTGAATCGAAAGGACATCCTTTCACGGTAGACTCCAGCGGCTCCTTTGATATGGGCGAAGCGGCGGGCTACTTCTCTTACATTGAAGACCCCGATGGCACCCTGATCGAATTTGTGGAGACGCACAAGGTGCCGATCCTCAAAAAGATCGGCTGGTTCCTGGATCTGCGCAAGCGCAAAAATCCGGCGAAACCGTTGGCGCGCTGGATGTTGAAGATGATGGGGATGGGGAGGGAGAAGGATTGAGTCGTTTCAAGTTGAAAGTTTCAAGTTGAAAGTTTCAAGTTGGCAGGTTTCAAGTGGTGAGTTTCAAGTTGAAAAGTGGCAAGTTGGCCAGGTCTGAACGGGGTGAGTGGCCTAACCCCACTCCTCCGCCGCTTCGATCCGATAATACCGCAACCAATCCTTCAAAACTGCCGGATCCCGCAGCAATTCCAGATCCTGCTTGATGCGTTTGATCTCTTTTTTGATGTCCCTGAGGTTTTTCTCAAATTCCCACTCTACCTGTTTGGGGTTGAATTGTCCGAAGTGACTAATATTGGCCAGTTGTGCAAGTTGGCGTTCTGCCTCCCAGAGTTGGTCGGTGAGTTCAGACAGTTGGCTGAGCAGACTTTTATTGAAATAACGGAGTTTGTCGTCGGCCAGTGCATCGAGGTGGTTGTCGTCGATACGCTCCAATTCCAGCTGCAGCTGCAACAATGCAAAGAGGTCATTGGCCTCATAAGCCGCTGTGACCCGCTGTAGAATGGCTGTTTTTCGGATTTTTTCGGCCTCATCCGGCTCGCGATCCGGGTGGAAAGCCTTCACCAGATCCATGTAGACCTCCCGAACGGACTGGGAGATCTTTTTTTCTTCCTGCTTTCGTTTTTCTTCCTGTGCTGCCCGTTTGGCCTCGGCTTTGAGCTGCTGGGCATTTTTGGGCTTTTCGGCACGGCGGGAGCTGGCCTGAACAGGCTCCTCTGCTGCTTCGGCCTCGCGTTCGGCCATTTTTCCGGCCAGGTATGCCTGGAGTTTTTCGACCGTGTCTATATCGGCATCCTCATCAAATTCGATGTCGTACATGCTGCGCGCCATCTCCTTCATTCTGGAGAGATTCAAGGCCTCTGTTTCGGCATTGGCCAGGTCAAAATCCAGATCCGGACTATGGAAATTATAGATCTCTTTCAGGTCCTCAAAGCCCGCGTCGGCCAACTCAAAACTCATCTCCAGAATGAGGTGGCGGAGTTTTTTGGTCTCTGTTTTATTGAAACTGTAATTCCGAAACATCCGGTCCAGCAACCGGACGGTATCCGCACGGTGGGATTGATGTTTCTCGATCAGTGGCGTCATTTCAAGGGCAGCACGTTGGTGGAGACGCTGGCCAAGTCCGTCCAACTGCTGAATCTGCTCCCGGGTCTGCTCAATCTTTTGCGTAAGCCGGTTAAATTCCTTTTGCTGCGGACTGAGCAGTTTTTTGTCCACGCCTTTCCTGACGACGACATCTACAGGGCGATCTTTTTTCATGGTAAATCCTGGCGGCAAAAACTGAATACACAAGCCGAAGTCAGCTTCACACCCGCGAACTTGAAACTTGAAACTAAAATCTTGTAACTTGAAACTACCCTTCCACCAAAGTCCCGATCTGCTTACCTGCCACAATATCAGGCAGGTTGCGTGGTCCGTTGATGTCAAACACGATAATGGGCATGTTATTTTCCTGACAAAGCGTAAAGGCGGTCATGTCCATTACCTCCAGTCCGAGGCTGATCACTTTAGCAAAGGTGAGCTTGTCAAATTTAACGGCCATGGGATCCTTCTCCGGGTCAGCGGTGTAAATGCCATCTACGCGGGTGCCCTTTAGAATGGCGTGGGCTCCAATTTCATTTGCCCGGAGTGCGGCAGCAGAATCTGTTGTAAAGAAAGGGTTACCGGTGCCTGCAGCACAGATGACCACCCGGCCTTTCTCCAGGTGTCGGATCGCGCGACGACGGATGTATGGCTCTGCTACGTTTTCCATTTTCAAAGCAGTCATCACCCGGGTTTGCACCCCGATGCTTTCGAGGGCACTTTGAAGTGCCAGGCCATTGATCACGGTCGCCAGCATGCCCATGTAATCGCCGGTCACGCTGTCAATGCCAGTACCGTCTGACTGGATGCCCCGGAAAATATTCCCGCCGCCGATCACGACGGCCACTTCCACTCCTACATCACGCAATTGTTTGATTTGCAGGGCATAATGCTGGAGCATTTCAGCGGTGATGCCAAATTTTTGGCTGCCCATCAGACTTTCGCCGGAAAGTTTGAGCAAAATGCGTTGGTATTTGAGTGCGCCCATAGGTATGTGTTGATTGTGGCCGCAAAGGTCTCAAAATTTGGGACTTCTGAGGGGGTGCATTTAGATTTTGGACTTGATTTTATCCGAAGTTCCGTGTGCAGACTGCGCAATTTTCAAAAAGCCTCCCCTATCGTGATATAAATACCGGCATTTCCTTTCCCTTCGCCAATCCCGTAGTCTACTCTCAGGTGCAATTTTTGCCTTCGGTCAAATTCCACGCGCAAGCCTGCACCGCCATTGGGTCGGAATTTCATAGATTCTCCCGGAGCGCCAAAAACTGTACCGCCCCCCACAAATACCACTGCTTTAAACCGCCAGACCACCGGAAATCTAATTTCTGCCTGGCCTATCAACAGGTCCTTATCGCGAAACTTTCCGAGCGGATAACCACGCAGTCGGCTGGGCCCACCAATTTGAGCAAGTTGAAAAAACGGCACATCTCCGGTAGAAAACATGGCTATTCCATTGACTGCCAGGACCGTTTTACCCATAGGGAAATAACGCGCCACATCCAGGGAGCAACGTACAAACTTGAAGTCACTACCGGTAAGCGGGCTTTCTGCGGTAAGCGCAAACTCTGCCAGCCATCCTGTGCGCGGATAAAAAGAATTGTCCCTGGAGTCCGAGATCCAAACCGGTCCAAAAGCAGAAGAAATCCCACCTTCAGCACCTGTGACCAGTTTTTTGTCTATTTCGCCATCCTGGGAAGCTGAAACAATATTGTATCCATCCAGAAAAAATCGCAACCCGAGCAGATGTTTTGGATGAATACGTGTGGCTGCGGAGAGCCTGATGCGGGGATATTTGGCGGTGTAAAATTCTTCGTAGTTGTTCGGGCGTTTGTTCCCAATACCAAAGTACCTGTACAGGTAACGATACCAACCTACTTCGCCATAAAACCGCCACTTATTGCGGTTGCTCAGCCATTGGAACGGAAAAAAAATCAGCACCTGTTTGTTCTGCGTGTACGAGGCATTGAAGGTCAGGTTAGAGCGCCGGGGACGGGTAGGAAAGGTCATGATCCCGGCCACACCGATCCCCCAGCGGGTATCCGGGGTATAAAAAGCCAGTGGAACCCCGAAAAAACTAAGCGAGGAATCCCGGCGGGTTTCGTGGATACTCGTATCGCGGTATAAGATTTGAGCAAAGGCAGCATTCGCAAAAAACAACAGCCCAAGGACACCAAAAAGGAAGGTTTTAAGTTTCATGTAGGATAGAAACGGCAAAAGGCAGTGCAAAAGTGCCGAATCCAAAGAGCATGTTAGGGATTTTCTGCTGACGGCAAAAATGAGGCCTTTTTTTGTCAGTTTTTGCGTTTTTGAAGAAGCATAGTTGGGGTTACTTGACTGAAAAAAGGTGAAAAATGGCGAAAAAAGAACCGTTTTTGACTCAGCGAGAAAATCCCCAACGTGCTCAACAAGAAAATCAACCATGAAACGGATTTATTTTCGAATAGATCCTTGAATCCAGGAACTTCCCTTCGAAGTAAAAGTTCTCCCGAAAATAAGCCTCCTGTACAAAACCAAGTTTTTCTAAAACGCCTCCGGAGCCCTGGTTTTCAGGATCCGTATTGGCTTCAATGCTGTGAAAATGGAGGACCCTGAAACAGTATTCCATGGCCGCAGTAATGGCTTCGGACATGATGCCCTGCCGCCAGTAACCATATTGCAACGTATAGCCGATCTCGGTGCGGTGATTCACCTTGTCCATTTTCCAAAAACCAATCGTGCCGATCAATTGGTCTGGCGTTTCGCGCAGGCAAATGGCCCAGTTGATGGCTTCGTTTTGCTGGTAGGTATCCAGGTAGTTTTGGATCTGTTGTTCGGCTTCACTGATGTCTTTTTGTGGGGGCTTGCCGATGTATTGCATGACGCGTTCGTCGGAGCGCATTTTGAAGATGGCTGGGGCGTCGGAGAGGGTGATTTCGCGGAGTTGGAGGCGTAGGGTTTGGAGGGTTGGGAAGTGGGTGAAGTTTACTTCGAGCATGGTTTTAAGACGACATTGAGGGTAATTATTAATAACTGTGTTCCATGCCATCTGGTGTGAGACCCACAATGCCGAGCAGCATCAGGTATGAGGCCGCCCAACTCAGTCCAACTAGTAACGTCAAATTAGTAACTGTTATGATAATGAGCCGAATATGCCGGATAGCAATTGATTTTATCAACCATCTTACCAATGTAACACACCGAGTAGCTACGTATGATAAAAAGGAGAATACAAGCCAAAGCCAATATTCGTCGTCCCATTTTTGATGATTAAGGGCAATAAAAGCTGCTGAAATGGCCATAAAACCAATAATGAAAACATCAAGAAGGAACTGTAGTAAATAACGCTTGGGATATTTTATAAAAGAAAACATGTTTATTACATATTCTGCCTGTACTGTCCCCCCACCTCATGCAAGGCATTCGTGATCATCATCTAACCTGTCTAGTTCGTGAGCGGAGAGGCAAACCTTTTGCTAACATTCAGTATGGTGAGGCCAATTACTTCGCCTTTTTCATAGCGGATGATGATGTCGTCATCAGTCATTTCACTATCGTCTGCACGGTTGGGCTTGGTAAAATGAAGATATAAAACATCCCCTTCACGGTCGTAATGCGACCATAAGTTTTCATGTCCGATAAGCCACGGAATGAAGTTAGACGGTGGTGACAATGTGTCTAAGGCTGCCATGAGATAGGTCTTTTTTGTAAAGATTTAATTTTAGAAGTAGCATAAGCCGTCACGATAAAACCGTCAATGAAGATTCCAGACTGACCTTCTAGTTCCTTATACACGACTACTAAAAACTTGTTTTCTTCGTTTGGTAGTCCCTTCACAGCCAAGAATTCACCGGAACTTCCAAGATAAATAATCTCTGGATTTTCTACAGCCTCTAACACTTCAAAAAAGTAGTTAGCCAATTCAGGATGCCCAAGGGTAATTGCATCCATCGTTCTTCTGTCAAGCGTATATCAACGCCGTTTTTTGAAATGGCAGTGTGTATCATGAATTATTTGCAAATCTACATATTCCTCCGATACTGCCCCACCACCTTATACAAAGCATTCCTGATCTGGCTCATGCAGACTAATACACCGGATTGATAACCTTCAACTCCGGTATTTTTAAAAAATCAGCAGTATTTCGAGTGTAAACTTCCAGCCCGTGAACAAGCGCTGTCGCAGCAACGATGCTGTCCCCAAGTTTCATTTTATGATCACGCCTCAGTCTAATGGCTTCATCGATGGTTGGAATGTCCATTTCAAGGATTCGCAACTCTAAAAATATTTCTGTAAAATAGACTTCCTCACTTTTGCTCAATCCGTGAAATCCAAGCACTTCGAGACGGGTAATCTCAGAAACAAAAGTATTTGGCTCCAGTATCAAGGGGCGGAGGAATTGGTAAGTCTCTGAGAAAGAATAAATCAGAATGTTAGAATCAAGTATTTTCATCTGATTTCATCGAAAGGTAAGTAGCGATCTTCCCGCTCCTTTAATTGCCATTCCAATGCATCCCCGAATGACGAAGGGTGCGATGCCTTGAAATTGAGAATGCGCGCTCGTCTTTCTTTGCGCTCGTCTTCCTCACTTTTGGAGGGCTTAGCTGCTGATTTTTGCTTGAACGGTATATTCAAACGCCGAATCAAGTTCAGAATCAGTTCAGCATCCTGCGGGTCAGAAATTTCCAGTTGAAGTGTCATACTCAGAGATTTTGTACAAAGATAAGCAAATCACATATTCCTCCGATACTGCCCTCCCACCTCATACAAAGCATTCGTGATCTGCCCCAAAGAACAAACCTTCACTGCCTCCATGAGTTCCGCAAAGATGTTTCCATTCTCAATGGCCACCTTCTGAAGCTTACGAAGTGCCGCTCCGGCTTGCAAAGCATTGACCTCATGCAGGTTCTTCAAGGTTTGGATCTGTGCTTCTTTTTCCCATTCTTCTGCACGGATGACCTCGCGGGGCAGAATGGTGGGGGAGCCGCCTTTGGAAAGGAAGGTGTTGACCCCGATGAGCGGCAATTCGCCGGTGTGTTTCAGGGTTTCGTAATACAGGCTTTCTTCCTGGATCTTGCCGCGCTGGTACATAGTTTCCATGGCGCCCAATACGCCGCCGCGCTCGGTAATACGGTCGAATTCCAGCAAAACGGCTTCCTCCACCAACTCGGTCAGTTCTTCAATGATGAAAGCTCCTTGTAAGGGATTCTCATTCTTAGCCAGTCCCAGTTCTTTGTTGATGATCAACTGGATCGCCATGGCCCGGCGCACCGACTCTTCGGTTGGCGTAGTGATAGCCTCGTCGTAAGCATTGGTATGCAGCGAGTTGCAGTTGTCGTAAATGGCGTACAAGGCCTGCAGGGTGGTTCGGATATCATTGAAGTCGATCTCCTGTGCGTGCAGACTGCGGCCAGAGGTTTGAATATGGTATTTCAACATCTGGCTCCGCTCATTGGCGCCATAGAGCCCTTTCATGGCTTTGGCCCAGATTCGACGGGCCACCCGACCGATCACCGCATATTCCGGGTCAACGCCGTTGGAGAAAAAGAACGAGAGGTTGGGCGCAAAATCGTCCACATTCATGCCCCTGGAGCGGTAGTACTCTACAAAGGTGAAGCCGTTGCTCAGGGTAAAGGCCAGCTGCGAGATCGGGTTCGCGCCCGCTTCTGCAATATGGTACCCGGAAATAGAGACCGAGTAAAAATTGCGGACTTTCTGCTGAATGAAATACTCCTGCACGTCGCCCATGACACGAAGCGAGAATTCTGTGCTAAAAATACAGGTGTTTTGCGCTTGATCTTCTTTGAGAATATCCGCCTGGACGGTACCTCGAACGGAGGACAGGGCTTTGGCTTTTAGGGGAGCGTACACTTCGGGGGCTAATACTTCGGCACCGGTGATGCCCAACAGTAACAACCCTAGGCCATCACTTCCTTCGGGCAAAATATTGACCATTTGACTTGAAGTCACCCGGTCAATATTTGCCTGAGCTACCTCGTCACTCCCTGCGTAATAGGGCCGCGTCAAACCACGATCTTCATATTTCGCTTTCAATTTCTGTTCCACCAAATGCTCCAACCCGTTTTCCCGGATGTATTTTTCACATTGCTGATCAATGGCCGCATTCATAAAAAATGCCGCGATCGTAGCTGCCGGGCCATTGATGGTCATCGAAACCGAGGTTTTCGGATCGCAGAGATCAAAACCGGAATAGAGCTTTTTGGCATCGTCGAGACAACAAACGGAAACACCGGAATTGCCCACTTTACCATAAATATCCGGGCGGTAATCGGGGTCCTCGCCGTATAAAGTCACCGAATCAAAAGCGGTGCTCAAACGCGCTGCGGGCAAACCGGCAGAAACGTAGTGGAAACGGCGGTTCGTACGCTCCGGCCCGCCCTCGCCCGCAAACATGCGTGTAGGATCTTCGCCCTCCCGTTTGAACGGGAATACACCCGCCGTGTACGGAAATTCGCCCGGCACATTTTCCTGCAGGCACCAGCGCAGGATCTCACCCCAATCTGCCCATTTCGGCAGGCAAACTTTGGGGATCTTCAAATGGCTGAGGCTTTCTGTGTAGGATTCAACCCGGATCTCTTTGCCCCGGACGAGGTAAATGAACTCCTCTGCCGCATAAAGTCTTTTCTTTTCCTCCCAGCCTTCCAGTATGCGGAGGCACTCGCCATCCAGGTCTTTTTTGAGTTCCGTGATAAGCTTCTGAAGATGGGAAATAATCACCTCATCTTTTCCCGGTTTTAAGGAATCCAGCGTGGTTTGATAGCCAAATAAGCGACGGGCCAGCCCCACTTGTTTCTCCACCCATACATCGTATTTGCGATTGTTTTCGCTGATCTCACTCAAGTAGCGCACACGGGCCGGCGGAATGATGTAAATTTTTTCAGAGTTGCCTGCCACGACGGAGTGTCCCGATTGGAGCTCCGGATTGCATTTTTCAGCGATCAGGTCCATGATCCGGCGGTAGAGTTGGTTGACTCCCGGATCGTTGAACTGGCTGGCGATACAGCCGAACACAGGCATGTCGTCCACAGCTGTTTCCCAGGCGTTTCGGTTGCGCTGCACCTGTTTGCGCACGTCGCGGAGGGCATCCAGCGCGCCGCGCTTGTCAAATTTATTGATCGCGATCACGTCTGCAAAGTCGAGCATGTCGATCTTTTCCAACTGGGTGGCTGCACCAAATTCAGGGGTCATAATGTACAGCGAAACATCGGAGTGGTCGATGATCTCCGTGTCGCTCTGACCAATGCCTGAGGTTTCCAGAATGATCAGGTCGAACTGGGCTGCTTTCAGGATGTCAATCGCATAATGGACATATTTGGAAAGCGCCAGATTGCTCTGTCGGGTAGCCAGGGAGCGCATGTAGACGCGTGGAGAATCAATGGCGTTCATGCGGATACGGTCGCCTAGCAGCGCGCCGCCTGTTTTCCGCTTAGATGGGTCTACAGAAACGATCGCGATGGTTTTGTCTTCAAAATCGAGGAGAAAGCGACGAACGAGTTCGTCCACCATGCTCGATTTGCCTGCGCCACCGGTGCCGGTAATACCCAGGATCGGGGCGGGTTTATTCAGCGATTGCAGGTTGGAACTGATCTCTTTTTCGTATAGTTCCGGGTTGTTTTCAGCAATCGAAATCAGCCTTGCAACGTCCTTGAAGTCAACCTTTTGTGCAGGTTGAGCTTTGTTTTCCCTGATAAAATTGACAAAGTGTGCGACCTCTCCATTGGCCGAAAACCCGATTGGAAAATCGCATTGTTGCAAAACATCGTTGATCATGCCCTGCAAGCCCATGGCCCTGCCGTCATCGGGGTGGTAGATGCGCGTAATGCCGTATTCGTGCAGTTCCTGGATCTCGGAAGGCAGGATCGTACCGCCGCCACCGCCGAAGATCTTGATATGACCCGACCCGCGTTCTTTAAGCAGGTCGTACATGTATTTAAAATATTCGTTGTGGCCGCCCTGATAACTTGTAATGGCGATGCCTTGTACATCCTCCTGAATGGCGCAGTCCACGATCTCCTGTACAGAACGGTTGTGGCCAAGGTGGATGATCTCTGCACCACTGCTCTGCATGATGCGGCGCATGATGTTGATGGCAGCATCGTGGCCGTCAAAAAGGGAGGCGGCGGTGACGAGGCGGATCTTATTTTTGGGCTGATATGGTGCGGGCTGTTGCATAATATGGTGGGCGCGATTTTTTCGGGGGCAAAATTACACAATTAGCCCACCCACCAATGTACAAATGCAGGTTTGGCAAAGGATCTAACTCCTTTTCATCTAAATATACGCTGAGTCATCATTTTGGCGTTTTTCAGCATGCATAGAATTATCACCTTATTTTTAATATTGGCCTTTGCCTGCCAAAACAGAACACCAGACATCCTGGCACCAGTAGGAGCCATTCCAAGGTTCATTCCATTGAAGGGTTATAACTCAGGACTCATCATTTACCTTCCTGCGGAGATGGACAGTTCCAACACTTGGGGAGCTGATTGTTGTACTGGAGGGTCACCAACCATAGGTTTTTGGGATAGAGGATACCAAATCATACAAGCCAAGCACGGGCTTTGCTTTCCAACCTTTATCCCGGATTCGATCCGGCAGGTTACAATTTCATACAATGATTCTCAACGGAGAGATTCACTCATTGTATCGGATTCTTTTTTAAATGCTCAAATCCATAATATTGAAGATAAGGAATATCAATGGAGAAAGTATAGCGATACTTTCCCATTGATGTTCAAGGGTATCGACCTGATCAACAAAGTCCCCATGGTATATTTTGCCTTTTCTGGCTATACTTGGTTTACCCCAACACAAGAAAACGGGTTACCCCATGAGACCTTGACTATTATTTGCCAGGTTGAAAAAGCACCCGTTTATATTTGTTTTGAATGTGTCGGCACGGGCTGTACAGGTTTTGCCAAAAAAATGCTGCCTTATGCACGATCAAGGTTATTGGAGGGGAACCCTGCCCAATAATCACCCTTTAACCCAATTTAGCACACCTTGAATACTACCTTCCAGGTTTTCTAAGACAACATAGTATACCCCGGGTGGCAGATCAGCAACCTCATATTGATTCGATGAATTCACTGGAACCCGGCGCAGCATTTTCCCTGTGACATCACAAATGGTCACCCGGGCTACTGATTCAGCATTTTCAAGGCTAAAAAAATTCACTGCCGGATTCGGGAAGATCTTAATGCCGGCTTTTTGAATCTCTGTAACCGCCAGTGGCTGGCAGGTTCTCAGATAATAAAATGCTTCAATAGAATCTACAGGTGCGTCCGTTTTTTTGAGTTTCATGTGTACAATGGCGCAGCAGCCCAGTTCTTCAAAGTCCCAAAGGGTAACATTCATAGGTCCTTCCTGCCCAGGGTCGAGCGAAAACGGTTTCTCGCTGGCCAGATAAAACCAGTGGAGATACGGGTCCGTCACCTGGGTAGAACAACTGGAATCGTTATCCAGGCGAATGACCGTCCGTTTCCAGCTAAAGGAGTCTCTGGTTGACGCGAGGTTTTTAACGGTAGCGCTGCCTTCTATCCGGGTAGGATCCATCACCACGCCAAAAACAGGATTAGGACTCAGGGTAAAGGTTTGTTGTGCGCGCATACTGACTGTGGAGCACAAACAGAGGATCAGGGCTATGTGAAGTGGTTTCATCGGAACAATTTTTTAATGGTTTGTGTCTGTCAAAATTATCGTGTCAGTTTCAGATCATATTTTGTCAGGCATATTTTGCCCAAAACGGACAAAAAAAATGCCGCCCCCCGATGAGAGCAGCATTTTTCCAGCTTTAGAAAAACCTTAAAAGTTAGTTTTCTGCAGCTTTTACCACCTTCCGCACCTGAGTTCCCTCACTGCTGATACATTGCACCAGGTACACCCCCGGATTCAGATTTGGAAGTTCCAGGCGGTAAAGTCCGGTTGAAAGATTGCGACGTGGGAGCAGGACAGAAACCAAGCGGCCTAGCTCGTCAGTCATTTCAACTGCAAGGGAGGTTGGTTTGCTGATATCTATGTCGAGTGTAGCTTTGCTGACGTATGGGTTAGGATATATTTTTAGGTCAAAAGTATTGACTTTGCCCAGGCCTTTTCCGGCATAAAGCACTACTTCACTCCGTTTTACACGGGGTTTGGCGGCCCAGCGCAGTACATTGGTCAGCAAGCGGGAAGACTGTGGTTCATCGAAGTAATATTCCAGGCCCAGATACACCACCTTACCTCCGCCCATTTGTTTGAAGCCCATGAAAGGATATCCGCGGACATCTGCCAGGGTGACAAAATTCGGGTCTGAAATATCGAGGGGATATTGATAAACTTCGGTTGAAAAATCAGTTCCAACGCCTTGAAAAACAGGGTGTTCAGACAAAGCCTGCCCCATGCTTCGCTCTTTGCAGTAATAACCATAGTCCAATTCAAACAACCCAAGTTGCTGCAAAGCTCCAAACTCGTGGGTACCTGTCATGATCACTGCTCCACCCTGACGAATGAAAAGATTGAGTACTTTGCCAAAAGCCCGGATCTGTTCCGGAGCGTCCCCGGAAGGATATGCGATCACTACGGCATCCTGGCCGCTCAATGCCGTGGATAGATCATCTGCAGAACCATCCCAGAACTCTGTAAAAGCGCTGGTAGGCATCCTACGCTGAATAAGACGCTCTACCTTGTTTGCATATGCACTATCATAAGCAAAAGCATTGAGCATCATCACATGCAAGCCATTGAGACTGTCTGCTTCGGCCATGACCGCCTCATTCAAAGAACCAGGCAAGCTGCGCTCCTCTTCCAGGAAGAAGTGAGCGATGGTTGAATTAAACGGAAACGGCCGATCGTAGGAAAATGGATCCGACCGAAACGCAGCAAGGCTAAAAATGCCTGCCAAAAATGCTAAAAGCGATAACTTGCGAAACATCGGGGGTGTAATTTTAAGCCAGAAGCAGTTGAGATTTTGAGGCAAAACGCAAATTTAGGGAATTTCGTATGAACCGGACCACTAAAGTACGGTAAAACGTAGTTCAATGGTTGGGTTCTGCAGGGAAAAAATTTTCAATTACATGAACCCAGCAAAAATCATACCCGTTACCGAACGGCCAGATTCAACTTTTTGTAATCAATTTTTCCCTGATTGGTTTTCAGGTGTTCCACCACTACCAGTGCGCGGTGGAGGCGTATATCAGAACTTTTGGGTTGGCCTACCAAATATAATAAGGTGCGAAGCTTTCCCGGAGTGAGCGCATGAAACAGCCGGTCACCTTCCTCATCATGCGCCAGCAATTCAGCAAGTTCTTCAGGCATGGGCAATCCGTATTCACTTTCATCTTTGCGCAGGCTGACATTGATTCGGACGCCGAACTTCAGGCCCAATTGGGTTTGGATCTTTTTATTGACAGTGATCACAAATGTCCCATCTCCGTGCGGAAGCAAGGCGCACTGATGTTCAATTTTTCCATTCAGCACACAGACTACCCGCCTGGAATCGTTCGTACCGATGAGGGTATCTGCCAAGGCCTTTGGCACTGAAAAATGACAGCCCCAAAGCTTGTTGGTAGATTCTTCCAGGACGGAACTAAAATGAAAGGCTTCTTCCATGGGGCAAAAATACAGGATTGGCATTAGAATAAAAATGGCCGCCTCCCTGATTGAAGAAGGCGACCACTGTATCATAAAACTAGCAATCAGGATCGATAACCACTACTCATAGACCTGTGGCTTACTTGTGTTTTTTTTGTGATACCGTCCCCAAGAGAAACCAAATTTAGCGGTGGCCTGTCCAAACCATCCGCTCAACTCCTGATCGCTCAACCCGGAAATACTGCTGTCGTTGACAAAACGATAGCCACCATCCAGGCCTATGTGAAACCAGCGAAAAACATTGATCTCCAATCCGGCAGTAGGTGAAACCACAAAAATGCGATCTTTTACGTCCCCCAGCTGTACCCTACCTCGACCAAAATCTACCCCGATCTGTGGGTGGATCGCTTTATAATTTTTGAAACCGTAAGCCACGACCATTGGATTCCATTTCATATCAAACTCCTGATTTTCAATGTTATCCCATTTGAATTCATCCATCAGATCATAATGACCCCAACCCAGTAAGAGTGCTTTTCCAAATTCAAACCCGAAAAAACCACCTGCTACATAACTGGTCTTCCCATTGTTTCCAAATTGGGTCAATTGATGCTTAGATCCACCCCAGATACCCGAAAAACCTAGTCCGCGGCTACCTACTACGGTTTCTTCTTTTTGGGCATGAAGGTGGTTGAGACAGCCTAAAAGGGCTAATGCGAGGAATAATGACTTGGTGTGCTTCATAACTTTGTTGATTTGTTTAGTGAGTGATTCGTTGACCCGATTATCAGAACCATAAGGAACAGACGATCCAACAGACAGCAAGGTTACAGGGCATGTTGCAAATTTTAGAAGCTTTCGGTCCATATTCACCTTTTTCTAACTGGTTTTAACCCCTTTTAACCAAAAATTAGTTTAAAGTGAGCAAAAATATAGTTTAAAGTGAGCAAGTTAAAAGTTTAAAGTGAGCACGTTTCAGGGGATAAGTAGCAAGTTAAAAGTGATCCTGGGGTAACTAACGCAATTGCCCACTTTAAACTTGCCCACTTTAAACCTGAAACTTGCCCACTTTAAACCTGAAACTTGCCCACTTTAAACTTGCCCACTTTAAACTTACCCACTTTAAACCTGAAACTTGCCCCCTTGAAACTAAATACCCGATTTTAAAAAAGAAATTTGGAAGTCTGGTTAGTATTAGCGTACCTTTGCAGCCACTAAATCGCGGAGTGGAGCAGTTGGTAGCTCGTCGGGCTCATAACCCGAAGGTCGTAGGTTCAAGTCCTGCCTCCGCCACTAAAAAAAGCCCTTAGCTTCCAAAGTTGAGGGCTTTTATTTTTTCCTATGTCTTGGCTATCTTTTCATTTCTATCCCCTCGAAAACCAAGACGTCTTCCTAACCCGCAGTTTGCGGCCCTTCCTACAACAATACATCTGGTCCAAACGTGGCGCCAGAGCCTTTTTTATTCGATATCAGGATGAACGTGGTCCGCACATTCGCATAAGAATGCGCGGTGAAGCATCCTGGATTGAAGAAACCCTGCGTCCGGCTTTCACGGGCTGGCAGGAAGGACGGGGCGAGTGGATCGAAGTGCCTTACCTACCTGAAAATGAACGATTTGGCGGAGCAGAGGCCCTGGAGTTGGCTGAGGAATATTTTCACCTAAGCAGTCGGGTGACCCTTGAAAGAATGGCACGAGAAATGTATACTTATGGAGATGGCATGTTTGATGCCCTTCGGATGCACACCATTACGGCCCATGCTGCGGGAATGAATCAGGGGGAGGCCGCCGCTTATTTTGGACAATTGACCGAGCAGTGGCTACCGCTCTTTTTTGCAACGGAAGCGGGCCCGTATCCGGAGTTTCTTTTCGAGATCAGGGCGGGTTTTGAAAACAACTTCGCCCCGCAGGCTGCGGATTTAAAAACTACGTTGAATGAGCTGTGGAAAGCACTTGAAAAAGAAAAATTTGATAAAAAGCAACCAGAATGGTCGCGATGGGCACTAGGCAACCAAATGATCCTCCAAGCCATAGATGAAAAACTTGAACGCGCGCTTCCAAGCCTGCTTCACCTGACCAACAACCGAATGGGCCTGAACAATCAGGACGAAGTCTATCTCAATTATATTCTATCCAAAGCACTTGCACTTGCTTAATATGGCTTTTTTGCTCTTTTACGTGACCTGTCCCAGCCAATCAATTGCACTCGATATTTCGCAGGAAGTAGTATCCCGAGGGCTAGCTGCCTGCGCCAACGTATTTCCATCTCAAAGTATCTACTGGTGGAAAGACGTACCCAAAAAAGAGAAAGAATGGGTTATTATGATAAAAACAAGTGCCATCCGGGAGCTTGAACTTGAAAAGGCTATCCTGGAATTGCATCCGGATGAAGTACCCTGTATCATCCGTTTTGAGTCGAAGGCCAACGAGGCATATGAGCGGTGGGTAAAAGAAAGTACCTTGCTTGCAAAATAATCATCCCGCCCGAAAACAGGTCATAGCGCTCATTATCAAAAACTTGCGCAAAATGGTCCTGTAAAATTGCATTCAAAATTTTGTTTGGGTGGAAAAATCCGCCCTTAGTGTGTTTTTTTTCAAGAGTAATTGTACTTTTGCGCGGCTTTTTGAAAGGAGCATCCTTTTTCCGGTGGTCGGATGCTGAAAATTTACGCCGGATACCAAATATCATTTCGCAACTATGGCAAATATCGGTCGCATCAAACAAATTATCGGCGCAGTCGTGGACGTTGACTTCAGCGGTCCAGACAGTTCGCTGCCCGAAATCCTCAGTGCCCTCGAAATCACCCGCGCTGACGGCACTAAACTCGTGCTCGAAGTTCAACGCCACTTGGGCGAAGACGGTGTACGTACCATCGCAATGGACTCTACCGACGGTCTTATGCGCGGTATTGAGTGCGTTGACACAGGTTCTCCCATCGCTATGCCCGTGGGCGAACAAGTTCGCGGCCGTCTATTCAACGTTGTAGGCGAAGCCATTGACGGCATCGGCCACGTGGAAAAAGGCGAAAACGCCTATGTGATCCACCGTAAGCCACCTGCTTATGAGGACCTCTCTACGGAGCGCGAAATTCTTTACACAGGTATCAAAGTAATTGACCTGATCGAGCCTTACGCAAAAGGCGGTAAGATTGGTCTTTTCGGTGGTGCCGGTGTAGGCAAAACCGTATTGATCATGGAGCTGATCAACAACATCGCAAAAGCTTATGACGGTATGTCCGTTTTTGCTGGTGTGGGCGAGCGTACCCGTGAGGGCAATGACCTGCTCCGTGAAATGATCGAATCAAACGTTATCCGTTACGGTGAAGAGTTCAACCACTCTATGGAAGCCGGCGGTTGGGACCTTTCCAAAGTAGACAAAAAAGAACTGGCCAAATCACAGGCTACCTTGGTGTTTGGTCAAATGAACGAACCACCCGGTGCACGTGCACGTGTGGCACTTTCCGGTCTTACCATGGCAGAATATTTCCGTGATGGTGATTTGAAAGATCCATCTGGTGGTCGCGATATCCTTTTCTTCGTAGACAATATCTTCCGTTTCACACAGGCAGGTTCTGAGGTATCGGCGCTTTTGGGACGTATGCCTTCGGCTGTAGGTTACCAGCCTACCCTTGCCACTGAAATGGGTGTGATGCAGGAGCGTATCACTTCTACCAAACGTGGTTCTATCACTTCCGTTCAGGCGGTTTACGTACCTGCGGATGACTTGACTGACCCGGCGCCTGCTACAACCTTTGCTCACTTGGATGCAACGACTGTATTGGACCGTAAAATCGCATCTCTCGGTATTTACCCGGCGGTAGATCCTTTGAACTCTACCTCACGTATCCTTGATCCAAAAATCATTGGTGAAGAGCACTACCGTTGTGCTCAACGCGTAAAAATGATCCTTCAGCGCTACAATGAGTTGCAGGACATCATCGCGATCCTGGGTATGGAAGAACTTTCTGACGAGGACAAACTCGTGGTAGGCCGCGCGCGCCGTGTGCAGCGTTTCCTTTCACAGCCGTTCCACGTTGCTGAACAGTTCACCGGTTTGAAAGGTGTACTGGTTCCGATCGACGAAACCATCCGTGGCTTTAACATGATCATGGACGGCGAACTCGACACCTTGCCAGAAGCAGCATTCAACCTCGTTGGTACCATCGACGACGCGATCGCGAAAGGCAAGAAAATGATGGAAGAAGCATCTAAATAAATGTGGTCTATTTATTAATGTGGTCAATGTCGTCAATTTGACTGCACCCACATTGACCACATTAGTCACCTTGACCACATTATTCACCTTGACCACATTGTCTTATGAATTTGGTTATCCTTAGTCCTGAAAAAGAGATCTTTGCTGGCGAAGTCAAATCGGTGATCGTACCGGGGACCGAGGGTCAGTTTGAGATGTTACAAAACCACGCAGCCATCGTTTCATCTTTGAAACCAGGCGAAGTGAAGGTTACCAAAGCCAATGGCGAAAAAGTAACTTTTGGCGTGGAAGGCGGCTTCGCAGAATGCCTGAACAATGAGGTTTCCTTGTTGGTTTCGGGTGTAAAATAAGTTTGCAACAGACCCTGTTTCAATAGAAAAACCCCTTTTCAGTCTTTCTGAAAGGGGATTTTTCTATTAAAACAGGGTTAATTTCGTCCTGGCGGCCCTAAAGACTGCACTGCGTCCCCAATGGCTGCATCAAATTTCACCTGTTGATCTGGCCGGCAAAGCCCACGAACCTTTCGAAAATGCGCGAAGGTTGTGATCTCCTCCTGCCTGCCGTTGCTGACAATGGAATCGATCATTTGTTGCACCTCCGGCGCATTAGCATCCTTTGTGGCCAGCAACTCGAATAACTTCCCTCTTAAAAGGCTGTTATTTGCCCTAAAGGAATTCATCTGGGCGCGATGTTCTGTTCTAAGTTGCTCGTAAGCTCCTTTTTGGACATCATCCATATTGGTTGCTTTCACCAGAAACATAAACGGTCCGCGGCCAGCGCCCGGAGGACGATGCGTCCACAAAAAGGCAAGCGTACCGATGTTCAGAAGCAACAAAAGCGCTATGACGAACTTGTAAAATTTCAGATTTTCCATGATATCAGAATTGAGGTGCGTCCGAGGAACCAAAGTATTCTTTGGCAAACCGCTCTTTGGCTCCAGCGGTCTTTTGAGCAGTATGTGAAAAATCAAGGCACATGAAAAGATTGGCCACGATCAGTACCAACGCACAGGCCGCAGCGCTCCAAACCTGCGCAGGGGGCATTCGAACGATCTTAGCGCGGCCCCGGGCGGCACTGCGCAGGGCCCTTTCCCAAAGATCGTCAGGGGCGTTGGGGCGTTGGCTTCCAGCCAAACTTTCCATCGTTTCTTCCACCCATTTATCTTGCTCTAATTGGTTCATCATGAATGAATATTATAAGATTATGACTTATTTTGTTCATACCAGTGGCCCAGGTGACTCCGCAGATTTTGCCTGGCTCTGAACAGCAGGGATTCAATGGCGGCCAGACTTAATTCCATGATCTCCGCAATCTCGGCATAAGACAGGTCCTCCAGTTTATTCAGTACAAAGGCCGTTTTTTGATTTTCAGGAAGCTTTTCAATCGCCAGAAACAAAATTTGAACGCGCTCCTGATTTTCCATCAAAACGCCCGGGTGTTGAAAATGGGGTTGGTCTATTGCCAACTTAACGCCCTCTCTTTCAAAGATGCTTTGCAAAAAACCAAAGCGTTTGAAGCGCTTTCTGGCCTTCAGTACATCCAATGATTTGCTCACCGTAATCCGATACAGCCAGGTAGATATTTTAGCCTCTCCCCTGAATTTTCCGACCGACTGAAATGCATAGGCAAATACCTCCTGCGCCATGTCTTCAGCGTCGCTGCGGTGCTGCAAGAGCCCGAGCGCCGTGTTGAAGACCTGATTGCCATGTTTCTCCACTAAAAATTTACAGGCAGCCGGGTCATTTTTTCGAAGTAGGTTTATCAGTTCAGATTCCGTCAAAGCCCGAGATATTGTCTTGAAAAAATTACCTGCTGCTACTGCCACTCCTGTCTTTGCAACTATCCGGATGCTATTCTATTGGGCGACAAATCCTTCTAACACCTGCGGCCCGGTGGAAAATATATTCATTGGGTAAATCTGTTATTACTTTTTTACAAGCCTGATCACAGCAGGTGAATCGCCCAAAACCCTTAAAAAATAAGTCCCGCTTACCAGATATGAAAAGTCACGCCGGTCAATGTGCTCGCCTGAAAAGATCAATTGCCCCAGGAGGTCCACTAGTTCCACCTGCACCTCCGGATCCGGGCTGTTCAGATAAATTTGTGCACGAAACGGATTGGGATAAACAAACGGCTTCTCTGTAAATATCAAATCCTTTGTCCCAACTGTGGGGTCACAAAAAGATATCCCACTTACCAAAGTCGTCATTTCGCTACAGAGATACTGGTAATTGGACAATTCCTCTGTATTCAGCGTACCCATTAAAAGATTATTGGATTCACCCGGATCGACCGAGAGATGGTAGAATTCCTCATGGCCATCGTCAAATCGAAGCAATTTGAAATCCAGGTTACGCATGGTCTTGCCATCATCAGCATCCGGGGTTGCTTTGAATATTTCAGTAAATGCCCAGGGACGTACAGCCGTTGCCTGATTTTTCAAAACAGGTAAAATACGCTTGCTATCCACGAGCTTATTGGCCGGGATCTGAGCTGGCCAATCGGTGTAGCCGAAAAGTTCCAATATGGTAGCAAACAAATCGGCCGTGTTCACCAGCGCATCGCTCACGCGGCCCGGGTTGACCACCGAAGGTCCTGAGATCAAGAAAGGAACATGTACCCCATATTGATAAATGGTGCCTTTTGCCCGGTCGGTATTGGCAATCTGGGCAGTTTGAATGGTGTTCCCATTGTCGCCGATAAAAATGATATCGGTGCTGTCTAGCTGGTTGTGGACTTCCAGAGAATCAAACAAACGGCCTATTTCATGATCTAGCGCTTCCAAAGAAGCTTTGAAATAGGATTTAGGGTTCATCATGATGTCTTGCTGTGTCCCGCTGAGTGTGGTGTACGAGTGCAATCCTGCCGGAGGCAAATGATAGGGCGCATGGGGCGCATTAAAAGCCAGCCAAAGGAAAAACGGTTTGTCGTTTTGAGCTTTTATCCAATTGATCGCATCGTTTGCGGTTTCTGTGGTCGCGTAATTGGTCACCGTACTCGAAACGCCGTTTGTGACCTTGGTCCAATTGGTATAACTCGTCAATTGTCCGATGAAATTGCCAGCAAAATGATCGTAGCCCATGAGGTTGGGGTTGTTCAGGTTGGATGCGGGCATCCCATTGTGCAGGTGCCATTTTCCAATGTTGGCCTTGGCAAAACCATTTGGCTTGTACGTATTCAAAAGGCGGGGAATGGTCAACTCATTGATGTTCAAGACCCCGGATCCACCTGCACCACCTACAATTCCGCCTACCCCTGTTCGAAAACTATACCTTCCAGTCAGCGCACCAGCCCGGGTGGCCGAACAAACAGGGTTGGACCAGGCACTGGTAAATCGAACGCCTCTGGCCAGTAATTTTCGGATATTGGGCACCGGGGCGGTATCCTGGTGGTCTTCGTAAAAACCGAGATAGTCCGTTCCCAGGTCGTCAGCGATGATGAGCAGGACATTGCGTTGGGCATTTGCGGCAAATGCAAGGGACCACAACCAAAAAAGCAGGAAGCTTTGTTTCATGTTATTTTCTAAAAATAATTTGACAGCCAATCGATTTTGTCTCTTTCACTTCTATTACTTCTCCCGCCAACAAGGCGTCAACCGCTTTAGCTACATATTGGTTTTCAACTTTTTCAGGTTCGGCGCCATTATCATCGATGGCACCGTTGTATTTGACCACCCATTTCCCTTTTTCTTTCCAGATCACGAAGGCGTGCGGCGTTTTTTGAGCGCCAAAGTTCTTCGCTACCTTTTGCTCGCCATCAAACAGATAGGGGAAATAAAAGGCCTCCACCCGCGCTTTTTTCACCATTTCCGGATAGGTATCTTCTTCATAGGTGATGGTATCCGTCGAACTGATGGCTAGCAGGGGCACACCCAGTTTCGAATATTTTTCATGTAAAGCATTCAGGCGCGGTGGATATAATTTCGCAAAAGGACAATGATTACAGGTAAAAATGATGATAAAACCCTTTGCATCGGGGTATTTTTTCAAAGAAACGTTCAGGCCGTCTATGTTTTTCAGCCGGAAATCATGCACGACCCTTTCTTTTTCTGTCAGGAAACTCAGGCAAAACAGGGTTGCCGCCAGTAGCGAAACTTGATTAAGATATTTCATTTTTGGTGGTTGATTTGGATGGGAAAAGTTGTTGAGCAAATTAGAGGGGATTGGCCACGGAATAGATGGAACACGGATGACACGGATTTTTGTTTGCTTCGCAAACCTTGTTAAAAAAATTTGACCGTTCCATTTCTAGTTACAACCCAGACCCCTCTAAAAAATCCGTAAAATCCGTGTCTCATCCCCTCTAAATCTACTCCACCACCACCTTTTTGCTGGAAACAACCCGACCATCCACTAAAAAGGTAACCACATACACCCCGGGATATAAAATCCTTGCATCCAGGTATCCAATGGTACTTCCAGGCTGAATCTCTGTCTCCTGCATCCGTTTTCCGGACAGATCAAAAAGGTGAAGATCCATTTTTTCCCGAAGCAGACCTTCGACCTGTACGGCAAAAAAGTCGCCGGATGGATTGGGGAAAATGGCTATGTTCAGGTCTTTTAGTTCATTTTCTGATACTGCGGACGTGGGTGTGTATGTTGTCACAGCCTCGCTAATTGTTTGCACTTTGGAAGCCGTTCTCACGCCGTAAAAAGTAGGCCCTACCACGTAAGGATAGGCTGAATTCCAATTGGCATCCACCGTAGCAAAATAGGCGTATGTGCCCTGTGGATATTCAGGCGTGATGCAAAAACGCCCATTGTGCTCATCCAATACATCCGGTTCGTTGGAAGCAGTGAATTCATAATCCTCCCGGAAATAACCAAGTGGATAGGTGGTGCTAACGATGGGGCCGTCTGCTACATCTGTTCCATCCGCATGCTGGGTGCGATCGGTGATGTTTCTAAGTTTATAGGCTGATTTTATGCGGACAATACCGCCCGAGCCGTCTGTATTTTTAAATCCATAGGCGCCATAGATCGGAAATCCATCGTAGGCAAAACCCAGAAGCGGCGAGTGTTGCGTCTCATTGATCGCATATAGCCCGTCTGCTGGGTATAAGTTGCAGATATTCGAGATCACCACCAGATCCAGGCTAAAGGCCGAGGGATTTTGATGGTGGTGATAATTGCCCATAGCAGGGTGTGCCTTGGAGCAGTCAAATCCGGCCCGTTCTGCGGGGATGGCATCCCTGTTCCAGGCTTGGCTAGTGCCCATGCCTCCGGGGCAAGGTGGATTGCCAGGTCCACCACAAAGTGCATTCGTGGTCGGATTCCAGGCTACACCGTCGCGATAATCAAACAAGGCCACGCCGTTGATGAAAACCCCAATGTTTCCGCCCGTAGTATTGGTAGGGGTTCCACTGTTTTTAACGGGATTTAGGGGCAATTTAAAGTATCCGGTTTGTGCCGTTGCCAGAGAGGGATTTCCGTCCAAAAACGGTCCGGTGACATAGGCTGGAATCCCATTTGCTTTGATGTACGACCAATTGGCAGAATACTGGACGGATTCTACATTGGCCAGCACATTATCCTGGATGGGCGTGGAATTGCCATTGACGTAATGCCTGCCTTTTAACCCGGTCGTATTGAAGATCCAGGATTTTATGGCCGGATTGGTTTGTGCCTGGGACTGGACGAAATAGAATAGTAAAATCAGGGCTGCTAATAATTTTTTCATGTTGTGAATTATGTTGGATAAACCATTGATGTTGAAAATGTATGAAGTGTCGGGACAGATTTATTTCACACGGCGCCACAACGACACAACGTTACACATCTATTCGCGAGGAAATGAAAAATCCGGATTGAATAAAAACTCCCGGTCCGACAGGGTCAATAAAAAAGCTACCAGATCTACTTTTTCATTCGGCAAAAGATCAATTTTCCGGTCGAGTACGGTCGTTTGGGTGTAATGATGGATCACCGCCCGAAGTTTTTTGAAACGTCCGTCGTGCATATACGGATAGGAGAATTCGATGTTTCGCAGCGTTGGCACCTTGAATTTCAGCGAATCTGCCGGCTGTTGGGTGACCTTCATTCTTCCATAATCCTTTAAGGTTGAATCAAGAGGTAGTCCATTGCGCTCAAATTCCTGGTTCGTAAACAATGGCTCTGCATGACAGGAAGCGCAGTTTTTTTGAAACAAGCGGTAACCATTCTGCTCTTGTTCTGTGAATGTTTCCTGTCCGAGTATCATCCGGTCGTATTTTGAATTGGCCGAGATCAGGGTCAGTTCAAATTGTGACATGGCTTTTAAAAGTCGTTCTCCGGTGGCCGTACTATCGCCGAAAGCATTGAAAAACAGGGCTTTATAGGCTGTTTTTGACTGGATCTTTTGCACTACCCCTTCAATCGAAAGATCCATTTCTGCCGGATGCGCGATGGGGGCCAGGGCTTGAAAATCCAGGTGGTCTATTGCACCGTCCCACATAAAATGTTTGGACCAGGCCAAATTCATTAAGGCCGGTGAATTCCTGGTTCCAATGCGGTCTTCGATCCCGTGACTCAAGGCATGATCCACATGCGTAAATGCGGTGAACGACAAGTGGCAACTGCTACAAGAGATCATGTCATTTCGGGACAAAGCGGGATCGTAAAACAGCTTTCGGCCCAGTTCAATCCCCTGTTTTGTCAGTGGATTTCCGGAAAAATCATAGTTCGGTTTTGGCCAGTTTTGCGGAAAATCCAATGCTGCCGGGTCACCCGTCAGGGCATTTTCGGCAGCGGAAAGCAGCCAAAAAGCCAAAAGCAGCATCACAAAAATTTGTACGCTTTTATTCCGCATGTATACTGAATGAATTGGCCAAAACCCTGGATGCTGCCACGGCCTCCTTGGCGGGTGACATGATGCTATATTTTTTCACCCAATCCACCTGCTCAAAAAACGGGCTCAGATTCAGTTGCAGTACGAGGTGCTCTCCCTTGAGCACCTTCAACTGGACCGATTGTACTGCCTGAAAAGGCGCCAGATAGCCTCCCAGATGAAATTGAAATTCGTGATTTCTGGTTGGGCATTTTTCAAAAACGCCTTCTATTTTAAAGTTAATGTAACCGCTCTGCCAGGTCCAGAACATACCTTTAGTTGGATCAAGATCGCCCCCCATGGCTCCCGAAACATGGGTGAGGCTGTCGATGCCCAGATTGAATTGCAGGAGATCAAAATCCAGGTTTTTCAAGCCGGCAAATTTCAATTCCAAGGTGTTTTCGTCCTCCAAATCCAGCAAGTGGCAGCTGTTTTTCTCTTCAAAAACGATGGAATCATTTTTCAAAAAAGTAAAATTGCTCAGGTAAAGCCGAAGCATGGATATAGACGGAGCTCCTTTTTGGGCAGCTGCGTTCAAGTCTATCTTTTTTTTCTGAAAAACGGGTTGAAAATGCAGTTCTAATGCGCTCCCGGACCATTCTTTTTTGTCCGAATATCCTTGGTTAACCTTTTCTTGAAAATTGACAAAAGCCTGTGAGACAATGATTGCTATTGCTAAAAGTGGTATGGTTCTGATGTATTTCATTGCCTTATGTGGTTATCAAACCTTGGTAAACTTCTTAGAAACCACCTTTTTAGTTTTTTCATCCGTCACCTGAATAAAATAAGCGCCCGGCGAAAAATGGCTGATATCAATGCCTCCCGCCAATTGCGGACGTGGCAACATGTACATGGTTCTACCCAATGCATTGGTGATGCGGATATAATAGGCCTCCATATTTGGGTCTGCAAAAGAAACAAATAATCGGTCACTTGCCGGATTGGGGTACAGGAGAATATCATTGGATCTTTTGATAGGCTCCAGCGTTGCTGAGGAAGCATCTGTGACCACAAATTGTCCCATCATTCCCTCATCTTCGTGGAGGGCAATGTGACAGTGGTACATGAAAGGATGTAATGCATCCGCATAGTCCTCAAATCGTGCAATGAACTTGACGGTCTGTTGACGGGGAATGAACACCACATCTTTCCAGCCCGCCTGGGCGGCTGGTGGTGCAGCGCCATTGATCGAAAGAATGTTGAACTCAACGTCGTGGATGTGAAAAGGATGACCAAAACCAGAGGTGCTCCTGATCTCCCAGATCTCTGTATTCCCGAGGGGCACCTGATACTCGTCGTAGTCGATATCAAACAGTTTATGGTTGATGATAAAGGCATTTGGTCCAAGGATTGGAGGATTTGTCACACCCGTGCTGTCACTGATGGTCAGCACCCGGGTAATATCGGCATCTGCAGCATTGAGCAACACATTATTGGTCAATACCGTAGGAATGCTGGTGACCGGGTTCTGGGTTTGAGGCCCAACGTTCACGTGGAGCAGGGTGAAGTCCTTTTTGCCCAGGTAATTGGCAAATGGCCCGTTGGGGAAATTTTCACCGCCTGGAATCGCGTTGGCGAGGGTGGCGTTGAAGGCTTTCAAATCGAAAGACTGACCGGTTTGGCCTGAAAAATCTACCAGGATCTCCACGCGCTCACCTGCATGTAGCAAGTAACGATTGAGGCTCACCGGTGCATTGAGTAAGCCACCATCGGAGCAAATAATGGAGAAATTTCGATTGTCGCTGAACCCAATATTGTAGGAGCGTTCGATTGCACCATTCAAAATCCGGAAGCGCACCATCTGCCCCGGCACACTGTACTGCGCACGCAGGGTACCATTCGTCATCATGCTGTCGCCATAAGGGACCACGGTGAATTGCTGCTGTGTATTGAAATCACGGTCAGTCAACACCAAAGGAATATCATCCACGCCGTAGGTCCGCGGGAGTGTCAAAGCCGATTCTATTTCATCGCGTACAATGATCAGGCCTCCGATACCTTTCGTAATCTGCTCCTCGGTCATCTCATGCAGGTGCGGGTGGTACCAGTAAGTAGCTGCGTTGTTGGTTACTTTCCAATAAGGCTGCCAGGTAGTGCCCGCCGGAATCATCTGGTGTGGCCCACCATCCATCACTGCCGGCAAATGGAAGCCATGCCAGTGCAGGGTGGTCGCTTCATTGAGTTTATTGAGCACGTTCATGTGCACCGTATCGCCCTTATTGAAAAACAGGGTCGGGCCCCAGATCTTTCCATTAATACCCGCTGTAATAGTCTGATTTCCAACAGTTAATTGGGAAAAGGTATCTTTTATTATCAGATTAAAATTGGTACCGGAAAGGGTGTCAGGGATCCAAAGGGTATTGTAGGATTGGGCCTGAAGCAGGGTACAAGAGATGCTAAGCATACAGATCAAGATCAGCGTCGGGTTGGCAGTTCTTCTAAACATTTTTTTGATGTAGGTAGATTACGATAGGCAAAAGGAACCAGGTTCAGATGTCCCTAGATTACGAGGAAAGAAAGCTCGGGGTTGCGTTCATGGATCAATTAAAAAATATTGGGCGACTGCAACTTCAAAAACTTGCGCGAGGTGGAATTTTTTTTGAAAATAATGAGCGCGCTTGAATTTCCCTGCTTGAACGATCGTTGGAGTCAGGCGTATTTCATTTTGCAATAATTTCAAATAACCACCAAACAATACCAAATTTACAATAAAATCAAAAATATATGCCATTATGAACTACATTTGCAAAATAGCATTTCAGAAAATATCTCTCTATCTATCAATTGCTCCGCACAATGAAACACTTCTTTACCTCGGCCCTTTTTCTTACCCTTCTTTTGCTTCCTCACCTTAGCTACGGACAAGGAGGGAACCTTATTGCTGTAGAGGATTCTCTTTGCATCATGACCGGCCAAAATTTCATGTTCAATGTCAAAAGCAATGACCTTCCTCCGAATAATGGCCAGGAGGTGGTGCTGGAATTCCCTTCCGCCTGTTTTGAGTTAAGCCCTGATGGTCAATTGCACTTTTTGGGCGATGAAAGTTGTTGCGGCGAACACAAACTAAGGTACCGGTACCTCAACTGTACCGGGCAAAAATGTTCCGCAGATATTGAAATCGTTGTAAAATGCCCCAAACCGGATTGCTTTTTTGTCAATTTGGATGACTACGACGGGCCCATTGATCCGGCAGGAGGCAATCAGCCGGGTTGTGCTTATGCCTGCGAAAATTCCGAGTCAACCTATTTTTATGCTTACAATCCGCTGAATACTTATATATGGAACGTCACAGGTGGCACTTTTGTAGCCGGCGCCAATCCGGCTGAAATCTTAGTAAGCTGGGGTGCCACGGGGAGTGGATCTGTAACGCTGACGATCCTGGACACGAACAATCAACAAACCGTCATTCAGGTTTGTGTCAATATTTTGGAGGGCCCTGTTGCCAATTTCCAGCCCTCTTCTTCCAAAGTATGTCTTGGTTCGCCCATCAGTTTTAATAATACCTCCACTGGCGGCAGCAGGTATTTTTGGGATTATGGTGACGGTAGCAGTTCCAATATGTTTGAGATGTCGCACGTATACGCCTCGCCAGGCACTTACACCGTATGCCTTACCGTTACCAGAAATAATTTTGATGATCAGGGCCAGCCGCTTTGTTGCTGTTCTGATTCAATTTGTATAGACGTCGTAGTGGATTCATTGCCGGGTCCTGATATTTTCTGTATCTCCACATTATGCGCCGAAGACAGCACAAAATACTGGACCGATGCTGCAAATTGCGGCACTTACTACTGGGTCGTATTGGACGAAAACGACCTGCCTTTGCCGTTTACAGGGCAGGGAAATGACACCATCTGTGTTCAATGGGGGGCTGGTCCAATTGGCACTGTTTCTCTTTACGTAACCGGGTGTGATAGTTTGTACTGTGATGACACCGTATCCGTGGTGGTGCCGATCATACCTGCCACCACCCTGATCAATGGCGAAATCAATGTATGTCAAAACGCCACGAGCACTTATACCGTCGACAAATGGGTGGGTACCTACTACGATTGGATGGTTACCGGCGGGGTCGTTCTTGCCGGTCAGGGCACCAATACGGTCACGATCCTTTGGGGACCCGGGCCCACAGGAACTATTACATTGAAATATTACAGCGATTTCCTGAGTGGGTTGCCGGGGCATGATCCCGAAAAATGCATGGGTACAGCTACCCTGTCCGTTAACATAAAACCACGTTTTGACGTCACAGGGCCCGTCCCAGGGGTGGTATGCCTGAATTCCAGCTCCGCATTTTTTGCTACGGCTGCGCCCTTGTCAACTTATAACTGGACCATTACACCAGCGGTTCCGTTTGGCGGACAAGGGACAAATGTGATCACCGTCACCTGGAACGCCGGCCCCGGCACTTTTGTGGTGACTGCTATGCCTACCAACCCGTCCGTATACTGCAACAGTTTGGTAACCAAGGTGATCCGGGTATTGGAAGTGCCGCCACCAGATGCGATCGTTGGACCTGTTGAGATCTGTCCGGGCGACACTTATACCTATCTGGCTCAGGGTTCAGCGCCCGGGGTAGCATTTGATTGGACTGTCACCGGTGGAACACCAAATACTTTTACCGGCAATCCCATATCGGTTACCTGGAATGCCACTGGTCCGTATTTTGTAGCCGTGAAGCACACAAGTCTCGCTCCGCCCAATTGCATGTCGGATACGATTCAGTTGACTTTACTTCCTAAATGGATCAATGGCCCACTCACGATCACCGGTCCACCGGCATGCATCAACAGTTTGCAAAATTACGCGGCTGGTCCTGCGCAACACCCAGAAGCCACTTATAACTGGGTCGTTACGCCTGCCAATCTTGGCAGTGTGGTCAGCGGGCAAGGCAGTCCCAATGTGACCGTACAATGGAATAACGTGGGTGGGAATGCCACCCTGATGGTGACGGTCAAATTATGCAATGCCACCCTGTCAAAAAGTATTGTCGTGCCCGTAAATGCCCCGGTACAACCCGTGATCACCCAGATCGGAAATCTTTGTCCGGGTGTGCCAGCCATTCTGGACGCCGGTGCGGGCTTTACTGATTACCTGTGGTCTACCACTGCCACCACCCAGACCATCCCGATCATGACCGGCGGAAACTATATCGTAACCACCACCGATGCCAACGGTTGTACAGCCATAGGCACCTTTACGGCAACAGCACTTCCCGGACCGGTAGCCTCCGTTACACCTCCGGGTACTTCAGTTATTTGCATCATTCCACCCAACCCTGCCAGTATCACGCTTTATGCTCAAAATGGCGCCGGGTATTCATTCTCCTGGTTTTGCAACGGCATTTTGCAAGGTTTGCCGGCCGGACAGGATACTTTGGTGCACACGAACACGAATGTGCCGGCGGTCTTTAGTTACTGGGCTGTAGTAATGGATGCGAACGGCTGTATGAATACCTCCAATACCGTCGCTGTGGTGCAGGATAGCTGTCTGGCTGATTCCATTTGTATCCCGGAAAACTACAACCTGTCCTTCACAGCGACCAACCAGATGCCCAACTGCAACATCGTCGACTTTGCCGTGACTTCCAGTGCCAACATAACCCTTACGGGCTGGAATTTTGGGGACCCCAACAGCAATGCCAATAATGGTACCTTGCAAAACGCGGTCCATACATATACGCAGGCAGGTTGCTTCAAAGTTTTGCTGCAAGGCTTGGTGCCCCAAGCGCCGCCTGGCTCAGGCTTCTGTCCGGTGAGCTTTGGCGCTTTGGTTTGTGTTCCATTGGTAGCGGATTTTAGTTTTACCAGTGTTTGCACCCAGACCACCTTTATGGATTTGTCCAACTTCCAACCGGGACAAGGCCCTGTCTCCTGGTTCTGGGATTTTGGAGACGGAAATACTTCCACCCTTCAAAATCCGATGCATACGTATGCCTCTCCGGGTCCATATACCGTTATGCTCACAGTTACCAACGCCAATGGATGTGAAGCCAAGATCACGCGGGGCATTACGATCGGAGGCGCTCCGGTCCCAATCATTTCGGCCAATCCAAGCCCGGCCTGTGTGGGCGATGCCGTGTTGTTCAATGCCAGCGCAGCCGGTATTATCAGCTGGTCCTGGGATTTTGATGATGGCTCCACCAACGGCGCCCAGAATCCATCGCACACCTATTTGACAGCCGGAAATTACAACGTAAGTATTACGGTAACCGACGCAATGGGTTGTACCAATACTGCCACTTTAGCACTTATGATCAACCCGGCGGTACCGCCAGGAATCATTACGGTTGCTCCTGGACTAACGGTTTGTGCCGGAACAACGGTAACGCTGACTGCTCCAGCGGGCTTTAATTACTTGTGGTCTACCTTAGCTACCACACAGGTGATTACCACCACCACCGCAGGTACTTATAAGGTGACGCTTACGGATGCCAATGGCTGTTCCTTAGTACTTGAACCCGTAACGATTGTCGTATTGCCTCCACCGCTTGCTTACATTACCGGGAATCCGGTGATCTGCGATGTCGGTTGTACCACTTTGAGCGCACCTTTGGGCACCGGATATACCTATCAATGGCTGGATGCTGCCAACAACCCAATAGGCGGCGCAACAGCTCAGACCCTGGTCGTTTGTAACAATAACCTGCTTGCCGGATATTCGGTCATCGTTACCGATGCTAATTTGTGCTCAGACACTTCAGCGCTGTTTGTCGTAACCGTGGAGGTTTCTCCCGTATTTACCATTACCATCAGTCCGGACGATTGTGAAGGCAGTCCCATCACCCTCACCATTACCCCCGTCCAAGCCAACGTCGTGTACGCCTGGAGCAACGGCGCCACGGGCACTTCCATCATTGTGCTCCAAGCCGGGACCTATATTGCGGTCGGGACGGATACCACCAGCGGTTGTCAGGGAACAGCCAGCGCCGTGATTCACCCATTGCCAGACCTTTGTCTGGTGCCCGTAGGTTGTTACGAAGCCTGCAATCCGGACACTATTTGTGGTCCGCCTGGAATGGCCTCGTACCAATGGAATAAGGACGGTGTCCCGATTACCGGAGAGACGCAGCAATGCCTGATAGTAACCCAAAGCGGCACCTACACGCTTACTTGTACCACCAGTTTTGGCTGCTCGGATACTTCCGAATCCCTGATGCTGCAGTTAATAAATTGCGGTTGCGAAGGACTGATGGTGGAGGCCGTCCCCCTGGAAGGAGAGGCCTGCTGTTGGATCATTTCCTACACCAACCCATTTGACAGTCTCTTTGGACTGGTGATCCACAGCGACGATACGGACTTTAATTTTGACCTGAGTGGCCTGGACCCTTCATTGAGTGTTTATTCGATCAGCGACCATTCCATTGGCCTGGTGAACAGTCTTCCCAATACCCCGCTTCCGGAAGGCGCCTTAGACAGTTTCCTTATCTTTTGTCTGACCAACGTTCAAAATCTACCCCAACAGATCGTTTTTGACTGGTATGATTTTGAGTTCAATATCGCGTGTTCAGATACCCTGGAGTTCGATTGCCCGGTCGAACCGGATTGCCTGTATTTGGCTTCGGATTCTATTTATTGTCATGATACTGCAGTGTATTACAGCATTACGGTATGTAATCCGATCGATGCAGCATATAGTATTCAATATATTGCGATCAATCCTACCAGCCCGTTCGGAATCGTGGTCAGCCCTCCGTTTATTGATGCTTCGGGTGACCCGATCGATCCGGGTGAATGTCAAACGTACACGGTAATTTTGTCGGGACCCAATATCGCAGGGGAGCTGTTTTGTTTTAATCTGACTGCCCACGATGAAGAACCCGATCCGATCGACACCTCTAAGTGTTGTTCCCTGGATACCTTGTACTGTATCGAAATTCCTGATTGTCAGCCTTGCAACGATATTGGGGTCGAGTTGGTTGAGGATGTTACTCCGGCGGGGGATGAAGGCTGTTGTTATGACATCTCCTTGTTTAACAATTATGCCACCGGGTATTTTGATGGCATAAACATTTGCATGCTGAGTGCCGGGGTAACCATGACCATGAATAATCCATTTGGTTCCGGTTGGTTTACAAACAGTTTGACACCTACCCTCATTGAACTGACGGTGGCACCGCCGCTGGGTACCAGTATTCCATTGGGCGTCGTCACGCTGCCGACCATCTGTATTCAATCGGATCAGGCGCCACCCCAGTTTGTGGAAATTAAGTGGATGAAGGATGGCGAAGTGGTTTGCAGAGACACCCTCGAGCTGAGCTGCGAGCCGCCATGCGGCTACATTTCAGCAGAAGTTATCGAGTGTAATGTTGACGGTTCGAGTGGCTGGACCTATTCGGGAATTATTCATAACACCTCGAATTACACCGTGGGTGAAGCCCATATTGTTTGCACTTCACCAGCAGGATTAGGCGCTTACAATCAGACCATTGTATTCGGCGGCGGCTTAGCTCCCGGCGGAACACAGGCTTTCAGTCTGCCTTTGGGGCTTCCTGCAATGTCGGGCGACACGGTCTGCTTTACCGTGTCTTTACATGCCCTGAACGACGATGCCAGTCATTCCCAATGCTGCAATTTCTATGATTGTATTGTTTTACCGGATTGTGTCATGGCGGCGAATTGTTTCTGCGATCATTCCATGAATGACATCTATTTACAAGGGATCCTGTATGCGGATTTCCAGGCTGCCACTTATATGGCTATTTTTCAACCGCGTAACACAGTTTGCAGCACAGACAAGGTCTATTGGTACTTTACCGATTCGAATGTAATAGAGCAAACCACCGGAAACGAAGAGCTCCATCACACTTTCCCCGGACCAGGTTCTTATTCCGTGTGCATATATGTTTTCCGGACAGAGGCCAATGGGGCGCAGTGTTCCACCGAAAGTTGTAAAGATGTCGTTTTTGTAGGTCCCGGAAATTCCCTGTCGGTATATCCGAATCCGACCAGCAGCGGTCAATTCAGTATAAGGCTAAACCCGGAATGGGTCTCCCCAGTTCAGTTTCGGGTATTTGATATCAACAGCCGGGTGATCGCAGCCTGGGAAGTGGATGATCCTGCCAGGCATGAATTTATCCCGGTAAATCTGGGTGAAACAGGGAGTGGGATTTATTTACTGGAAGCTGTGGTAGACGGGAAACGCTACACGAAGCGGGTGGTGATCGAATAAGTTTTTGATTTTTTTCGCGGTATCATACCGTTTCTACATTAGTAAAAAATGAACCGCCCTGCCTCCGACATTTCGGGACAGGGCGGCTTCGTAAGTAGCTGGAAAGAACTTGCTTACCGGTTTACTGGCCTATTTCAGGACAATTTTCCCGCTGGCAATTTTTGTGTTATTGCTTGTGATCTGAAACAGATAGATGCCCGCAGGCAGGCCTTTCCGTTCAAAACGAAACTGATTTCCAGTGAAACTTTCTGCTGTAATTAGTTGTCCAAGACTATTGGTCAGCTCAAACCTTCCGGCATTCGTCAAATCTATCAGGTCAAAAAAGACCGCGTCGGAAGCGGGATTGGGATAGGCGCGAAGCAGCCCATCATTGGTCAGGTCATCTGTACTCACTGAAACGAAATCTTTTCCAACGGTATGAAGGGTCGTATTGGTGATGACCGGATCATTGAAATCGAAATAAATAGCAGCGCTGTTTTCAAGGATGGTTCCGTCTGCCAGATCCGGCTTTTGAGACACCCGGAATTTTACAAAACCATTGGAGGCATCCCAGTTGACGTTGGAATCAGGCAGCAGAATATTTTCAAAAGTGAAGCGCAATACATTGCCCTCAAGGAGTGCAAATTCCATCGGATGGCTGGCCACTTCTACGCGCACGGAGTTGGGGTCCAGGTTAGCCGTCAGTTCATCCCGGATGACCACCGTAAAGGCCGTATCGCTCCCGGTATTCTGGAAACGGATGAGGTATTCAATGTCCGTATTGGCTTTAATAAAGTGTTGACTACCGTAGCCTTTTGGGAGACCCTGTTTGTCGTTTGGATCAAAAGCCCCGATATTTTCCAGACAAGCGGTCGCCTCGAACGGATCCGGGTCGCTTAGTGGGAAGATGTTGACCAGACCAGGAGTATTCAACCCGCCACAACCTTCCAGCGCAACCGCCTGCGGACCACCCCATGGGTGCAAGGGTTCTTCCTGTGCTTCCAGGCGCCAGGTGCTGCCATTGGCAGGTTGGCTGAAATTCAGTGTTTGACCGACGCCCAACTGGAAGGAGCCTTCCTGACGCATCACGACATCTTCCACCACCACAAATTCCATAAGTTGCGTCATGGCGCCATCGCCCACATTGTTGATCGCAAAGCGTACAGAGTCGCCATCGCAAGTGGCGCTCACCGCTACATCTGCACCGCTCCAGTTGGAGCTGCTACCGCGGCAATCATCGTAAGGATAAATATGCGCCTCTGTACAGTGGGTCGCTCCAAGGGTGGCATTACAAGAGACCGTGAAGTTCACATTAAAGGTCCGGCATTCGCCCGCGGCCAGGTCGCCCAGCTGGAAAGCGTAAGTATTGCCGCTCACCAGGGTGCCGGGAATAGAGCTACCCGTGTAAGAGAAAAAGTCGTCGAGAGAGACTTCAACAGATGCGTTGGGAACGACCGCGCTGCTCAGGTTACAGGCCTGCACTTTGTAATAATTGGGGAAACAACGACGCAGGAAAGGCGTGGCTATACCCACTGAAAGTAAATCGCATCGTTGCTCCAGATGGACCGGGACATCTTGAATGACTGTTTCGCCTTCCAGTAAATTTACCGTATATTCGCTCTGGCAGTTTTGGCCAAAGTTGGAGGAAGAGACCAGGGTAACTGTAACAACGGTATCTACCCCATCCAGCATGACAAAATATTCACCATTGGCATCTGTTGGCACTTCAAAAACATCATTGGACACGCCGCCTTTTACCTTCACGGTCCAATTTCCCAGGAGTTCCTCCCCTGGTTCGTAGAAACAGTCGGCAGATTCATCAGAGAATACCTTTCCCTTTACGGCCACAAAAAATGAGTCCGTGATCTTGATGATCTGGTTATACCGATAACCATTCGCATTGGCATTCCAGAAAGTTGAGTAGTCGGTAAGACTCGGGTCGGTTGGGTTTATTTTTACATTCGTGGAAACCCAAGGCGGGGCCGCGCCTGCTTCAGATACAATAGGTCCCGGGAGGTTGTCCGGGTGATTATTGAGTGCATTTGGATCGGGGTTAGGTATTTGAATAAGCGGAAAATTCGGATCGTAGGTACACCAGTTGATGATCGTCCAGGTGCGTTGGATTTTTAGATCACAATCCGGTTCATTGGGAAAGACCTGATCCGTATACGAAATCCCATTCAATTCACAATCTTCCTTAAAGAACACCGGCTCCCCGTATTCATTCCATGGCGTAGCAACGGTTGTCAACACATCCGGAGGGAAATGAACATAGTAGTCCTGTTCATAATTGACCAAAATCGTTTGTATAGCAGACGGCACACCCAGGGTGCTGGAGTTGCCGCTACAGTCAAATGCCTGGAAAACCCGGGTAATGGTCCCTTTGCTGCAAAGGGTATCGAACAGGGTGTAATTTACCGTCACTACCGTGTTGTCAAAACAGCAATTGTCAGTCACAACAGCTGTGCCATAAGCCAGGAGTGTTGGGTCAAAAGCTTCGCAAGAGACCGTCACATTGGCCGGAGCCTGTAGTGCCGGGGCGATTTTGTCGACCACGGTTACCGTGGTCAGGCAAAGTGTGTTATTACCTGAACAGTCATTGACCTGAAGCTCTACCACGAAAGGAACCCCAACTTCAGCACAGCAAAATGTAACAGAAGCCTCAAAATTATCGGGCAAAACATCCGAATCGCAAGGGCCATCTGCCTGTTTGCGAACCAGAAATGAGCCCAGACAACAATCGTCAACGGAGCCATCGTCAAAGGTCGCTGCGAAAATGGTAGCAGTACCATCCGCGCCTAAGGCAACGTTTGTAAACTCATCGCAAGCCGCAACCGGTGGAGTTATATCCGGGTTGCATTGGGAAAACAACCTTGGTGTCATAAACAGCACGATCGACAATGCGAGTGCTGTGCGCCACAAACCAGGTGAGAAAAAATGTGTCATAGGATTAGATTTTTTTTGAAAAAATAGTAGTCGTTAATTGATTTGGCCAAGCGGGGGAGAGGGCGCCCTCTGTCAAAAAGGCCAACAGATTTCTTTGACGATACAAAAGTGCGGCGGGCCATCTGGCCCACCAACATCAAAAAAATCATTTTGTAGAATACTTTTTTTACACTTTTTTATTCTAATGATTGATAATCATATTATTAAGAGCAAAATAATTGAATGAAAGGATAATTTTTTTCAATTTTGGGTCAGAAAAATAAACGAAGTTTGTCCTTTGAATTTCTTCAGACTTCAATTGTTTGAAAGAGGCTGCGCCATAGGTTAATCTCAATCCGAAGCGACCATAGATTATTTCGTTTTTTCAGGCACAAATCTTCCAGGTTTTAAAAACCTGGAAGATTTATCGACTCAAAAGGAATATAATTTGACATCAAGCTTGGGTAAAAGACTTGTGAGACAGCCTCTTTTGACACCCTCCATCCAAATGGAAAAAAGCACCTTATTTCAACTCGCCCGTTCCTTCTCCCCCATCGAGATCCGGGAAGTCCGAAAGTTTCTTGCCTCGCCGTTTTTTAATCAGCGGCAGGATGTGATATTACTCTTTGAGCATGTGGTTTCAGGGGGCGAATTTACCAAAGAAAGTGCCTGGGTCGCGGTTTTTGGCAAAAAAAGCACCTTTGATGAGCAAAAATTCCGTTTGCTTATGAGTTATTTACATAGCCTTCTGGAGCAATATTTAGCCGTTAAGGAACAGATTTCCGACAAACTTGGCGCCCAACTTCAACTCGCCACGGCTTATCGAAAACGAAAAATGCCCACTGCATTTGATCGGGTACGCAAAAACCTGGGCAAAGCCATAGAGACACAAAGCCTCCGGAATGCCGCTTATCACGAACTACAATATCTATTGGACTGGGAAGCCCACCAGGTGGCATACCCACAAAATCCCACTGATATATCATTGCTCCGCAGCGCCAGTAAATCTGTAGATGCTGCATTTTTAGCCAAAAAACTTCAGATCGTTTGCCTGCTGGCAGCCCATCAGACGGTTTACAAATCTGATACAGAAGAAGGCTGGGAGGAAACATTCGTTGAAAGCGCTGAACAGGGGGAATTCGCAAGCCTGCCCGCCATTGCGGTCTATCTGCATTGTTATCGGATGCTTCGAAACCCGACGGATGAAGGCCATTTTCACCAGTTTAAATCGATTTTACTCCATAACGGCGAGCGGTTTACTTCAGAAGAACTTCATGGACTTTTCATTTTGGCCATCAACTATTGCGTACGCCGTTTAAACGCCGGAGACGCAGACTATTACAGTGAAGCCCTGGATCTTTACAAAGAGGGCCTTGCCAGAGATCAGCTTCTGGAGGACGGCATGCTTTCGCGCTTTACCTACCACAACATCGTAGCCATTGGCCTGCATGTCGGCGAACTGGATTGGGTGCGTTTCTTTATCAATGCATATAAAAACCGGCTCGAGCGCCGTTACCGGGAAAGTGTTTTCAGCTTCAACCTTGCCCGTCTTGCTTATGCAGAAAAGAATCACGGGCACGTACTGGAGTTGCTTCAGCAAGCCAATTACCGAGATCCGCTCCATAACCTGGCCGCTAAAACGCTGTTGCTCAAGACCTACTTTGAACTGGGCGAATTAAACACCCTCCAATCCCACCTCGATGCCATGCGCAACTATATTCAACGCAAGCGGGTATTGGGTTATCACCGCACAAACTACCTGAATATCATTCGATATGCTGAAAAAATACTGAACCGTATTCCGAAAGACAGCGTTGCTACGAATGCACTGCGAAAAGCCATTCAAAACGAGGCCATACTTTCGGAAAAAGCGTTTTTCCTTGGCTTGCTGGGGGGATGATCGGGGATTGGTGATCTGTTGAATTGGGGATTTGGGGATTTGTTGTGCCGGAGCCTGGCATCTGACTTTCCTGACGGCGATTTGAATATCAGGCGCTGGCACAACAAATCCCCAAATCACCAATTCCCCGCTTAACCAATCACCCTTTCCGTACTTTCGCATCCTAAATCTGATCCATCATGCAAAACGAAGCGGGGCCTACCATTTACAGTGACGCAGAAGTCAAGGCAGCTATTCAGGAATTATTTGGTTTTCAAAGTTTGCTTCAGGGGATGAAGGCTTTTTTACCTCCTGCACTCAACGAACTGATCCTGGATGCAAAAGACGGGATAAACTCTGTGGGCGATTTTCAGGAAAAAATTGCCTATCCGCTCTTCAAAGCCATTGAGAAAGATAGTATTTCAACATTGACCACGGGTGGGTTGGAACATCTGGATCCTTCGGAGCAGTATCTGTTTATCTCCAATCACCGGGATATCATTCTGGACTCCGCCTTCCTCAACATCGTGCTGTTTGAGCATGGATTCCGAACCAGCCAGATCGCCATCGGCGACAACCTGATGCGGAACCGCATCTCGGAACTGATCTTTCACATTAATAAAAGTTTTGTGGTAAAAAGGACGGGGTCGCCCATGGAGCTTTACCGATACTCCCTCCTTTTATCTCAGTATATCTGGCAGCAGATCACGGGAAAAACTGACTCCGTTTGGATCGCACAACGGGAAGGCCGTGCCAAAGACGGCGATGACCGGACACAGGTTGGACTGGTTAAAATGCTCAGTCTTAGCACGAAAACTGATCTAAAAACCTATTTCCGGGAACTGAAGGTGGTGCCGGTCGCCATTTCTTACGAACATGACCCCTGCGACCTGCTCAAAACCCAGGAATTTTTGAACAAACGCGCCAACCCGGACTTTAAAAAAACGTTCGAAGAGGATGTACAGCACATGCTGCTGGGTTTGAAAGGCTACAAAGGCGCTGTTAATTTTCATTTTTCTACTCCTTTAGATGCAGAACTGGATGCATTTGACGCCATCCCAAGTGCAAAAAAGCAACTGGAGCTACTGGCTGAAATGATCGATCAGCGTATTCACCAGCATTTCAAACTCCGCCCGATCAATTATATAGCGCAGGATCTGCTCACCCAAACCGCTTCGTTCCGCAATTATTATTCCGACGAAGACCATGAAAAATGCCTGGCCTATTTTGAACAGCGGTTCAAATTGCTTACACTGGATGAGGAGGGGATGGGCCGTGCGTATTTATTGAAAATGTATGCGAATCCGCTGTTGAATCAACTGGCGGCTACAGACTGATTTTTATCGAGAATTCGTTTTTAGCCATGAAAATTGCGTGTCTACTTCAAAAATTTATACTAAATTTTTAAAGCAGGGTGGCGTTCGTGGCTCTTTTTCTCTTTTTTTGTCGAAAAAATTTTACAAATGAACCATAGCAACCCGCCCCATCTCTCCGATATCCTGACCCACTTGGGCGAAGACCGTGAAAACTATTTCCAGGCCATTTCTCCCCCCGTCATCCAGTCCAGCAACTTTGCGTTCCCGGATCTGATGGCATTTCGGGAGGCCTTTTCGGACGAATTGGAAAATCACGTGTACTCCCGTGGCAACAACCCAACCGTAGAGATCCTGCGTAAAAAACTCGCCGCTTTGGAGGGGACCGAAGATGCGCTTGTGTTTAGCAGTGGGGCTGGTGCCATCGCAGCGGCGGTGATTGGCAACGTCAATGCCGGCGACCATATCGTTTGCCAGCAAGGCCCCTATTCGTGGACATCTGCTTTGCTTCGCAAATTCCTGTCTCGTTTTGGGATAGAACACACTTTTGTGGACGGCACGGATATTCAGCACATCGAAGCTGCGCTGCGCCCAAACACCACGGTACTATACCTTGAAAGTCCAAACACGATGACCTATGAGTGTCAGGACCTGGCTGCCTGTGCGGCGCTCGCCAGGGCGCGGGGCATTGTGACGATGATCGACAATTCTTACAGTTCACCCATTTACCAGAATCCCGCGGCTTTTGGCATTGACATTGTGCTGCACTCTGGCACCAAGTACCTCAACGGCCACTCGGATGTGGTGGTCGGCGTCCTTTGCGGCAGCAAGCCGATGGTGAAAAAGATCTTTGAATCGGAACTCATGACGCTCGGGGGCATTTTGAGTCCACACGATGCCGCTTTGGTAATCCGCGGCCTACGTACCCTGCCGCTGCGTCTCCAACGCAGTGACGAAAGCGCCCGTTGGCTTATTGAAAAACTGGATGGGCACGCAAAAGTGGAACGGATCTGGTATCCATTTCATCCATCGTTTCCACAGCTTGAACTGGCCAAACGACAGATGCGGGGTTGTGGCGGACTTTTCTCCGTGCAGTTCAAAACCGACTCCATGGATAAAATGGAAGCTTTCATTCACCGGCTCGAACGTTTCCTGATGGCCGTGAGTTGGGGTGGACACGAGAGCCTGATGATTCCAACCATCGGATTTTATAACATCCCCGGACGGGTTGCACCACCGATGCCCTGGCAGTTTGTGCGGTTCTATATTGGCCTGGAAGATCCGCAATGGCTATGGGAGGACCTGGAACGGGCAATGGGGGAATTGTAATGATAGAGGGTGTCTCATTTGGTTGATGAGACACCCTCTATGCTGCAAAACGAAAATCCTAGTTTTTCTGTTTTGCTGTTTTTTGTCCTCTGCCGTTTTCATCTTCTCTGCGCTTTCTTTTCCTTGCGCACTTGCTTGTTCTCGGCACGGTCACGCTTGTCTTCGCGGTTATCACGCACATTTTCTTGCTTGTCGCGGGCATCTTCTTCCTTGTCGCGGGCCTTTTCGACGCCATAGGAATAGCGGGGACATTAACGTAGGGGTACCTCTCCAATTCCACTGTCGCCCATTTGCCAATCTACGCTCTTCATCTTTAAGGTAAAACTTTCCCGCTACCTTGCAGACCATTTTAGGTAAAACCTATTTGCGACCCGCTTTTCTATCCTTTATTTGAAAATGAAAAAAAAATCCCTCCTTTTTCTGCTCATTTGGGCTGCCTCTGCTAATCTAAAGGCCCAGATCAGTTTCACCAATCAAACCAACCTGCTCACTCCTGTCAACCATTTCAGTGGCGTAGCCATTGCTATTTTGGATATGAACAGCGATGGCCTGGACGACATCGCCCGGCTTGATCAGGGCACTGCGCTCAATATTCAATTTCAAAACGCCCCCGGACAGCCTTTCACAGCTACAGCCAAAACCCAACTTCCCGGCGCGGATACCTGGGGAATGTGCGCCGCTGACGTAAACAATGATGGTCTGGGTGATGTACTTGCCGGCGGTTATCAAAACGGTATTAAAATTGCACGTTCGAACGCCAATGGCACTTTTAGCATTCAAAATATCACCAACCCTACCACTTTTGTACAGGGTGTAAACTTTGCCGACATTAACAATGATGGCTGGCTGGACGCTTTTGTTTGTCATGATGATGGTGTTTCACGCATTTTTGGCAACAATGGAAACGGCACATTCACTTACCAGCCCAACTGGATCAACCTGAGCACATTCCCCGCCTCAGACAATTCCGGCAACTACGGTTCCGTCTGGAGTGATGTAAACAATGATGGCCTCCTGGATCTCTACATCGCACACTGCCGCCAGGGTGTGACCAGCGACACAGACCCCCGCCGCATCAACCAGCTTTTTCTGAACAACGGGGATGGAACTTACACCCAGGACACCGCCAATACCTCGGGCCTGCGCATCGGAGCCCAAAGCTGGACCGCAGATTTTGGCGACATCGACAACGATGGGGACTTTGACTGCTTCATCACTAACCATGATGTAAATAGCCAATTGCTGGAGAATGACGGCGCCGGGCATTTCACGGATATCACGCCGACTTCGGGTTTCCTGGGAGCCATTCAAGGGCTTCCGCTGCAAGGGGTATTCCGTGATTTCGACAATGACGGGTATACAGACATTATCGTTGCCGGAGATCAACATTACATTTTCCACAATAATGGCAACAAGACCTTTACCGCAATTCCCAATCCATTTGATAACCATGAAGTAGAATCCTTCGCCATTGGCGACCTGAATGGGGATGGTTTTCAGGATGTTTACGCGGGGTACGCACTGGTTTATACAGACCCTTCCAATATTCCCGATGTCCTTTGGATGAATAACGGGAATGACAACCATTTTTATGGTTTAAACCTGCGCGGCCAACAAAGCAACCGCAATGGTGTAGGTGCAAAAGTGTACCTATACTCTGCACTGGGCATTCAGACCCGTGAAGTGCGCTCCGGCGAAAGTTATGGCATCAGCAATTCTCTCCAGATACATTTTGGTATGGGGCAGCTCACCAAAATTGACTCAGTAATAGTCAACTGGCCTTCCGGCGTACGGGATGTTATTTACGATCCGACGGTAGATCAGTATACAACCCTTTTCGAAGGCGGTTGTGTTTCTCCGGCTGTTTCAATCCTGGCCGATGGCCCGACCACCTTTTGTACGGGTCAGAGTGTCACCCTGAGCACGACGGAGCCATTCAAAAGTTATGCCTGGAATACCGGGGACACTACAGCAAGCATCATTGCTACCACTATAGGCACCTATAACGTTACCATCACCAGTCTGGATGGTTGTACCGCGATCTCCGGCTCCGTGGTGGTGACTGTTGATCCTATCGAGATACCGGGCATTGAAGCATTGGGAGATACCGTTTTTTGCGTAGGAGGAGCGGTGGTCCTGACTGCTTCATCGGCCGCTGGTTACCTCTGGAATACCGGGGCTACTACCCAGAGCATCGAAGTAAGCCAGGAAGGCGCTTACAGTGTAGCAACGCAGGGACTCTGTTCGATGTTCGGTTCAACGCCCATACATGTCAGTGTACTGGCTGCGCCTTCGCCGGGTGTGGTGCCTGATACGATTTTAGTGGGCGAATCCGCTACCCTGCTCGCTACCGGAAATATGGTGAGCTGGTATGCCACCGAGACGGACCAGACCAGTCTTGCCGTGGGCAACACCTTTACAACTCCGCTGCTTACAGAAAACACCACCTATTGGCTAAATAGCACCTCCGAGTATGGTCTGCCCAATGATTTTGTCGGTATGGAAAATCACCAGGGTTCTGCTACCAGCGACAATAATTACAATGGAGGTTTAATTTTTGACTGTTTTGAACCCTTTATTTTGCTAAAAACCAAAGTGATCACCACCGTACCCGGAGAACGAAAAATCAACCTGTTAGCTGCCAATGGCGACATCATACAGACCAAAATTGTCAATATTCCATCTGGCACAACGGTCATTGATCTGAATTTTGAGGTGCCTGTTGGTACCGACTATGAGCTAACTACGGATGCCCCTTTCAACCAAAGCAGTATCGGCTCTGCTGGTCCACAACTGCGCCGCAGCAACCAGGGGTGTGCATTCCCTTACGAGATACCTGGAATCTTAAGCATCAAGAACTCAAGCTTTAATACGGAGCGCTACTACTACTTTTACAATTGGGAGGTCAGCCTGTATGGGTATACCTGCACGAGCGAACGAGTACCTGTGACCGTGGTGATTGAAACTGGAAGCAGTACTACCACCTTGCCTTCCTGGGCTTCGGATTTACAAATTTTCCCGAACCCAAGTACTGGTGTACTAAATCTTAATATCCAGGGATTTGCAGGTGGAGTGCTCCGGATCGCGGTAAAAAATGCGCAAGGGCAAACGCTTCAAACCCGCACCCTGAATGCACCACGCGGTGATGCAGCATTCAGTACCGATCTGAGTGCTTTTCCTGCCGGGATCTATTGGCTGGAGCTGGCGAGTGAAGGAGGTGTTGCGCAGCGGAAGGTGGTGATTCGGTGAGCCTGGAGGCCATGCAAAAATTGGCTGTCTCAAAAATAAACTAATTATTGTCTCCGTCAAATTTTATTTGGCTGGTACCTTTTACTCACCGGGTGACTTGAAGTCACCCGGTGAGTAAAAGGTACCAGCCAAATAAAATTTGACACCATAAGGATGGGCCCCACTAATTAGACAGCTCCTACTATAGACGAATGCCGCTCCTAAACAGGAGCGGCATTCGTTTTTTTACCCGCTAATCTTTGACAAAAAACCAACTGCGGCTGCCTAATTTTAGCACATAAACCCCGGATGCCATCGCAGAAACATCCCAGGAATACATCGACTTTCCTGCCGCGATATTTAGCACCTGACTATAAACCAGACGCCCTTCCAGACGCAGGATCTGTGCCTGAAATTCAATATTTTTTTCAGAAACAGCTTCAACAACAAGTTGCTCCGCAACAGGATTACCTAAAATACGCAAATTAAAATCGGTCGTTGGCAATGTCCCCTGAACGGCTGAAACCGAGCCGTATTCATCTGCGCCAACATCATTGGCTCCGTCCAAACGCAGGTGCCCGTCAATATCTCGAGGAACCATGGAAAGCGTTACGCCTGTATTGATACATGGACTGCTAGCAAGTAAGTGGTAGGTCGCGTCCAGTTTTGGGTCCTTGTCAAAACTGTGCAGGTCGCGAAAGGTCTGTGCCTTCCATTGTGCAAGGGTCCACTCCTGCCAGTCCAGATTATCGTCCAGGAATACAGCCCCATTCGGATCGTAATAAAAGTTGTTGTCGATCACATTCGCGTTGCCTACTAGTGACCCTTCCCGAACGCGTACCATAGCCAGGCTCTGATTGGCTGACTGTACAAAAATGTTGTTTTGTACCCGCACGTTCTGACTGCCCACCCGTGCCGAGTTATTATCGTCCAGCCAGACATCTGTGGTGTTAAAAAACAACCCACCATGCTCCGCTTGTCCACCATTTACAACGGTATTGTTATAGATCTGCGCATCTTTTGCACCCCAAAGGCCAATGCCAGCGTGTTGGGTATTTACAATCAGATTATTGGCGACGAAGCCATTGATATTTTCAAAATAGGTCGGGTTAAAATCGGTATCAAACCATTCTGCATCCGTGTAAAAACCCAGATAGATGCCTCCTTCGCCGCAGTTCTCCAATCTGTTTCCTTCAATGACACAGTTCCGGCCACCGCCCTTCACGTAGATCCCTGTCGTCGCGATGTCATGGAAGTAACAACCACGAACGGTCAGATTGGGCGCATTTACATTGTCGATACCCTCCGCATTAAAATCCAGTTGAGCGCCCGGGCCAACGCCTGAATGATGGATCTCGCAATTCAGGATGGAAATATTGGCACATGCCGGAGTCAGTTTGACCACATCCCTTCCGCTGTGGTGAATGACACAATTTTTTACGGTGACATTGCTGACACCCTGCCGAAGATTGAAGGGCACGGAATTATCCCAATCCCAGTTGGTCTCGAACTTGATAGCGTAATAATATCCGCCCACGATCTCGAGCCGTTCCAGCGAACCGCCAGAGGTTTCGGGTTCGTTGTACCAAAGGCAGGCGCTGATGTCCTCGACATTCGTGACGGCAATAATGACCGCCCACTCGCCGGGGTAGGATTTTATATGCAGATCGCTTTTGTTAACGCGGATCTCCTGACTGACATAATTGCCCCCGCGCAGCAGGATCTCATCGCCGGGATTGGCCGCTTCGATGGCCGCCGGGAGGGTTTTGAAAGGATTAGCCAGGGAGCCCGAATTGTTATCGTTCCCAGTGGTGGCTACATACCAGGTAGTAGCCTGAGCGAATGCGTTCAGAAAAAGCAAGCCGAAGATCAAAATTGATTTCATCTTATAAAGGATTTAAAGTTGTATTAAATAGCGCTACGGATTATTTTATGGAGCAATCCGGCTTTGGCCTTAGGATGTATAAAATCTTCGCCGCTGGCTTTCGACTCGATCTCCATTCCTTTCAGTTTTCGGCGGAGATCTTCCAGACTGGCTTGTTCGTCGGCTGCATCTCCATGACCTGTGTAGGAATTTGGATCGAGCACCAACACGATGGCGGCCAGTACGTCGCGGTAGTTCGGGGGCTGTTCGCCCTGCCATTTGCCCTTGTCGTTTTTCCAGGAACCCGGCGCCCGGATCTCATCAAAAGGATGGCCAGGACGACCTTTTCCCATTTCACCCGGGCGGAAGGGGGACCTTCTGAACCTTGTCCTTCTGGATTGTCGCGACCGCTATTGTCGCCCGGAGGAGGCTCTGGTGGATTATTGGGGTCGCCATTGCTATCCGTACTTTCGGTCGATGTTTTGGTTTTACCCGATCCATCCGTTGTATGGGTTACTGTTGTGGTATTTTGCTTGTCATCCTTGGTCGTGGAGCTGTTTTTTTGATCGGTAGTTTTGCCATCCTTGTCTTTTTCGGTTTCGGTTTTATCAGTCGTCGTAGTTCCATTGGAATTTTTATGCGGAGGACTGGTATGCGTTTCTTTCGAACTTTCATCCTCATAAAACCAAAGTTCACTGCTACTACCATCAGAGCCTTCAGTAAAGACATGCTTGCCCTGTTTCACGTTGCTTTTGTCCGTATCATGATTACTTGCACTCCCCCAGGCAGAACCATACGCATCTGAGTTTCCATTGTGGAATACCCCGGCCTTATCGACCGCCTCGAAGTGGCTATTTCCTTTCCCATCGTCTTTGAAATGTGATTATAGCCGCTGTGGGCGCTCTTTCCTGTAATATCCTGGCTGAAACTTCCGTCCGCGCCCATCACTTCATCCACATCAAAAGACTGGCCTCTTTCATGGCGTTCCCAACCACCATGGCCATAATCGGTCCGATTCCAGGTGCCACCACCAGGGGTTGTTCCATTGCTATGAAAATCAATCCCGAACAAGCCGGCAACAGCGCGCCCAAAAGTGTCTACCAACCCGGTTACAAACCGCCCGATCGCACCTCCGACCGCCCCAGCCACCCCACTGACCAGCCATGCACCGATCACAGCGCCCACCGGCCCGGCAACCAGTCCGCCCAAGGCAGCCCCCGCTGCCAGAATATACCAGCCGTGGCAGCCCCTGCAGCTTTCCCGCCCCAATCTGCGCCTTTGTGCACCCCATCGGAATACACTTCTCCTGCCCGGCCGTGGACTATTTTATCCGCATCACTGATCACCTCACGGCCTGTGCGTTCGTATTTCTTTGCTTTGCTGACATAATCATCGGCAAAAACGTGCACTGCGAGGTAGACATTCGGAGAGGTTTCCCGCAGTTTCTGATCTAAAGCATCTATGATTGCCATGGGAAAAAGATGGTTGTAGGATTGAAATTTGAGGATTAACCGGAAGGGTCATTCGCGCCACAAAGCCCCCAGTCTAATCATATATAATCCCAGCAGGGTCAATATGAATGAGGTAGCAATGAGTTGAAAACCTAATATATGAGCATGGGCCGGTTTATTATTAGCAAAAACCACGGTAACCCGTTCATTCATTTTGTAATTGCTGAATGCAAAAAAAGTCGAGGAGCTGCTTCTTGCTTCCAGGCTGTCCAATCCTCCGGCGGTAGTGGGGAACATAAAGATCGGTCGTCGGGCGCGATTTTTACCCTTCCGCACCCCGTCTGGATCGCGTTGAACGGAAGGTGAATTACGGCCAGCTAAAAAGCCGGAAACACGGCCTTCAACCCTGGTGCCGGTCAGGCTATGCCAAATAGGTTCCACCGTGTCCCGGCCAAAAGAGTAGGTAACAAACAGTCCGAGGCCAAATAGCAGGATGCGAAAAATGAAAATCATGGTTCTAATAGCCATCAGCTTATTTCAGGCCGTATTTTTTTTGAATGGCCTCCCGTTCTTGTCCCGCTGTTGGGGCATATACCAATCCGAATTGTTCATTCAAACCATTCATCACCATGTCTCTTGTTTTAGAGCCATACGGGTACCCTTTTTCAGGGGTATATTCGAAGAAGACCTTTTCCAAAAATTCTTCAAAGGGTTGATTGAAGTACATGTCTACAAATCGAAGCGGCTGATCTGAGGCATTCCAAAACGTATGTCTCAGGTTGCGGGGCCGCAAATGCCAGCCACCGGCACCGATTTCTACGACCTCCTCTTCTACCATCACACTGGCAGTTCCCTCTAATACGAACATCAATTCATCCAAAGCCTTATGCAGGTGAGGAGCCGGCCCCATGACCTTGGGGGCTACGGCACATTCTACACTGGAAAAAAGCCCGTTGGTCATGCCTGAACGAACCCAGACGCGGATGTCCATACTCCCTTTATGATCTAAGGGCGGCATGGCGGGTAATAACACTGGTTTAAGTGGATCACCAGACCCTGTTGGTTTTACCAATGTGCCACCCAATAACTGGTGCGGGATACATCCCAAACCAGCAAGCAAACTTGCTGCGGATAAAAAGTCTCGTCTTTCCATATTGCCAGATTTTTAGCGTTTAAATTCTTCAAAAACACTGCCTCCGGTGATTTTTTTGGCGCCGTTCTGGTTCAGGTCATTGACCTCCACAAACAGCAGGACCATTTTATCGTCGGCACTCATAATGAGGGTATTATCGGTCAGTTCATCGATCCGTCGGTATTGAAAATGATCGCCGCCTGCTGCGTTGTAAACCAGATCTAACTCGGCCTTATCCTGCGCGAGCGACCAGGTACCGCTGGAAGCCGTGTTTTGGGCAACGGCGGACAGCGTACCTTCCGATTTGTGGCCTGTGATCTTGGTGTATTTAAACTCAAGAAAATCGCCGGGTTCAGCATTTACACTGACATTCTGGACGGTTCCGTCACTGTATTTGAGTATGACAGTACTTTTAACCGGAATCCATTTCCCTTCGAGTTTTTTACCGTCAAAAAGATCGGCGGAGAGGTTTTCATTGTTTTTTTGGCAGCTACACAGGGCGTAGGAAAGCAGGAGGGTCAGGACAATAATTTGTTTCATTGTATTGATATTTTGATACAAGGTTGGGGTGGATAGGCCTCTAGCTGAAGGCTTTTTTAACCAGCTGCGAAAAATGACCGGTGAATGGTGAAAAGCGAGGGTGTGTGGTTTCAGGGATCATTCATTGGGCGGGGTGAAATCACCACTTACCGCCTTTTTCCCACAGTTCCTTAAATTTCAGTCCATTTCAACCATCGGGTTTTTGATCTTTGCCATTATGTTGAAAAGCCTTTGCCTTGCCCTGTTCTCCTTTTTACTGGCTTTGCCGGTTTCTGCACAGCAATCAAAGATCGATTCTTTGTTTGTTGTATTGAAAAGCATTCCATCGGATTCTGATACTGCACACTTGCATCGTCGGGCGCAATTGTATTGGAGTATCAGCACAAACTATTTCAGACCGGTAAAGGCCTACGAAAAAAGTCGTCAGTATGGCCGGGAGTCTCTGAAATTGTACCAGCAGCTACAGAACACGCGCGGTGTAGCCCAATCTCTTGGAAACATAGCTTTCTCTTATTTATATGAAAACCGATCTCCGGAGGCTACGGATACGTTTTTACTCTGTTACCGGGCCTATGAGCAAGTGCGGGATACCGCCAAAATGACCTACATCATTTCTACCCTGGCTGCTCAGCTCTTTGAAATGCCGGAGCAGTCTGACAAAGCGCTGCAATACACCCGGCTCTGTGTGGACCTCACCACCCGGGCCAATCGCTTGCATGGTCTTTGTGCCTGCAGCCATTTGCTCGGCGACCTTTACGACCGGATGGGTCAGCCAGATAGTGCTGCATTTTACATCCAAAATGCACTCAGACTTATTGAAAAAACAGGCAATATCCCTGGAATTGTGCCTCTTTACCTCACGATGGCACGGTTGGAGGAACGCAAAAAGAATCATTCACGCGAAAAAGAATGGCTTTTGAAAGCCGAGGAAGCCCTCCGGAAACACCCTGAAACAGCCACGGCCGAAACCGAAGCAAATTGCTTGCTGGCGCTGAGCCGATGTCTGATACAACTCGGTGACCTGTCTGAAGCGGAAAGGTATTTAAACAAGTTAGAAGGTCTGATCCCCCAAATTCAAGACCCAAGCTATAAAGATCGGTACTATTCCGACCTCAGTCAGATCGCTGAACGCCAACACCGACCTGAGGATGCGCTTCGGTATTATAAGCTCCACATCAGCGCTCGTGACAGTGTCAATAATCTGGAAAACACCAAACGTGTTACTCAAATACAGATGACACATGATTTCGAACAAAAAGAAGCCCTTGCCAAAGCAGAACAAGATCGTGCACTCGCTTTACGGGATGCGCGTAGCCAGCAGCAACGCCTGGTATTTGCCTTGGTGTTGCTGGTCCTTTTGGGCGCCGCCGGTTTCTTTTTTAACAACTACAGACAAAACCAGAACCGTCGTCGAACCGAGTTGGAACTTGCCAACCTGCGTGCCCAGATCAACCCGCATTTCATCTTCAATTGCCTTAATTCCATTTACCGGTATACCAAAGAACGCGACACCGATACTGCGGCCAAATACCTCCAAAAGTTCAGCAGTCTTTTGCGCCTGGTGCTTGAAAACAGCCGATCTGAAAGGATCACGCTTGCCCGGGACCTCGAAGCACTTCAGCTATATGTAGACATTGAAGCCCTGCGATTCAAAGAAAAACTACAGTTTTCCCTAAGCCTCGATGATGAAATAGATCCAAGTTTCCTGTTGATACCCGGCATGCTTATTCAACCCCATGTAGAAAACGCGATCTGGCATGGACTGATGCACCGCAAAGAAGGTGGTAAGATTCAGCTCAGACTCAGCCTGCCTGCCGAAAACCTGCTCCGGGTAGAGGTCGAAGACGACGGTATCGGTCGTGCAGCTGCCGGCGAACTGGAAAGCAAAAGCGCCCTTACAAAAAAGAGCCTCGGACAAACAATTACCGCCGAACGACTGAAAGCCACCGGGAAACTGGCACATTTAGAAACCATCGACTTAACGGACGAAAACGGGAATGCGACTGGAACAAAAGTGGTCATGGAAATACCCTTATAAAGATTTAAACAGCTGAAAAACCCATTGACCACATGCATTCATTGATCACATTAACCACATTAATCAATTTGCCCACATTACAACCATGCGATCCATCATCATAGACGACGAACCCGATGCCGTAGAGGCACTACACCTCACGCTCATGGAAACCTGCCCGGAAGTAGCCGTCGCGGGTAAGTACATTGACCCGGAAAAAGGGCTGGCGGCCATTCGTAGTTTGAAGCCTGATCTTGTTTTTCTGGATATCGAAATGCCGGTAATGAATGGATTTCAATTGCTGGAAGAACTTGGGGAGCTCAGCTTTGCATTGATCTTTGCCACGGCTTACGATCGTTTTGCCGTTAAGGCTTTTCGGTACAGCGCTGTGGATTATTTGCTTAAGCCCGTAAATCCGGAAGAATTAAGAAAGGCGGTAGATAAAGTAGCTGAGAAACAACGCGTCGACAAAGCTCAACTCGATCTGCTGCGCCAACAACTTTATGCGCCCGATGCCAAACGCTTCGATAAGATCGCCCTGCCCTATGCCCATGGTTACACTTTTGTAGAACTTGCGGATGTCATGTATTGCGAATCAGACAGCAGCTATACCAAATTCTTTCTCGCTACAGGTGAGATGTATCTGATTACCAAGACCCTCGGAGATGTGGAGGGGATGCTGGCTGATGGAGATTTTTTCCGCATCCACAAGCAGTTTCTCGTCAATATGCGCCACATACGCAGCTACATCCGGGGTGATGGAGGGTATGTGGTCATGCCAAATAAGGTGAATATTCCTGTTTCCAGGATCAAAAAGGACGAATTTACGGAGCGGTTTACCAGATTTTGAGACCAATCGGCAAAAGAACTTCCACCCTCATTCCCGAATCCGCGCCAATAAGATCACATCAATCAATTTCCTGTTTTTAAAGGCGGCATGACGCAAATAACCCTCGCGTTCGAATCCGGCCTTTTCCAGTACCCGCGCTGAAGCCGGGTTGTAGGAGTGCACTTTGGCCTCCAAACGCGCCAAGTTAGGACGCGTTTCAAAAAGCCATGCACACAGCGCCTCTACTGCTTCTGTCATGATCCCTTGTCCCCGGAAAGGTGCCGCCAGCCAGTAGCCAATTTCGTCGCTGTGCCCCTCCAGGCCTGTTCTAAGAAAGCACCCGATGCTCCCAATGGCGCCGTGCTGACTATGCCGGATCGCCCAATTCAAGGTTGTTCCATACTGTTCGCGTTGTTCGCGTACCAGATTGAGCCACCAGTCGGCATCTGCCGCTGTATACGGGCTTGGAATGTTGTGGGTGTTGTCAGTAATGACCGGGTCGTTCAGGTATCGAATCAAATTAGGTTTATCGCCCGATTCAAATGAACTGAGCACCAGGTGTTCCCGAACAGGGATTTTTTCTTCCATATTTCAAATTTGTGCAGGTATGACCAGCAGAACTGAGTAGGATCAAATATAGTTTCATGGAGGGGGGGCAATGATGCCTCATCCTGGATTTTACCCGCTGCTACCCATCCTTTTTTATAAACTTGCCCCAACAAATTTAGCCAATCACGCATCATGAAAAACCTGTTCCATTTCAGCACCAGACTTTGTCTTCTCTTTGCCCTGCTCTTATCCCAAAGTTTTGCCTGGTCGCTTCAGGCTCAAATCCGCCTGACTGAAATAGCACCCACCAATACCGGCCAGATTCAGGATGAGGATGGCGACCGTCCCGACTGGATCGAGATCCGTAATGGCAGTACACAGACGGCCAATTTCCTCGGTTGGGGGCTTAGCGATGGCACAAAATCAGGCCGGTGGCTACTGCCTGATCTGGATATCGATCCGGGCGAACGTTTGCTCGTATTTGCCTCCGGTAAAAACCGGGGCTCTGTCACACCGCCGCCTGGAAGTGTAGATCACTGGGAAACGGCTGTTTATGAAGGCGATAACTGGCATTATCAGATCGGCACCAGCAACCCACCCGGAGATTGGAACACGATTGGATTTGATGATGCAGCCTGGCAGACGGGCCCGGGTGGCTTTGGTTACGGCGATGGGGATGATGCAACCGTAGTACCCACCGGAACATTCTCCGTGTATTATCGCCGTAAGTTCGATGTAGCCAATCTGGCAGAAATCGTGCGGGGTGTATTCAGTATGGATTATGATGATGGCTTCATTGCATACCTCAACGGGCAGGAGATTGCCCGTAGCAGCACCCTCAGCGGACAACCCAATTGGAATACCGGTGCCGGTGATCATGAGGCAACTTTTTATAACAACACAGCCATTCCGGAAGCCTTTACCCTGAATCAAACTGCACTTGCTGCCTTACTTCAGTCAGGCCAAAATGTACTGGCGGTAGAAATCCATAACAGTTCCACTGGTTCCAGCGACCTATCCGGACGCAGCTGGCTACACCTGGGCATAGGTTCAAATGCACAGTATTATGGCCCAACACCTTCCTGGTTCTATGCCGGGGGTGGGTTCAATGGCAATTTGCACACCGATTTTAAAGTTGATTTCGCCGACAACATTCAACTCTATGATGAGACCGGAAATCTGATAGATTCTGTATCCCTGAAAATACTCCAGCCGGGCCATACTTTGATGCGTATCAACGACGACGGCGCTTGGTGTACCACCACCACACCTACACCCAATGCCTTCAATGGCTTTGATTGTGAAAATAACTATGCTACAGCTCCTGCGTTTTCGCTCCCGGCTGGGTTTTATTCCGGAAATCAGACCGTAAGTATCCTTGGATCCGGTGAGATCCGCTACACAGCAGATGGAAGCGAGCCCGACATCAATGCACAGATCTACACAGACCCAATTATTGTAACCCAAAACACGGTGCTTCGGGCAAAGCGATTTGAACCTTTCGCACTACCCTCTCCAAGTATTACATCCACTTATTTCATCGACGAAAACGTCTCACTCCCGGTCGTTTCGGTGACAATCCCTCCGGCAGATTTTTCTGAGGTGTATGACAACTATTCGAGGAAAGGTCAAGTAGCGCTGCAATACTTTGACAAAAATAAAGGGCAACAATTCGAGGGCAATTTTGCTGGCTATGTGGTGGGAAACTGGTCGGTGAGTTTTGCGCAAAAAAGCCTTCAATTTGATGTAGATGAAGAATATGGCTCTGTGGACGAGATCAAATATCCCCTTTTTGCTCCTGACAAACCCATCCAGAAGTTTCGCTCCTTCCGCATCAGAAACGAAGATGATGATTGGACACAGGCCCGAATGCGCGACCGCATTGTAAATGAGCTGGCAGCTACCACCCATGCTGGCCGTGCTGCTTACCAAAATGTTATTGGCTTTATCAATGGCCAATACTGGGGGCACTTTGTGGCCAGGGAACGTCTGGACAATTATTTTGTCCGGGACAATTACGGCGCAGATCCTGATTCGGTAAATATGATCAAAACCTATTTCAATCTGAATCTTGGCATTACTCAGGACGTGGCCGAAACCGGAACGATCGATGATTTTGAGACTATGTCTAATTTCATTTCAAACAACGACATGGCCGATGATGATAAATTCCAACAAGCTTCACAATTACTGGATCTGGAAAACTTTACAGATTACCTGCAAACGGAAATTTTTGTAGCAAGCACGGACTGGTTGCAGGAGTATTACAATAACATTCGCCTGTTTAAAAATAACAAAGGCGCCCCCTGGAAGTTTCTCCTTTGGGATGTATCTTATTCTTCCGGCAACCCGCTTGGTGGCTCCACCTGCGTCAGCTGCAATGTATTGGGTAGCACACTGGGCAATAATTCCCGTTATGGAAAGATGCTGCGCAGCCTCCTGGACAACCCGGAGTACCGCCGCTTCTTCATCAACCGTTTTGCAGATCTGATGAACACTTCGTTCCTCACTACCCGCGCCCATGTACTCATCGAAAGTAATGCGGCAGAACTGGGGCCGGAAATTGAGCGCCATAACCAACGCTGGGGCACCGGCGATTTCAATCAATGGAGCGGCGCTGTTCAGGTGCTCAAAGACTTCTATTCCGGACGACCAGCCAATCAGCGCCAGCACATAGTGGACAATTTTCAGTTGGATCAGGAAGTAAATATCACCTTGCAGGCCAACCCACCCGGTGCCGGCACCATTAAGATCTCCACCGTAGTGCCGCAGAGTCTGCCCTGGACCGGTATCTATTTTCATGGCAATCCAGTAGATATAACGGCGATCCCAAACCCAGGATATGCTTTCATCAATTGGTCAGCCAATCCAAATATCAGCAACCTGAGTGCCCAAAACTTTACTACGGATGTAGCCGGGAATACCACTTTTACAGCCAATTTTGTTGGGGTTAGTCAGAGCCTTGATCTGAAGATCAGCGAGATCAATTATAATTCTGACCCGACCCGGGATGCCGGGGATTGGCTGGAACTCCGCAATGATGGCACCACACTGCTGGATCTTTCAGACTTTTCACTCCGGGACAAAGATTGGTTCCATCGTTTTACAATTCCTACCGGTACCACTGTGGCTCCCGGCGGACATCTGGTGATTTTTGAAAATCCCAATGACTTTTTAGCAGAAAACCCTGCTGTACCCAACTCATTAGGCACGTTATCTTTTAAACTCGATAATGAAGGCGACGAGCTGCACCTTTTTGACCGCAACGAAAATGAAGTAGCCCAAGTCATTTTTCAGGATTCGAAACCCTGGCCTTGCATCGCGGATGGTTTTGGAGGAACCCTCGAACGCGCAGATACAGGTCTTGACTCCAACCTGCCCGAATCCTGGTTTGCGGGATGTACCGGCGGATCACCGGGTGCTGCATTCTCGCCGTGTATGGAGATACCTACCATCTCGGAATTCAATTATAAATCAGCCGTGAATGCAGATGCCGGAGACTGGATCGAACTTTTTAATCGCTCCAGCGCCCCCATAGACCTGGAGGGTTGGCAAATAAGGGATGGCAACGGCAATGTGTTTGACATCCCGGGGGGTACAATTATCCTACCGGACAGTTTCCATGTCTTTGTACAGGATGATATTAAGTTCAGCGGCCAGTTCCCGAACGTTGTGAACAAAACAGGGCCTATAGGCTTTGGTCTGAACGGCAATGGGGATCTGTTGCGCTTGTTTACCCCTGATGGCCGGGTGTACCTCAGCCTGTGTTTTGACGATGCCGCGCCCTGGCCTGATGGACCTGATGGCAATGGTTATACCCTTGAGAACAAAAGCATGGATGGCAATCTGAATGATGCTGAGAATTGGTTTGAGGGTTGTCTGGGCGGTTCGCCTGGTCAGGCCTTCGATCCGGGTTGTCTGGTGGGCACTCATGAAACGACTGTTTCTGATAACGCACTTCGGGTTTGGCCTAATCCGGCACATGAAACAATATTCTGCCAGTTTGGAACAGGTATCCCGTCCCAGTTTATCCTTTCAGACATTTTAGGTCGGCCTGTGATGGTGCAGGAAAGTGTAGTTGGAATGGGACAATTTCAAGTAAATAACCTGCCTCGAGGGGTTTATTTGCTGGAAGCACGATCGAAATTGGGTTTGGTTTCCAGGCTTAAGATTTTATTGGATTGAAGTGTTTTGTAGACCTCGGAGGTCTTCGAAGACCTCCGAGGTCTACAAAACACTTCAATCCAATAAAATTTTGCAATATCCCCAAAAATGGCTAAATTTGTTTACACAAAAAACTTAGCCCATGCCAAAGAAAATCATACTCCAGCCAGGTGGCTGTTACCACATCTTTAATCGTGGCAACAATCGCGAAAACATTTTTTTTGAATCAGACAATTACCGCTACTTTTTAAACCTGTACGCTAAGTACATAAATCCAATTGCGGAGACTTACGCGTACGCTTTGCTCCCAAATCATTTTCACTTTTTGCTCAAGATCAATGATGAAGAGCATTTGTCAGAAAAAATCTGGACTGAGCACCGGAACAAAATCCACCAGCCATTTTCGAATTGGTTCAATGCGTATGCAAAGGCTACGAACCTGGCCTATGGTCGTGTGAGCAGTCTCTTTGAAGACCGCTTTGAACGTGTAAAAGTGAAGTCAGACGCGAATTTTACTCGTCTGATCTATTACCTACATGCCAACCCTCAGAAACACAAGTATGTGAAAGATTTTAGGACATATCCTCACACTTCATATCACAGCCTGCTTTCTGATAAGCCAACCAACCTGGCCAGAGAAACCGTATTAGAATGGTTTGGTGACAAGGATCATTTTTTACACTGTCATGAAGTCTTACAGGAGGAATGGTTTATTGAATCCGGGTTGGTGGGATTTGTGGACGAGTAAGATTTCGGGTTGGCTTGGAGACCTCCGAGGTCTTCGAAGACCTCGGAGGTCTCCAAGCCAACCCGAAATCCTACTCCCAAATCTGCTGCTTCCGATAAGCCACGCCCCGAAAAAAAGCAACCGCAGTCCCATCCTGACGGGAAACCGTGATGGCATAATTTGAAATTGACTTGCCAAGATTGTCCTCGCGGGCTTCGGCAGTCAGTACATCCCCTTCAAAAACCGGTGCGATGTGTTCGACCGTACAATGAATAGACACCGTGTGACGCCCTCTTGAATTGCAGGCAAATGCAAAAGCGCTATCTGCCAGGGAAAATGTGATACCACCATGCGCCACGCCAAAACCGTTGAGCATTTCAGCACGTACCGTCATGCGCAGGGTACAGGTGCCTTCGCCCACTGTCACAAGTTCCGCGCCCAGCCATTTGCTGAACGGGTCGTTGTCGTACATCTTATGAAAAATTTCTTGTGGAGACATTCGTGCAAAAGTAAATCGCCGGGACCCAAATTGCGTCCCGGCGATCAAAGGAAATAATTTCCCACAGTATTTATCCAATGGTGATTTCCACCACTTCGAATTCCATGGATCCACCCGGTGTATTCACCTTGGCAACCTCTCCTCTCAATTTACCCAGCAGTCCCTGACCAATAGGGGAAGTAACAGATATTTTCATCTGTTTTGCATCGGCTTCAGTTTCAGAAACGAGTTTATAGGTCATTTCTTTGCCTGTTTTCAGGTTTCGAATGGTAACGTTGGAGAGAATCGCCACCTTGGAGTCGTCCAGAAGACTTTCATCAATAATTCGCGCGCTGGAAAGCACTGTTTCCATTTCGCTGATCTTGAGCTCCAAAAGGCCCTGGGCCTCTTTCGCAGCATCATATTCCGCGTTTTCAGAAAGATCACCTTGTGCGCGAGCTTCCGCAATAGCGTGTGCAGCTTCTTGCCGGCCGTTAGATTTTAGGTCCTCCAGATCCGCTTTCAGCTTGTCGTAGCCTCCCTGCGTCAGGTATGTATAGTTTGACATTTGAAAAAATAATGTCCGCCTTTGCCCCAAATATTGGGACTTTAGCGAATAAATGGGTGAATAATATGGCAAGTAGGGGCAGAAAAAAACAGAAACGTCCTTGTCGGGTGACAAGAACGTTTCTGCATAATAATACCGCAAAGGTAGGGGCAGTTCTGGAAAAGAAAAATACCTGCGCCTTTATTTTTAGAACTCCAATCGAAGACCCAGATTATGGATGCCGTTGAAGATCTTGGTTTGCCGATAAGCATAGTCCAAACCGAGGCGACTATCAGAGCCTTTACGCAACGGAATGGCGAAGCTCAGACCTGCGCTGATACCATTATCAATGGTCGCTTCAACCGCTGGTACATCTAATTCTGCCTTATAACCCACCCGGAGTGCAAAGCTTTTTGCAACAGTAAGTTCCAGTCCACCACCCAACTGATCCCGGGAGAATGCATTGGAAGTAAAATTACCCATAAAGCTTAGGCGGTTTTGCTTGCCCAACACCCAGTCATACGAAGCACCGATATTCAGCTGCGACGGCAACTCATAGGCAGTAGAACGCTCGTAATACGTGTTGTTGTACGAAACCGGACCAGGATTAGGCAATTGCTTGGACAGACCCTCTCCGGTAAAACGCATCTTTGAACCCACGTTGCGAAGCGAAATACCAAACTTAAAGTTGTCCTCTTCTCCTGTAACGTATTGTACCCCTGCATCCAATGCAAAAGCACGGGCGCCGGCATTGGCCACTGATTCATTGATCAGTTTACCAGTGATACCTACAGATACCTTGTTTTCAAAAAGGTGCGCATAAGAAATCCCCAGGTTGAAATAGGTAGGGCTAAAGGTGGCACCTGAACCTTCTGGTGTCTCTGCGGTAGTAGTTTCAAATTCTCCCAGGTCCATTGCCACCAGACTAACACCAAAAACGCCACCCCCTTTGCCAAATGGTTGGGCAAAGCTGAGTGCATTCAAATTGATGTCTGCAATGTAACGGGTGTGTCCGAGTTGAATCTGAGTATTGGTGGCACGTGCAAGTCCGGCCACATTGAGGTACATAGCTTCGGCCCCGGATGTGCTGGAATTGTTGGTGGTATGGAGTCCGGCGCTGCGGGCCCATGGGTTGAGCAGAAGCTGATTCGCACCTGCTTCACCCTGTCGATCGGGGTTGCCTGCAAAAGCAACACCAGAGCCGATGAATGCTGCAACGGCGAGTAATAAGGAGTATTTTCTATTCATGACAGATGAATGAGTGTGTGTTAAAAAGGTTGATCAGGATTGATCAGGGTTTATAACAATTTATCAATCGCTATAAACTCTAATCAACCCTTATCAACTAGTGAAGCAATGAGATCAAAGTCCCGATGGATCGTATTGTCTGGCAATACCAAACCATTTAAGGGTTCTCTCGCCCATTTCCGGGGCTTTGACATGCACTAAGTACACGCCACTTGCAACAGGAATACCTTTACTGTTTTTCAAATCCCACTCGATTGCAGGTGAGATCTGCTGGTAAGGCATATATTCTTCATCACGGATGTATTGACGAATGAACTTACCGTCCAGAGAATAGATCGTTACCGTACACTTGCCAGGCAAGTTGGTGATCTTAACGGTGTTGGTAAACTGTGATGACTCATATTCTGAGAAGCCATAATACGGGTTAGGTACCATTTTCACAGAATCCAGTGCATTTTCAATCGCAACATCTGTCAATGCTGTTGGCTCACGACCTTCGATTTTGAACTGATATTTCGGGTGACCCGTTTTTTTATTCGCATCGGCGTCATTGTACCAGGTCTGATACGCATTGTCCACACGGAGTTTGATCCGGGTGTCGTTCGGAATCAGGCCTTCATTGAGCGACTTCATCTGATAGGTAGGCGCCAACTGAAGCATACCAGTCCAGGCAATCCGGCCAATCTGCTGCACCTTAAGTGCATCGGCTCCAAATTCTGGCGTGATACGCTTGCGCAGTGCAAAACACGAATCATAGTTGGTGTTCATGACATAGATCCAGTGTTGTCCACCTAAGACCGCTCCACCCCAGAGACCGCCCAGGTCAGCATCATTGAATTGGCTCGTTGGATTCCAGAGCATGTCCCGGCCTGTGAAATTCGGATTGAGCGCTTTCGAGTAGCCTGAGTTCTCACCAAAGAAAATATTGAGTCGACGACCTGTTTCTACATCGATCGCATAACCCGGGAACCAACCCATACCATATACTGGCTGTCCTTGTTGCGCTGCTGGAATACCAACGTTGCCCGGTGCAGTACTTGGGTTCAGCTCTCCATCCGGATCAGGCAGACCATCGTTGTCAGCATCGTTTTTGCCCACAGAAAGTGCATAGCGGGTATCGAACATTCTACGCCCTTTGTTCCCGTTGTTCTGCATTTTAACGAGGCTTGTATCTGCCGTAAACGCTGCATTGGCCGATTCAATGACCACACAACGACTCCATTTTGATTTGTCGCTGGTGAGTACGATGTCAACATTGGGCAATATTTTCAGTTTGTCAGCTACTGTACCCAACGCTGCCTTGTTCAATGTATTTGTCCAGGCCGGAGTGATCGGGTTGAGGCCGGCTGCATCATAGCGCCAGTCTGCCAGAACATAAGGTACAAACCAACCATCACCCAGTGTACTCAATCCCTGTTTAGGGTCATACAACTCATCCGCCTCCAAGGCGCCTGTTTTCACAAAGTTGAAGAACGGATCGCCCGTAAAGTCGTCCGGGAAACCAAAGAGCCAGGCATCATTGGGGTTGGCATACTCGATCTCTGCGCCGATGCCACCATTGCGATCGTCCAGCTTTTGACCTGGTTCGCCTGTTTGAGCTATCGTTATAGAGAAGCCATATTCCAGAATGATCTGTTCGTTCAATTTAGCAATCGTTTTTTCTGATCCGATCACGGTTCCGCTTGGAAGCTTGCGCAGTTCCCAACGGGCATCGTCGTCCAGTTTTGTATCCGTCATATTTGCATCCACAAACCGCAATTCATAGTCACCGTTTTCGATCTCGAACGGATTGAATATGGTAACCGTGAGTGGGCCACGACCTGGTTTGTAAGTCAGGGTGCTGTCAAAGCCGGTTGAAATGACATTGTTGCGGGTTGCATCATCCATATCCAGGAAATTCCCTCCTGCACCAGCACCTTCCAAACGGGTAATGACCACGCCTTCACCATAGGATGTGTTGAGCGAAAGGTCCACTACCGGGCGTGGAATAACGGTTTTGATCTGGATGTTGCGACGGCCAGCCAGGAAAGGGCGTTGCTGCCCTGTTACTGGTTGTGCAAATGGATCCAGTGGACCAAAATTGTTAGAGGCATAAGCAATCACCGAGTAGTAATACTTTTTGTGATTAATCAGGCGCTTATCGTTGCCACTGGCAAATTTATCCTCTGTAATGCTGAAGGTATGTTTGATACCCAGGTTAGAAGCATCTACCTGCAGTACAGGGAAATACACCTTTTTATTGGTCGTTGGGTCACGAGTCTCCTCCCAGTTATACAATTTTTTTACCCCGTTTTTGATATCTACCTGGTACACCAGACGACCTCTGTCCGGGTTGCTGTAATCTTTGGCGGAAACGTTCTCATCCTTCAACTGATAAATCAGGTAACCTTCAAATTTATAGCGGGCCAGATCCACAGAATCCGGATTTCCACTTTTTGTAAAAATGTCAGGCGCCAGGAAGTCTATTTGTTGGTAGTCTTCGTTTTCAGCATTAAAATTGTTGGATCCAGGATAAGGTTGATTGGTAAGTACCACCACCACTTCTTTGTTCAGCTCGATCCAGTCTGCATCAGGTGCATCCGGGCCATCCAACAATTCAAAGCAGTTGTCAAACAGACCTTGTGCCAGTTTGTCGGCACGGAAAAGGCCTTCCATATCCGGGCATGGGTAATCAATTTCAGGAACCCAAGGCACCCCAATGATCAGCTCATTCACCGCACCAGGCTTCAAGGTAAAAGGACCTGATGCCTGCAAGGTACGACGGTCGCCCAAAGCCAGGTTGGCGGTACACATGCTCCAGCCATTCGGATCGTTTGGTGGTTCAGTGAAAGTGTAACGGACACGTGGTGCCGTGCTGCCAGGGTTGTAACCGCTGGCGCCATAGGTAGGCGCTGTTCCATCCCTCCAGGAGCCGGTGATATAGTTGTAGTACTCGTTGGGCTGAGAAGGGTCAACCGTTGCTACTGGCCAGTTGCCACCACCCCGGTTGTAGTACATGAAGGAGTTCATGCCCAACTCATACTCTTCTTCACTAAAACCACTTGGATCTGATGTATCTGGTACAATACGAACCCCTTTAGGACCACGGAAATAGTCTACACCAAGTAAGGGAACTTTACTTCCATAAGTAGGCACCCCACCTGCACAAGTCGCGCCTGGCTGGCCGTCCACCTGATCCTGATTGTAGATGTACATCAGACTTTTTGCCGTATCACAACCAATATAATCGTCATCAGAGCAACCAAGGTCAGCATCGACCCACATGGCAAAAAACATAGAGTCGATACGATCCAGTGCCCGGTTGATCAGCTTATAACGTTGGAACGTCATGTCGTTCAACTCATCATTGGTCGTGTAGCCAAATGCCTGTACCTGCACTTCCATCTGGATTTTTTTACCATTGGTACGTGCGTGCGCCTGGCCACCACCATCATCATTGTAGATCCAGAAGATCATTTCATCCGGATACTTATCCAGATCACAACCACGGATCTCAATGGATGGATAGTCTCCTTCCAGCGGCTCATAAGTGCCAAAGGTCGGTCCTACGTCATAAAAGCCGGCTAGAGCCTGCTCTGTGAATGGCAGGTCAAAACCCCAAACAGACAAGAAATATTCGTTGCCCTTAGCTGGCCAGCCCTTTACTCCACGTGGGATATCACCTGGATTCAGGTTGCCTTTGGCAATATTGGCCAGGTGCTTGCGGATTTCGTCGCCGGTCACCCGAAAGTGACGGTCCCAGTTGGCGCAAGTGAATGACTCCGTAGTACCTGCCAGAGAGATCGGGCCAGGCCAGAAATCATTTTTACCATCACTGCGATAGTCCTGGCATGCTAGTTTAAGGTTGCCGCCCGGGTCAATACCACCCAGCCATACGGCACCTGCAAAAATAGACGATACTTCTGGCTGACCAGAGGCCGGGTCTACTTTTGGAACGATGTAACGCCCGTTGGTCAGGTTCCACCAGCAATCACCACCGCCCATCAGACGGGCACGAACGTTGTTGATGGCCTGATCGATCAGGCTTTCAGAGTTAGCACACACATCGCGATATTGTGCTTTTTGAGCGGATTTTGGAGCCTTTTTCCGACCATCCGGCTCGCGTGCTTCGAGGCCAAAAGCCCCCAAAGCCAGCAAGGCTATTATCCAAAGTCTATTAATACGCATGGTATTTGTGTTTTTAATTTTAAACAATGTTTATATTGGGAGGTTCGCAGGCTGTTTCAAGCTTTTTTCAAGGATGTAACAAGTTTTTGAACCAGTTTTTCTGTTTTCAAAAAATCAGAAGACCAAAGAAGCCCCAACATAAATCCGGCGAGGCTGAGCAAAGTTGTTCGGATTGCGTACCAACCAGGAGTATGAGTCCAGGTAAGCCTGCGTATCCAGACCAGATTCCTGTACCTGACGAACCGCAGCGATGCCATCTGCGAATGCAAGGAATCCATCATCGGTGGGTGAACCTGTTGCACCATAAACACCCAAAACATTGAGGCGGTTCAACAAATTGGACATACGGCAATATACGTTCACATCCAAAGGTGATTTTGCCTTTGGATTGAGGCGGAAGGTCTTGTCTACGCGGAAGTCGACGTTAAAGCGCCATGGCAGGCGGCTTCCGTTTACAGAACCGACAGTACCTGCTGCACCAAAACGGGTTGGTTTGAATTTAGCTGTGTATGGGCGACCAGAAGCTGCATTGATCAACAGGTTGACCCCGAAGTTCGCAAGGATTTGTTTGCCGTTGACAACCGGACCGGTGTAAGCTTTACCAGAATCAAAACGGTAGTCGATCGTGGTATTCAGGTTATGACGCTCGTCAAAGCTAAGCGGGAACAAGTAACGGATGTTACCCCGTGTGGTCAGACCGCTTTGAGATTCTGCATCGGAACCCGTACCATCTGCAAATTGCAGGGTGTATGCAATACGCACTTCAGTATTTTTGGTACGACGAAGGTCATACTGCCATGTGAAACCTTTTACGGTACCAAAGTCAAGGTTGCCGTATGTGTCATAGCTGCCAATAACCGGCACATAAAGCACCGTACGGCGCTGGATCATATCGCGGAATTCACGATAGTAGGCAGAGAATTTGATGGCAGAACGTTTGTTCAACTCCTGCTGGAAACCCACTTCATAGTCTACTACACGCTCAGGACGCAGGTTTGCATTGTTCTTTGTACCCGGGCGATAGAAGTAGAAGTAAGCACGTGGCGTTACTTCCCAGTTGCTCGGTGGACGCTGTACCAGAATGTCATAGTGCGCAAAGAAGTTGGCTTTTTCTGAGATAGGGAATGAGAAAGCCAGACGTGGCAACCAGTTTACCTGGGGCGTGTAGTCATCAAAAGAGCCACTTGGATCAAAATCAGCGGTTGTAACATCCTCGTTTACGTTGAACAAATAAGGGTTTACTACACCACCACCAAAGATCACGTTTCCATCATTGGCCTGACGACCATCCGGGAAGAACCAAGTGTCGTTGTTGCGGTATGCTGTAACGGTAGGATCTTGTTCGCTGACAGTGTACACTTTAAAATCATCTCCAATGGTATTCGGACGAGCACCTGGTTGGGGTACCGTTGCAAAGAAGGTCTTTGCATCCATCACTTTGTACAATGAATACGGGTCTTTCAATACTTTAGTGTTCAAGTCAAAGCGCTCTACTCGAACACCCAGGCTGAAGATCATTTTATTGAAAGTGAACTTGTCTTTCAACCAGGCTGCCTGGTATAAAGGACGCAGGGGAGCGTTCGGGAAGTTACGTACACCATCAATGTCACGGCTTTTGAAAAAGTCGTTGAAGGTGATTCCGTCTTCCGTCTTGTTACCCAGGTAATCATACCCATAGTAGCTTACCAGACCCTGATCCATCAGTTCACGTGGTGAGAACATAGAAAGGCTCAGTTGGTCCGGAGTCAGTCCGTTTACGTTGACCCATTCGTTGAGTGGTACACCCAATGATTCGCGGATGGCGCGATAGAACCTGTTTTCAGGAAGGTCTACCGTTGCATAAGGGTGAATGCCTATCACAGCACCAGGAGGGTCTACAAATGTATCTCTCAAAGTAATGGTTGTATCCAGGCCATTGAAGTGGATGTTGGCATATTGAGTACCCCAGCGATACAGTTCAACCGGGTTTACCGTGTAAGAACGGATGCTGCGCTGTTCGTTCAACAAACCAAACTGAATGTTGTGTGTTCCGCTTTTACCCAACTTCAGGTCAAAGCTAACGGTAGCATTGAGGGTCGCAATATCAGATTCACTCTTTTGTACCCGATTGAAAGGTGTACCCACATTCGCGTACATACCGCCCCAAACGTCATCGTAGATATCGGACAATTGTCCGTTTCTATTGATGTAGGTCAGGATAGCCGGGAATGGTGAGGAATTGATCGCGTCCTCATTTCTGATGGCAAACTCATTGTATCTTTCCAGGATAGGGTTTTGTGTACCCGGAGTATATTTCCTGAAAAAGTCATTGTACCCTTCGTGTACCCACTCGCCAGCGTCATTGGGACCAAATGTAGGAACCTGTTCGGTTTCGAATTTACCGATGTAGCCGTAGTCAAAAAGATTCTGTTTGTGACGGGGATCGTAGGTTTCAAACAAGTTGCGCTCAAAAGCAAACTGCAAGGTATAGTTGGCGTTGCTGATAGAAACACGCTTGCTGCTTGAAGCATCGCTTTTGCCGTCGGAATTGCCCAGACGGTGACGGAAACGGAAGTTACCCCGGTAAGTATTGTTGTAATTGGTTGGGTTGTTCTGTGCATTGAGCAAAAACCAACCAGGATTATCCAAAGCAGCTCCACCATCTACCAGATCTTTATCATCTGTGAAAGTCCCTGTAAGACTCACATCAATATTATCTGTTAACCGTAGATCTACCTTGCCATTAAGATTAAGCTCGGCGGATTTTTGATAAGGACGTGCTTCCAGTTGATTCACACTGCTGTTGGTAAGGTATTGGGCACCGCTTACAAAATTGGTACCCAAACGCTGCAGCGGATTTAACGAGAGTGCATTGATCACGTCATCTTTCGCTCTGTAGACAGGCAGGGCAGCCGGATCATCCTCGTCGCGGGTCAGATATTGACCAGAAAAGCGGAAGCCTAATACTGTACGTGTTTTGCCTTCTGCCAGTTTTTTCTTGATGATCGGACCACTGATGTTGGCCGTTGCCAGAAAATAACCAAAAGCGTCCAGGCCTTTGGAATTTTCCACATCGATACCACCATGATAATCGCTGGCTGGTCCTTTGGTCGTACCGGATACGATACCACCCGTTACGTCACCGATCTCTGCACCCAAACCGCTGGTAATGACCTGCAATTGCTCCAGGTCCTGCACCGGTGGTAAGCCACCCGAAATACGGATACCGTCAATATAGGTATCTGTACCGTTTGAACGGGCACCTTTGATGTTTACGGCGCCACCATCCACCGAAGAGGCACCTACTGTGGTGGCCACGATCGTGTTGATGTTACGGGTAGGCAGATTTTTGATTTGATCAGAGGTCAGTGTCTGACCGCTGGAGGTCTGGTCCTGCTGAATAAGCGGGACTTTGTAGGCAACTATTTCTACCTGCTCCAGCACAGTGGAATTGGACATGATCACGTTTTGACTCGTGATCTGCCCCTGTAACACCCGTACCCCGGAGATACGCTGTGCCTGGAACCCTGTGTAGGAAAATTCTACATCATAGGTACCTGGATCAAGTTGAATGCGGTAGTCGCCGTTGTAATCCGTGATAGAGCCACGCACGAAATCTGTGCCTCTCAACACCTTCACGGTCGCTCCTATCAGCGCTTCAGAACCATCCGTGACATTGCCTGTCAACACTGTTGACTGAGCCCATGCACCGACAGCACCTAGCAGGAGCATCGTAAATGTTAGTAGTAAAGAACGTACCATAGAACAGAGATTGAAAAAATTTACTTGTTAGGTTTACCGATACTTTTTTATGGTTTGGCGATAAAAATTGCCCGACCATCTCCTGATTATCCGATTGCAAAGGGTCTCTTAAACGCCTATTGCAATTTTTTCTAAAAGAACTTCCGCCAGCAGTCTTTTCGATTCAAACGTCCAGCCTGCAACGTGGGGCGAAAGAACGACGTTTTCGAGTAAATACAAGCGTTTGTACCATGCTTTTTCCTTTTCAGTGAAGGAAAAAGGTTTCTCATTCTCAAATACATCCAAACAAGCCCCACCCATTTGCCCTGATTCAAGAGCCTCTACCAGATCTTCGGTGCGGACACACATCCCGCGGGATGTATTGATCAGCACCAATCCTTTTTTACATTTTTGGAGGTAGGAGGTGTTAAAATAACCCCGATTTTCCTCCGTTAAGGGTAAATGTAAACTAAGAACATCCGAGCGCATTTGTACCTCTTCCAGGCTTGTTTCCCTTACCCAGGGCATTTGTGCGGCATATCCCGCCTGCTTGTATTTGTCAAAAGCCAGCACTTCCATTTCCATCCCCGCCAATTTCCGGGCAAACTGACTGCCCGTATGCCCAAACCCCACAATGCCCATCACTTTTCCTTTTATTTCCCAACCTCGATTGGCCTCCCGCTGCCAAATATTTTGTCGGACTTCGTGATCGGCCCGGATGAGGTTGTTTGCCAGGGCCAACAACATTCCCAAAGCCTGCTCCGCTACTGCATTTCTATTTCCCTCCGGACTACTCCAGACTTTTACTCCCCGTTGAGCGGCGTAAGGCCTGTCCACAATTTCCATCCCGGATCCGAGCCTGGCTACAAACTTCAATTTTACTGCTTTATCCAAAAATTCCCGGTTTACCAGAATCTTGCTGTTGATCACCAGACCTTCATAAGTTCCGATCGCAGCCAGGGTTTCTTCCGGGGTGATGTCTGGCAGAAAATCACAGCGCCAACCCATTTTTTCCAATCCTTCTTTCAGGATCGGATGACAGTCATCCGTAATCAATACACTTCCCATCTCCAGGAACATTTAACAGGTCGAAAATACCTTCCTTTTTTTTGGTTAAAAATGCCGAATGTGTGAACGGCAACTCTGACTGTGCGAGTGCCCCACCTTGATTCGTGAAAGAAGTTGGCATTTCAGCTTTATCTCCTGAAATTTGCGCCGATCTATTTTATTCCACCAACCTAAGTCTTTTGCCCGACAGGCGGCAAAGATATTCAGACAAGTATATGAAGCACATCTTTTTTTCAATTCTGACAGCATTAGCTTTTTGTCACTGCCAGGACGCCTCTACACCACCAAAAAACATCCTGACCTGCTATGTTCGCTTTGATGCGGCTGGCCGGAAAGTGAAAGCCGAAGCAAGTCTGCATGATGGCGCTTCCAAACAAGCCATCGAATTGCCGGGAGGTCTCCGCTTCCAATCTACAGCAATGAGAATTATCCCCGTCCGTGGCATCACCTACACGGCTGAATATGCCGCTGCTTACACCCTGGATCAGGTATTCGAGTGGAAAAATAAAAGCGGAGAGCAAGTGAAGTACAAACTTGAGCTGCCGCAAATTGATTCGTTTTTTTTTGATACGAAGGTGCTTTCCATAAAAAAACCAGCCAATCTTCGCTGGATCGGCAAAGCATTGGATAAAAATGAAACGCTTGTTTTTATCTGGGAAAATTCTGCCAAAGGGACCACCATACCCATGGAGGTAAGCACTACTTTAGGTGAACCGCTGATCGAGATCCCTGCTGCCAAATTGGCGCAATTAGGGGCCGGAGACTGGACGCTTTATCTGGTGCGCAAGCGCCTGGAGCGATCTGAGCTTTCCGATTTTAAGGTTGAAAGCACCGGAGAATACTACACCAAACCGATACAGTTGAAAGTTAATAGTTAAAAGGGGCAAGTTAAAAGTTAAAAGTTTCAGGGGGCAAGTTGCCTTCCTGCGTGCACTGATCTTGCTCACTTTTAACTTTAAACTTGCAACTTTAAACTTGCCCCTTTTAACTTTAAACTTGCCCCTTTTAACTCGGCACTTTTATTGTTTCCTTTTTTTCTCAGTCCCCCCTTCGGTACTAAAGCTGACCTCCAGGTCCCAATTGGCTCGGAGGGGATCCATTTTTTTGTTAAAAATGCGTTCCGGTTGTCGGTTGTTTTCGAAATCACCGGTATCCCAACGGCCATTTTTATTCCGGTCCTCTACCAGACGGGCAGAATAAGCAGCTACCTGTAATGCATTGAATTTCAGATTTTTAGTATCTGACTCGGCTGTAAATGTCCGCTCGTCTTCCAGGACGGTCCCATTCATCAATTGGAGCACATAACTGGTGCCCGGGATGAGTTTTTCCAGGGTTAAGGACAGGTTGCCGAGTTGTTTATCTGACAATATATTGAACAGGCGACCCAGCGTGTCCGGATTGGCCGTTCCCCAAAAATCGGTGAGTGCGCCAGGTAAAAACCGAAGCGTATAGGTCTTGCCTTGTTTCCAATCCGCCTGCAGGAGCAGTTTGCGGGGACTGGCTGAATCCGGCAAAACAGAAAAGTTCGAAACACGGTTGGAGTCCAGCAGGAGTGCCCATCGGGCCGTATCAAAGGCTGAAATCGGGTAATTAAAAAGCAGGTCAGCGGGTTTGGACGGGGTCTGTACCAGGGTCCTGACCGCTTGAGGTTTGGGTGCTGTGGCCGGTTTCCCCCGGCCGGAATTGGGGCCTGCAGGTGCCGGAATATCGCCAAAAGCCAGCCTGTGACTGTTCATAAAGTCGCTGCGGGAGTTCTTTTTAACTACGATGGTATCGAATCGGGTCTGAGAAAGTGAATCCCGGTTTCTGGATAGTTCGCTGGTAAAAAGCAGGTTCCAGCTGGTGTCCACGCCGGGCAAATCATACCAGAGCATCAGAGAGTCCGGCGATTTTTCAAGCAAAATTTTTAGACCTTCCGGGGCCATCGTCTGCGTTTCAAAATCCTTCAGGGGAACGCTGAATCCGAGCTTTACCAGGCCATACCAGTTGGCATTTTGTCCAGTCAAGCGAAATTTAGGACTGTTTTTAAACAACGGAAGTTGGATCGTTCCACGCGATAAATTGGTCAATACCAGGGCAGAATCACGGAAAGCGATGCGTTCGCTTTCCCCATTCCACCTGAGGTTTTGATCTCCATCCTCTATCGCTACCACCCGGTAAGTGCTGGCCCGGAGATTTTTAAACTCATATTGGCCACTCTTGTCTGTTCGGGTAAAATAATAAGGCCGCTCCTTCCGCACGGCGCTGTCTGCAAAATTTTCGTACAGCATGACGGAGATATTTTCAACGGGTTCGCCTGTAAACCCATCCGTCACCACGCCTCTAAAGGACAGGCTGTCAATAAAATCACCGGTGGAAAAAACGAAGCGAAGATCCTTGGCCGGATTGCCTTCATGGAGGTCCTTGACAGCTGTTCCGAAGTTTATGGTATACGTGGTGTTGGGGCGCAGCACTTCTTTTTTGTCAAAATTGACCACCACGGTTTTCCCATGCAGCACCACCTCTGGTCGGATGGCTAGCGGGGGCGACACCACGATCTGTTTTGCCAACTCCGACAAGACCACCCATTCGTCAAATTTAAGTTCGATGCGCTTTTGATCGAAGCGGGTCGAAAAATTAGGGGTACTCCCCAGGGTATCAATCTCCGGCGGACGGGTGTCTTTGGGCCCGCCAGTCGGTGCCCCCTGTCGCGCGCACGCATTCAGCAGCAGGAACAAGGCATACGGGAAAATGGAAATCGAACGGAATGGGTTTTGCATGGCGCGGCAAAAATAGGCCAGAATTTAATGATTCCAGCATTCCACTCTAACGAATCCAAACCATGAAACGCTCCAAATTCTGATTTACCTTTGCTCCTGTGAAAATCATACTTCTTGGCACCGGCACTTCGCAAGGTGTTCCCGTCATCGGCTGCGACTGCCCGGTTTGTACCTCTACCAACCCTAAAGACAATCGTCTGCGCTCCGCTGCATTGGTGACGGATGGGCATACCAATGTAATTGTTGACGCAGGACCGGATTTTCGGCAACAAATGCTTCGTCACGGCGTAAAACACCTGAATGCCATTTTACTCACCCACGAACACAATGATCACGTCATTGGTCTGGACGATATCCGCCCTTTCAATCACCGTACAGGTGAAGCGATGTCCGTATACGCTCTGCCCAGGGTAACCGCTGAAGTACGCCGCCGTTTTGATTATGTCTTTACGGAACACATCCCGGGACTACCGCGTATTGAACTGGAGCCCATTGATAAGGACGCCCGGCTCCAATTTGGAAACATCGCGGTTCTGGCACTGGAAGTGATGCATGGCAATCTGCCCATTCTGGGTTTCCGTTTTGGTGATCTGGCCTATCTGACCGATATGAAGACCATTTCCGACGCTGAAATGAAAAAGCTGGCCGGTTTAAAATACCTGATCGTTACCGCTTTGCATCTGAACAGTCATCCCACCCACATGAACCTCCGAGAAAGCCTGGAATTTGTGGAAAAAATTGCCCCGGAACGCGCCTGGCTGATGCACGTCAGTCATAACATGGGACTGGCTGCCAAGGTCAATCCTACCTTGCCGGACCATGTTCAATTGGCTTATGATGGGCTGGAGATCGAATGGTAATGTCATGGTTTACAGGAAATATTTTTGAAAAGACTTACAGGATAAACAGGATGTAAATAGCCGCAGAGCGGCGTAACATCTATAGAAAAAATAGCAAACATTAAATTGGAAGTGCAGCGCACCGGAACCTTGGTCGATGGCTTCGGTGCGCTGCACCTCCGATAATTCTGACCTGTTCCTTTGCTATAGATGTTTCGCTGCGCTGCAGCTTTAGTAACGCCTTAATTTCATGCTTCTGCCTTGCCCCTTCCGTCCTGCTTACATCCTGTAAAGCCTGTCAAAAATTTTACTCCAATTGTTGCTTAAATTATGACCCTAACCGCGAACCTCGTCGACCTGCACCAACGCCGAATCTATCCGGCTGAAATCACGCTGGAAAACGGAAAAATCCATCAAATAAGAGAAGTCAACCAGGTGCCCGCCGATGCCGGTTATATCCTGCCTGGTTTTGTGGATGCCCACGTTCACATCGAGAGCAGCATGTTGCCGCCCAGCGAATTTGCCCGAATGGCTGTTGTGCATGGCACGGTAGCCACGGTATCAGACCCACATGAGATCGCCAATGTACTTGGCAAGGAAGGGGTTGCATTCATGCTGGAGGATGCTGCGCGCTCGCCCCTGAAGTTCTGTTTTGGGGCGCCCTCCTGTGTTCCGGCGACTTCTTTTGAAACGGCAGGCGCAACCATGAATGCTGCTGAGGTGGAGCTACTGCTCCGGAACCCCGCCATCGGTTACCTCTCCGAGATGATGAACTTTCCGGGTGTACTGCACAACGATCCGGAGGTCATGGCAAAAATAGCCGCCGCCAAACGCCTCGGAAAACCGGTAGACGGTCATGCGCCCGGGCTTCGGGGCGAGGCTGCTCAACGTTATTTCGCCGCCGGGATCACGACCGATCATGAATGTTTTTCCTACGAAGAAGGTCTGGAGAAAGCCCGGCTCGGGGTGAAGATCCTCATCCGGGAAGGCAGTGCCGCGCGGAATTTTGAAGCGCTCTGGCCTTTGGTACGGGAATTCCCAGCCCAGGTCATGTTTTGCTCAGACGACAAACATCCGGATGATCTGGTGAAGGGCCACATCAACCAATTGGCAGCCCGGGCTGTGGCGCATGGCTGCGATTTGTTCGATACGCTTCGGGCCGCTTGTCTGAATCCCATAGCGCATTACCGCTTACCTGTGGGACAATTGCGCGAGGGAGATCCTGCTGATTTTATCCAGGTAGCTGATTTGAAGGAATTTCGTGTTCTGGAGACCTGGATCGAGGGTGAAAAAGTAGCCGAAAACGGGGCGACCCTGCTCCCGAAGCTTTCTGTGGATGCACCCAATCAGTTTCTGGCGAAACCGCGAGAAGCCACCGATTTTCAATTATTTCAACAGTCAGCGTCCACCCAACTCCGGGTCATAAAAGTATTCGACGGCGAAATCGTGACCGGAGAAATAGCAGGTTCCGTCAGCGAAATACGCGACGGACAATACCTTCCGGATGTAAGCCAGGACCTGCTTATAATCGCAGTATTGAACCGCTATGCACCCGATGCAAAACCCGCCTTAGGATTTGTTCAGGGTTTTGGTTTGAAATGTGGCGCCCTGGCGAGCAGTGTAGCCCACGATTCGCACAATATCGTGGCCGTGGGCACTTCCGATGAAGCACTGGCAGCGGCCATAAATGCTGTCATCCAGGCCAAAGGCGGCATTGCCGCCACCAATGTCGCCGGCGACACGCGGATACTTCCGCTGCCCATCGCCGGACTGATGAGTCAAAGCGATGGCTGGCAACTGGCGGAGGAATATTCCCTGCTGGATGGCTGGGTGAAAGCTGAACTGGGCTGCGGGTTGCGGGCGCCGTTTATGTCCTTGTCGTTTTTGGCTTTGCCGGTCATTCCGAAGTTGAAAATTACGGATCTGGGTTTGTTTGATGTGGATCGGTTTGGTTTTGTGAAGGTGGAATTGGGGAAGGGGTGAGTAGATCAACTACCAAAACATTCAAAACTAAATCCATGAAAAAAACAGCTTTCCTCTTTTGGTGCTTCGGGCTTCTGCCGTTTGTTCAAGTGGTAGCAGAGGACCTGCCAACTATGCCTATTGCTTATTTTGCGGTCAGATGTAACGAAATCTGGGAAGCAGAACCACTCGAACTCAATAATGTGGCTGCTGTTTTTTGGAAGGTTAATGAAGATGACGTAGACTGGTTTCGGGTACGTATACTCAAAGTGCACCGCAGCACTTTTCATCAGGAAGGAGATACTGTTTGGGTAAGCTGCGGAACCACTTATGAATGGCCCAAAATATCTTCAGAGCCAGAAGGTTCCTGGAATTTAAGCTCCCAGGATACTATCCAACGGCTTTGGTTATTTGGAAGTATCCTTACTCAAAGAGAACAGACTTCGAACAACAGCTGGCTTCCGGTGCCCGTTGGAGATACCTATTTAGAAATAGAGACCTCGGGAATACGACTTGAAAACCAAAAAAGAGTGGTTTTTACACCAATACAAGAATCAAACCCTGGTTTGTACAAATTTTACAATAGCGCTGACTCCCCTGAAATCAATATAAAATGGAGCCCTTCGATTGGTTCAGAACTTCGGCTATGCGTTGAAAGGAATGTCCGAATTGCAACCGACCTTTTCAGCATTCGAGCCATAGAGCATCTTGATGAGCAAAATGATGCTTTGTTTTCGTGGATTCTAAAGCACAAGCTTAGTTTGACGTTATGGCATGACGATCCAGATTCCTGGAGCTGGTATCGCGAATTGCCATTCTCCTGGATTTTAGGGAATGGCTCTGATAGTCAAGCCTGGGAAGCTATCTTATTGTACAACCAGTTTTTCCCAGACGATATGATATACAATTCGGAGTATACCGGAAGGTTGCCCGACAGCCAATATCAACTTAACCAATCACACAACAAGGACCAACCTTTTGACTCTGCAGAAGGAATTGCACTTCTCACAAACAAAATCAAGGATGTTAGTTTAAGCCCGCCACTCCGCAATCATGCCATGCGCTTGTTTAACCAGACACTTCAAGGCAAGTTAACCATTGAAAACAGACAATCCATCCTTCAAAATTCACTTAAATCAATACAGTTTGATACCATATTGAACAGAACCGAACTGATCGAAGCGGTTCAAACACTTGGATTCTGGCAACAAAATGCTGTGCATCAAAGCCTACCGGAAGCGTATCAATTTATGGTCAATGCGTATCAATCCGAACTGCCTGGATACGGTAAAGCTTCGCTTGCCTCCTTTCTTGTCAAAAAAACCACCGCAGATGAGTGGAAAAAACTGAATGGAAGTGATGGGAGAATTTTAGTGGAAGTCAATAATTTTTGGATTGACACAACCCTTAAAACTCTGACCTTTCAATGCCGCCAAGAGCATGGGTATGAACAAGTTTTTACCTGGCCAAAAATGGAAATGTTCCAACTTGATTCCAAAAACAATCCTATCCATTTGCGGCAAATTTCCCAATCCAATTTATGCAATATCGTTGATTGGACGAGAGGGCTGAAAGATTTAGAATTACGTATCGTGATCCAGCTAGACAACACCCTGCCTAAAGGAACCTGGTATTTTAGAGCATCCGGCAAAGCGGGGCAAAAAGAAGAATTCACCTGGACTTCAGAATTAGGTGTCTGTAGATATTAACTGGCTTCAGTTTCCAAGGCTTCAATAACTTTGGCGCCGATTCCATGTTTAGAGGCTGTACATTTTAAAGTCAAGCCATCGCAATCATCCATCACTGTGGAAATCAAAGGCAAAATACTCTGCGGCATCGCCGGCATCTTCCTGTTCGACCTCCTGGGAATTCCCTTTGGTGGACTGATCGGCTTTTTTGTGGGATCCTGGCTGGGGCATTATTTTTTTGATCAACCCAAGGAAAAACAAACCTCAGACAGCGAATTCAAAGCCTATCAGCGTCGGCAAGGGGAATTTGTGTTCCATGTATTCCGCCTCTGTGCCAAACTGGCCAAGGCCGATGGCCCCATCAATGAGCGCGAAGTATCCCACATGGAAAGCCTGATGCGCCACCAGTTCCGCATGAACGAACGGAATCGCCTGCAGGCCGTCAAGATCTGGAAGAACGCCAAGGAATCCAACGATACTTTTGACCAGTATGCCCGGGCTTTTTTTGAGGGTTTTGGCCGCGACCGGCATCATGTATTGAACATGCTCGATCTGCTTTTTGCCACTGCGGCTGCCGATGGCGGACTGCATCCACGCGAGGAGGAACTTTTGCTCCGGGCTGCCGGGATATTTCAGGTGGGCCGACTGCAATATGAGCGTGTAAAAGCCCGCTTTTATCACATCCGCAACGGAGCCGGCCAACAACAACAACAACAGGCCCGCTGGAATCCAATGGATCCGCACTACACCATCCTCGGCGCAGAAACAACCGATAGCCTCGATACCATTAAGAAAAAATACCGCGCGCTGGCCATGCAATGGCACCCTGATAAAATGGCCGCCAAAGGTGCGTCTTCAGAAGCACTCCGGCACGCCAAGGAGAAATTCCAACAGATCAACGAGGCGTATGAGCGAATTACGGAAGCGAGGAAAGGATGAACTGGGGATTTGGGGATTCGAGTGGCCAAGCCTGGGCACTCAAATCACCAAATCACCACCTCCCCAAATCAACGTTTCCGAACCACTTTAGCAGGTTTTGCCGCCCTTCGGGCATTGGCCACCGCTTTCCCGGCATCGATCCGGCCGTATCCATAATAGATGCTGTGCTTTTTCTCATCATACTTTCCGCCGGTGGTATCGATCTGGACGCAGGAGCGACGGATGAGTTGTTTGACCCTTTTCTGGCTGAGGGTTGGATTTGCGGCCAGGATCAAAGCGACCACACCGGCCATGCCGGGACAAGCGCCTGAAGTGCCCCCGAATGAATTGGTGTAATCCTCGCCATGGTAACCTGGCCTCCCAAGTCGGTCGGTGGTACGCAGGCCCTCACTGATCGGCGCCGGATGCTGGAAAGGCGCGTGTTCAAAATCGCCACTGGGGAAACTCACCCAAATCGCCTTTCCAAAATCAGAATACACACTTCTTTTGCCGGAATCATTGCAGGCAGCTACGGAGATGACGCCCTCAAAACTGCAATAACCATCGTTTTCAACCGATTCATTGCCATTGCCTGCGGCAAAAAGTATGACACAGCCCAGACCCTTGCGCCCTTTGGTCAGCGCATAATGCATGGCCAGACGAGTGCTGTCCGGCAACATGACCATGCGGGTGTGCAGCGGATCTTCGGTATTCCACCAGTCGCCATCTGAAGGTCCCCAGGAGCAGGAGATCACATCGGCACCATGGTCGGCGGCCCAAACGAAAGCATTGGCTTCAGACATGCTGCCCAGGCCGCTTCGCAAACGGATCGGCATCAGGTTTGCTTCCGGCGCGGTGCCACTGGCCCCGTTTTCGAGTCCTGCAGCACAGGCCAGGCCTGCGCAGGAGGTGCCGTGTGAATCTTCGTCCGCCTTGGGCCGCGGATCTTCGTTGTTCTCAGTTGCATCAAAAGGATGTACAATACGCCCTGAAAATTCAGGGTGATTGATCTCTACACCATCATCCAGGACCGCAACCGTGATGCCCTTCCCTCGGGTGACGGCCCAGGCTTTTTCAATATTGACATGGTTGTCGATTACCTTGCCTTTGATCTTCGTTTTGGCCAGATGCCATTGAAGCGGGTGGGGCGGGGATTTGAAACGCCGCTCCTGCACCAGTTCGGGGTGACAGTATTCGACACTTTTTTCTTTCAGAATTTGCTCAGCGATTTCAAAGACCGCCAGACCTGTACCGGATTCTGCTGCTGCGAAATAGGAATTGGTGGCAAAGGAAAGTTTATTTTTGACCTTCAGTTTGAAGCGCTGAAGGACGTCCAGGCAGTCTTTTTCGCTAACTTTATCATGAAATTTTACAAAAAAATTCTCGGTATAAAGCATCACCTCTCCGCTTTCAGCATCCTGAAGCACTCGTCCGGCGAACCGGATATCATCCTCCAGTTTGAGTGAAGCGCGTGCCTCATCCCGGTGGGCGGTGGGGCTGGCAGCGGATTCGAGGCCGAGTGCGGCATTATCATCTGCCATACGGCGTACCGTAACTCCTGCCTCCGGAAAGGCTGCAACTTCTGTGTTACCTTTCATCAGACCACGGCTACGCGGGGTCAGACCGACGTCTTCCAGTGTTTGGTTGCCTTCGGTTCGGATGGCGATAAGGTCAGGGCTTTCGACCAGATGAATGGACTTGCCCTTTTTGCCGCCGAATTTGACTTTATACATGTGGTGGTGGCAATTTGGTTGAGGCGTAAAACTAGGGTTAATTCCGACTTGCAGCGTATGTGTTCTCGACTTTTCGACTGAATTGCTCATACACGTCAACGGGTATCTTATGTCGCATGCTCAGGAGAAATTGTTTGAGTTTAATGTATTCACCTTCTGTCAACATATCGTCTTCCATAAAAGCTCCAAAAAGCTCCAAAAAATTCTCACTGATGCTGCGGGCAAATTCGATACGCTTCACCATATCTTCAATAAAGGCTAAAAAATACAAGCCCTCTGTATACCCTAATTTTCTGCGCAGCACCAGACTATCCACCTCATATTTTATTTCTTCCAATCGGCGGGAGGCCGCCTCGGCACTGATCTGCTGTCCTTCAAAATTGGCAAACACCTGTCTGGCCCGATCGCCATACCGGCGGATGAGTTGTTCGCGGCGGCGGAATACCCAGTATCCTGCCAGCGCCGTGAGCAAGGCGGTAGTACCGACCATGGTGATCTCCACAAAATAGCCCGTATCATACAGCAATTGCAAAAACCTTGCAAAAAGGCTCGAACCAGCTTCCATCCCCTCGTTGCGGATGCTAAAGTCAATGGGCTCAAAATCCTTTAGGGTAAGTGGATGTACAGGTCGTAAGGCGTTCAAATGGCTCATTACAGCCAGTTTAAATTTTTCGCGTTCGGAATCCAGGTATAAAGGACGGAGGTTGGCACCCTGACCCATTTGGTGTCCTTCGGTATATTTTTTGAAAAGCAACTGATTGGTTTTCAAAAAATAGAACAGGAACCGATGCATCTGCGCCGTATCCCGAAGGGCGGCGAGCCGGACAGAATCCGTTTCTGCGCCCCGCGTTTGCAGGTTCAACCAGGCGACCAGATCTCTGGGACTGATCTCCAGCGGGATACGATCTCCGAGGCGTTTGAAATGTTCTCCGTTAAATTCGACCACTGCGCCCGGCCCGAAATGTGTGATGGACAACAGGTAAAAATTTCGAGGCATTTCAACCATTTTTCCACCCACCTCAGTCACCGTTTTTTTGGCGCTGAGTGCTTCCCAGAGGGCTGGCCCAAAAAAGGTTTCAGGGTTGATCTTGTCAAAATTATCCACCACTGCTACAAACTTCTGATCCGGATGCTGTCGGCAGCGTTCCCAAAAAAGCAACAGTTCTCCGGGATAAAATATCCCTTTGGCGTCTTCCTGTCCGATATATTTTTTGTGGTATTCTACATCAAACCAAGGAGCGCAATCGATCTGCAAGACCCGGTCATAACTCCCCGCCAGGAGATTGGCGACACGTTTCCCTTGCTTGGTGGCCCCGACCCCGGTCACCCCTGAAATAACGATCCGACGCAAGGGTGAAGTAGCTGCAGCGACCGTCAGTTTCTTGAACGACACCCACTCAATATTGGTGGGTGTGGGCTGCATCACCAGACGTAAAGCGGTACTATCGCCCGACTTGAAGGGCAGCTGGTGGATCTGGCAATAAAGTGCTTGCAGGGAATCTGGCACCTCCCCAATGAGGGCCGCAGGCTGACGCAACAAAGCAGCGGATTCTGCCCAGAGTGGGTCAGGTTGGTTGCGAGAGCCAAACCAAAGGAATAAAGCCACCGCTGGCACAACCAGTGGAAGCATGCGGAAAAGCGGAGAATGGGCGGTCAATAGATTAACGAATTTAGCAAGGCGAAGATAGCTAAGGAACTATATTAAAGTCACAAGTTATTTTCGCCAGGATCTGCTACTATCGCTTTGCGTCAAAAGGATATTTGAGTCCCCAATATTCCTTGAGTACCATTTTCACAGAGCCCACCGACACCGGCGACTCGATGAGCAGTGGAATGTGGTTGGAATCGTCGGAGACCCAAACTGACATTTGTGCATCTTCTTTGAAGACATTCCCGGCAATAACCTCGGGTTGAAACCGGAGGGTCTTGTATCGCCCCATTTTGTACACTTTTTTATTGTCTTCCCTTCCCATGTATTTCATTTTCAAAGGATATTCCGCCTTATCCATAAAAATACTAAAGGGAACCGCATAGCCGGCAGCCTGGCTTCCGTAATCTACATTGCGCAGGTTGTAAAGACTGGAGAGCACGTCATTGCATTCAGCTTGTACGTTGTGTTCCGTTTTTTCCTCTTTTTCACCCCGTTTGGAGGAACGCCAAACCGTCATTTTCTTACCACTTTGATTGAATGATATTTTTTCAAAAATATGGTAATTGCCCTCATTCACGCTGCGTTCGGAGTAATTCGGGAGCAAGGTATTTTTATCTACCCAGGAATCGTATTCGTCCTTTGCACTAAAAAACCATTCGTAGGAGTCATAGGTTTCGCCCTTGGCTTTATAATGATATTGGTTGCCTTCATCATAGATCTTGAAGGTTACCTCCCCTGCCGGCACCCAGATAAAATCGAGGTTATAATAGATTTTATAGGTGAGTTGTTCCCCATGCTGGAAGGCGACCCCTGTTTCAAGCGGGGAAGCATTTTCCAGTAGTGGCTGCGGCGCCTGTTTGAATCCTGCAACTGAGAACAGGAGGACTGTAAATAGCCCAAAAGTTGAATTTTTAAGCATGGTCGTTTTCATACACGAACGTTTTGGCTATGTTGACGTAAATCTTTCAACAAGTACCCTTCAACGCGTTCGAAATACTGTTTATTATTTCGGGCAGCAGGGATCACAGGCGGTTAAAAACATGCCGGAAGTTACGATTCCTGATTGCGGATGGGTCAGATGGTCATTTAGTCAGATTCGTAACTCCATTTGGGCCATCAGGGTTTAGGGATGTTTAACAAAAATGGGCAACCCCCGTACAGGAGTTGCCCATCGTATGTCTGGTTGACTAAGAATTAATAGCCAGCATCTTTGTTGCCTTTGAAGCTGCCTTTGCCAGCTTCTTTACCAGCAGGGCGAGCCATTTCTGTTTCGCCTTTAACTACGCGGAATTCAACACGACGGTTGATCGTGCTGGCACCTTTTTGAGGAACCAGATTGGTAGTTTCACCAGCCCAGTTCAGGATCAGGCGATCACGTGATACGCCATACTGAGAAACCAGGGTTTCGATAGCCGCTTTAGCACGGTTGTAAGAAAGCACTGCATTATAGCCTTCTGGACCACGATCGTCCGTGTGACCTACTGCAACCACTTTAAGACTTGGGTTGTTTTTCAACACCGTAGCCACCTGATATAGTTTTTCGTACTCGCTGTAACGAACGTCAAAGCGGTTGTCGCCAAAGTTCACCATTGGGAAGAACCACTCATTGCTGGATGGAGTTGGGAACTTGATCGCAGCGATCTTCGCATCAACGATACGATTCACGTCGCTTTCAGTGATCGGTTTTGGCACCTGAGCCACACCATCTTTGTTTACTGTGAACCCTGGAGGAGAGAAAGGCTCTTTGTCCATGTAGTTCGGCACTTTGTCGCCGTCAGAGTCCAGTGTAACACCTTTGGTATCTACACGAGCACCTGCAGGGCTAGCGTCTTCCTCGTCGATCGCATCGATGATACCGTCACCGTCTGTATCGGTTGGGTCATAGATTGCGCGTTTTTCGAGATCAGAAATAGCTTTGCCAGCAGTTTCCATTGGGTTAACCCAGTAGAGTGGTTCTGATTTTTTGTTGCCCGCTTTGTCCTTACCGCCGATGTTGAAATTCAATGAAAGGTGTGGGTAGTGGAAAGCGTCGCGGTAAGTGGTACGTGAGTCGCCGGTGTTATTGTCGCCATCCAACAGGTCGCCGTCAGAACCAAGCATCTGAGCCACGGTGTACTCAATGCCAAGATTGAATTTTGGGCTGAAACGGAAAGCAAGACCAGCGCCTACTTCTACTGTAGCACCAGCAGGCTTAGGATCCAGCGCAGTGCTGTTGAATGTAACGTCCGTAGAAGCGTAACCAAGACCACCAAAAACATTCAAACCTACTTTGCGGTAAGGCTTGTCGAAGCGAAGGTTGTTTACGGTCATGACCAAATGGCCGCTACCAGAGAACCAGGTAGTTTCAGATTTGTCCATGTTAGAAGTGCCTGTATTTTCATTTTTCATAGAAGCATACAGGGCGTTGGCGCGAATGGAGAACACATGACCGAGTGATTTCCGTACGTGCAGGCCACCGCCAAAGCCAGGGAATTTTGCGTCGAGGTCGCCGATAACCATCGGAGTTCCGAGGTCAACGCCAACTTCCCATTGGTCGGCAGGAGTGAATGAACGATAGGTTGAGCCTGCATCTTGAGCAGACAAACCCATTCCAAGGGAGGTCAAAAGGAGCGCAAATGTTAATTTCCGAACCGTCATAGGGTTGCTGAATTTTTAATGAAATGAATGTTACTGTTTGTTCGTTGTTGTTTTCAGGGGGTATGTCTTTCGGAAAACAGGATGGTACTAAAAAACGAATTTGAAAAACAATGCAATATTAGACAAAAAACTCAGATTCCAAGCTTTTTCAGGGCCAAAAATAGAGCTGTGGTGGATATTTTTCGGTTAGAATCGTTATTTTTTCTAACTTCTTCCAATGCGCGACGAATTGTGACCGAAGTATCGGAGAAAATTGCCCGGTCGGTCATGACTGCATCCGGCTGCATCAGGTAAGCAAACACCCTGGCCATGCCACAATTGGAGATAAAATCAGGGACCACTGCGGTATGTTCGTCTGTAAAGCGTGCCGTAGGTCCAAAGAACACCTGATCATCTACGAAAGGTACATTCGCGCCACATGCAAGTACTTCAATACCACCTTCCAACATTGAATCTACCTGTGCCCGGGTGACCAGTTTAGAGGCTGCGCCCGGGATAAAAATATCTGCCCCCATCTTCCATATCTTCTCATTTACTTCATCAAAGGATAACAAATTGTGGGCAGTGATCTTATTGCCCACTTTTTCGTTAAAAAGATGCTTCACTTCTTCCAGTGGCAGGCCCTCAGGTGCCAGGATGCCTCCTACACGGTCAATGATCCCCACAATTTTCACCCCTTCCTTGGTCAGATAGCATGCCGCCGCAGAGGCTACGTTGCCCCAGCCCTGGATGATGGCCGTTTTGCCGGTCAACGTGGTCTGATGGAAAATATCATAAAAATGGCGCACAGATTCTGCTACACCATAACCCGTGATCAGATCGGCTACTGCATATCTATGCTGGCCGCCTTCTGGCACGTATTCCGGATCTTCTACGATCTTGGTACAGCCATACCGGAGTTGGCCGATGATGTTGATCTGCTGGCCTTCGCTGGGCTTGAAGTGCCCGCGGACAATGCCTTCCTGAGGGTGCCAAAGCCCCAGGGCCTCTGTAATCGGCACAACGTCTTTGATCTCGTCGACATTGAGATCTCCACCCGTGCCATAATAATTTTTCAAAATGGGGAGTGCCGCGCGGTACCAACGCTCCAATACTTCCAAACGACGCGGGTCTGATGGGTCAAAATTGATACCACTCTTGGCACCACCGATGGCAGGACCGCACACGCTAAACTTGATCTCCATTACTTTTGCCAGCGAAATAACTTCCTCGCAGGTCAGACCTTTACGCATCCGGGTTCCACCGCCTGCCGCGCCGTTGCGCAGTGAATTGATGACGATCCAACCTTCTGCGCCCGTTTCTTCGTCATGCCATTCAAAAATAATCTCGGGCTTTTTCTCCTTGTACTTTTGTAGGAGGCTTTCCATACTTGTGTGTGGTGTAAAATTTGATCAAAGCAAAATGCGGCGCAAAAGTAGATAAACCTGAAGCAAATTTTATTCTGCTTTTTCTTTTGACTGTTTATCAAACAGGGATTCAGGCGTGGCGTTGGTCTATTAGTCGGTTCGTTGCACAGGGACTTATACTTAAGGCGGGTGCTTTTATCGCATTTAATCCACCCGGATCCTCCGCTCGGTCTCTCCCAGAATTTCAATCTCCACCCGCGCCACTCCATCCGGAAACAAGTTTTCAGCCCATTGCGGCCACTCGATCACACAATACCAGGGGTCATAAAGCAGATCTTCCAGTCCAATATCAAAAGCCTCCTGGGCAGAGCGCAGGCGGTAAAGATCCAGATGATGAAAAAGACTATTGGTGCCATCTGCCTCAGCGTAATGGTATTGGTTGACCAGCGAAAAGGTAGGACTGGCCGTGTTTCCCTGTACGCCCAGGTATGCGCAAATGGCCTTTACCAGGGTGGTCTTGCCGGCGCCCATTTCACCGTGTAAGGCGATCTTCCGGCGCCCGGCAAGGGCATCCAGCAATTTGGGCACGAGGGCCGGCAACTCATCGGGAGCATTTAAGATCCATTCCATAGCCTGCAAAGGTATATAGACCCCGGAGGTTTTCGAAAACCTCCGGGGTCTATATACCTTTGTGCCGTGACTTACACCCTTTCCGATATTCAAACCATCCTCCAGGCCCGTTGGCTGCAAAAGGCCGATCCTACCTCCAGGGTCGAATATCTGCTGTTCGACAGCCGCTCGGTGGCCGCGCCAGCCCTTTCTTTATTTTTTGCGCTGCCCGGAAAAAACCGGAATGGTCATCGTTTTCTACCTGAATTATATGCCCAAGGGCTGCGCCAGTTTGTGGTGAGCCAGGCCGTAGATGTCCAAAAAATGCCAGAGGCCAATATCCTTCAGGTGGAAAACACCCTGGAGGCACTTCAGCAACTGGCTGCACAGCATCGTTCGCGATTCAACATCCCGGTCATCGGCATTACGGGCAGCAACGGCAAAACCGTGGTGAAAGAATGGCTCGCTCAACTGCTTTCCCCGGATTTTAATATTGTGCGCAGTCCAAAAAGCTTTAACTCCCAGATCGGCGTTCCGATATCTGTCTGGCAAATGCAGGATCGCCATACATTGGCCATTTTTGAAGCCGGTATATCGCAGCCTGGTGAAATGGATCGATTGGAAAGGATCATCCGCCCCAGTATCGGCATATTCACCAACCTTGGCCCGGCACATCAGGAAGGATTTTCCTCGGATGCGCAAAAATTATCGGAAAAGATGCGCCTTTTCCAAAACGTGGATACCCTGATTTGTGAATCCAGATGGGCGCCTGCGGATCTGCGCGGCAAACTCTTTTCCTGGTCTAAAAACGGAGATGCCGCGGATCTGCAGGTGACCAGCATCGAAAAGCTGGAATCTGCCGGGGTCCATATTTCAGCGATCGTACGCGCCCGGGCGAATCCCACCCCAGAACAAAGTGAATCGTCTGTACCCGGCATAAAATCAACGATCACCCTGCCTTTTTCCGATCCTGCCAGCATAGAGAACGCCCTGCATTGCTGGGCGGTCATGCTCCTGCTAGGCTTCCATCCGGAGGAAATAGCACAACGGATGTTGCGGCTGGACCCCGTGGAAATGCGCCTGGAAATGAAAGCAGCTATCCACGGATGTACCCTCATCAATGACGCTTACAGCAACGATCTGGCATCGCTCCGGCTGGCCCTTCAATTTGCGCGTCAACAGGCCGGTAATGGGAAACTGACACTCATTCTATCTGACATCCTGCAGAGCGGACAATCCGGCAAATCGCTTTGGAGGGAGGTCGCAGAGATCGTCCGGGTACAAAAGGTGAGCCGTTTTTTTGGAATTGGCCCGGATATTCAGACCATCCAGCCCAAACTGGATGCCAGTGTCGAAGCCTATTTTTATCCGGATACGGAGCATTTTTTAGAGAAAATTGCCGAACAGGATTTTCGCGAAGAAACGATCCTGTTGAAAGGTGCCAGATCATTTGCTTTTGAGCGCATCGCACGCCGACTGGAGCAAAAAGCGCATAAGACCGTGATGGAGGTCAACCTCTCTGCCCTTTCACACAATTTGAAAACCTACCAGCGACTGCTTCAACCCGGCACCAAAATGATGGTGATGGTCAAAGCCGAAGGCTATGGCGCCGGATCCGCGCAGGTAGCCCGATTACTTGAATTTCACCCCGTGGACTATCTCGGGGTAGCTTATGCCGATGAGGGCATCGCCCTGCGCCAAGCCGGGGTGAATTTACCCATTTTAGTGCTCAATCCGGAACCCGCAAGCTTTGATGCCTTGTGGCGTTTCAGACTGGAACCAGAGGTGTACAGCCTGCCGATGCTCGAGGAGATCGCAATGTTTTCTGGTGCCGGAAAACCCCTGGCCATCCATTTGAAATTAGATACCGGAATGCACCGGTTGGGTTTTGAGCCGGCGGATATGCCTTTGTTGACTGAAAAATTGCGCGCACTGCCCCATTTGCGGGTCGCCTCTGTTTTTTCTCATCTTGCGGCCAGTGATGCTACTTTGCACGACGATTTTACCCGGAGACAAGGGGCTGTGTTTACTGAAATGTACGATCAGATCCATACTGCTTTAGGCTATGCTCCCTTGCGGCATATCTGCAATACCGGCGGCATTGAACGTTGGCCGGAATACCATTTTGATATGGTGCGACTGGGCATCGGACTGTATGGGATCGGAGGACAAGCTATTGCACCACAGCTCCACACCGTCAACACCTTAAAAGCTACGATCAGCCAGATCAAAACGCTTCAGCCTGGTGAAACTGTTGGGTACAACCGCAATAGTGGACCGCTGACTGCCCCGAAGCGCATTGCCACCATCAGTATTGGTTATGCCGATGGACTTTTAAGACTGGCTGGTGGGGGCAGGTATTCCGTATTTCTGCGCGGACAGGCTGCCCCTACCGTAGGAAATATCTGCATGGATATGACCATGATCGATGTGACCGGGATCCCGGAAGCGCAGGTGGGGGATGAAGTTTCGATCTTTGGAGAAAATCCACCGGTTCAGGAACTTGCTGCCTGTTTGCAGACCATTGCTTATGAGGTATTTACGAATATTTCGGAGCGGGTGAAACGGGTTTATTGGACGGAGTGACGGGGGGACGGTGGACGGTTCACGGTGGACGGTTTACAGGGGGCGGTTCACGGTGGACGGTTTAAAAAAAGGATGCCAAAAATGGCAAAAGACGACCTTAATGACAACACGTTTTAATAATGATTTTCAAACCTATGACAAGTAGGTGGGGCCGGCTCAATGGGTTGAAATTTTATTTGGCGGGGACCTTTTATTCACCGGGTGACTTGAAGTCACCCGGTGAATAAAAGGTCCCAACCAAATAAAATCTGACTGTACCAACAATCAGTTCACTTGCAAGAAAGCCATGTAAACTCGAAGCCCCAAGACGAAAAATGACCATAATTGATACCATGACAAGCATCCAAACACTTTATACCCTATTTCAGGAGCATCCGATCGTGAGCACTGATACCCGCCAATTGCCTTCGGGCTGTATCTTCTTTGCGCTCAAAGGGGGCAGTTTTGATGGCAATAAATTTGCGGAGCAAGCCTTGAAAGATGGCGCTGCCTATGCGGTGGTTGATAACCCGACCTATAGTTCAGACAAGCGGTGCCTGTTGGTACCGGACGTGTTGACTGCGCTGCAGAAACTGGCCAACCACCACCGCCGGCAGTTTGATATTCCGGTCATTGGCATTGGTGGCTCCAATGGAAAAACGACGACCAAAGAACTGGTTTCCAGTGTTTTATCGGCGCATTACCCCTGTCATTTTACAAAGGGAAATTTAAACAACCACATCGGTGTCCCACTCACTTTGCTGGCCATGCTGCGCGGTACAGAGGTAGCAATCATTGAAATGGGTACCAATCAACCGGGGGATATTGCAGAGCTCTGCCGTATCGTGCAGCCAACCCATGGGCTGCTCACCAACATTGGAAAAGAGCATCTGGAAGGCTTTGGGAGCCTGGCCGGCGTAAAAAAAGCCGAGGCCGAGTTGTTTGATTACCTGGCCAAAAACCATGGCTGCGCATTTGTAAATCTTTCAGAAAAGTATCTGCCTGCTATGTCCAAAAAAGTACCCATGCGGGTTGGGTATCAGCGTGTGGACGAGCTAAAACCCAATTCAGGCATTATTGAGGTGCAAATGCTGGCTGACATGCCTTTTGTCCAGGCCGCCTTCTTGTCAGATGATGGCCCCAGGGTGGAATTGACCACACAGATCTTCGGCTATCATAATTTTCACAATGTTATGACTGCCATTGCTTTGGGTGTTTATTTCAAAGTCCCGGCGATCAAGATCAAAGAGGCTCTGGAAGCATATACTCCCAGAAACAACCGCTCTCAACTGATCCAACAAAACGGAGCCACGATCTTACTGGATGCCTACAATGCCAATCCTTCGAGCATGCAGCCCGCGCTACATAGCCTCATGGCCATGCCCGCTACCCGCAGGATCGCTATTCTGGGTGATATGCTCGAGTTAGGCGCTGATTCTCACAAGGAGCATGAGGCCTTGCTTCGCTATGCAGCCAAACTCAAAGTAGATCAGATCGTGTTGGTGGGAAAAGAATTTGGCAAAACCTCCTATTCAAAATTCGGGGCCTTGCATTTTGAAGACAATCAAGCGGCCAAACGTTGGCTGGATGCTCAAGCCCTGCAAGGCGCCGCTGTGTTGATCAAAGGCTCTCGGGGAATCCGTCTGGAAGTGGTAATCGGGTGATCCAAAAATATTTTGAACCTAAATTCAGAGGGTCTACAAGAAAAGCAAACTTACTACCCGGCTGAAAAACATACATTTTGGCGCAAATAAAGCCGCCTCCACCAGCAAATGCTGCGTTGGAGGCGGCTTTATTTTTATTTGAAAAACCGTCTCTGAATTAAAAGTAACTTTTTTTTAAACAAAAGTTAATACTGCCGGTTATAATAGTATTACTTCTAAACTAATACGGTATGACAAATCTTAGCTACAGTAATACGCCCACGACCTCCCAGCAATCCATTGAAAAAACAGCCATCACTGTCACCCACGGCGACGGGATAGGCCCTGAGATCATGTCTGCAACGCTCCGCATCCTAAAATTTGCAGGAGCCCACCTGGACATAGAAAGCATCGAGGTAGGAGAAAAAGTTTACCTCAGTGGTAATACCTCCGGTATTCCGGCAGAAGCCTGGGATTCTTTGCAGCGCACCAAAATATTGCTCAAAGCGCCCATTACCACGCCTCAGGGCAATGGATATAAAAGTCTGAATGTTACCCTCAGAAAAGTATTGGGACTGTTTGCCAACGTACGCCCGAATGTCACCTACGCGCCCTATGTGCCCACCACACACCCTACGATGGATGTGGTCATTGTGCGGGAGAACGAAGAAGATCTTTATGCAGGGATCGAACACCGGCAAACTGACGAGGTGATCCAGTGCCTTAAACTGGTGTCCAGACCTGGTACGGAAAAGATCATCCGCTATGCTTTTGAATATGCCCGCGCCAATGGCCGCAAAAAAGTGACCTGCATGACCAAGGACAATATCATGAAGGCAACCGACGGCATGTTCCACAAGATGTTCCGCGAGATCGGACAAGCATACCCGGAGATCACGCAGGAACACATGATCATTGACATTGGTGCAGCAAGGCTGGCACAACACCCGGAACGATTTGATGTGATCGTCACCCTTAACTTGTATGGCGACATTATTTCAGACATCGCGGCAGAGGTAAGCGGCTCGGTCGGAATTGCCGGTTCTGCCAACATCGGTGAAAACTTTGCCCTTTTTGAGGCCATCCATGGATCGGCGCCCGACATTTCAGGCCAGGACAAAGCCAATCCTTCCGGACTATTGATGGGCGCTTTGCAAATGCTGGAACACATTGGTCAGGGAGACATTGCCGCCCGGATCCAGAATGCCTGGCTTTGTACCCTGGAAGAAGGCATCCATACCCAGGATATTTTCAATGAGGCCAGCAGCCTGAAACGGGTAGGTACCCAGGCTTTTGCAGATGCGGTCATTGAACGCCTGGGCAAAACGCCTCAATACCTGCCAAAAGCAAAGCAAGCTACTGCTAAGGAACCCTTTAAAATTAAAGTCACCGAACGCCCCAGGGCGAAAAAAGATCTGATCGGGGTGGATGTATTTCTGCACTGGTCAGAGAAAGATGCCAACAAACTTGGTGAACTCATGAAGGGATTTAAGTCCGGAAACATGGAACTCTCCATGATCACCAACCGGGGCGTAAAAGTGTGGCCAGAGGGTAACCCGGCCACTTATTGCACCGACCACTGGCGCTGCCGTTTTAAATCCGCCACTTTTCAAACCTCAGAGTATCAGCATATTCTGAATCTGCTGTTCAAAATCAGTTTACAGGGATTAGATGTCATCAAGACTGAAAATCTGTACCTTTTTGACGGAGAACCGGGATTTACCCTGGGACAAGGACAATAAATCAATCACAACTAAACATACTTAACCATGAATTATTCCAAGTTCAGTTTTACCGCTTTTGTAGCGATGGTATTCCTGATGACCAGTTGTGCAACGGTCATGCCTGACGAAGTGGCTGTAAGAAGGAAGTTTGGTAAGATCGGAAATAATGTACAGCAGCCGGGTGTGGTCGGATTCAATCCATTCTCCACAAGGGTAGTCAGAGTGCCTGTCAGAACCATGAATCTGGCCATTATTGAAAATTTGCCTTCCAAGGAAGGTTTGACCATTCGTTCCGAAAGCTCCATTTTGTACCGAATCAAGTCCAGTGCCGTACCTCAGATCCTGAAAGAGACCGGGATGCAATTTGAGGAAATGTTGATCCTGCCTGTTTTCCGTTCTGCAGCATCGGATGTATGTTCGAAATACTATGCAAAAGACATGCACAGTGCCAAGCGTGCAGAAATTGAGACCGAGATCAAAAATCGTTTGATAGAGGTCTGTGCCCCGAAAGGATTCATTATTGAAGCCGTTCTTTTGAAAAGCATCACTTTGCCTGCTGGTCTTTCTAAATCGATAGAGTCCAAGCTGGAGGCTGAACAGGAAGCTTTGCGGATGCAATTTGTACTGGATCGCCAAAAGCAGGAGGCCCAGCGCCAGATCATTGATGCAGAAGGCGCCAAAGAGATCGCCCGGATCCAGGCCGAAGGAAAGAAAAACGCCACCATCATTGATTCTGAGGCCAAAGCCAGAGGCAATGAGATCGAAGCAGAAGGCATCAAAAAAGCCAACGACCTGATCAGCGTTAGTTTAACTCCAAATGTACTTAAATTCAAGCAAATAGAGGCATTCCAAAAGCTTTCAGCATCACCGAATACAAAAACAATTATCACGGATGGCAAGACACCCATCGTGAACATGCTGGGCAATGAAGGGAATTGATCCCGGATCCAGCATTTAAAAAGTTTTCATACTAAAGTTTGGATGAGCAGCCGGACGCGGAAAGCGTGTTCGGCTGCATTTATTTTAGGGGCGGCGGCAGAAATATCGAATGTCGAACACCGAATATTGAACACCGAAGTAAGTTTCAATGATTGAACGGCTCATCGGATGTGCCGTGCGCATGGTGGATACTGCTGCATCACCGGGATATGTGAAAACCGGCTTAATTTGCCGGCAAAAATTCGTTCAATAAAACTACTGAGCATTTTTGATTCCGATCCAAACCTGCAAGGTTTTTGGAAACCTTACGGGTCTCGCTTTGGGAAAATATCCAGCATTAAGCAAACTCATCCATGCGCACTCTCCTATTTCTGGCAGCAATCCTGCTATTTTCCTCCGCTGTTACCGCCCAAAACACCCGCATCAAAGACCCCAATCCGGTGGGCTGGTGGGCCGGATTTGCCACGTTCAAACTCAATAGTAAGTGGGGTATCCACACGGAGTACCAATGGCGGCGCGAAGACTACGTGCAAACCTGGCAACAGGCGCTGCATCGGGTCGGGGTGAATTACCAGTGGTCACCCAAAGTCCAGTTCCGCCTCGGCTATGCCTGGATCGAGACCTTCAATTACGGCGACTACCCGATCAACGGGATGGGCAAAGACTTTACGGAACATCGGATTTTTCAGATGGCCACGCTGACCGATAAGCCGGGACGTTTGGATGTTTCACACCGGTTTATGCTCGAACAAC
>JBILHS010000010.1:0-84124 GCA_044350425.1 Saprospiraceae bacterium | reverse complement strand
AATTACGGCGACTACCCGATCAACGGGATGGGCAAAGACTTTACGGAACATCGGATTTTTCAGATGGCCACGCTGACCGATAAGCCGGGACGTTTGGATGTTTCACACCGGTTTATGCTCGAACAACGCTGGATAGGCCGTTACACCGCCCCTGAACTGACGCGTGAGGACGAATATTTTTTCGTCAACCGACTGCGGTATATGTTCCGGATGCAATGTCCTTTCAAAGGAAAAACATTGGACGACAAGGAATTCTATGCCGCAGCTTACGATGAGATCTTCATTGGCTTCGGTAAAAATGTCAATGAAAACGTATTCGACCAAAACCGAATTGGCTTATTGATCGGATATCGTTTCAACAAAACGATCCGTATGGAAGGCGGCTATTTCAACCAGATCCTCCAGCTGCCCCGGGAAATCATCCTGCCTGGCAGTGCGAATGGGCGGAATGTTTTTCAGTCCAATACCGGCTTTATTGTGAATGTGTTTTTGAATCTGGATCTCAGCCAGGCAAAATAACCATAGATGCAAGTGTCATAACTATTCGAGGTTATTAAGCCACGTTAATTATCAGTTCTGATGATTTTGCCCGCCTTGACAAGTTTCCCATTGCTTACAATTTCCCAGAAATACATCCCATTGTTTAAATCGTTCACTTGTATTTCATTTACACTCTTATCAATCCGCGCTTTATGCACTAAACCGCCCATTACATCATACAGGAGAAACACCGGGTTGTGCAACATCGTGTTGACAAACACTACTATTTGTTGCGAGAATGGGTTGGGCGAGACCGTTACCTGCTCTTTTTCTACGGGAGAATCTGTATTCGACACTCCGAGATACAGTGTCCTACAATACACATCATTGCCATATTGATTGCTTACGTTGAGGCAGACCTGGTACACCCCTGCGCTGTCAAACTGGTGAAGCGGACTTTGTTCTATGCTGGTATGGCCGTCGCCGAATGACCAGTGCCATTCGGCAGGCTCGTGGTGCGAAAGGTCAAAGAAGTAGCGGGCAAAAAAGCCAAGTGTATCGTCCACCCTGAAGTTGGCAACGGGGATATTGTTCAAACCTAAAGAATCACATTGCGAACCATCCAGCGGTCCAAGACGGTAGTTAGGCATATAAGGAATAGCCTCACCGATAACGACTCCGAAATAAGGCTTATCATGGATAAATTTGCACGCTCTGCCCTTTAAATTGGGGTATTGAACGGTACAATAAGAGTTTCCTTCATGTACCACATAAATGCGACCGTCGGGACCAAGTTCCGCGCCTAAAATTTTTCCCAAAGTAATATTAGTAGGGAAATGGAACACTGCACTGTCTACCAGGTTTATGGTATCGATCGATGCAGCCAAATTCTCTGCTTCTAAGTCAAATTGAAAAAGATAAGGTTTGGTGCCCGGAATCCATGGAGAAGATATGGCATGGTAAGTCGTAGTTTTGTAAAAAAATTGTTCGTTTTCGGAAAAAACAGCACCTCTTCCAGAGGAATAGCGATAATAATTTGGATAGGAAGGAGACGGAGGAGGGTAGTCAATACGTTGTTCGTTGGAAAGCTCACCACTACACCTGTCGAACTCAAAGATGCTGAACCCTAACAGGTCATTGATATCTACATAATATTTACCCTTGGGTGAAAAACAATTTCCAACGGTTTGGTTACTCTTGCTGCCTCCAACGGGGTTTGGCTTGGTTCCGATGAATTGAGTTTGTGGAGTTGAAAACCCTTGAGGATAAAGTAAAACGCGGTAGTGTCGGTTCTTATCGGCATCCGAAACCATTATCCACCAATCGCGCCCATTGGCATGGCGGCAGGCAGCGGGAGACATCAAAGTACCGCTGAGCAGAATTTTGTTCTTTTCCAGCACTTTGCCATTCCCATTATTGGCGGTAATATCTATGGTAGCCACCATCAGGTTCTGACCTACAAACATATAAGGCCACTGTTGTGCAGGATGTGGCCCAAAATCCAAACTGATGAAATAAACGATCTTGGGGTCATCTGGCTTGCCAAGGAAAAACCCGGATTCTCCTCCTGGATAGCTTTTATTATTCCATTCAGGTAAGGTAATAGTTGGATTCAAATTTTGGCTGTTTTCGACAATATAGCCGTATTTATTCAGTATGCTTAATCCGTTCGAATAAAGCAAGATCTCACCATTAGCAGAACAATAGGAAGCAGCATAAGTACCTGTACTCATTGTATCAGTTCGAATTGCTACTCTTGGAGAATCAAATCCATTGAAATCGAGGAAAAAATTATAGTCGCTCCATCCGGGACCTAACCCAAGCGGCCACATATAATCGTGCTTTTGGGCCAATACAGGCTGAATCCCAAAAGAAACAAGCAGGAGCAGAAAATGAGAGTAATTGCGCATGGCAAGGGTAAAAATGGAAAAGCAGGATGGCATTATGATGCCACCCTGCCATCTTAATTATTTAGTGTGCAATGAAAAGTTTTTTAGTCAATGGCTGCCCATTTTTTGTCTTAATGGTGACCATGTAAACACCGGTGATGATGCCTTCGGTAGAGATCGTCTCCACAATATTGTGGCTTGATTCGGGTAATTCACGCTGTAGAACCAGCCGGCCCCACATATCCGTGAGGAGTAGCGTACATGCGCCTAAAATAACTGGAAGTCTGATTTCAACATTAGCATTGGCAGGGTTTGGGGCTAATACCAGATCATCTGACAAGGCCAGCTTGGACTGATCATGGCGTAGGTCTAATACCAAAGGTGTGAAACTGCCGCATGAAGCATTTAAGGATACTCCTGTTTGAATATAGTACCAGGCTCTTGCCAAATAAACAGCACTGCCTGCATTCGCCGGGCAATCCAAGCCAATTTGACGTATGGATTCCAATTCAGGAACTGTAAGCATTCGAGGTGAAATAAGTTGAGTTTCCAAATACAACCCTGTGATGTAACGTTCTGTGGAGCAGGGCAAAGACGAACAACTTATGCTGTTGTTTAAGTTCTTAACGGCTGTAGCACTTTGAACCATGGCACTCAAACCAGCAGCCAGATAACCTTCAAGCAACTGTTCCAAATTTTCCGTTTGAGCACTGAGTGAGGTATAAGAGGTCATTACAATGGGGTCGGTGTCAATATTTTCCAGCAAGAGGAGTATATTGTCCGTATTTGCTTCTAATTGTGTCGCCGTATTTTGGATGTTGCTCAATAATGTTGGCGGAATACTGCCTTCAATATTACGTGCAGCATTCTGGATACTATACATTGTTGCCACAGGAAGACCTTGCTGAACTTGAAGGAACCCATTGAGAATGGAATCTCCTGTAGCAAGTCCAGGATTTTCTGTAAATTTTCGGTATAAACCCATTTCAGACGACCACTTGTACCCTGAACTCAAGTTTGAAGTGCCGCCACCTGCTAAATTCAGATCTGCTTCATTTTTTGTAAATCCCCCTGTTCCACCAGGTGAGCTTCCACAGGAGTAATCGGTTTCAAGCGATTCAGAAATAGTGAACCAGTTATCAGGTCCTGTAGGACAATTCTGCATTAGTCCTTGATCTACAGGGTTTAGAGCATTTGCCACATTAGCTCCTTGAGAAACATCATAGCGGGAATCACAGTATGAAAACGCCCCAATAGCTTGGTCATAAACCGCTCCATTTTCAAAATTTCCAATCCAGTCGTTGCCTTGAAGGAATTGAGGTCCCGTGATCGCATTCAGGTAGTAAAGCCCATATCGTGTCAGTCCAGATGGGGTAGGTACTTCAAAGTTATTATATGATAAGACACAACTGGTGCCATTATCCTCAGCAAATGTAACACCAGTCAATAAGTCCGTAGTGGTATTTTGGCTCAGCGTTGAGGCAAGAGAACCATTGACAACAAACCCAACAATGGAGGCTTCTGGCTGGCTACTGTTTTGTGTCACAGTATTACAAGTTAAAACGTTAAAGACACCTCCTTGCACAAAAAAACCGGCAAAAGCATTTTCAAACAATGCGGTCTTGTCATTAATCACGTGATTGTTTGTGATGACTGCGTTTACTATATTTTCGCACGAAATACCATAATGTCCATTGATGAGATGAATGTTGTTTTGATAAATGGTCACATCCATTTTGGTCAAAGGCTGAACCGAATACAAAGCAATGCCTTTTGGAAAAATCTCCTCGTCAAGAGCATTTCCAAGGTAAGCCTCTGGCTGATCTAATACAATGTCGTTGTTGCTTACAGTAATGTTGGTGTATGAATTGCCTGGATCTTTGATTTCAATTCCAGTCGTGCGCTTCTTGATATTTGGCAGATACTTGGTACAAGAAATATAGCCGTTTGATATTTGAACCTTCTTGAATTCCCCAGCCAAAGTTTCATCTAATTCTACACCATTTTGCACTTCAAGCATCCGACAAGCAGATATGTTAACCTCAGTTGCTGGCATGGTAGTTAGCACATATACTCCTCGTTCACAGTTATTGACTGTGGCAAGAGCGCTGGCTTTCCCCAACCCTACAAGGTTTAGTCGCTTCCCACCCTTCTTATCAACGAATGTAAAGGCTGTCCCTTGATAAATAGCAGGCAAACCCGTTAAAAAAGCAATGTTGTCAAAGCGGCATCCTCGAATGGTAGATGTTCCATTAATACAAACTATGCCTGCCTGTAAATCCTTAAAAACATTGTTAAATGTAGGAGCACCCAGCAATAATGAGCCCCCTAATGTTCCATCAAAATAAATACCGCAATATGTTCTGTTTGAGTACGGTGCATTAGCAATCGTTTCATAAGTACCACAATTACCCACTGGATATATGGCTGCGTTATCAGAACCTTCGAAAGTGTTATTTCTAAACGAAGAAATAGCGAAGCGGCCTTTAGCGGCATAAATACCTACAAAATTCCTTTGGAATACCGTATTTTGTAGATTAAGCTTTGGTCCAAGCGCTAAATTACCAGGATTGACTAAATTTATAGCAAAGTAGGCGTTTTTGATAGTCGCACCATTTGTTATAAGCGACCCACCAGATAATACTTCAATGCCTGACCACAGACTTTGACATTCACCAGAAATGGTATGGGCATCAACAACCGTGTTGCTTTTCAAGGTCAGGGTAGCACCTGACTTGATCGCTATCTTACCGCCTTGGGATACATAAATGTTGCAACCTTCAAATTTGTAGATGACATCCACTTCCAAATTACCAAAGATATACAACGTTCTACCAACAAGCCCATTTGCGGGCAGTTTATTGGCTGCTATCATTTCGCTAACCTTCCTAATACTTCCGCAGCCTGTACCAAGGAAGATGCCAGGAAACTCAACGATCTGGTCGCACCACTGGTCTGTAAAGTGACTTGCGGTTATTGGATTTAGATAAGGGTTGACATCTGTATAGATGTGAGAGATAGGGGGCTGTCCCGTAATTATTGCCGAACCATCACCAAAGTTCCATTGATGAAATGGCCAGTTTGCGTTACCTCCGAATTTCACCGTTATGTTGTCACACTTAATCAGATACTCAATACTAAAAAAACAGGCGCTGTTACCTTCGTTTTGTGCAGGTAAGGCTTGAGAGATAAATGCCATAATAGCACCCAAAATTAGTCGGTAGGTAATAGTGTGTACTTGGTACCAATGCGTTGAGTTTTGATGAAATCTTAAGATTTTCATACCTTTGATAAGTTTTAGTAGTCCCTACTCTGATTGTTTACCCGGCCATTTCAGGATGAGTACCGGGGGCTTTCGGGGGGTGGTACGGAGGCGGCGGCTGCAACCGCTGCCTCTTTTTTCAATCTCGCCATAACCCAGGCGAAGGGGGTTGAAGTGTTGAAGTGAAAATCAATATCCTATATCCACGAGCAAGGCGCACCAAAGAACAGGCCAGTGGGTACACACCCACAGCAAACCTTGATGAAAAATACCTCGCTCAACGTGAGACTAACTCAGGTCGTGAAACATCTGTTCGGATGTTCAGCAAAAAACAACAGCAGGAATGGTTTTGGAAATTGGCACTCAGTGGGGCAAATGGTTGGGTTGTCTAAGAAAAGGCTCATTGGGAGGAAGCAGTTTAATATGGGCAAATGAAAACGTTAACAAAAGTAAATTTATATTTTTAATATTTATGCCTTTGCTGGTTTATTTTTAGTTAAATTTTGGATACAAATGATTTTTTGGTTACAAATAGATTACCCTCCCCCCATTTCCAAATAAAATTTTGAGAATCAACAGGGAAGTTCTACAAAGAAAAACGGGGTAAACAACCGCCCAACAGTCGTTTACCCCGCTCAAATAAATTCCTGATTTAATATTTACCGCTGCAACAACACATCTCCAGTAAAGACCTCTTCCTTCCCGTCCACAAACAGCACCACCGCCTGCCACACAAAGACTGCAGGATTCAGCTTCTCGCCTTTGAAGGTTCCGTCCCATCCTGTGACCAGATCACCCGGCTCAAAATCCCGCAGTTCAAAAATGGCTTCTCCCCAACGAGAGAACACCTGCAAAGACTTGACCTTCTCTACTCTGACCTGGCTGGCAAAAACGGTAAATACATCATTCCTGCCGTCGTCGTTGGGTGAGAAAATATTGGGCACATAAATTTTGCGTGTCTTATCAACCGTCAATAACAGCCTTTCCCTGGCCTCACAACCCACATTTGAAACGACGAGGAGCTCGTATTCCGTGGTCGTCAGAGGCGTAGCTAAGGGATTTAGGCAGGTAGCACAATCCAGACCCGTCGACGGTGTCCAGGTAATAGAAGCAATATCTGAGGCCGGAAGGTTCACCGTCGCATCGATCTGGTAACTGTCACCCAGAGCAACCGTTGCGGCCGTAGTGAGCGTAATGTCTACCAGGACAGGCACTTCTACCGTCACCACTTCCGTAGCACTACAGCCATTACCGCCCATTACTTCCACGGTATAAACACCCGGGACAAGGTTCGTAAATTGATTTTGAGCACCCGGCTGACTGTTGTTCAGGCTGTATAAAATAGGCGCAGACAATCCCGTCACAGAATCCACCTGAACCGTACCCTGCAAATCAGAGCAGGTAGGTTGAATGATCGAAACAAAAGCCACCGGAACCTCTGGTGTAATGGTCACTGCATCGGTGTCCGTACATCCGTTGGCGGGGTTGGTCACCAGCAATTGGTAATCGCCCGATTGATTGATCAGCGGAGTCGCTGTATTTGCGCCGGAAACAAAATTTCCGTTCTGACTTGTCCATTGGTAGTTCAGATTGGGAGCGCCTGTTCCACTGCCATTCATGTTAGTGGTTTCCCCGGCACAATCCAGGGTAAAGGGCGCGCCTGCATTGGCAACCGGTGGTGTTTGATTGGCCAGTACGTTGACTGATGTGGCGTTTGCACAATTGTTGGCCGGGTTAATACCGATCAGGAAATAAGTGCCTGCAGCTGAAACCGGCAAGTTTGCACCCGTACCCACTAGGGTAGTATCCGGGCCACTAATCGTAGCCCAGGAAAACTGAACCCCTGAAACCGGCGAACTGCCCGCGAGTGTCTGCGTGGGCGATGTACAGGTCAACAAAGCAGGGTTAGCGATCGCAAGTGCCGGAGGATTGACACTTTGTGTAATGGTGATGCTGGCGGTGTCTGCACAGAAACTGAGGGCATCTACCGACACAAAATTATACAACCCGGGTGTGGTGACTGAAAGTGTGTTGGTATTTCCCAGCACGACTCCATTGCTTACCCATTGGTTGTTTGCACTGGCCGAACCAGTTACAGTACCCTGAAGCGATATGGATGGGGAACTGCAGGTCAGCTGGGTAGTGGCTGCATTGACCGATGCCACAGGCTGGGTAAAATTGCCGGCTACCGTTACTGCGGTAGTGTCGGAACATCCGTTGGTGGTAACGATCAGGGTGTAGAGGCCCGCTTGATTGGCACTGGTGTTGGCCTGCGCAGGATTTCCCACAATCGTTCCATTGAGGGTGCTCCAAAGAAAAGTGGAGCCCGTGAGGCTCGAACTACCTTGTAGCGTTGTTTGAAGATTGGCGCAGTTGATCTGAGCAGGTGGGTTGGCCGAGGCCACCGGCGCTTCGTTGAACCGGATAGGCGTACCTGCAGAATTGACCGTGCAATTTCCGCTCAATACCACATTGCCCATCGCATCCGTTACCCCGGCCAGAGCGGAGATGTAATACGTCGTTCCGAAGGACATGGTGGCAGCATCAAAGCAGAAATTGGGCTGATTGGATCGGGCGAGCTCATTGACAATGGTCGCGCCGCTGCCCTGGTGCAGGACAAACTGAAGCGCATCGTTGCTGTTCAAAACCTGTCCCGTGGTATTATAAGTAGCTGTGATGCAGCCGGGACCACAACGGGTGATCAGCGTATTGCCCATAGAACCAACAGCCGTCGCACAAGCGGAGGTCACAACAGTGAACCCGCAGGTAACCGGGCAACCATTGGCATCTGTAACCGTGACGGCATAGGTGTTTTCTCCCAGGTTCGTGATGGGGAAGGTGCCCGCAGGAACCAGCGTCTGTGAGCTTCCGGGCGACCAGTTGACGGTGTACGGTCCGGTTCCACCATTGATATTCACAGAACCACTGCCATCGGTCAAACCGATCTGACTGACCGGCGCCGTCGCAGCACACTGGATCTGGACCGGAGTTGCTGGCTGGCTGATGGCAAATAATGAAGTGCTGGTGCACCCGAGATTATCTGTTACGGTCACCGTGTAATTGCCCGAATTAAGCCCCGATGGATCCTGTGGATTCCCGGCAATCGCTGGCGACCAAGCATAAATAAACGGTGCAGTGCCGCTGTTTACGCTCAGATCGATAGATCCTGTATTGCCGCCAAAACAAAGCACAGCGGTGGGTTGACCACTGAGGGATACGATGCCGGTGTTGCTGGCAACGATAAGATTAGAGGTATTGGTACAGGTTCCTCCGGCGCTGACCGTAACGGTATAACTGCCGGCCGCAACATTTGCCAGATCCTCGGTGGTGGCCATGTTTGACCAAATGAAAGTATAGGGCCCGACTGCCGGGTTGATGGTCAGATCGATGGCACCGTTATTGAGCACACAGGAAGTGGCCGGAGTCAGGGAACTGGCAATACCAGGAACAAAAACATTGTCCGGCACCACAAAATTATCCACCGTGGTACAGCCATTCGCGGCAGTAACAGTGACAGAGTAAGTTCCTGGAATGATCGCATTAAGATCCTGAACCATGGCACTGTTGGACCAGAGATAACCGTAGGGGGCAGGACTTCCGGATACGCTCAGGTCAATGGCGCCACTGGCCTGGCCGCAAGCGGCTGCCGTTATATTTTGGGCAAGTAATGGACTTGGGACATTACTGATCACGGCAAAAGCTGCCGTATTGGTACAGTTTCCACCGGCACTGACGGTCACGGTATACGTTCCGGCTGTCAGGCTGCCAAGATCTTCGGTGGTGGCCATGTTAGACCAGAGGTAAGTGACACCGCCGGGTGGATTGACTGAAAGATCGATCGCTCCGTTAATAACCAGACAGGAGCTATTGTCGCTGGGGGTTCCGGACAATGCAAAAGAGATAGAATTACCCGGCACGATGGCATTTGCAGTGACCGTACAATTGTTGGCATCGGTGACGGTCACATCGTAAGTACCTGCAGCCAGATTGGAGAGATCCTGCGTCACTTGTCCACCCAACCATTGATATCCAAAAGGTGCGGTTCCTCCCACAATACTCAGATCAATGCTTCCGTCGGACTGGCCACAAAGTTCGGGCACAATGGATTGAGTACCCAGTGGCGTGGTGATCTGATCTACCACAAAATAAGAGGCCGTGGCCGTACAACTGCCCGATTGTGTCACCGAAACCGTATAGGTACCGGGAGCGAGGCCATTGAGGTCCTCGGTCGTGGCCATGTTCGACCACAGGTAAGTAAAGGCTCCGGCAGGCGTGACATCCAGATAGATGGCTCCGTTATTGAAAGAACAGTTTGTCAGTGGAACTGGTGTGGCTGCCAGGCTGAAGGAGGAAGCATTGTTTGGCACATTGATGGCTGCATCCTGGGTACATCCATTGGGTGCTGAAACCGTGACGGAATAATTGCCTGGCAAGAGACTGGCAAGATCTTCAGTCGTTGACATGTCTGACCAGAGGTAAGTGTAAGGCCCGGCCGGGCCGCTGACACTGACATCAATGCCGCCATTGTTAACCCCACAAATGGAAGCCGTTACATTGAAGGCAACATTAGGAATAGACGTATTGTCGGCTACTAAAAAAATGTTGGTCGATTGGCAGGTACCCAGCGTAACGGTCACCATAAAACTACCGCTGGATAAATTGCTCAGGTCCTCGGTGGTCTCTGCATTGGACCAAAGGTAAGTGTAGGTCCCTGCCGGGTTTACGCTTAGATCGATCGAGCCATTGGCTGTTGCACAGGAGCTGTTTGCAATGGGCGTAGCATTGAGGTTTAGTGTAATATTATTGTTTAAAACTTCGGTAGAACTTACCGAAGTGCAACTGTTTGCCCCCGTTACGGTCACGAGATAAGTGCCCGGAGCCAGACCAGTCAAGTCTTCAGAGACGGCCATATTCGACCAGATATGAGTAAACGGACCTGCACCTCCGCTTACATTCAGATCGGCGCTGCCATCGCTTTGGCTACAGTTAGCAGCGGTACTGGAGGCGGTCAGATTGGGGCTCTGTGCATTGTCAGCAACTACAAAGGAGCTGGTGGACAGACAAGTGCCCAGACTGACCGTTACGGTATAGGTTCCTGCATTCAGATTGCTAAGATCTTCAGTCAGTGCAGCGTTAGACCAGGCATAGTTGTAGGTACCGGCAGGGCTTACACCGATATCGATGGAGCCATTTGCTGCTGCACAGGAAGTATTCCCGGCGGGAGTGCCATTGACACTGAGTGGAATATTGTTGTTGAGTACGGAGACGGAATTCACGGCGGTACAACTATTTGAACCGGTCACAGTGACCGAATAGGGGCCCGGAGTCAGGCTGGCCAGGTCTTCCGTAGTGGCCATATTAGACCAGATAAAAGTGAAGGGCGCTGTGCCTCCCGTCACACTGAGGTCAGCTGTGCCGTTGTTCAGGCCACAATTGGTCGAGTTGCTGGTTGCAGAAAGGTTGGGGGGCAGTGCATTATTGATGATGGTAAACGTATCCAGGGCAATACAACTTAGTCCCAGCGTAACCGTCACCAGATAATCTCCAGCGGTCAGGTTCACCAGGCTATCGGTCGTCTGGCCACTGGACCATTGAAAAACATAGGTAGAATCCAGCTGTGTCATATTCAGATCGATGGCCCCGGTAGGTGCGACACAGGAAAAGTTATCGATCACATTCCCCATGATCCGAATGGTATCATTCACATTGGGCACGATTACCATGCGCTGGTTTGAACACCCCACCGCAGAGGTCACGGTAACAAAAAAGGTATCTGCCTGTATCTTGGTCAGGTCCTGGGTGGTGGCTCCATTGGACCAGGTATAGGTCAAGGGGGTGATGGCATTCCCCAGGATCATCAAATCGATCGCCCCATTGGCCAATCCGCAGGTGGCGGTATCCACTGACACCGGGATCACCGGATACTCCCGTATGTCCCCAACTGAATAGGTTTCCACCGCCGTACAAGTGCCGCCGGCGCTGATCGTCACCGTATAATTACCTGGAGGAAGGGTATCCAACACCTTGGTGGTTGCCCCGTTGGACCATAGAAAAGTCAGATTAGTCGGAAACAAGGTGAGCGCAATCCTCCCATTGATCGTATCACAGGAAGTATTGTCTGTTACAACGGCACTATAACTAAAGACGGCCTGATTGTCATCAACTACCGCATTGCCCACACTGGTACACCCATTGGCTGATGTCAACGTGACATCATAACTTCCTCCCGGAACATTCGTAAGGTCTTCCGTCGTTGCACCATTTGACCATAAGTAGGTATAAGGGGCAATCCCTCCGGGAAGTGTGGTCAGATTGACCCCTCCATTGCTGTTGCCGCAACTGGCTGTGGTTACTGCAAAAGAAAGTCCGGGCAAAATTGGCTCATCCTCTACGTACCAGACTTCCGTAGCGGTACATATTCCAAGACGCGTCACGGTGACCCGGTAACTTCCGCTGCTTAGGTTGGAAATATTTTGGGTGGTAGCCCCATTTGACCATTCAAAAATGGCTGTTGGAATCCAAACTCCCGATGGCCCCACATCGATGCTGATGCTGCCATTGGCACCATTGCAGGTGGTATTGTAAACCAGTGTATTCAAAGAAACGGTGACTGGAAGGGTACCTACGGGAACATCTCCCATGAGTATAGAACTACATCCATCGGCTCCGGTGACGGTTACGGTATACTCCCCGGTTACCAGGTTGAAAATCTGCAGATCTGTTTCGCCATTCGACCATTCATAGGTATAAGGGGGCGTTCCCCCGGATGCCGATACCGCAGCGATACCATTGCTCGTTTCGCAAAAATCGGCAGTAAAACCTCCAAGGGGTGGAACTAAATTAGGCGCATTGGTCAGGTTGGGCACAATAAAAGTTTCTTCGGTTGTACAAGTTACACCCCAGGTAACAGATACTGTATAAATTCCGGGCTCAACATTGACCAGATCTTCTGTAGTTTCTCCATTCGACCAGGCATAATTCCAGGCGTTGGGCGTTGGGTCTACAGTGAGATCAATGGCGCCATTGCTGGTGCCATTGCATAAAGTATTGCCTGTTACTACCCCGGTAATTGAGATAGGAGCAATTGGAGGGAACTCGCCCACAATTACATCCTTAATCTGAAGGACATTGTTGGCATCAAAGATCGAAACCGTATAAACCCCTGCAACGAGGCCACTTATATCCTCCGTAAGCTCTCCATTTGACCACATAAATAGCCAGGGACCTTGGGTATTGGGGTCCGGAGTCAAATCAATGGATCCAATCCCTTGACCACATAAATCTTTGATGACAAGCACTGTCGGTGCGAGCACAGAGAAAGCCAAAGAATCCAGCTCGAACCCCTCGATTGAAGGACTTTCTTCTGTTCCAGTTCCTTTAGCAAGATTTAAGGAATCTATAGCCACAGAATAGGAAGGGGCTACAGAATTTGCCGACAAGGCGGCGCAAAAAAATGCCATAAAACAGGCTGTAAACAGGGTAGAAACCTTCATAAAAATACAGTTTTTGTGTAGCCACCCAAAGCAATATCCGGGCAGAAAATTGTAATCTCAATCGACTGATGGGGAGGTCAGACTGGACAAAGATAGCTTTCTCGGCAAATTCGCTTCACCTGCCTAGAAAAATAGTCGACTGGATGCAAAATTTAACACTCAAACAGGCTTCAACCGACGTTTGGGTATGATGTATGATGTATGATGTATGATGTATGATGTATGATGTATGATGTATGATGTATGATGTATGATGTATGATGTATGAAATAATAATAATACCTTGGATGGATGGATATATTTGGGAGATTTTTCAATTCAAAGGCATGCCCAGGAATAAACCATCAACCCATCCCTGAGCAAGCCCTATCATACATCACTTACTCATTTGTGCGTCTACGACAGCAATCGCGATCATGTTGACGATTTCGCGGGTAGTACTGCCTAGTTGAAGGACGTGGATCGGCTTTTTGAGTCCTAGAAGGATCGGGCCTGTTTTTTCGATATTGGCTACTTCCTTTACCAGGTTGTAGGCGATATTAGAAGCTGAAAGGTTGGGGAAGATGAGAATGTTTGCGCTGCCTTCTGCGAGACCACAGAAAGGATGGTTTTCTTTCATCAGGGCCGGTTGAAATGGAAGGTGTGCCTGCATTTCACCATCCACGATCATATTCGGATGCTTGGCTTTCAGCATTTCAACGGCTTTACGCATCTTGATCGCGTCGTCGCCTTCTGCGCTTCCGAAGTTGGAATAGGTCAGCAAAGCAATTCGTGGCTTGATGTTAAATTTCTCCACCTCCTTGGCGGCGAGCTCTGCGATTTCAACGATCTCTTCTGCGGTTGGGTTAAAATTGACGCTGGTGTCTGCCAGAAACAATGGTCCAAAGCGGCTCATCAGGATGTACATGCCGGACACTTTTTTCACGCCGTCTTGTTTCCCGACAGCCTGCAACGCGGGTAGGATCGTTTCGGGATAATTTCGGGTCATGCCACCGATCATAGCATCTGCTTCGCCTGTTTCGACCATCATGCTGCCGAAATAATTCCTCCGGCGAACGATGTTATGGGCTTCTTTGGGATTGTAACCTTTGCGTTTACGTTTTTCAAAAAACAGATCGCCAAAATTCGCAAGTCTGGCAAGGTCTGCTGCGTCATGGGGTGCCATGGGGTCAATGATTTCAACATGCCCCAGATCCAACTGATGCTCCTGGATCAAATGTTTGATCCGCTTTACATTGCCGATTAAGATCGGCACTGCAATTTTTTCTTCCAGCGCTTGTTGGGCCGCCTTTAATACTGCCAGGTTTTCGGCATCGGCCAACACGACCCGCTTTGGGTTCTGTTTCGCTTTGTTGAGAATGGCCCGCGTCAGGGTATTGTCCTGACCCAGTCGCTTAGACAATTGGGTCTCGTAAGCTTCCCAGTTTTTGATGGGAAATTTCGCCACTCCGGTCTCCATGGCAGCCCTTGCGACGGCAGCGGCGACGGTGGTCAACAAACGTGGATCGACCGGTTTAGGAATGATGTATTCTCTGCCGAACACCATGTTGTCTTTTCCATAAGCCAGGTTGACGATATCCGGGACGGACTTTTTGGCCAGATCAGCCAGGGCGCGCACGGCGGCCAGTTTCATTTCTTCGTTGATCACCTTCGAGCGGACATCCAGGGCACCCCTGAAGATGTATGGAAATCCCAGCACGTTGTTCACCTGATTGGGATAATCGCTCCGTCCGGTGGCAAATATGATGTCTTTCCGGGCTGCCATCGCTTCTTCGTAGGCAATTTCCGGCGTAGGGTTGGCCATCGCAAACACGATACAGTCCTTGGCCATGCCTTTGATCATACCCTGATTCAGGACGTTGCCTTTAGAAAGCCCCACGAATACATCTGCGCCTACCATAGCCTCTTCAAGGCTAGTACTGGCCGGTACTTTATCGTTGGCAAATTCGGATTTTTTGCCGTCCAGATTCGTCCGGCTCGGGTGGATCAGCCCCTTGGAGTCGAACATAAAGATATTTTCCTTTTTCGCGCCCAGGCTATGGTAAAGCCGGGTACAGGAAATGGCCGAAGCCCCGGCGCCATTGATCACGATCTTAGCAGTCGCAATATCTTTCTTGACGATCTCCAGCGCATTGAGCAAAGCTGCTGAACTGATGATGGCTGTGCCATGCTGGTCGTCGTGCATAACCGGAATGTTCAACTCCGCCTTCAATCGCTCCTCGATTTCAAAACACTCCGGGGCAGAGATATCCTCCAGATTTACCCCGCCAAAAGTGGGTTCGAGGATTTTGACGGTCCTTACAAACTCATCCACATTTTTGGTGTCCAGCTCCAAATCAAACACATCAATGTCTGCGTAGATCTTGAACAGGAGGCCCTTGCCTTCCATAACGGGTTTACTGGCCAGCGGGCCAATATCACCCAAGCCCAAAACAGCTGTTCCGTTGGAAATGACCGCCACCAGGTTGGCTTTGGCCGTGTATTTATAAACGTCTTCCGGATTTTCAGCGATGGCCAGACAAGGTTCCGCAACGCCCGGGGAATAGGCTAAGGTCAGGTCTCTCTGGGTGGCGGTTTCTTTGGAAGGGATTACCTCAATTTTGCCTGGCCGGCCTTTTGCGTGGTATTCCAGGGCTTCTTGTCGCAGTGTCTTTTTCCTAGGCATTTTTTTTCAGTGTTAAGCAGCTCAGCGCGGTTATGAGGTGCGCTAAGGGGGTGCGAAGGTATTTTTTTTCGGGGAAATAAAAGGAGGCGCTGTCACCTCATGCTCCATTCATTCCCGCCCAATCCTCCAGACACTGCTTTTTCACCAACTCCAGATCTGCTAAAATTTCCGCCGAAACCGTCCCGCGCTTCTTAATCTCCTGAATGTATTCGATCATGTTGTGACACATGGTGGCTTTACCCGTAGTGATGAGTGCGTCAAGCATCGCAGGAGTACTATCAGGTATTTCTTCAGAAAACCAGAGTGTGGTACCCATCTGATTGGCCTTTTCTACAGCTGCATGAAGCCCTTCCCCCAGACTTAATCTGGGATCCAAAAGATCATAGATCAGGTTCGTTTTTACACGGTAGTTCCAGTGCCTGTCCGAGAACAGGCTGCCGTACCCCTGATCGCGGATGCGTTTCATAAATACATCGGGCAATTGGCTGATGGAGGCCAGTCGGGGTTTGAGCTGCGCCAGTACATATTTCAACTTTACGGTACGCAGTAAATTGAGGTTATTGATCGCGGACGCATGCTTTGACACAGTCTTTTTCAGCAATCCTGCAATGCTGTGCACCATCAGGAAACTTAGTCCCAGCCAAAGGCCAGCTACAAGAATCAGCCCTGTGGACAATATGACCATCCATTTTCCTGAAAAACGCCAGAGCAAAAAAGAGGATACAAGCAAGGTCAGCATGGCTCCTATGTTGTAGAAGCGCAAGGAAAAATTGAGCAGGAAATGGTCTCCTTTGGGCAAGTTATCCGCTTCATATTGCAATTGCTTTCTCGTCACATCAGATATGATCCAGGTACTGACAAAGGGTCCTTTTTTACCGTGCCGATCCTCAAAGTGCATGACGCTTTCAATGCCCTGATTGTCCACAATACCTCCATCCAGCAGTTGTAGGTCCGGTTTGTCTTTCCATGCCTGGGCCAGTTCCCCATCCGAACCATCCATAAAATCCTGCGGGAAGTGCAGGGGTTCAAAACCGCCCGGGAAACAGCTGGAGGCCGCCACAATATCGCCCAGGCTCAGGTCGCGGGCAGCTGCTGCGGACAGGTTGATCTTACCATTCCCGATGAGACCACCTTTACTTTTCTGAAAACGGAAAGCCAGCTGATTTTCAAGATCGGTGCTATTGAAGATCATTTCCGGAAATTTACCCACCGGCAAGTCGAGTAGTACTTTGAACGTGTTTTCACCCAGCAACTCACGGTGATACACCAGGGCAAATGCGTTGATCAGGTTGCGCTGCTTGCCAGAGCCTTCCCAGGCCTTGTCGTTGTTCAGGATAGCCATGGCATGACCCAAGAGCTGATCTTCTTTTAAAAAAAGGTACAATTCCGCATAAAACTGCTCAAAAGACTTCCCTTCAGCCAGACACCGGGCATATTTCATCCCGATGATGGTGCCACCAGAGATCGTAGAAATTACGGAAAGTTGGGCAAGCAGGGGCTTCCCCTGCCATTGGAGCTGATTCAGGTAGGAAATGCTGCCCAGATGGAATGCAGCTGCGCGGTAGCCGCCGCCGGAGAGGGAGAGTGCCAGGTGTTGGAAGGGGTGTATCATTGGATAAATTAAAAAGCTTAGGAATCCACAAATTTGAGGCAAATATTAAACCAAACCAACAAAAAGCCACCCTGCTTTCAAGTAGATGTTACATGTAGACTTTAATTTTTTATCTGGGCTGCGGCAGGTTCCGGTGCGCTGCACCTCCGATGATTTGGCATCATTATGTTTCTACCGTTGTTAAGGCTATCTCACAAGTCTTTTACCTAAGCTTTATACCAAGTGATATGCCTTTCGAGCCGATAAACCTTCCAGATTTTTAAAACCAGAAAAAACGAAATAATCTATGGCTGCTTCGGATTGAAATTGACTTATGATACAACCTCTTCTCTACCTCAAGATTTATGTATTTACCCAGCCACCGCCCCCAACGCTTCGTACCCGTTTTACCCCGCCTCATTTCAAATGCAGGTTGTTTGATACCCATAAATTTGTCAGGCAGATCCGCAATGCACATTTTTGCCCACGTATTCTACTTTACACCATGAGATCAAACTTGCTTTTTTACGTCGGTCTGGCACTTAACCTGTTTAGCTTATGCCTCTCGATCGGCAACATATCCACCTTGTTTGCACCTACTCAAAATTTTGATGGAACTTACAATGGCGGCACCATAGGCGATGGCATGACCGCTTTGGGCCGGTTGATGACCTGGCTCATTCCACTGGGATCTTCTGGGCCTTGGTCTCGGTGATGAGCCTGTCTATACTTTTATTCCGTAATTATACTTCCAGAAAAATGAGCATCTGCAAACTTTTTGGGTTATTCAATGGAAAATCGGACCGTCCCAAAATCGCCTATTCCAGCGATGGTCGCTCCGGTCATGTGCACTACCAAAGTGCTGAAACCAGCTTTGCCTTGTATTACGAATTTGGTGGCGGCCAATGTGTGGCCTGTATCAGCATTCCCGGCCCGGCCACCTGGGAAAAAGAAACCAAAATTCCCCTCGCGCGCCGCGAAGCTGTGTTGCAGTTCATCGGGCAGCAGGTGGTGCAGGACCAGACCTCGGGCGGAACCGGGTATTTCAGGGTCGAGGGAGATTGGCTCAACATTTATACTATGATTCTTTTGATTTTGATGATTTGAGTGATGGATGTGTTTGATTTTAAAATGACTGAAATAGTACTATACTGGTTTGATTAGAGCCCGGTTACCGCGCTGGATGACTTCTGCCAGGAATCGGGAGGCGGTATTGAAAGCGATTGAAGCTTTGCGGGAAAAGGCGGGAGCGAAGCGATGAAATTCGGTACGCTCCATACGCGCAAAACGATCGCATGCTGGTATTAGTGTTGGGGAGCTTTACGCGAGCAGCTTGGGAGTATACTTGACTATTTCTGAGTATTAGCGCTGCTTTATGTATCTTTAACCCAATCAACATCCATATTTATAACTTCAATTATTGCCTTCTTTTATGCGAAATACCCTATTCCTACTGCTCCTTTCCGCTCCTTTTTTTCTCCAAGCGCAAACGATCTCTGTGCGCAGCGTCACCATTTTCAAAAACAGTAAGGCGATGGTGGAACGCAGTGGCAAGATACCGGTCGAAAACCGGCGTTACACCACCCACTCACTCCCGCCTGCACTTTTCGGTACCTATTGGGCAGTTTCTGCTTCCGAAGAGCTGACCCGGGTATTTACGACCCTGGACAGCCTCGAAACCTCAGACCCGAAAGCAAGCCCAATCGACATAATGGAGAAAAATAAAGATCAGGTGGTACGGATTTGGGTTCAAGCTTCCAACCAGCCTCTGGAACAGCTGGAAGGCAAATTTATTCGCAGGCTCTCCAATCCGGCACTAAATACTTCCTATGCTACTTTTTTGTTCCAAACGACCGATGGTCGTTTCATTTACCTCCAGGAAAGCTCAATCAACCGCATAGCGTTTAAAAACGAACCAGCCATTGCTGGCATAATAAAAGCCTCGCCTCGCCTGGAATTGAACTTTAAGTCGGACAAAAAAGAACAGGAAGTTGATCTGATGTACCTGAGTGATAACATAGGCTGGACACCCGTTTACCGCCTCGAACTGAAAGGCGATACCAAAGCCCGCCTGTCTTTACGCGCAGAAATTATCAACAACTCGGAAGATCTGGGCGATGCGGAATTGCGCCTGGCGGTAGGTATTCCCAACTTTCAGTTTGCCGATCAGCCCTCCTTGATTTTCAACTACGGTCTATTCGAAAACCAGCTCTACTATCAAAACCGCGGGCAGCTTATTTCCAACGCGTTCGCTTCGCAAACGACAGGTGGGCAGAATATGGAATATGGTACAAATCAAGGACTGCAAATCGATGGCCCACAGGATGCTACCTCGAGCGCCGAAGACTTTTTCTTCTATTCCGTACGCCCGGGCCATTTTCCGAAATTCAGCCGATTCCAGGTCCCCATATTGGAAGAAGCCGTGGAAACCAAGCATTATTTCGACTGCACCCTGATCAAAGCTACGCCCGACCTGCTCCAAAATTATAACTCGTATCAATCTTATAGCGACCAGCGCAAGCCTGACGATGCCTACCGGGTGGATCACTTCGTGGAGTTCAAAAACAAAAGCAAGCAGCCCTGGACTACCGGCGTTGCCAACCTCCTGTCAGAAAACAAAAATGGGTTACAACCCGTCAGCCAAAGCCTGCTGCCCTACACAGCCCCCGGTGTCACATGCAAGGTCATTGTGGCTCAGGCGCCCGATGTCAAAGTGAACCATGTGGAAGCCGTCACGGAACGCCGGGAAAATGTAGCCGAATTTTTCCTTCGTAAATTCGACGTGGCTAAAGTGGAAGGAAAGGTTTCGGTCAGCAACTACAAATCCGAACCCGCCACGATAAAAATCCACCGCAGTATCGTCGGTAAGCTGCTCAGTTCCGAACAGGAATGGAAAAAACAGGAAGAGAACGCTTACCTCGGGGTCAATTCCTCATTCGAGGTGGAATGGGAAATTACGCTCAAACCGGGCGAAGAACGGAGCTGGAAATATAGTTATGAGGTTTTGGTGGATTGGAGATGATTGGGAAGTAATTAAAGTGTGTCCCCGCAATCAGACTACTGGACATTTTGACATTGGACACCAGACACGATCCTGCAAGTGCATGATTTTCAATTTTTTAGAGTGCAAGTCCAACGTCTATTGTCAAAATGTCCAGTAGTCTGCCCCGCAATTCATAAACTTAGGAAGAAGGTATTAATATGCAGATTGGCTAGATTGAAACCTATAAGGTTTTTAAAACCTTATAGGTTTTCGTTTGATATGCTTTGCCAACTCTTTCCATTGCTTAAAACAGATTCCAAGCGCGGTGTTCAGCATGGAGTTTTGTGGTGTGCTAGCGGAAAGACCGGGAATTCGGAATGAATCATGTTACTATTAAAAAGCTATTTGATTTTCTATACTTAATGCTTTTAAGATATTTGATAGTCGCTTTAAATCATAGACGATAGCATCATCTGCATTATTAAGCCTTTGTAGCTCCAGTAAATCGTCTGATAGCTGCCCTAACGTAACATTCTTAGGATCTTCATATGGTTGATAAATTTCATCATCTGAAATATCCCAATAGTAATCATTTTTCACTTCAATTTCATTGCCTTTACACGCTTTCAATTTTGAGAGTAAAAGAGATGTAATTTTCTGAATTTCTTCCACATTAATCTTCATACTATTGCCCATTGAGTGTTTTCTGAATATTACTTTAGTATTCCCTGATCCGAATGATTTATTTCTTCTGAGAACCACAAATTTAAGCTAAATCACTATGAAAAAACCTCTTTTATGGCTGTTTTTTGCCTGCATTTGCCAGATAATGCCCGCGCAGACACTCCTGCCATTTCTGAGCCAAAACGGCAAATACGGTTTTGCAGATGAGCTCGGACAAATTATCCTAGCCCCAGAATTTGAAGGCCGGGTGGAGCCTTTTCTAGAAAAAACCCTCGCCATTGATTGTCAAAAAAACGGCCAAACCATTCGCCTCTTTCGCTCAGGACTACAACTGCCAAACCCGCATTTGATGATGGGGCGCGTTTTGCCGGTGTTGAATTTTAACGAAAACAATGTTCGACTGGATTCTATTGGTCATCTGGTGGCTGTAAGGGTGGAACAAAAAATACGGATCATTGACCTCCGGACAGGCGGCAAAATCGCAGAAACTTACCAGGAAGATTTTCTCAATCTGCCCAAATGGGCCAAAATGCGCGGAATGTCGCAAGCAAACAGCCTGGATGTGCGGTTTCTGCACGGGATATTACGGATTTACCGTGCAGATGGAAGCGTCAATTTCCTGGATGAAAACCTGCGCGAAATTTTACCCAAAGACCTGGCTGCCGGGGCCGTATTGGATGCCCAGCACCTCCTTTTTGCCGAAGGCAAGGAGCGCTTCGGTCTAATGGATCGAAGTGGAAAAACCCTCGTCGCGCCCGTTTTCAGAAGCCTGGAACCCAGCGGGCGGCCCGGCTATTTCATTGCCAATAAACAACGCGATGGCTCCATCGGTGAAAAATGGTCCTGCGGGCTCGTTCGAGCCGACGGCAAAATGGTGCTTGACACCGTGTATTCCGACATTGAAAAAGTTGAGGGCGCCGACCTGCTTATCGTTCGAAAAACGGGCAAAACAGGCCTTTTTGACTTTGAAGGCCGCGAAATTGTGCCCATCGAAGCGGAATACGGCTATAAACAAGGATTCGGATTTTCCATCTTTAAGTGGCCAAACGGCCAAGGTGTTCAACTTTTTGACCGAAATGGCAAACGAGTCCTGGAGGGAAACGCAGCAGAGGTTACGACTTCCCAAGTCTCGAATCAGTTGTTTTTTAAGGTCAAAAAAGGTGGCTGGACCAGTATTTTGGATACTTCGATGATGGTCCTGGTACGGGATTCGGTGGAGAACCTGGACCTGATCGATGCCGATCCGCTGCTGTTTATGCTGCGAAAAAACGGAAGACAAAGTCGCCTGGTCAGCATCCGGGACGCATCGGGGAAGACGCTGGTGGATGGGAAGTTTGAATCTGTTTATACGCCGGTCGGCTGGCCCAATGGGCTGCGTCTTTCTTCGGTGTCTCAACTGAATTTTACCCAATTAAAAGGCATTTTTGACAAACAATTCAAGGAGGTTTTGCCCACTGAATTTACAGAAATCACCCTGGAGATAAGCACCCTCGACACCATTATATGGGCTAAAAGAAGGAACGAGAGACTTTTCATGGCCTATGATTTAAGCGGGGTGAAACGAGAAGACATCAGCAGCACCCCGGAACCACGTAGGGAATCAGTGTTTGGGGTAGTTGCCAAATTACAGGCAATTCCGGGTGGCAAAATAACAACCATTGGCGATAATCACATATTCGTTCCAAACCCCGAGGATCCTCAGGGGGGCGGTACTATGGCCACAATGTTTGATGGCACACAGCTGAAATGGCCCGATTCCCTGCAAAACCAGCGCATTTTGGCGTCCTACCGCAGCAAAGACATTGGGGTGATTGTGGTAGGTTTCGATTCCAAACACATCACCACAGTGCTGGATCATCGGTTTCGCAAACTGTTGCCGGAGGGCTACGGCGTTCCCAAAAACGTTGCGAGTGAGGCTGTTTTGGAACGTTTTCAGCAATTTGGCCTGTTGACGGTCCAAAAACTGCCTGAAGTCAAACCCCGGGTTCGTCCTGTACAAACGCCCAAACCGAAACCCAATGAGCCCGCTACCGACGCACCCGGTTTGGTCATTTCGGATGCGCCCGTCGAGGAATACCCCGTCAGCGAAAGCCCCGGCTTGAACGATGTGTCACCGGACTCCGAACCGATGTCCGGCGCTCCCTGCGGCGTGCTTGATCTGGATGGAAAATTGCTCCTGGAACCTAAAGCCGGTGTGGAATATTTGGTTTTATCGCCCTTTTTGGTGGCAGAATTTCCAGCTGGTGCAAAGTCTTCCAGCCACCAATTTTTTGAAAAAGGCTTGAGACTGCATCGGGTTCAACAGGCAGAAAAAGGCTCTTTTGATGCCCATTGGCTGGGACGCGACCGTTTTGCGAGCGAAGACGGCAACAATATGAAAATCGGGAGGATTCGCGCTGGTACAACAAGGATGGCCGAGTACGCTTATTTTGACCTCAAAGGCAGTCCGCTGACCGATTGGATTTTTGAAAACGGGCCGGATTATTTACGGTCCAAAAACCTGGTTCATATCTGGGAAAAAGGGAGTCTGAGTGCCCGGCAAGCAGTGATTGATGCGCGTGGAAAACGCCTCTTTGAATTGGGCAAATACATGACCGAGGATCCACCGCATGCAAGAATGAGCGACTGGAATTTGAGCTATTTGGTCGTACATGAGCGTAAAGCTGAGGAAAATCTTCCGGAAGGCCTGATGGATTCAACCGGAAAACTGGTTTTGCCGCTTCAATATCAGGATCTGCTGGTTTGGGAAAACGACCGTTTTCTGAGCGCCAAAACAACAACGGGCAAGCTGGTTTTGATGACCCTGGATGGTCGGATAATCCACGAATTCAAAGCCGGTCAATCAAGCATTTTGATGCAGTACAATGGTCGGGACTCAAACGGCGCAAACGCTGGGCCTTTGGTGGTTTGGACCGAAGACGAGACCATTTTGATCGATGCAAACAACAAGGTGCTTTGGCAATACGACCTGCCCTTCGTGCGCGAGTTTTTATCGAAAAAAATGGCGGATCGCTACGTGGTATTACTCAAAAACAATCAGAAAGTATGGGCTGATTTTCGCTCGGGGAAGCTGTTTTGGGAGTAAGCGTTTGTTTAAAACCAGCAAAATCCAGACATAAAATATTTGATAATCAATGCTTTGTATAAAATACTACCCAATCCCGTTCACCCTGTTGGCCCTTTTTTTAAGCAATTTCTGCTTTGGCCAAAACAACCGGCCTGCCGATCCGCCAATCCCTTTTGAGCGATTCAGGCAGCTTTCTTTCCTGCCGCCCGCTCCGGAAATTTTGGCTGTTTTGAAAATCCCGTTTTTAGATGGCGAAAAGTATGGGCTGGCGGATGCTGATGGCAAAATATTATTGGAGCCGCAGTTTGAGGAAATTACCTGGATGGAATGGGACTTGCCCGTTTTCTTGGCAAAAAAATACGGAAAATGGGCGTTTTTTGACCTCAACGGACGCCAGACCCTGCCTTTTTCCAGCGCTAACCAATGGGAATTAGCGGTAGGTTACGAACGAAAAGGGTTTCGATTTGACGAGCGCGGCAACCACATCGAATTGCTCATCCCGAAAATAAAAGATCCACGCCCGGCCACCTTCACTGATCCTTCCGGCAAATCCAAAGCCGCCTCGCGTTACTACTTCTTAAAATCAGGCACAAAGCCACCTTTTCGCGCCTGGTTCATGCCGGACCACCTTTTTTTCATTCAGTAAAACCGAGACCGATGGATGCCGGGCATATTTACAAGTGATTATCAGTACGAAAACCTCAAAGTCATGGACGAAAATGGCCGTTTCGGCCTGCTCGACCGCGTCGGGAATTTGCTTCAGACGCCTGTCAGAAATTGCGCAACCATCGGCTCCCCGGAAAAAATACTGGTCCTGGATGAGCAAAACCGTATTGCATTGCGCGATGCAGCGCGTGGTTGGCAGACCGATTTTTTGTTCAACCATGTTGAAACCACAGGAGAGCCAGGCATGTTTTTGGGCGAATTTTTTGAAAAAGATAAGCCAACACATTTGTTTTCAATTGATTCGGCGGGGCATGTTGCACCCATTGAAGGCCTGACCAAAATGGAGTGGCTCGAAAGAAAGCCCAAACCCATTCCAAAGTCTGATTCCTTTCAAATTTTGTGGGACACTTCACAGGCCGTGCTGAAAAATCGAGAAACAGGAAAAGAGCTATTTCGCATCGAGCGCGGTGGAATTGGACATGCCGGTATGGGCTTTTTTGAGCTAAAAAAAGACAAAAAATACGGCTGGCTGGACGCTACTGGTCGAGTGTTGTTACCTGTTGAATATGATCAACTCATCAGTATTTGGCAAGACAAGCGCTTGATCGGCATCAAAAATGGCCGGGCAGGGCTCTTTGATTTGGAAACTGGTCAGGAACTTATACCTGCCGAGTACCCCCGTTTGTCGCGGTTCGGAAGGACTTTCGGTCGTGGCGTTGGCATTCAAATTCGCGCTGGTCAAGACCTGATTTTTGCCACCAAAGACCTCGAAATTACCGGTCAATCAGGCCCGAACACACCAATTAAGTTGGCCAATTTTCGGCTGTCAGAAAATGTACCGGCTGCTGCTCGTGCGGATTTTGAAAAGGCCGTTTTGCCTGAAATTTTCACTTCCATTTTTCCGATCACCGGGCCAAATTGGGTGCATTTTTTCCGCTGCGATGGTGTACACCTGGTCTCCCTTGAAACCGGACCAGCCACGGTTAAACCGGTCTATTTTAGTCGTACGGAGCATTATCTGGACGAAGGAAACTCCTTTTACACAGGATTTGCACAGATTCGGCTGGCCTGGCCCGCAAAACCATACTACGTTCGCATGAGCGATGGAATGGTTTTTGAAAAATAGAAACAAATACCTGATTATCAAATTATTATGTACAAGTATTACCTCTTGGCGGCTGTGCTTTTTTTCGTAAAAACAGTTTCGGCGCAAGCCCTCCTCGGGCAAAATCGGGCGGGTAAATTTTCCCTTCGCAGCACCTTCAACCATGAAAACATCACTGAACCGATTTTTGACAAAGCGGTCCTGGTCTACAACGTAGATACGCTCGTGCGCGTGGAGCGTAATGGGCGGGCAGGTCTCGTCTCAGCCACGGGCCGAACCGTGGTGCCGCTTGAGTTTGACCTGATCAATGATGCGATGCAAACCGGTATTTCAGCCGGCTATGTTGGCGCAAAAAATGGGAAGCTTTTCAGCCTCTGGAATATCCATTCCGGCAAAAAAATCATCGAAGGACCTTTTGAATACGCCCGTGCGATTTGGCCGGATTTGCTCGTGGCAAGAGAAACCGGTAGCACAGAGCTGAGATTTTACAACGAAAAAGGGGAAAAACGATACACCCTGCCTGGTCTATCCGCCTGGCCCGGATTTGATCAACAAACGTTCAGTGTATCGTTAAAAACCAGCGGCCAGGGCGATTTTTACTACAAAAACGGCAAATGAGTCTTTGAAGCGCCCTATCAAAATGGCGAGTGGACCGATGGGCAGCTGGTATTGATGGTAGAGCGTTCAGACAACCAGAAGGTGCTGCGTTCAGGCATTTTAACCATTGCCGGCGGTACCCTTTTGCCCATGGATTCGGTGTACATCCGGCACGATTGTTTTCAGCGTTTTTTTGTCGAAACCATCAAAAGGCCACAGAAAATGGGCCTTTTTAATGCCGCTGAACGCCGCTGGATATTCCCGATGTTGGAGCAAAACCTCATGAAAACAGGTCCCAAAGAAGATTCCACCGGCGCTATTTTTTCCCGCAGAAACGCCAAGCCGGAGCTTTACGATGCCTCGGGCAGACAGATTGCGGAGGGCATTTCGATCGGCGTACTGCGTCCTGCACGCGTTTTTGTTGATATGTTTAAAAATGAACATCGACCCGGGCAGTATTTCATCGCCAATAAAAATGCTACAGAAAACGGACTTTTTGCTAATGACGGACGGATGATCGTCCCGATACTATATTCCAAAATCGAATACGCCGCGGAGACACACCCAGTCATCGTGGAAAAATCGATGCACTACGGTGATCCCAACCCGGTTTTTAATGCTTATGACTTGAAAACAGGCCAAAAAATATTCGCAAACGATTTTCAGGAACTGCTTTTCACCGCCAATCCGCGCCGCTTTATCGCCCGAAAAAAGGAGGCATATGGCATAGTTGAGATTGGAAAAGAAGGGGAGGCGCAGTTTGAATTCGATCGACTTTCTGCCTTTTGCAAGCCTCCGATAACAGTCTTCAGCCATTTCCTTTTTTGGGCAAGAAAAGGGGATAAATACTATATCATTGGCGCTGATGGCAGCTTTGATAAGCGCCTTGTTTTTGATGATATTTACTTGCCCGACGCAGGAAATTTACACTTCGAAAAATTCAAGGCAAAAAGCAGCAACGGCGCCCGACTCGTCGCACTTGGCAGGCGGCGCGAACAACCCAAAGGCTTTTTTTATATAGACGAACGCGGCGGGCAAACCTTCATCGCCGACCCTGCGATGGACGAAATGCCCGCGCCGAGCACCGATGACGCCATAGAATCAGTGGTTATTGAAGAGCCCCCGATGGTTGAAGTGCAGAAGTCAACCGCGCGTCCGCCCTTGGTGGAAAAACCCTTTGATGTGCCTGTCAGCAAGATGCCTGCCTTCCCGGGTGGCGATGGGGCTATACTGCGTTTTTATAAAGAAAAGATGCGTTACCCAGCGGAGGCAAGGGCGAAAAACATCCAGGGCAATGTCTTTGTGGAGGCGTTTATTGAAACCGAGGGCACCATCAAATCTGCTGGCGTGTACAAGGACATTGGCGGAGCTTGCGGGGAGGAAGCTATCCGATTGATCAACGCGATGCCCAAATGGGCGCCGGCCCAATTGAATGTTAAGGCGCTTCGGTTGAAGGTTAAAATTTGTGTGCCGTTTGAGTTGGATTGAATTTCATTCCTTGCAGACCAACTACTCGACTTTTTTACCTTGCCAGGTCTTTTCTTTGCCTAAAACAGATTCCAAGCGCGGCGTTTAGCATGGAATTTCAGGTAAGCATTTCGGGACGCTCTAACAGTTTACCCGCCAAAGCCGTGGCGTAGGCGGGCTCAATACGAAAAGGGATAAAAAAAAGCCCCGTCTTTTTCAAGACGAGGCCTAGTGGAGGATAACGGGATCGAACCGATGACCTCTTGCATGCCATGCAAGCGCTCTACCAGCTGAGCTAATCCCCCCTTGTCCGCCGCACCCTTGGCAGAGGCGGGCTTTCGCCCACCACTAATTCCTAAGGCTGGTATCACTGAACCGCCTTCGCTAAAGCTATGGCGGTTAAAACGGGACGCAAATGTAAAACTCTGAAGCGAAAATCCACAAAGTTTTCTCAAAAAACCTAAAAATCCTCCAAGGTACTCCCGGTCAATTGCCCCAGAGCACTGTCCAATTGTTCCTGATTCGGTGCTTTACCATGCCATTTGTGGGTTCCCTGCATAAAATCTACACCATACCCCATTTCCGTCTTCATCAAAATCACCACAGGTTTGCCTTTTCCGGTACGGCGTTTGGCTTTGCGGAGCATAGCGATCACCGCATCCATATCATTTCCCTTTTCCAGGATGAGCACATCCCAGCCAAAAGCTTTCCATTTGGCCGGCAGGTTGCCGAGGTTCATCACTGCGCTGGTGGGACCGTCGATCTGTTGGCCATTCCAGTCAACGGTCACGATCAGATTGTCCACTTTCAGGTGCGCTGCCGACATGATGGCTTCCCAGCACTGGCCTTCATCCAGTTCTCCATCGCCGGTCAGACAGAAGATCCAGCGATTGTCCCCATCGAGTTTTTTGGCAAGAGCAGCACCGATGGCGGCTGAAATACCCTGCCCCAGTGAGCCGGAAGCGATCCGAATGCCAGGAAGTCCCTCGTGGGTAGCCGGGTGACCCTGTAGTCGTGTATTGAGTTTGCGGAAGGTTTTCAGTTCCGCTACAGGAAAATAACCGGTGCGGGCAAGCACCGAATACCAGACCGGTGAAATATGGCCATTGGAAAGAAAGAACATATCCTGGCCTTTTCCCTCCATTTTAAAGGTTTTAGGTGTGTGCTTCAACACATTGCCGTAAAGGGCAACGAAATATTCTACGCAACCCAGTGAACCACCAGGGTGTCCGCTTTGGCAGTTAAACACCATGCGTACGATATCACGGCGTGTTTGCACCGCTTGTTCTTTAAGTTTGGAAAAATCAGCCATGAAAAAAAGGAGTGTTGAAAATGATCGAATATGAAGGCTACAAATGAGCCACGGATGTCACGGATGAGACACGGATTTTTTGTTTGCTTCGCAAACTTTTCTTCTACCATTCATGAAAAATCCGTGGGCATGGCTGCCAGTGGCCGGGTTTAGCGGACATAGACAGCCATGCATTGATGGGTGCTTATTTATTTATGATAAAAGTGGCTGTAGCAGAAGTATCCCCTCTGTATACAAGAATACTGTAAACCCCATTTTGCAACTCGCCGAGGTTTATAGAAAAGTTCTTAGTCGAGTAATCAGACTGAAATTTCAATTCTGACATTTGGCTGATTATGAGTACCTGATAATTACCATCGGTCACATATGTATCTTGGATTTCTACATTTATTATTCCGGTTGTCGGATTCGGTGTGATGATTATATTTTCCATTTTATCGCGACACCTTTGCACGTTTATCTCTTTTGTTTTCACGCGGCTACTGCCACACTCGTCAGTAGCTGTAACAACCAATGTCATGGTTCCAATCCCATCTGGTTCCACTACTACATACTCACCATTTCCAAAGGATTGAATATTACCACATGAAGCCCCTTGACACGACCAAGCATACGTTATACCATCTATCGGATTTGATATGCTATACTCACCATCACCAGGATAACATGCTGGAAACTCGGGAACAATAAAGAAATTAGGCACGCCTCCACTTCCCTCATAAGAAAACACTCTGCGGATTTTTTGAGAGTAACCACCCCAAGTCACGATTGCCTCAACCCAATATTCTGATGCTCCGCCCACAAAACTCTGAATAGTGACCGTTGAACCAGTAGTATTTTGAAGCGTAATGCTTGGGCTGGAAGCCCAACTCACGGTTGCGCCATTCGGAAGCCCTTCTACTGTATACGAGGTGCTTTGGCACAAAATATTACTGCCAGAAATACTTAATGGATTGCTTGATGCTAGGGAAATTATATATTTACCTTCTGTGACATCGGATTTTCGCACTACTTCAATCAAAAGGCGGCTATTACTGGGTGCCGAACATGGAAATTCAAAGATCTTAGTCGACCCCAAGTTGATAGTAGTCGTTGCTACTTCTGTTGAACGCATACCGTCGCCACCAATATTCCACACCGTTACTTTTTCGACAGGGTTTGGTGCATCATCAACTTTTTCAATTTTGATTTGGTAAGAACCAATTACACCTTGATTTAAACTCATTTTCAACCAATCTGCCGGGTCTTGACATTCAATCATGTCATAAAATGTATGGCATTGCGATTCTCCCATACTAATTGCTCTGGGGACATCCGGGAAATCGCTATCATCTGGCTCATACTCGTCTGGATCAGTCTCATTGGCATCAATGGTTTGAAAAATGGAATGATTGATAAGGAGATTGTAGGCCATCACATTGATTTGACTTGTGGAAAAACGGGTTCTACATGTCTTTCTTGAATAGCTCATTATGTTGCTAGTATCAGGAGAGTAGGATTCATCGTACCAATCCTTGCCAGTACCCATGTATGAGCAATTTATGAGCATTCCTGGTTTGGACAAATTTGGATCAGCTGGCGTATCACATAATGCATCACCATTTTTCTCACATATTTTACCTGTTTTTAAGCAGAAATTCCAAAAATTGAATGTTCTCGTTCGACTCACACACTCTTGACCGCATACCCCTTTATCAGAGCTTCTGTGGGTATGTTCAAGTCCAAAATAATGCCCGACTTCATGTGGTAATGTTGAAGCCGAAGTTGGAAATTTGGCTACTTCTCTTGGAATCACAATAACATCTGAAAAGGAATTGTATACACCACCTGGATACTCTTTCACTATATGTACATTTATTGCATTTGGATCAATAGTAGCAGGGGAAAATGCAAGCAAAAATGTTTCCCAATCTGATGCATTAGCTGCATCTGAATCTGTTATATATTGCGGACAAAGCATGAAAAAACGAATGTTTAAACCATTGCTTTGGAATGTAAAATTCAACCTATCCATCGTTTCCTGCAATTCTACTTCGTTTGGAAAAAGGTTATCATTGTCATCTTCTTTATATATCCAAAATCGGATTGGAACCAAATACATCTTTTCCAAATCTGGACAAACTCCATCTCGATCTTGAGCGATGTTGCCTCTATTAATTAATTGAGCAGCAGCGTAGGTACTGCGAAATTCATCTAAGAAGTCGTTATTTCCAAACCAAGGCAATGATTCCATTTCCAAATCTGTTTTTTCTACTGTCCCACAGATAGGAAGTGTGTCTTGTTGTGCAACTAAAGAAAAGGTCAATCCTAAAAGGAGTAAAAAAGTGATAAATGTAAACTTAAGCATTTTAAAAAAAATTATTTGGTGAAATTCATTAAAGATTCATAGTTCCCATTGTGATATAAACTGTCGTTATACATGACCTGCAAATAATCGTAGCATATCACTTCCCCTGCTAATTTGAAACGGTATTTAAACGTAAGTGTATCTACATCCACTTTTGGATGCCCTTGGTAATCAGGCAGATATAGAAAGAATATGCGTATGACCTCTGTATCAAGAGCTTCGGTATAACTATCAGGGATGAAGAAGGAAATTGTACCTCCCCCTGAAATGTATAAATCACTTGGGGTTTCACCATTTACCGTAGTAAGGAAGGTTGAGTCCGAATTATACCGTGCTCCCCATGCAGCAATTTGATTCGTGCCAAATCGATCCACAAGCATGAACCCGAAGCCGGAATCTTGAACTGGTGCTCTGCATATTTCATCTTTGCAAGAAAAATGTAACAGGAGGAAAGCAATTCCCAGTACAAGGGAAGTAAGGAATGTTTGTTTTTTCATAATCTGCCGTTTTTAAATTAAAATGATTGCCTTTTATTTGAATATTTATTTGCTCATGCTGCACACATCGTGTCTTATCCGTGGCCCCATTATTCCGCAAAGATAGCAACTTGCCGAAAAGAAAAAAGGCTGCCTCACTTGATGCGAGACAGCCTTTACTATGTATGGTTAGGTTGCGGTGCTATGTTGAAAACATGACCACACAAACGACCTCTTTCTGAAAGATTAGCTCCAGATATTTGGAATCGTAAGCACCTGGCCTACTTCAATCTCATCAGGATCGTTCAGAACATCACGGTTGGCCTCGAAGATCTCTTTATACTTCATCATATTTTCCTTGCCGTAGTAGTGGATCGCCATTTTGCTCAGGCTGTCCCCTTTTTCTACAGTATGCTTGGTGTAGTAGTCTGTATTGGCTACTTTGATATCTGCAAGCAGATCCGCAGGGCTTGCGCCGCCAATGGCTTTGATAGCATCCCAGATCTGGTCTTTTTCGTAGGTCGTTTCTGCAGTACCCCACATACGGAGTACGCCGTCTGCGCCTTCTTCAATTTTGCCGTCACGGATGCCGATTTTCTCGCCTAAAGCAAGTACGCTGGAGTATTTGTCTTTTACTGACATGATTGGAATGAAAATTTTACTGTGGTGTATGTTTTTGCAAAATTGCAGTGTATAGACGGAACATGCTATACAAGTCACTTAATTGATGCGAAAGATAGGTAGTTTTGAAAAATGCTGAACTGAATGTCCAATTTTTCTTGATTTTTTAATGTACCGAAAGGGGCCATAATTACATCCACGATGGCTGATTATCGGGCAGTAATTTATTCTTCCCTCAAAAAAGCCGGCACTTGCGCCGCCCGCCGCGCCGGTAAAAGCGCCGCCAGCAAACCGATGCCTAAAACCGTGAGGGTGACCGGCAAAAAGTCTGTTGCCCGCATGGAGATGGGATAACTCTCCACCAAAAAACCTTCAGGAATGGTGACAATACCCCAGTTTTTTTGAGCAAAATAAAGCGCAATTGCCAGAACGAGTCCAATGCCCATCCCTAAGATACTGAGCAGTAAGCCTTCCAGCAAAAAAATTCTGTGCACCGTAGCATCCGTTGCCCCCATGCTTTTCAGGGTACTAATGTCCCTTTTCTTATCAAGCACGATCATCCACAAAGCCCCCACAGTATTGAACGCCATGAGTAAAAGCATGAGGCTGGTAATGGCAAAACCCATCCATTTTTCCAGTTGCATCACTTTAAAAAAAGCTTCATTCTGTTGATAACGATCCTTCATGACCAACCCCTCTCCCAGCAAAGCGCGGGCCTGGGCTTTGATCTCCAGCATATTCGCATGTGGGGCGCATTTAATTTCGAGGGCGGAAACGGTGCCCGGGGGAGCTTCCAGGAGCTCACGGATGAATTCCAGGTTGGTCAGCACGTATTCATTGTCAAATTCCTGCTGAATGGCAAAGGTGCCAACGGGACTGGCCTGTCTGGTTTTGAAGGGTTTGTCCAGAAAACCTGTCTTTTGTTCAGGCATATATACTGTGATCACAGCAAGTGGATTGCTGATATTGACACTCAATTTATTTCGAACACCTGCACCCAGCACCAGGCAATTTCGCAACCCATCTTTCAACAGATATTGTCCTTCTCGCAATGTCGTGTCAGAGTCTATCCCATTGACCCTCGCGAAAAGTGAATCTACTCCTTTTAGCACTCCAAAATCCTGAGAGCCATCGTGCTCAAAAAAGGCGATTTCTTCCAGCGTTTCGCTCACGATCTCTACTCCGGGCAGGCTTCGTAATTTGACCAACACAAAGCTATCTACCTCAAAAGTTTTGCCTTTAGCAGGCGTGATCTTGAGCTCCGGATTGAAATGGCCGAACAAATCGGCAAGCAAATCCTCAAAACCATTAAAAACCGACAATACCAGAATCAGTGCCGCGGTGCCAATGGCCATGCCCAGCACAGAGATGCCTGTGATAATATTGATGGCGTTGGTGCTGCGCTTCGCAAAAAGGTAGCGCCGGGAAATTAATAGTGGGAGGTTCATGCTGGGGCGAAGATAGGGGGATTTGGTGATTTGGGGTGCCTGAGCCTTGAATCACCAATCCCCCCAAGACAAACGTATTAAATTTTTTAAGTAAAATTTACGAAATGCAGAAGTATTTTGAGTGACGAGTGATGATTACATGAGTGATGATTGTTGAAGTTGAGGGACGATTGTTGAAGTAGGATGGTTGATTGATGGAACCTCGGCCATCGACAATCAAACTTTTACCTCAACAATCATCACTCATGTAATCATCACTCGTCACTCAAAATATCTGATTTTAATGCGTTTGCCCTGCCCAATCACCATCCAACCATACCCAGCACCCGGATCGCCGCATCCGTAGGAGACATCCGTCCGGCGAGTACTTCCGCCTCCACATCTGCAAGTGTAGCTTTGACAGAAGGGAGCTTGTAAAATCGGGCTTTCAGGCCTGCTTCCAGCGCGTCTTCCAGCCAGTAACCGGCTTGTTGCCGGCGATTTTCCTGTAAAAAACCATTCGCAAGGGTCTCTTGCTGAAACGCCAGAATTGCTTGCCAGATCTCGTCAATACCCTTGTTTTCCAGGGCACTACACGCCATGACCCTGGGTTGCCATCCGCTGGGCTTCACCGGAAACAAATGGGCCGCGTTGAGGTAGTGACCACGTGCCTGGTTTGCCAAGCTGACCCGGTCACCATCTGCTTTATTTACAACCATTAGATCAGCCATTTCTACAATACCGCGCTTGATCCCCTGCAACTCATCCCCGGCACCCGGCAATAACAGGAGCAAAAAAAGGTCGGTCATGCGTTGCGCCGCGATCTCTGACTGCCCGACACCCACGGTTTCGATCAGGATGGTATCAAATCCTGCTGCCTCCACCAAAACGATGGCCTCCCGGGTTTTGCGTGCCACCCCTCCGAGGGAATCGCCCGAGGGAGAGGGCCGGATAAAAGCCTGTTCGGAAGCCGAAAGTCGCTCCATGCGCGTTTTATCGCCCAGAATACTGCCGCCACTTACGGAACTGGAGGGGTCAATGGCCAGCACAGCAGGTCGCTTCCCCTGGCTGATGAGGTGCATGCCCAGCGCTTCAATAAAAGTGCTTTTGCCCACACCTGGTGCGCCGGTGATGGCGATTCTCAGGGTGTCAGGCCTGTTACTTTCGGAGTTGCCTACTTCGGGCAATGTAGGGTGACGCAGCAATTCCGCAATAATTTCCCGCGCCAGGCTCTGGTGATCTTCGCGGGCGCTTTCCACGAGCGTGATCGCCTGACCCAGCAACACACGGTCGCAGGCGCGGATACCCTGCACAAATTGTTCGACACTGGGAAGAGGACGGCGCATGCGGCAAAGGTAGGGTTGCCGAAGGAGTACAGAAGATTTTAACAGCAGGAATATCGGTGTTTGCAATTGAATATTGTAACAAAGTTTATTATTCTAACCATGAAAGCACGCAGCGCACGACCATTTTTAACCCGTTTTTCCGGTGCGCGGTTTGTCGGTGCGCTGCGCTTTTTTAAATTTTAACAGGACACCCAAAAAAAAGCGCGGTTCCCGAGGATTATCCCCGAGAACCGCGCTTGATTGAATCTATCAGACCATGAAGGTCGTCCGAAGTATTTCGCTTATTCTACTACGATCATCTTTTTCGTAGCGCTGTGTGTGGCGGTATTCAGTTGGTAGAACAAAATGCCAGCTTCCAATTCAGCGCGCTGCAGGGTGAGTGTATTAAAACCTTTAGCAAAGGAACCGTTCAACATTTTGACCACCCGGCCTTCAGCATTGCTGATGGTCAGCGTAGCCTCGCCTGCTTCTGGCAGGTAGAATGAAATGTTGGTGAAGCTCTTGGTCGGGTTCGGTGCGTTTTGCAGCAACTCAAACCCTGCACCGGAAAGGATGCTTCCAGTGGTTCCGTTAAACCGTAGGTTCAATTCTTTTTTCGTGATCTCCTCATTGACCAGCGCATATCCCTCAGAACGCGTGATGCTGTTGCCGAGGCTGATCATCTGGCTCAACTGGCCAGCACGGTTCACACGGAAACGGAAGGCAAATTCGCCCGCCTCAGCATTTACAGATGCTGTAATTGCAGCCGGGAAAGTGGCAAAGTTCTCTTTGCCCATATTTTCGCCAGGCAAAACCTCCAGGATTTCTAAGCCTTCTAAATTTAATGTAAACTGGTACCCTGCAACCTTTTCTGAAGCAATCATTTTCACCTCGACCATTTCACCGGCCTTTACATTGCGATCTTCAACGTCGAAATAAAGGGTGCCGAGACCACGATCATCAGCATTTGCCTGGGCATTGAGCACAACAGAATTGTTCACATCCCCAATTTTAACCCCGACAAAGTCTTCCTCAAAATTTGCCAGTTGCATATCCGTGACCGCTTTTGATTCCGGGAATGACTCCTGGAAAGGGTTGAGCAGGTTCGGGAATGCATAATCCTTGTCTATAAAACGCCAGGAAGTATTGCCAGGCATTTCACTGTAGATGCCCAGAATGAGCTTACGGAATTCAACAATATCGAAAGTCGTGATACTGCCACTCTTGTTTCCGTCAGCCGCGATCATCTTGTACGGGCTATTGAATGGCTCAATACCCAGGATGTGCTTAGAGATCAGCACCAGGTCGTAAGTGGTCACCCCATTAAGTGGATTGTCATCTTTCTCTGGTGCCAGGACGTAATTAGAGCCTACAGGAAGCACATTGGCAAAAACGAAATTGCCTTGGTTGTCCGTCATATCTGATACCGCAGGAGCAGCCAACCCGGTTGGCAAGACACCGTAAAGCGTAACATTGGCGCCTTCTACCCCTTCCTGTGCTTCAGTCTTCAAAAAACCCGCTACGACCGGTTTCAGTGCGCCGCTGCAAATACCGATGTTGTCCTGGACAATGATATAGGTTTCACAGTAGTCTGCGTTGCCTGCAGCATCTATGGCCCAAAGTTCAACACACTGGGTGCCAACTTCTGTGCAGGTAAATGCTACATTAGTAATGGGGTTGCCATTCACATCTACGGGGAAACCAGTACCCGTACCACATTTGCGGATGCCGATTTTGATCTGATTAGAAGGCGTACAGTTATCATCCGTGTATTGAAGGAAGTCTGATGCCCACAACTGAATCATACCGGTTGGCATAATATTCACAGAAAGTCCGTTCAGGCAAACCACGGTAGGCGCCTTACAATCTTTCACGGTGAAAGTATATTCGTATTCTTTGTTGTTGCCACAACCATCGGTAATAAACCACTTGATCTTGTGGGTACCATGTGGCAACTCAGGCACAGCGTAGGTGTTCTGTTGCTGCTGGGTGTTCCAGCGAACTGAACCGATCTTATTGTTACCGTTCACCGTTTCCTGAATGGCAAATCCAAATTTTTGATTGTTGGATACCGGACGACCATCAAACTGCCGTGAAGTACCTCCGGAGAAATTCGGAGTATTCAGGTTGTTGTACAATACATTGTTCCAGCCGAGGCCAGCAATGCCCGTGTTCACAGAGTTGATCACCGTCTCCATGGTGCCATCACCATCCAGATCCAGGAAAAGGAGGTATTCGATGTTTACATTCGCACCGGAACAAGCATCCGTAGCGGTAATGCTCAGATCGGTAGGCTCTTCGCAGAGGTCATGCGTCTGAATATTATTATCCCACCAGTATGATTCATTCCAAAGAAGTGCGTTGTTGGCGGTCAGCCAGTTTTGGTTTCCACAGTTCGGGGTAACATAGGTCCCGGTGGGCGCCTGTCCGTCAACAATCTTAATGATCTGCTTGTAGCGGTAACCATTTGCATTTTTCTGCCAGTAGTCACTGTAATCCTTAACAGCAGGATCCGTTGGATTGATCTTTACTTTCGTAGCAGTCCAGGGTGGTAAGGTTCCGGGCGCTGAAACCGTTGGACCCGCCAGATTTGCAGCAGCATTCGAGATCGGATTCGGATTCGGATTGTCTACATAAATAAAGCCTGCATTCGGGTTGTAAGTGCACCAGTTAATGATCTGCCAGGTACGCTCGATCTTAAAGCAGGCATCTGTAACCACCGTGAATATCTCGTCCTGGAAAGAAACTGCAAGCAATTCACAATCTTCGCCGAAGAAACTTGGTTCGCCATAAACGCCGGTACCGTTACACACGGTCACAATGGCATCGTTCGGGAATTTTACGTAGTAATTCTGGTTGTAATTTACAATGATGCGTTGAGTGCATTGGCTGCTTTGGCCATAGCAATCCCAGGCGCGGAAAGTACGTGTGATGGTACCTTTGTTACAAACGGTATCAAACTGGGTATAGCTCACTGAATGCGTCAGACCGACCTGGCCCTGATATACTTTGGTTGAATCCAGACAGCAATTGTCATAAACCTCTGGTTTTCCATAAACCCAAAGGCTTGGATCGAAGTTTTCACAATTCACAGTGAAGTTATTGGGAGGCAGGCACGTCGGCTTGATCTTGTCCTCCACCAGGGCAAGGATCATGCAATCGTTGGAGTGTAACTCTTCAAATTCGAGATCCACAGGGCCTGCAGGAACCGGTACGTCGTAAACACGAAGAATCACGCGGATGGTATCGCCCACGTCCTCGCAGCAGAATTTGACCTGATCATCAAACACTGTATTGTCCTGACAACCGTTTGGATCCATGCGGCGGGCTTTGAAAAAGACCGGAGAGCAGTTGTCGTAAGATCCATCATCAAAAGTACTTGCATTCACGAATGCCGTACCGTCAGACACCAAACCCACCTGCGTGGTTTGATCACAGGCAACCGTAGGCGGTGTGCTGTCTTCAACATTTACATCAAAGATGCAAACGGTGCTGTTGCCACAATTGTCCTTAATAATATACTTCACCTGCGTAACGCCTATACCAAGATTATTGGCGTAGCCCAATACCGCAAGTGTATCACGATCCCAGGGGTTGTTGCCCGGGAAAGTAGTGAATGTTCCATAAATAGACTGCCCGACCCCGTTGTAATCCAGCCATTGGGCTTCGATACTGGCAAGACGTGAACAATTGTCCGTTACAAATACATCCGGAAGGTCAAAATCGAGTTGGCAATCATTTGGATTGGTGCCCACGGTAAGATTTTCAGGACATTCCAATTCAGGGCCCTGATTGTCCAGCACCATGACGATTTGAACGTGCGTGAGCGGATTGGTTGGGCTTGTGGGCCTGCACCAGTCGTAGATCGTCCAGGTACGAAGGATCTTGGTCGTTCCATCACAGATCAGTAAGGGCAGATCCTTATAGGTGCCGTTCAGCTCGCAGAAAGTGCCATTGGGCCAGATATCAAAGTTAACACCAAATTCCTTTACGTAAGGAGCACCTGTAGAAGCCGGGCTGGTGTTTGGATTGGAGCAGTCTACGGTCACATCAGCCGGGAAAAACACATCCGCTGCATGGAGACGATCGAAATAGAGGAACTGATCGCAGGTAGCCGAGTTGCCACTTTCATCCACAACGGTCCATTTACGGATCACGTAGGCACTTACATCTGAAAATCCATTGATGCTGCCGTTACAACCCAGATCAAAATAGGTGTCTATAAAAGAGAGCGTGGTTGCCGTGCAATTTTCATCTACTGAAGGGTAAGCCTGCGAAATGTTCAGCACATTTTGCAGATAGTCCGGGGTATAATCCGTGATTGCACAGTTCAAAGAAATGTTTTCGCAGCCGATGACTGGTGCCAACTTGTCCTCAATGTGCGCAAATCCAGTGCATGAATTCAGCGAGATAAGGTCTCTGACCCGAATCTGGAGTGTGAGGTTGATATGGGCGGCGGTGGCAACAAAATTACCCGTCGCAGGCGTCCATGCGCCATTTATTTTTGCCTGTACCTGGAAATTACCATTGGGGCATCCGTTGCCCTCCAGGATCATATCCGGTAAAATTTCCGTTTGACAATCGTCATCCAGAGAAATCTGCACCAAATCATTGCAGATCATATTGCATTGAGCGTTCGCGACAAAGTTGACTGAAAGCGATAAAGCCAAGGCAAGCGTCCATCCCGTCAAATTAATAAAGAGTGTAGAATTCGCTTTTTTCATGAGTAAAAACTGATTAGAAATGTAGTCGATCAACTGAAGTTTATTAAAATGGAACCCGCCATCTAGCTGGTTTTTCAAAAACGCGACAAAGTTAAAAAAAACGTAATGAACTGAGCAGCGTTTTCCCAAAGAAAAAACTGTGCCAATACTTTTAATGGTACAGCAAAAACAATGCCTACCAGCAAAAAGTACCTACCAGAACAAGGTTAATTTAATGCTACGCTAAAAAAAGCGCAAATTGCTCACCAAAACTGAGTGCGAAGATAGAACAGACAAGCAATAGTATTACTTTTATGTACTAAAAAATCAGACCAGATGATTTTCGAAAGCCATCTTGATCAAGGTTCCGGTGCTATTCACCCCCAATTTGCGCATGATATTTTTGCGGTGTACGCTGGCGGTCTGGTCGCTGATATAAATTCGGTCTGAGATCTCCTTGTTGTTGAGCGCCTGCCCAATGAGTTTTAGAATTTCCAGCTCACGGCGGGTCAGTCCATGATCCTTGGCAAACTTAAGATCCGGCGCAAGGTCCTCGGCTTCCCTTTGAAATGTCATGGGCATCAGACCCTGCCCTACAAAAGTACGGCCTTCCGCAAGTTCCCCTACTGCTTGTAACAATTCGTCCTGAGAACCTGTTTTAAGCATATATCCATCCGCACCGGCCCTGAATGCAGCCTGAATATGCGTTGGATCGCCGGAATCATCGAGAATGAGGATACGGGTTTTCGAACCGTTTTGCTTTACTGCGGAAAGGATCTTTAAGCCCTCTGCATCCGGAAGCTCTGGGTCGAGTAAAAAAAGATCTGGTTGGGAATTGCCCAGATATTCTGCAACCTGGAAGCCGTTGGTGGCCACTCCTTTGATGTTGAAGGAAAATTGCTCGCTGCCGGTGTTAGACAGCAAAGACCGCAACCCGGCTACAAAGATCGGGTGGTGGTCGGCAACTAGAATATCAAGATAGCGAAGCATGGTGTGCGTAGATTTATTAGAACACACCCAGCAACTTTTATACCATAACAAAAACTTGTAAGGTCTGAGACATTTTACTCACCGCCCGTTGTAGAACTTCATTCTATAATCTGTCTGGATCTTTCCGGCCCGAATCGCCTCCATTCTGCGCTGAATCAGGCGCTTTTTGAGCGGTTTTAGCCTTTCGGTGAAAAGGATACCTTCAATATGGTCATACTCATGCTGGATGACCCGGGCGTTGATGCCCGTGAACTCAGCCTCGTGTTCCTGAAAATTTTCGTCCTGCCAACGGATGCGGATCCCTGCAGGTCGTTCTACATCCCCACGCACGTCCGGGATACTCAGACAGCCCTCTTCGTAGGTCCAGGGCGTACTCGTTTCCTCCAGCATTTGGGCATTGATAAAAACCTGCTTGAAGGGGGTATCTGTCGGGGACAACTCCTCCGCTTTACGATTGACCTCTCCAGTATCAATCACAAAAAGCCGGATGGCATACCCAACCTGTGGGGCAGCAATCCCAACCCCATCGGCGTGGTACATGGTATCCCACATATTGGATATAAGCGCCTGAAGGTCAGGATATTCCGAATCTATAACGGCAGATACTTTTTTTAATACGGGTTGCCCGTAGGCATACACTGGAAGCAGCATGGATACTATTTATGGTTTGATTTGATGCTTTGATTGATTCAATAGTTCAGGTTTCGCAGTCGCTCGCCCACCCAAACAGTCTGGTTTTTCAGATCAGTCCCGCCAGTAGGTTTCCTCCATATACTGCTCCAAAATCAAGGCCGCGGCAATTTTGTCTACGAGCATTTTATCCCGCCTTTTCTGTTTCTTAATGCCACTCTGAAGGATGATCCTTTTGGCGTCATTGGAGGTATTTCGCTCATCCTGACGAATAACTTTCTTTTCCGGGAAAAGTTTTTGCAACCGCTCCGAAAAAGCGTCAGCCTGCGGTGCGATCTGGGCAGGATTTCCATCCATGTGCAACGGAAGCCCCAATACAAAATGATCCACCTCCTCTTCGGCACAATATTTCTGAAGAAAATCCAGGACCTCATGCGTAGGAACGGTGGTCAGCGCACTGGCGATGATTTTCAAAGGGTCGGTCACCGCGATGCCTGTGCGTTTTAATCCAAAATCTATTGCTAAGATGCGTCCCATAGTTGGAGCAAAGGTAGGAAAAGAAAAAAGCAAGTTTCAAGTTTCAAGTTTAAAGTGGGCAAGTTGAACATGCCTTGTTCTACTTGTTGTAATTTGCTTCTTACCTATTAACCTACTTTTCTACCTTCGCCCTATGACCAATCTCCAATGGGACACCTACCGCCACAGAGCCGAAGCCTTCATCATGGATTAGCTCCATGTACGTGATGAAAAAGGCGAGGCGCACTCTTTCTGGGATCGCTTTTTTGAAATTTTTGGGCTTCAACGCATCCGCTATGCGAACCATGAGGCACGCGTCAAACGCGACGGCAACCGGCAGGGATTTATTGACCTGCTTTGGAAAGGTAAGCTGCTCGTGGAGCACAAATCCGCCAGCAAAGACCGCCCCGAAGACTTTGATGATGCCCTCCGACAAGCGGAGGAATACATCGCAGGGCTTTCTAAGGAAGACCGTCCGCGTACGTTGGTAGTATGCAACTTCAAACGTTTTCGGGTGTATGACTTAAATGCAGAAGCGACAAATCTAGAAGGTGTGCCCCACATTGGGTATGTTGAAGTATTGCTCTCCGAACTCCCACGGCATCTCGAGGTTTTCGCATTCATGCCCGAATATGCTGACCTGGCGCGTGAGCAGGAGGAAAAGGCCAATCTCGAGGCCGTGTTGCGTATCAGTAATGTGTACAAAACCCTGCATAGTGCTGGCTATCGTGGTCACGACCTCGAACTGCTGCTCGTCCGAATCCTGTTCTGCGTATTTGCGGAAGACACCGGAATCTTTGAGCCGAAGCAATTTTCAAACTTTATTGAAAAACATACCCTCGACAATGGATCCGATATTGGTGAAAGTCTGGAACAGATTTTCGAGGTGCTTAATACGCCTTTCCGCTTACGGCAACATGATGCTGTCGATCCGATTCGCCAATTCCCCTACGTCAACGGTGGCCTGTTTGCAGAAAAATTAACCCGAACGCCGCCGTCCCTCTCAGGCATCCGAAATGCCGTGCTTGGCTGCGGCGACCTGTTCGATTGGGCGCAGATCAGTCCCGAAATCTTTGGTTCGCTGTTCCAGGAAGCGCTGGAAGAAACCGAGCGGCGGAGCCTTGGCGCGCACTACACTTCGGAACGGAACATCTTGCGACTGCTGGAACCCTTGTTCCTGGATGATTTACGAGAAGAATTCCGCCTGGCTCGCCGGGACCGCAAAAAACTGGAAGCCTTTCGACAAAAAATCAGCCGACTCCAATTTCTCGACCCCGCATGTGGCTGCGGCAACTTCCTGGTGGTTACCTACCGGGAACTCCGCTTACTCGACCTCGAAACCGCCCGCCTCCTGCAAGGCGACCAACAGGTGCTCGACATCTCAATGCTTGAAAATGTGCGGCTCGAAAATTTCAGCGGCATGGAAATCAAACCTGTGTCGGCCCTCATCGCACAAGTGGCGCTCTGGCTTACCAAGCACCAATGTAACCGGCTGCTTAATACGGCATTCCATACGCATTTAAAGTCTGTGCCGATAGACGAGGCGGCTAAAGTGGTGACGGGAAATGCGCTGACAATGGACTGGCTGGACTTGGGTAGCTTTGATTTCATCATCGGAAATCCACCCTTTTCTGGCTCAAAAATTATGAGCGACGAACAGCGGGAGGAGATTAAAACCCTTTTTGGCAACGAAGCTGGCTCCGGCACACTGGATTACGTGACGGGCTGGTATTTAAAGGCCGCCCAATATTTAAACACCCATCCTAATACGCGCGCAGCTTTCGTCAGTACCAATTCAATCGCACAGGGCGAGCAAGTCGGGATGTTGTGGGGTACACTGCTTGAAAAGTACGGAGTGAAAATCCACTTCGCACATCAGACTTTTAAATGGATGAACGAAGCCCCCGGTGTGGCTGCGGTATACTGCATCATTGTTGGTTTTGGAAAACAAAAAATCGCGCGAAAACTGCTTTTCGAATATGCTGACATCAAAGGAGAGCCAACTGTTTCGGAAGTAAAAAATATCAACCCTTATCTTGTGGAGGCCGGAGATGTAGTCGTACGCTCCCGGCAAAAACCTCTGTGTGATGTTCGGGAGATGTCAATCGGGAACAAGCCAATTGATGCCGGCAACTACCTTTTTATGACTGATGAGCGTGATGAGTTTTTGAAAAAAGAACCTGCCGCCGCCAAGTATTTTCGGCGCTGGATTGGTGCCGATGAATTCATCAACGGCTGGGAGCGTTGGTGCCTTTGGCTTGGCAATGAAAAAGATGAGGTGCTGAAAACCATGCCCGAAGTATGGGCGCGGGTAGAGGCTGTACAGAAATTTAGGCTTGCCAGTAAAAGCACACCGACCAAAAAATTGGCCGAAAAACCGACGAGATTTCACGTCGAGAATTTTCCACTTAAAAACTACTTGCTGATTCCGCGAGTTTCTAGCGAAAAGCGACGTTACATCCCAATTGGATTCATAGAACCAGAAACGCTTTCCAGCGATTCGGTCCACCTGATTCCAAACTCTGACATATTTCATTTTGGTGTACTAATTTCAAAAATGCACATGGCCTGGGTGCGTTCAGTCTGCGGGCGTTTAAAAAGTGACTACCGCTACTCTAAGGACATTGTCTACAACAACTTCCCCTTTCCGACCGCAGCCACATCTTTGCAACAATCGCTGGTAGAATCTGCGGCGCAGGCGGTGCTGGACATTCGCAAAAACTATCAGGACAAAGGGGATTCCCTCAGGGCAGACGCATGAATATTTGAGTTAAAAAGCCGCAGAGCGGCGCAACGTCTGTAGAAAAATGGCAAAAATTGAATTGGAGGTGCAGCGCACCGGAACCCTGGACGATTGCTTCGGTGCGCTGCACCTCCGATAATTCTGCTTTTATCATGTACTACAGACGTTTCGCTGCTCTGCAGCTTTAATTACACATTATATTTCATGCGTTTGCCCTGGGGGATTCCCTCGCCAAACTTTATGACCCCAATCTTATGCCCGCTGATTTACTGACTGCCCACGAGGCACTGGACCAGGCGGTGGATGCTTGCTACGGGGTATTGAAAGCTTTTGAGACGGAGGCAAAGCGGGTGGCCTGGTTGTTTGGGTTGTATGAGGGGCTGGTGGGGAAGAGGTGATGCCGAGTCATTTGGAAAAAAGGAAATTGTGATTACCTTTGCAGCAACATGCTTGCCCCGCTTCCCATAAGAACAGCGCGCTTAGGGCAAGCTTTCTTTTTTAATACCATGGCAAAATCCCCTTACGCCAAACCTGCGCTTAGCTTCGAAGCGCAATTGCAGTTGCTCCAAAGTCGAGGATTAATGATCCAAGATGACTGGATTCACAGCATTGTCTATTTGAGAAACGTATGCGCCCACCATACTCGACTCTGGAATCGCGTGATGAGAATCCAACCTGTAAGACCATCCAACCCAACAAAAGTCTGGCTGTTAGATAGTACTGTAAGTAATCGTCAGTGCTACTTCATGTTTTCAATTGTTTGCTTTTTGCTGGAGACCGTAAATCCTGGTCATCATTTCAAGCAAAGATTATCTGCACTGTTTTCCAAATACCCACAGGTTGACAAACGGGCAATGGGATTTCCTGATAATTGGGAAATTGAGCCCCTCTGGAAGTGACTATTGCTTCAAGGGTAAACTCTACCTATATTTGTAATCCGCTTTAATCATTTAATACCTACTCCCATGTCCCGATTACTACCGATTTTCATTTTTTTTGCCGCCTCCCTCTCTGCACAATCCCCTCAGGATGCCGTAGTGCCCTTACAACTCTCCGCCGGACTCAACCCTCCGGCAGTTTTCCTGAACTGGCAAAATCCACAACCTTCCGATATCATCCTCCGCCGGCGGGTAAAAGGCGCCGAGGGCGATACCTGGGTCGAACTGTTGAACGCCAATAGTTCGATGCAAAACGGTTACTTTGATACCGGCCTGGACGGCAACGAGGTCTACGAATATGCCCTGGAACGAAAAACGGGCAACATCACCGCTTACGGATATGCTTTTGCCAATTTTTTCACGCCGGTCGTGGACCAACGGGGAAAAATTCTGGTGTTCATCGACTCTACCACTGCCGATCAATTGGGCGCAGATTTGGTGACTTTCAAAAATGACCTGCGCGGCGAAGGCTGGCAAACGATGCCCTTCAAAACAGGACCCTCCACCAGCGTACAATGGGTTAAAAACAAGATCCTCGAAATTTACAACGCCGATCCTGCCCATGTCAAAGCCATCCTGCTCATCGGCAATGTACCCATCCCTTATGCTGGCAGCCTGGCCCGGGACAATAAACCCGATCACATCGGCGCCTGGCCCTGCGATGCTTATTATGGCGATGTGAATGGGCTCTGGACCGACAATTCGGTCAATATTCCAAACACGGCTCGCCTTGCCAACCGGAATGTGCCGGGCGACGGAAAATTTGACCAGGACATCCTTCCCTCTTCCGTGGAGATCCCCGTGGGCAGACTGGATTTTCGCCGGCTTTCTGCTGCTACTTTTGGCGCGCCGCCGGTGGAGTTGCTGCGTAAATATCTATGGAAAAATCACCTCTGGCGTACCGGGCAGTATAAAGTGCCCAATCTTGCGCTGGTGGACGACGAACTTGGCTGGTCGGGCGGGGAAGCTTTTGCCTCCGATGGTTACCGGAATGCCATACCCTTGGTTGGAGAGGGTAACGTGATCGCTGGCGCGTTTTTGAACAGCCAACGGTATTTGTTGGGCTACGGCGCAGGCACCAACGGAACCTACTCCGGGGCTGGTGGTATTGGAACTGCGGCTGACTTCGCCTCGGACTCGGTTCGGACGGTGTTCGCCAGTCTGTATGGCGATTATCTGGGCGATTGGGATTTCGAAACGAACCCGCTTTTACCCGCTTTACTTGCATCCAAAGGCGGCGTACTGGCCGTCAGCTGGGCAGGTCGCCCACACTGGATGCAACAGGGTCTGGCCACCGGAGAAACCATCGGATATGCTCTGAAAGAAACCCAAAATGCACAATACAATACAGCCTATGGTCATTCTAATGCCGAAAGTGGCACCCATATCGCCCTACTCGGCGATCCCACCCTGCGGGCAAAGATCGTAGCACCCGCTACCAATCTGACGGTCACTTCCAATTGCAACAAGGTAAACCTGCACTGGACCGCTTCGCCAGATCCGGAGGTGCTTGCGTATCTGATCTATCGTTCCTTCAGCCTCGACGGGCCGTATCTCCGGGTGACCCCCGATCTGGTTTTCCAGACTTCCTGGGAAGACCTTTCGCCCCCTGCAGATACCCTGTTTTACTCTGTTCGTGCCGTGAAACTGGATGCCAGTCCAGGAGCAGGCGCTTTTTACAATTCCAGCACGGGTGCCCCCGGATCGGTTTTTTTTGTACCCGGAACTGGCCCTGCTGCCATTGCACTGGGAGGCCAATTGAACTGCAATGTACCCTCGCTGACCCTGGGAACGAATTTCAATCCACCCAACAGTGTCTATCAGTGGTACAATCCCAATGGCACGTTGCACAATGGATTCATTGCTACAGAGCCTGGCATTTATACCGTGGTAGTGACCGCCCCGAATGGCTGTACTACCGCAGCTTATGCAACCGTTTACCTGGATACCTTGCTCCCGGACCCTGGCATCCCGCCCGTTTTTCTGCTCGATTGTAATACACCGACGGCATCCTTTACCGTACCCGCAGCGTCCCCAGGCGTTCATTATTTTTTCAATGGTGTAGAAGTGCTTCCCGGGCAGGCCCTCTCTGTGCAAAACTCCTCCGTTTTTACGGTGTCCTCTACGGATAATGGTTGCTCCAAAAGCTATATCATGATGGTACAATCGGATTTTGTACCGCCTGCCGCACAGATCAATTACAACGGACTGGTGCTGGATTGCTTACACCCTTCTGTTCAATTATCTGCCGTTTCCAATACACCTGACGTCACTTATGCCTGGTCCGTGGATGGCGGGGCCGTTTTTTCATTCCAGCAAGTGATCGAGGCTGCGACAGCCGGGACCTATTGCCTCACGGTGACCGGAACAAATGGCTGCACCGCAACAAGCTGTGTGGTTGTAGTCGTGGAAAGTGCTATGGCGTTGTCTGTAAGTTTCAGTTATGAGGTACCCTGTTTTAACCGAATATTACTTGCCAATGTGACGGGTGGTAATCTGCCATACGAATTCACCTGGTCCACGGGGCAAAGCGGGCAAAGCGTAGACCTTTGGAATGGCTTTTCTGGCAATATCTCCGTGACTGTAACTGATGGCACGGGCTGTATGACCACCAATACTTTATATGTCAATCCCGTGATGGACATATTTGCAGTGGCGGACGAAGAATCTACACCCGGCGCTGCGGATGGATACATTGACCTCTGGGTGTTTGGCGGACAGGCTCCGATCACTTATCTGTGGAGCAATGGAAGCACCTCCGAAGACCTTTTTGGACTGCCGGATGGGACTTACTCGGTGCTGGTGACCGATGCAAATGGCTGCAACTCAGGCTTGGCGATTCAACTCCTAAGCGTGGGGACACAGGATCTCTTTTCTGAATTGAGTTTCCGCATTTTACCCAACCCTGCGACCGCGGAATTGGGGGTGTATTTCATTCCAAAACCGACCCAAACAGTTCATGTTCGGCTCACCGATCTCTCCGGACGCTTGATTTCTGCGCAACCGTTGCTGGATGCGAGCTGCTTTTTTGATGTTTCAGCATTGCCTGCAGGGCTGTATGTTTTATGGATAGAAACGGATACAGGCCGTGTGGCGAACAAGGTGGTCGTAGGGAAATAAGCACTTAGATTTTAAAAACACGCGCTACCTCTATACGCCCTTTTTCATGCACTACTTGTAACAAATAAGTTCCAGAAGGCAGTCTTTTCAGTCCGTCCAAAATGGTAATACCCGAGGCATTGGCCTGTTTTTCCAAAAGGATCTTACCGGAAAGGTCGATCAATCGGAGTCTGGCACCTGCACTGCTCAAGGGGCTTTCCTGCTGTAACTCCACCCTCAAAAAATCTTCAAAAGGAGCAGGAGAAACCTGCATAAATGAAGCTTTTTCAATCGTTTCCGTACTGACCAAAGGCGAAAGCGGAAGATCGATCGTAGTGATCACCCCACTCTGCAAGGAGATGTTGGTGATTACCTTGGTCTGATAGCCCGTTCGTTCTGCCCTGATAGCATAAGTCCCAGTGGCGGGAGCTCCGGTCTTGTACAAGCCATCTGCCGCAGTGGTATCCGCATTGGGTGTATTCAACACAAAAACCTTTGCATCCGGCAAGGGAAAACCCGTGGGCCCATCCGTTACCAGGCCCTGGAGCCAGGCGGCATGGCTATAAAGAGGCTTTTTGTAGACAAACAGCCCCTCGTTTTTAGCGGTAGCGAACACTATGCCGGACGGCAGATAAGGATCTGCATCCCAAACCAATGAATTGCCCAAAGAATCCCAGGCGATTTCGATCAGGTTGTCCGGTTGAGATCCATCCACAATGGTCAATTGGCCGCGGTAACTGGGACAAACCAGAAAATCTCCCGGCATCACCCGGACATTGTGTACCTCTCCACTGGGCTTTTTGCTCGGCAAATAGATATCCAGCAGCCGGATATCGTTCAAATCAGAAACATCAAAAGCCCCCAGAGGCCCGCTGGACACTTCATCGGTCGTAAACAAGGTATTACCATCGTCTGAAAGACCGGTATTGTGATTGAACTTGCCCGGAGTAGGTTGTGTAGTAATTAATGCCGGGTTCTTTCGGTCTGTAATATCGACCACACCAAACTGCCCCTGATATATTTCACTGGTCCACATAGTATCGCCCCGAACAAAGACATCATGGACATAGTTCGCGGCATATTTGCTTAAAATATGCGGATTCCAGGGATCCACCAGATCGGCAATGACCACCCCGTTCGTCACATCACCACCACCGCAGATGTATAGATAACCTGCCTCTGCCTGCAAGGCATGGCTTCTCACTATTTTATCCGCAAAAAAACCATCTCCACGCCAGACTTTCGATTGAATGCTGTCCGGGAGGTAGTTCAGATTAACGATCGTGATACCGCTCACGGGTGCTTCCGAACCAAAATAGGCGTAGCCAGCCCAGGTTTTTACCTCCCGCCAGTTGTTGGTAAGACTGGGTACGGTAAAACGTTCAACGGGCTGAGTCGGATCATTCAGATCCACCAGACTCAGACCGGCACTGGTGCCAACGAGCGCCCATTCCCCGCCAGAATTATCGACGTAATGCCAGCAACCCGCCAGACTGAGCGGTGCATAGGAAAGATGGCCGATGCGCTGTAGGTTTTGAGCACAGAGCTGGCTAATCGACCCAATTACAAGTAGTAAAAAAAGTGTTTTTTTTAACATAACACGTTGAAATTGAAGCGATTTTTGAAGGGTCATAAACAGCGTTTGGGCTATGAGCCTCAATTAAGTTTGTGCAATTATCCTTTTGAACATTGATACAAACTTAAGTCTACTTTGCCACTTTAGCCGCAGCGCGGCTTAACGTGACAAAGCGTATTTTCAGTGCAAATTCGGTTTAACCCTGTTTAAACATGCCGGAGTGCCTTTTCCAGATCTTCTACCAGATCATCCACGTCCTCTACTCCAACGCTCAGGCGAATGAGCGAGTCCGTCAAACCCACCTTGAGCCGCGCTTCCCGCGGAATACTGGCATGAGTCATACTGGCCGGATGTCCAATGAGCGATTCAACACCACCCAGCGACTCCGCCAGGGTAAACAACTCCGTATTGCTCATCACCTTCGTAGCGTCTTCCAGGGAGTTGTTTTTCAAATCGAATGACACCATGGCCCCAAACATGCGCATCTGTTTTTTCGCAATGCCATGACCAGGGTGCATTGCAAATCCGGGCCAGTATACCTTCCCGACTTTGGGGTGCTCCGCCAGAAACTGGGCAATGACCGCTGCATTTTCGCAGGCGCGTTGTACGCGCAGGTGCAGGGTTTTGATACCGCGCAAAATGAGGAAACAATCCTGCGGACCCGGTACTGCTCCACAGGCATTTTGCAGGAAATGCAAACGCTGGGCAAGTTCAGCATCCTTCACGATCAGGGCGCCATGGACCACGTCCGAGTGGCCGCCAATGTACTTGGTTGCAGAGTGCAATACGATGTCTGCCCCCAGGTCCAGCGGGTTTTGCAGGTAAGGCGAAGCGAAGGTATTGTCCACACAAGTCATGATGCCATGCTTTCGGGCGATGGCGCAAACCGCCGCGATGTCCACAATATTGAGCATCGGATTGGTAGGCGTTTCGATCCAGATCAGTTTCGTAGCCGGGCTGATCTCGTTTTCCACGTTGGCCGCTGTATACATGTCTATAAAGCGGCTTTTAAGTCCCCATTGTCCCCAAACACGGATCATCTGGCGATAAGAACCGCCATACAAGTCATTGACTGCCAGCACTTCATCTCCTGCAGAAAGCAGTTTGATCACTGCATCCTGGGCCGCCAGACCAGAGGAAAAACAGATGGCCTCAGTGCCATTTTCAAGTGCTGCGAGGTTCTTTTCCAGCACCGAACGGGTTGGGTTCTGGGTGCGGGCATACTCGTAGCCTTTGTGCTCGCCGGGCGAAGCCTGCGCGTACGTGGAGGTCTGGTAAATGGGTGTCATTACTGCCCCGGTGCTGGGGTCTGGCTCTATGCCGGCATGGATGGCTTTGGTAGCGAACTTCATGTTATGGTTTGAATTGCCTGGGAGCGCCATCTCGAGGGGTGGAACACGGATTTCACGGATGAGACACGGATTTTGAATTAAAAAGGGATATAATCCGTGTCTCATCCGTGAAACCCGTGTTCCACCCCTCTAATAACCCACCAGAATATAAAAAAGTCGGCAAAGATAGAAATCGCCAGACTAGCGAGCGCGTCTGAAATAAAATTCGCTAATCCTTGACGTACCTTGTGCCTCTAATTATGACACGCAGGATCCTAGAAACAGAACAAAAAGCCCTGGAAATCAATCTGGACGACCGGGTATACGGCGCTTTCGCAGAAATTGGTGCCGGGCAGGAGGTGGCACGACACTTCTTCCAGGCGGGTGCCGCAGCGGGCACGATCGCCAAGACCATGAGTGCTTATGACAAGGTGGTGAGCGACGAGATCTATGGCGCCGAAGAACAAGGAAAAGGCCGCTATGTCTGTGAATCCCGGCTTTATAAAATGCTGGCCCACGAGTATGCGCTCATGGAAGGCCGGCTCCGGCTCCTGCGCCCAAAACAATGCTTTTTTGCCTTTGCCGACACGGTAGCTGCCATCAATTACCAAAAGACCATCAAAGGAGACGGCTGGCTCGGACTTCGATTTCAACTGGAGCCAGGCGGCGCGCCCAATGATCTGATCGTGCACGTCCGGCTTTTAGACCAGGACAACCGACTGCAACAACAGGCCGTGGGCATACTGGGGGTCAACATGTTGTATGCCTGCTACCGATACCAAAGCGACCCTGAAACCCTGCTTCATTCCCTGATAGACAACCTGCACGGACGGGTAAAAATTGATATGGTTCGGCTGAAAGGGCCAGACTTCCAGCATCTGGATAACCGGCTGCTCTGCCTTTGGCTGGTGAAAAACCAGCTCTCCGAAGTAGCCATTTTCGGCCCGGATGGCGACAGTCTGCACGCCGGAGAGTTCCTGTACAAAAAATCGATCCTGGTGGCCCGCGGGAGTTATCGGCCACCCACCCTGGTGCAGGAAGACATGATCCACTGCGCCTACAAACAGTTCCGAGCCGAGCCCGATGTGGATCCGGCCCATACTTTTTTGCTCTCTGAGATCACCCTGGACAACCTGCGGGCAGACGGCACCCTGAGCGAGCGGGATTTTCTGGACCGCGCCGAGATCCTTTGTGCCCTGGGACAGACGGTTGTGATCTCGGATTGCGTACAGCACAAGCGGTTGATTGCGTATTTTGCTGATTATAAAATCCCAAGGATCGGACTTGCCATGGGCGCACGAAAACTTCAGAACATCCTTCGGGAGACCTGCGAGGCCAATGCGGACAATCTGCTGGTGGCTTTTGGAGAGGTCTTCCCACGCAATGTTCGCTTTTATATCTACCCAGCGCATTCCATAGGAAGTGAAAAAACTTCCGGAAGCGGAATCGCAAACCTCATTGACTCAAAAAATCTGATCATCCCGCAAGCCATTCACTTTTTGTATGATCATCTGCTGGAAAGTCGCAACATTGTGGACATTCAGGGGTTCAATCCCGCGATCCTCGGCATTTACCACAAAGAAGTTTTAGCCATGATCCAAAACGGTGAAAAAGGCTGGGAAGAAAAAGTTCCGGTGGAAGTGGCACGTTTGATCCGGAAAAAACGTTTGTTCTTTTTGGGGATTGGGTGAGTTGGGGATTTGCCAGGCAAAAAAAACAACTAATTTCACCCTACAACCGACCAATTTTAACCAAATAACCACATAAACAAATCCACAAAAAAATGACACTCGAAGAAAAAATCAGCAAAGACCTCGTAATCGCCATGAAAGCCAAAGACGAGGTAACCCTGCGTGGCATCCGCGCCATCAAATCGCTCATACAACTGGCGAAAACCGATGGTACCGGTCAGATCATTGACGAGACCCGCGAGGTGCAAATGCTCCAAAAGCTGGTTAAAACCCGTCAGGAATCACTCGATATTTACGAGAAGAACAACCGGCCCGAGCTGGCTAAAATAGAAAAAGAGGAGATCGAAGTCATCCGGAAATACCTGCCCGCCATGCTGGAAGGCGCAGAACTGGAAGCAATTATTAAAAGGATCATCCAGGAAACCGGCGCTGAATCAGCCCGAGACATGGGCAAGGTGATGGGCGCAGCCAACAAAGAACTGGCCGGCAAAGCCGAAGGCCGCGCCATTTCAGAAATAGTAAAACGGTTATTGTAATGTATGAAGTATGATGTATGAACTATGATGTAGGATGTATGATGTATGATGTTTAATATGTGATGTATGAGCCATTTATTAGGTTTTTTCTACATCATAGTTCATACATCATACATCATACATCCTACATCATAGTTCATACATCATACTTCATACATCATAGTTCATACATCATACATAACGTAGAGATATGATTCTTAGAGCTGAAAATATCGTCAAAAACTACGGCAAACGCACTGTGGTCAAAGGCGTCTCCTTCCAGGTGGAGCAGGGCGAAATTGTGGGACTTTTGGGGCCCAACGGCGCCGGAAAAACCACCTCGTTTTACATGACCGTTGGGTTTATCAAACCCACCGCAGGCCATGTCTATCTGGACGACGAAGAGATCACAGACCTGCCCATGTACCGCCGTGCCCAGAAAGGCATCGGTTACCTGCCGCAGGAGCCGAGTGTTTTCCGCAAACTATCGGTGGAAGACAATATCCGTGCGGTGCTGGAAATGACCAAATTGAGCAAGGAAGCACAGCACGACAAACTGGAATCCCTGCTCGATGAATTCAACCTCAACCGGGTGCGCAAGGGCAATGGAGATACACTTTCCGGAGGCGAACGCCGACGTACAGAAATCGCGCGGGCCCTGGCATCTGACCCGAATTTTATCCTGCTGGATGAACCCTTTGCTGGCATCGATCCCATCGCCGTGGAGGATATCCAGTCCATCGTGGAAAAACTCAAGACCAAAAACATCGGCATCCTCATCACCGACCACAACGTACAGGAAACCCTGAGCATCACCGATCGCGCCTATCTGATGTTTGAAGGCGGCATCCTCAAAGCCGGCACCGCCGAAGAACTCGCCGCCGATGAAATGGTGCGGAAAGTTTATCTGGGGATGCACTTTGTGTTGAAGAAGAAGGTGGCGGCTGTTTGAGGCTATTTTAGCCTATCTCCGAGGATCTGGATGGTTTTCGGATGTACTTTATACTTGCAATACTTATTTGCTCGGCATACGCCGCTGATTATCTGCGACTTGTTTTAAAAATATAATAGTTATAGCATTAAGCGCTGCAATCACGTACTTATTAGGATTGCCGATGTAAAGCCCATTGTAGCCCAAGGCCGTGGGAAAATCGTTGATTATGGTCATCAAGCCAAAAATGCAAAGAAATTCTAATATTATGCTTTTTGTGTTTTTCATCGTACAAGATAAATAGCGGAAGGGAAATTGCTTAAAAAAGGTGCGCCTGGAGTCCATTCGCCGTTTCAATTTCGGCGCCCAAACTTTTCGTCAACCATAAGTCATTCTAAAATTTTATTGTCCCATTTTTACCAGTTTTCCACTTTTAACAAGCTCCCCAGTAGCAAAAACCTGCCAAAAGTATATTCCCTTGGGCAAAGCAAGCGTTTCAAGATCCGTATTGCCAAAAGCCAAACGCTCCTCGCGCACCAGCCTACCTAATTGATCGTAAAGCCGAAAAACTGGAATTCGCAAGTTTGCACTCAGCGCAATGTTGAGGTGGTTGCTGAATGGGTTGGGCGAAACCTGTATACGCTCTAGCACGTCAGGGTTTTCGGTAAATGTGTTGCCGAGTTTAAGGGTACGGCATAGGGTATTACTTCCATTGTCATTGCTTACCTTTAGGCATACTTGATATTCCCCCGGAGCAGAAAAGAGGTGGTCAGGATGGCGATTGCTGCTGGTATTGTTCAAGCCGGAAACGGCGTCTCCAAAATCCCAGGCCCAATTATTAGGTTCGTAATAAGACAGGTCGTGAAAAGCCACCTTGAATGGGTCGAGGGTGTCTTGCTCGGAGCGCCACCATGATATGGGGAGGTTATTAATTCCCAGTGTATCACAGGCCGAGCCGTCGAGCGGGCCGAGGCGGTAGTTGGGGAAGGTGGGAATAGAGAAAGAGTTGTAGGTAGGCAACTCGATTCCGTGCTGCTGGTACTGGCACCCAAGTCCAGCCTCGTCTGGGCTGTGGATGACGTGCATGGATTTCACGCCATTAGTAGTGCTGGCGTATATCTTGCCGTCGGGGGCGAGTTGCATCAGATAAAAGGTAGTATTGAAAGGATCCAAATGCCCGTCATACTCAGCCACTTGCACCCGGCTTGACCAGACATCTGAGGCTTCTAAGTCGTACTGATAAGCTTTTGTATGACGATTGATGTACAGGTAACGAGAATTTGGAGAAAATGCTCCACCCCCCCAGTTCCTTTCGATAAAATGATACTGTCTATGGTTGTAAAACAGCCCCTCACATCGGTCAAAATCGTAAAGGTCAATATAGGCCCCCTCAGTAGTGCCAATCGTGCCATAAATAAAATAGTGTTCTCCGTTTGGAGAGAACGCCCCTTGGCCTACACCGTCAAATACTGTTAGGCCAATGGTCTGATTCCCAGACAAGTGCCCCCCATTAGGGTCTAATAAAAGTCGGTGGAAGCGATTAGTATTTTTCTCATTTACAAAGACCCACCAGTCCCTTCCATTGGCGTGCTTAACAGCGTTAATCTTGCCTACTGACAGGGTATCTTCAATTAGAACACTATCTCTAACTATTACTTTGCCCAACCCAATATCCTCTTCCATATCAATAATTCCATATCGGAGTTTTGTCGCATGAACCGAGAGAGCACTTGTGAATCCATTTTGTTCGTAAAAAAATATTTGTTTATGTGGGTGTTCAGGGAATGGGAGTATCAATACCCATTGTGAATGCAATTCCCCCACCGCCTCAAGTGCATCTGTAATATGCTCGCCATTGTCCATGATTTCCCAATCCGCATTGCCGATATGCACTCCATTGGTAAAGGTCAATATATTGCCGCTCGAATCTGACAATGAAGTGTTTGTTTCACTAAAATCAAACCGCTCCAATTGTGTGTTCTGCTCAATTTTGATGCATCCCTCTGGGAACGTCAAAATTTCGATTCCGTTCTGATTGCTCAAGATTGTGTCGTTGAAATACCCAAGCATCCATGTATTGTCGAACATTTGCGCAAATGCAAACTGAGGAAAAAGAACAAAGAGGAATATCCCTTTAATCATGTTGATCGAAAAAGGTAAGAGGCTGTTTATATAATCATTGCCACATCAAATATTCGGCATACGCCGCTGATTCTCAGCGCCTTGTTTCAAAAATACACTAGTTATAGCGCCAAGCGCTGCAACCACGTACTTATTAGGATTGCCGATGTAAAACCCATTGAAGCCTAAGGCCGTGGAAAAGTCGTTGGTTATGGTCACCAAAGCAAAGATGCAAAGGAATCCCAATATTATGCTTCTTGTGTTTTTCATCGTATAAGATAAATACCTGTAGCCAAATTGCTTAAAAAGTGTCTCGTGCGACTAATCACTCTTTCCTAAATCCACAAAAAAAGCCCCTAAGATTAAATCTCAGGGGCTTTTATATTTGTCTAATGTCCAACGTCCATTAGTCTAACTTACATTACTATTCAGCTTCCTCCGCAACACCTTCAGTCGCCTCCTTAAACGGACGACCAGAACCTGTCACCTGAATGTTGTTGTACTGACGCATGCCCGTACCTGCAGGGATCTTCTTGCCCACGATAACGTTCTCTTTCAGACCCATCAGGTGGTCTTTCTTGGCAGCGATGGCTGCAGTAGAAAGCACCTTGGTGGTCTCCTGGAACGATGCCGCAGAGATCCATGATTCCGTTCCAAGCGATGCCTTGGTGATACCCAGAAGCATCGAGACAGCGGTGGAAGAAGTAGCGTCGCGGTATTCAACCAGCTTTTTGTCGTTGCGCTTCAGGAAAGAGTTCTCTTCACGCACCTGACGCAGGGTCACCAAAGCACCTGGCTTCAGTTTCGTGCTGTCGCCGCTGTCGAGGATGAGCTTTTTGTCGTAGATCCAGTCATTGTAATCCACAAACTCATTGCGCTCTACTGGTTCGCCGGTCAGGAAGTGTGTATCACCCGGATCTACAATTTCAAGACGGCGCAGCATCTGGCGAACGATCACCTCTAAGTGCTTGTCGTTGATATTGATACCCTGTGCACGGTAAACTTCCTGTACACCGTTCACGAGGTATTGCGATGCCGCAAAAGGTCCGCGAATGGCCAGAATGTCTTTCACCGAAATAGTACCCTCTGTGATCGCAGTACCAGAGCGCACGAAGTCTTCGTGCTGCACCAGAACGTGCTTCGTCAGTGGAACCATGTATTTACGCTCCTGACCGTCTTTGGCTTTGATGAAGGCCTCGCGGTTGCCCCGTTTGATGCCACCGAAGGTGATCACACCGTCAATCTCAGCTACTACAGCCGGGTTGGAAGGCGTACGTGCTTCGAAAAGCTCGGTAACACGTGGCAGACCACCCGTGATGTCGGAGATCTTACCCAGTTTACGCGGGATCTTCACGATCTGCTGACCGGATTTTACTTCATCGTTGTCTTCAACGGTGATATATGCACCTACCGGGAGCGAGAAGCTTTTCAATTCCTCCCCTGTTTTTGGATTCAAAACAGTGAGTGAAGGGATCTTCTTCTTGTTCTTACTTTCAATAACGATCTTCTCGGCAAAGCCTGTCTGATCGTCACGGTCCATACGGTAGTTGGTACCTTCTTCCAGACTATTGTATCGGATCACACCGGTAAAGTCACTCACGATCACGGCGTTGAACGGATCCCATTCGCACATCTTGTCACCCCTTTGTACTTCCTGGCCTTCTTTTACAAAAAGGAAGGAGCCATACGGGATGTAGTTGTTGGCCAGAACACGATTGGACTTGGTGTCGACCATACGAATTTCACCGGTACGAGACACGACCACCTGTACTGGTTTGCCGTCAGCATCTGTACCATCTACGGTACGGATGGAGTCGAACTCCAGTCTACCCGTTGCACGGGCAGTCAGGGTGTTTTCTGTTTGCGACAGCATCGCCGTACCACCCGTGTGGAAGGTACGAAGGGTCAACTGTGTACCAGGCTCACCAATGGACTGTGCTGCGATGATCCCTACTGCGTCGCCCATTTCGGCAATACGACCTGTAGCAAGGTTCTTCCCGTAACACTTTCCGCAAACACCGTGACGGCTTTCGCAAGTCAACACGGAACGGATGTTTACAGACTCGATCTCCGCTGATTCGATCGCAGTTGCGATGTCGTCGGTGATGTATTCGCCGGCAGACACCATCAGTACTTCGGTATCCGGGTGATAAATATCGTGCAGGCTGTAACGACCTTTGATCCGGTCTTTCAGGTTTACGATTACTTTTTCACCTTCTTTGAACGCTGTAGTGTCGAGGCCACGCAGGGTATTGCAATCCACTTCGCGGATCACGACGTCCTGTGCAACGTCCACCAAACGACGGGTCAGGTATCCCGCATCCGCCGTTTTCAAAGCCGTATCGGCCAGACCTTTACGTGCACCGTGGGTAGAGATAAAGAACTCCTGTACCGAAAGACCTTCCAAGAAGTTCGAAAGGATCGGGTTCTCGATGATCGCACCGCCGGTATCGCCCGATTTACGGGGTTTAGCCATCAGTCCACGAAGACCGCAAAGCTGTTTGATCTGTTGTTTTGAACCACGCGCACCAGAGTCAAGCATCATATACACAGAGTTGAAACCCTGTTTGCTGGTGGTCAGTTCTTTCATCAACTGGTCGGTGATGCGGTTGTCTGCAAACGTCCACTTGTCGATGATCTGGTTATATCGTTCGTTGTAGGTGATCAGACCCATGTTGTAGTTGTCCCAAACCTCGTCCACCTCTGTTTGCGCAGCGGCAAGGGCGGTTTTCTTCAACTCAGGAATAACCAGGTCACCCAGGTTGAACGACAGGCCGGCCTTGAAGGCCATGCCAAAGCCCAGTTCCTTGATGGCATCGAGGAATTCTGCCGTTTGCTTGAAGCTGGTACGGTTCAAAATCCCGCTGATGATCCCTTTCAGGTTACGCTTGGTCAACAATTCGTTGATGTAAGGCACACCCTGTGGTACCGCCTGATTGAATAGGACACGTCCGGCAGTGGTTGCAATACGGCGGTAAATGATCGCGCCATTTTCTTCCAGTGGTACGCGGCATTCGATCGAAGCGTGGAGGTCCAATTGACCTTCGTTGTAAGCGATCCCTACTTCTTCTGCAGAATAAAAGCGACGGCCTTCCCCTTTTACAGGTGCTTCCGGAATGCTCTTTCTTTCTTTGGTCAGGTAGTACAGACCCAATACCATGTCCTGAGAAGGCAGGGTAATTGGCGAACCGTCCTGAGGGTTCAGCATGTTGTGGCTCGAAAGCATCAACACCTGTGCTTCCAGAATAGCAGCCTGACTCAAAGGCACGTGTACCGCCATCTGGTCACCGTCAAAGTCCGCGTTAAACGAGGTACAAACGAGCGGGTGCAATTGGATGGCCTTGCCTTCAATGATCCGCGGCTGGAACGCCTGAATAGACAGACGGTGAAGCGTTGGAGCACGGTTGAGCATGACCGGGTGACCGCGCAGGATATTTTCCAGGATTTCCCAGATCACCTGATCTTTGCGATCCACCAGTTTCTTGGCAGACTTCACCGTTTTCACGATACCGCGCTCAATGAGTTTGCGGATAATGAACGGCTTGAATAATTCCGCAGCCATGGCTTTTGGAATACCGCATTCGTGCAGTTTAAGGGTTGGACCTACCACGATGACCGAACGGCCAGAGTAGTCCACACGTTTACCGAGCAGGTTCTGACGGAAACGACCTTGCTTACCTTTCAGGATATCTGACAAGGATTTCAGGGCGCGTCCACCTTCTGCTTTAACGGCATTGGATTTACGTGAGTTGTCGAACAGAGAGTCAACCGCCTCCTGCAACATACGCTTTTCGTTCCGCAGAATCACCTCAGGAGCTTTGATCTCCAAAAGACGCTTCAAACGGTTGTTGCGGATGATGACACGACGGTAAAGGTCGTTCAGGTCAGAAGACGCAAAACGGCCACCATCCAACGGCACCAATGGGCGCAGTTCGGGTGGTACTACCGGGAGGTATTGAATGATGGTCCATTCGGGACGCTGGCCGGAACTTTCCAGGCCATCGCGGAATGCTTCCACCACCCGGAGGCGTTTGTTCGCTTCTGTTTTTTTAGCCATACTGGTCTCTGCATGGGCATCGTGGCGCAACTTCGCCGAAAGATCGTCGAGGTTGAGGATGCTCAACAGGGTAAACACCGCTTCAGCGCCCATCATAGCGATGAACTTGTCAGGGTGTGAGTTGTCAAGGCTTTGGTTCTCCTTCGGCAAAGCGTCGAGGATTTCCAGATATTCTTCCTCGGTCAGGAGGTGCATCTTGGGGATACCTTCAGCTTCCTTAATGCCGGGCTGAATTACCACGTAACGCTCGTAGTAAATGATACTTTCCAGCTTTTTGGAAGAGAGGCCCAGGATGTAGCCGATCTTGTTTGGCAAGCTCTTGAAGAACCAGATGTGTACCACAGGCACCACGAGGCGAATGTGCCCCATGCGCTCGCGACGCACCTTCTTTTCGGTCACTTCAACGCCGCAGCGGTCACATACGATGCCTTTGTAGCGTATGCGTTTGTATTTGCCGCAGTAGCATTCGTAGTCCTTTACAGGGCCGAAAATGCGCTCACAGAAGAGGCCATCACGCTCCGGTTTATAGGAACGGTAGTTGATGGTCTCAGGCTTGAGCACTTCGCCGTAGCTGCGCTCAAGAATTTCGTCCGGGCTCGCGAGTGCGATGACGATGCTGTCGAAGCCCTGATCGGTCTTATTACTCTTCTTTTTGAAAGGCATATTGTGAGTGTTCAATATTTCAAAAAATGTAGTCTCAAAAGGTACTGTGTGGTTTTCGGTTTTATCGGGCGAGCCATTTGTAAAGGCTCGTATGCTTCAAAAAATGCTTCAGGTTCAAATACCTGGTCCGTTTCGGAACCCCTAATATTCCACCCAATGCTGCTAAAGTCCAATGTTCTTGTTTCAAATGCCTGAAAAGCAACGCAATGCCTCCCGTTTTTTCTGATGGCAAATGCCAGATCGGAAGCTCAAAGTCGGCGGTCTGTACATTCGAATACTTCGGCGAGGTCCAGATCCGTTTGATGAACCTTTCGAGCGACGCTTCTCCACCGATCCGATGGTAGCAATAGCTCAAAAAGTGTGCTTCTTCATTCAGTTTTTGCGTTCCTGCCCGATGTCTTTCCATCATGTTATTCCAAACGCCCGGGGCGATCTGGTTGATGGCTCGAATATTCGTCAGGGTGGCTGCAAAAATTTCTCCACCGTAATACTCTGGATTTTGTCCGGGATCCTTTCCTCCATCCAGTTCTGCAAAGATCCTTCTCATATCTACCCTGGTCACACCGTTGATGTTGTGATCCAGGGTATAGTGCATCGGCAAAGCCATGAGGCCATGTTTTCGGATTCCTGCAAAAAGCCCGTCAAGCGGTCTGTTTACGATGCAATCCGAATCGAGCACGATCACAGCAGGTTCTGAATTTACTCCGTTGGACCTTAAGTCATTCGGAGTAACCGCACTGTTTTGAACTTCAAGGAACTTTAGTATGTCAAAAATATAAAACTGGTTGCGCCACTTTCCAAAATACCCCTCCGGGGTTTGCCAGGTAAGCGGCAGCGTCACCACTTCTACATTTCTTTCGCTCAAAAAACTTTTCAGATCCAGACCATCCACTTCAGGCAAGTGCTCCGCTTCCACATTGGAAAAAAGCATGTGCCTGCGCGTAGGGTTAGATTGGGTACTGAGGGCAAAAAAAACGGCCACACAGCGCCAATAAACCTTTTGAAATTCAGGCAAATGAGATCCTTTTCCCACTTGTGGATATTCGGAACTTTCTTCCGGACTATCCAGATAAATCCAGGTCGAGATGATATCCATGGTCTTTCGCCTATATTTTACAGGCTAAAGTTTGCCTCTTAGCACAATCCTGTTTCGAAACAATGGTTTGTCTTTCAACCACCTTTTGACAGAAAAGAACCCTGGTTCATTGTCCACGCACAAATCGAAATCCTCCACTACGATACCAGCCTGGGTAGCCACCTTCAACAAAGTGAAAGGGGTGAACCAAAACCGGTGATCCGAATTGATCATTTCAATGTTGCGCAGGGCAAACCGAAAGTTGGTGTAACTCAGTGCATTCGGGACCGTTATGATGATGCGTTCCGTACAAGCGCCATACTTTTCACGAATGGCCTTTAAAAACATCACCGGATCGTCAATATGCTCCAATACTTCACCTGCTACGATATAATCCCACTTTTTGGTCACAATTTCAGCAGGCGGGTGCTCGGTCACAACATTGCTGTTGTAGGTCTCAAACCCTGCATCTTTCATGTACTGAACCCCTTGTTCATTGATGTCAACACCCACCAGATCGGTACAAGTCCCGGCTAAAACTTCATGTAGCCAGATACCTTCTTTGCGGCGTTGTTCAAGGAGTGGAAGGTGGTCCACACAGCCAAAATGCACTACTTTTTTTCCTGCAACCAACTTTGCCAACAATGCCAGACGCTGTAACGACTCAGATACTCCTTGGATCCTAAACTGGTAAATACTGGAAAATGCACTTCCATCCAGGTACTTTTGGTCTGTTTCGTCAAAGTGAAGCATGGGCAATTAGTATTGTTTGCGCTGATCTGAAGTTTGGTTTAACTGAACTGATAGTCTCACTTGGAGTGAGACTATCAGTTCAGTTAAACCAAACTTCAAAGCGACACAAACGCATCTCTCAAATTTATTCAAATTTCACATCCAAAGCCAGACCGCGCAACTCGTGTACGAGTACGTTGAATGATTCCGGAATGTTTGCATCAGGCAGATTGTCGCCTTTTACGATGGCTTCGTAAGCCTTCGCACGGCCCTGGATATCATCTGATTTGTAGGTCAGAAGCTCCTGCAGAATGCTGGATGCGCCATAGGCTTCAAGTGCCCAAACCTCCATCTCACCAAAACGCTGACCACCAAACTGCGCTTTACCACCGAGTGGCTGCTGTGTGATGAGCGAGTACGGCCCGATGGAACGTGCGTGCATCTTGTCGTCTACCATGTGCGAAAGTTTGAGCATGTAGATCACGCCTACAGTCGCTTTCTGGTGGAAACGATCGCCTGTTTCGCCGTCGGACAGGTAAGTCTGACCCAGATCCGGCAAGCCTGCTTTTTCGATCCATGCTGCGATCTCGTCGGTTTTTGCTCCGTCGAAAATCGGTGTAGCGAACTTGCAGCCCAGCTTTTGACCTGCCCAGCCCAATACTGTTTCGAAAATCTGTCCCAGGTTCATACGAGAAGGTACACCCAGTGGGTTCAGTACTACGTCTACCGCAGTACCGTCTTCCAGGAACGGCATATCTTCCATACGTACGATACGGCTTACGATACCTTTGTTACCGTGACGACCCGCAAGTTTGTCACCCACTTTCAGCTTACGCTTCTTAGCGATGTAAACTTTTGCCAGTTTCAATACGCCAGCCGGCAACTCGTCACCAATGCTGATGTTGAATTTTTCACGCTTGTAACGACCTACTTCTTCGTTGACTTTGATGCTGTAGTTGTGCAGCAGTCTCGAGATCAGGTGGTTGGTATTTTTGTCGCTCGTCCAGTTGAGGTAATCCACCTCTTCGTATTTAATGGTGTCACGCAGGATCTGAACACTCAGTTTAGATCCTTTGGATACCATCTCTTCGCCATAGATACTGCGAATGCCGTTGGTAGTCTTGTCTTTGACCAGAAGTTGAATTTTATCCACGAGGATCGTTTTCAACTTGTTCAAAGCTACCAAGTGCTCATCGTCCAATTTGTCCAGCAGCGCCTTTTCAGACTCTTTTTGAACCTTGTCCTTTTTAGCACGGGCAAAAAGCTGCTTGTCAATCACCACACCGTTGATACTTGGTGGAACTTTGAGTGATGCATCTTTTACGTCACCAGCCTTGTCTCCGAAGATGGCGCGAAGAAGTTTTTCTTCCGGAGTCGGATCAGTTTCACCTTTGGGTGTGATCTTACCGATCAGGATATCGCCTTCCTTAGCCCAGGCACCGATGCGGATGATACCATTTTCGTCCAGATCCTTCGTGGCTTCTTCGCTCACATTGGGGATGTCCATGGTCAATTCTTCCTCACCCAGTTTGGTGTCACGTACGTCGAGTTCAAAGTGCTCAATGTGGATGGAAGAGAAAACGTCTTCCTGTACCACGCGCTCTGAAAGCACGATAGCATCCTCGAAGTTGTAACCCTTCCATGGCATAAAGGCCACTTTCAGGTTTTGTCCGAGTGCAAGCTCACCATTTTCGGTTGCATAACCTTCACAAAGGATGTCACCAGCTTCCACGCGTTGTCCACGACGAACAATCGGCTTCAGGTTGATACAGGTACCCTGGTTGGTACGCATGAATTTGGTCAGCGTATAGGTCTTACGGGCGTCTTCAAAAGAAACGAGAGTATCTTCTTCGGTGCGGTCGTAAAGGATAGTAATTTCATTTGCATCCACATATTCTACCACGCCGGAACCTTCTGCGTTGATCAGCATACGGGAGTCACGTGCCACTTTAGCCTCCAGGCCAGTGCCGACGATCGGCGAGCTTGGGCGGATCAGCGGTACGGCCTGACGTTGCATGTTCGAACCCATCAGGGCGCGGTTCGCATCGTCATTTTCCAGGAACGGGATCAGGGATGCCGAAACACCTACGATCTGGTTTGGAGCAACGTCAATGTATTCCAGTTCATCCGGCGTCAGGATCGGGAAGTCACCGCTTTCACGGGCTTTTACACGATCCAGAAGGAACGCACCACCTTCACCTACCGGCGAGTTGGCCTGTGCGATCTTCATTTTATCTTCCGCTTCAGCAGACAGGTATTCCACATCGCCGGTCAGGATCACCTTGCCTTCTTTCACACGACGATAAGGCGTCTCGAGGAAGCCCATCTTGTTGATTTTCGCGTGGGTGCAAAGGGTCGAGATCAGACCAATGTTTGGACCTTCCGGTGTTTCGATGGTGCAAAGACGACCATAGTGCGAGTAGTGTACGTCACGCACCTCAAAACCTGCGCGTTCACGGGACAGACCACCTGGCCCGAGTGCCGAGATACGACGCTTGTGCGTGATCTCAGAAAGCGGGTTGGTCTGGTCGAGGAACTGCGACAACTGGCTGGTTCCGAAGAACGAGTTGATGACAGAAGAGAGCGTACGCGCATTGATCAGATCAATCGGCGTAAACACCTCATTGTCACGCACGTTCATACGCTCACGGATGGTACGTGCCATACGGGCAAGACCCACACCAAACTGAGCATACAATTGCTCCCCTACCGTCCGCACGCGGCGATTGGAAAGGTGGTCAATATCGTCAATCTCCGCTTTGTTATTGATCAGGGAGACGATGTAACGCACGATGGCGATGATGTCTTCCTTGGTCAGTACCAGGTTGTTGTCGTCAATATTGGTCAGCAGCTTACGGTTGATCTTGAAACGTCCTACTTCACCCAGGTTGTAACGCTTGTCGGAGAAGAACAGTTTGTCGATGATACCGCGAGCGGTCTCGTCATCCGGTGGATCAGATCCACGCAATTGACGATATATATAGTTTACGGCTTCGACTTCGCTGGAAGTCGGGTCTTTTGTCAAAGTATTGTAGATGATGGAAAAATCCTCTTCCACATCCTTGCGCTGCAGGATAATGGTTGGGATGTTTGTATCCTCATCCAAAACGAGTTCGATGTTTTCTTCGTCCAGAATTGCGTCACGCTCGAGGATGATCTCGTTACGGGCAATAGAAACCACCTCACCGGTGTCTTCGTCCACAAAGTCCTCTGTCCAGGATTTAAGCACCCGGGCAGCGAGTTTGCGACCTACAGCGGCTTCCATGTTTTCCCGGGTCACTGCCACCTCGTCAGCGAGGTTGAACAGGTCGAGAATTGCTTTGTCGGTATCAAAACCGATTGCACGGAGCAGTGTGGTTACAGGAAACTTCTTTTTACGGTCAATGTATGCATACATGACCAGGTTGATATCGGTCGCAAATTCCATCCATGCTCCTTTGAACGGGATGACACGGGCCGAGTAAATTTTCGTACCATTCGGGTGATAGCTCTGCCCGAAAAATACGCCTGGTGAGCGGTGAAGTTGCGATACGATGACACGCTCTGCGCCATTGATCACGAAAGTCCCTTTTGGGGTCATGTACGGGATGTTTCCTAGGAATACGTCCTGTACTTTTGTTTCGAAGTCAATGTGTTCAGGGTCGTTACACGTCAGACGAAGCTTAGCTTTCAGCGGTACCGAGTAGGTAAGGCCGCGTTGCATACATTCGTCGATGGTATAGCGTGGAGGATCAATGAAATAGTCAAGAAACTCCAGGTTGAAAATATTCCGGGCATCCGCGATGGGAAAATTTTCCTGGAACACACGGTACAGACCTTCGTTGATACGATTGTCTGGTGTGGTTTCCAACTGGAAGTATTCCTGGAACGACTTCAACTGGATTTCGAGTAGGTCAGGGTAGTGACCTGCGAGACGTATTTTACCAAAGTTCGTGCGTTCTTGAACGCCGGTTTTGGAAACTGCCCCGTTAGAGATGCCTTGATTGGTCATATTTTTTTGCAAAAAATGCTGGTTGGCAACGACTAAACTGGTGATTGGTTAATTGGTGTGTTGGTAAATTGGTTCCTGGATTTTTGAAGGGGATGGTACCGTAGCACCATTATCCGATCAAAAAGTCTCTCAGTTCCAAATCAACCAATCACTGAGTAAGACAGCAAGAGGCTTGGCACTTCCCGCGCGGGGAGAGTGCCAAGCCTAACTGTCTTACTATCTGTACTTTGAGTGAATAGCGAGCATGGTGTCGAAATAAGCAAGTCAAGAATTCAGCGAAACAGTACCGGAATAAAACCGAAGGACTGTGTCCGAAAACTAGTCTTACTTGACTTCAACTACAGCGCCAGCAGCCTCAAGAGTGGATTTGATGGACTCAGCTTCTGCCTTGTTCACACCGCTTTTCAGCGGGCTTGGGGCACCGTCCACCAGATCCTTAGCTTCTTTCAAGCCAAGACCTAAGAGGTTCTTCACTTCTTTAACGATGTTGAGCTTATTAGCGCCAGCATCTTTCAGAATTACGTCGAACTCGGTCTGTTCAGCAGCAGCAGCTTCGCCGCCGCCACCAGCTGGAGCAGCAATTGCAACTGCAGAAGCAGCTGGCTCAATGCCATAATCGTCTTTCAGGATACCAGCCAGTTCGTTGGCTTCTTTAATCGTAAGGCCCACGAGCGTTTCAGCCAGTGCTTTCAAATCTGCCATGATGTAGAATTTTAAAAGTTGTTTGCGAAAATGTTGTAAAAAAAGTTTTCAGTGGATTCCGGGGGATATGGTGCGAACTTGGAAGCCGATAATAATGTGGTCAATTTTTAAATGTGGTCAATGTGGTCAATTTGACAAAGTGGTCGATTGATTGAAAAACGGATCAAATTCACATTGACCACATTTTCCACATTGATCTCATTAATAATTAACCGCGTTCTTCCAGCGCTTTCACGATACCGGCAATTTTAGAACCAGTAGCAGTGATTTGGCTGGCGAGGCGACGTCCAGGAGATTGCAGCAAGCCAATGATCTCTCCGACCATTTCTTCTTTGCTCTTCAGTTTCACGAGGATGGCAAGTTGCTCATCTCCAATATAAACGGAGGAGTCAATGTAAGCTGCTTTCAAGAGCGGACGCGCTTCTGTCTTTCTGAATTCTTCGAGCAATTTAGCCGGAGCCTTGGGGTTCGAAGAAATAAGAATGGTGGTTGGGCCGCTCAGGCTGCCATACAGCGCTGCGTAACCTTTTGATTCTGGTTCGCTTTCGAGGGCTTTCTGGATCAAGGTATTTTTAGCAACCTTCATGGTTACCCCCTGATCGTAGCACATCCGACGGAACTTATTGATTTTAGCAACGGTAAGCGTTGAGGAGTCCGTCAGGTAAAAGAACGAGGAGCTTCCCAGTTCTTCCTTGAGTTCCGCAATCGCTGCCGTTTTTTCGTCTCTGGTCATTTCTATCTATGTTGAAATGGTGAGTGTTGAGAGAATGTTTACTTGTGGATTTGTTTATTTGGTGATTTGTTTATCTAATGATAAAGCCAACCATCAAATCCGCAATTTAAACCTTAATGGATTTTGGATCCACAGAAATGCCCGGGCTCATGGTGCTGGCAACAGATACCGTCTTCATGTAAATACCTTTAGAAGAGGACGGCTTCATTTTAACCAGTGTTGACACGAGTTCATGTGCATTTTCGGCCAATTGCTGGGGAGTGAAAGACACGCGACCAATGGAGGCGTGAATGATCCCAAACTTGTCCACACGGAAAGCGATTTTACCTTTTTTGACTTCGGAAACGGCGTTGGCGATGTCGTTGGTAACCGTACCCGTTTTAGGGTTCGGCATCAGGCCGCGGGGGCCCAGAACACGCGCAACTTTACCGAGTTGAGCCATTACATTGGGGGTAGCAATGATCACGTCGATATCCATCCAGCCTTCCGAGACCTTTTGGATGTAGTCTTCAAGACCTACGTAATCAGCACCAGCGGCTTTGGCTTCTTCTACCTTATCGGGCATGCAAAACACAAGCACACGCTTGGTTTTACCGGTACCGTGTGGAAGAGAAACAGTGCCGCGGAGGGCTTGGTCGGCTTTACGTGGATCCACCCCAAGGCGGACGTGCACATCGACCGATGCGTTGAAATTGGTCGTGTTGACTTCTTTGACAAGTGTCATCGCGTCTGTAAGCGCGTACAATTTGTCCGGGTCAACTTTCCCTTCAACGGCTTTGCGTTTTTTTGTTAACTTCTTTGCCATTGATTGTGTGTTAAGGTATAACGTCCCGATGGGCGGGACTCCCTTATTGAAATTTATTTAATGTGGTCAATGTGTTTAATGTGGTCAATGAGATCAATGTGATCAATGTGTTTTGCACATTGGTCACATTGACCACATTCAACTAATTGACCACATTCAACTAATTGACTACATTAATTCTGAATTCCGCCTTGCTCCGTTTGACCTTTTGGCAGATCACCCGTGATCGTCACGCCCATGCTGCGGGCAGTGCCTGCAATCATTTTCATGGCTGATTCAAGGGTGAAACAGTTCAAGTCAGGCATTTTGCTTTCAGCAATGGCACGCACTTGATCCCAAGTGACCGAGCCAATCTTTTTACGATTGGGTTCAGCAGAGCCTTTGCCTGGCGCGAGCTTCACTGCTTCGAAAAGCTGGATAGCTGCCGGAGGCGTTTTGATGATAAAGTCAAATGTTTTGTCTTTATACACCGAAATGATGACCGGGAGGATCTTACCCATCTGCTCGGTCGTCTGCGCGTTAAAACGCTTGCAGAACTCCATGATGTTCACACCTTTCGAACCAAGTGCAGGGCCGATCGGTGGTGCAGGGTTGGCTTGGCCACCTTTCACCTGGAGTTTGATATATACGTCTACTTCTTTTGCCATGATGTAAAATTTTCAGCTTGTGAAAACTTTGATTTTGAATCGTTTATAAAACCGCTTTCCTGCTTTGTTTTGTAGAAGCGAGCCTGGAAGAACAGGCATCAAACAAGCATTATCAACTGATTTTTTCGACTTGTAAAAAGTTCAATTCGACTTCTGTGCCTCGTCCGAAAATCTTAACGATGACCTTCAGTTTCTTTTTCTCTTCGTTCACCTCTTGTACATCTCCGACGAATTCTGCGAAAGGCCCGTCAATGATCTTAACAGTTTCATTGACCAGGAATGGTTCGCTGAGCGTTTCACCGGATTCCGTACTCTCGTCCACTTTACCCAAAAGCCGGTTGGCTTCTACCTGAGTCATTGGAAGCGGATCTTCCTTGCCCAGAAAGTGAATCACATTGGGTACATCCGCGATCATTTTCGCTACGTCCCCTTTTAACTTTGAGCCATAGGCCTCGACCAGAATATAACCAGGCAGCAGATTCCGCTCCTGCATCACTTTTTTGCCGTTGCGCACTTTATAGACTTTCTCTGTCGGTACAATTACGTTAAAGACAGCATTTTGCCATCCGGAACGCTCTATTTCAAGCAGGATCCGCTCCTGAATCTTTTTCTCCTTGCCACTAATGACACGCAGAGAGTACCATTTTTTGTCCTCCGCGGATGCGGGTGCTTTATCTTGGCTCATACTTTTGGTTGTAAGGTTAAGAAAGAACATCGGGAGAACCCGATCAGGACCAATTACAGTCCGTAAATTCCTTTCTTAATTATGATACCGCAAGCATTATCCATAAGAAATATAAGCAGCGCAAGCATACCAGACGTTACCAATACAACCATAGTGCTTTCTTGCAACTGGGCTGCAGTAGGCCAGTTCACTTCCTTGGTCAGCTCGTGATAGCTTTCTTTCAGGTAAAGTGTCAATTTTTCCATGATAAACCTTTGATGTCGCTCCTTGCGTTAAAAAAGTCCGTTGCCCACAAACGGGGAACGAACGAAGAAACAGGAGTAACTTATTTTTGCTAAGCAGGGGCAGCAGGGCTCGAACCCGCAGCCTGAGGTTTTGGAGACCTCCACTCTACCAATTGAGCTATGCCCCTGTATAGGTGATTGATTGATCGAAAAGTACTATTTGTACTTACCAATCAACCAATCACTTATTCAACTTATTTATTTTTTAGCAGTACCTGGTACTGAATCTGCCAAAATTTCTGTCACCTGACCGGCGCCAACGGTACGACCACCTTCACGGATAGCGAAGCGGAGACCTACTTCCATCGCAATGGTGGTAAGCAAAGTTACCTCTAGTTCGATGTTATCGCCAGGCATTACCATTTCGACGTTTACTGGAAGTTTGCAATCGCCAGTTACATCCGTTGTACGGAAGTAGAACTGTGGGCGGTAGCCATTGAAGAATGGCGTGTGACGGCCACCTTCGTCTTTAGAAAGCACATACACTTGGCATTTGAAGTGGTTGTGTGGTTTAACAGAACCTGGCTTACAAATTACCATACCACGACGGATAGCTTCCTTGTCGATACCGCGGAGCAAAAGACCTGCGTTGTCGCCAGCCTCACCACGATCGAGCAATTTGCGGAACATCTCTACACCAGTGATGGTAGATTTCATTACCTCACCTTCAGCCTGCATACCGAGGATGTCAACTGCTTCACCTACGTTGATTACACCGCGCTCGATACGACCTGTCGCAACCGTACCACGACCCGTGATCGTGAATACGTCTTCTACCGGCATCAAGAACGGCTTGTCAGTTTCGCGGATTGGCTCTGGAATTTCAGAGTCACAAGCGTCCATGAGTTCCATGATCTTGTCTTCAGCAGCCTGGTCTGCACCGCCCAATGCGTTGATTGCAGAACCCTGAATGATTTTTGCATTGTCGCCATCGAAGCCGTAAGAACTCAAAAGCTCACGAAGCTCCATGTCAACCAACTCAAGCATCTCTGGATCGTCCACGAGGTCAACTTTGTTCATGAACACTACAATGTTCGGTACACCCACCTGACGAGCGAGCAGGATGTGCTCACGCGTTTGTGGCATTGGGCCGTCTGTTGCAGCGCAAACAAGGATTGCTCCATCCATCTGGGCAGCACCCGTGATCATGTTTTTGATGTAGTCAGCGTGACCTGGGCAGTCTACGTGTGCGTAGTGGCGGCCAACCGTTTCGTACTCAACGTGTGCAGTGTTGATGGTGATACCGCGCTCTTTTTCTTCAGGAGCGGCGTCAATAGAATCATAGTCTGTTTTCTTTGCCAGACCTTTTTTCGAAAGCACATAGGTAATGGCAGCCGTCAGCGTAGTTTTGCCGTGGTCAACGTGACCGATCGTGCCAATGTTTACGTGCGGCTTGGTGCGCTGGAATGTCTCTTTTGCCATTGTAAAAGACTTTTAAATCTTAAAAGTTAAAGTGAAAAAATGGTTTAATTTTGTGACAATTCGATAATGTGATGATGTGATAACATTGTAAACCTGTCTTTACCACATTGAGAAATTATCAGTTTATCACTTTCTTTTGAGCTGTTGATGAGAATTGAACTCACGACCTCTTCCTTACCAAGGAAGTGCTCTACCCCTGAGCTACAACAGCAAAAACGATTGAAGATTGATTCTTCTTGATGGCTATTAGAAACAATCAAAAAGACAATCAGCAATCAAAAAGAGAGCGGCGGACGAGGTTCGAACTCGCGACATTCAGCTTGGAAGGCTGACACTCTACCAGCTGAGTTACCACCGCTTTAACCACCGTAGCTTCAGCAAAGGCAATTTAACTCGCCTAGCCTTAGTGTGAGCAGTTTAAACCACCCTTAAAAACAAAGGCAGAATGTTCTGGTAAGCCTTGCAAACTTTTTCGGTTAAAAAAAGCTCACTGGCAGAATCCGCCATTGCGCCGCGGACTGCGGCGCTCTGGCGAATAAAGTGGGGGTAGTGGGATTCGAACCTACTCAGCGGTAAAGCACCAGATTTACAGTCTGGCCCGGCTCTCCGACTCCGGGGCACCCCCCTGGTGCATTTTTTTTGCTACATTTTTAATTTTTCAGGACTCCCGTTTCAAAACAATTCAACGATTTTCCTAAAAAATTAAAAATGCAAATTTCTAGAGCCACTAGAGGGACTCGAACCCCCGACCAGCTGATTACAAATCAGCTGCTCTACCAACTGAGCTACAGTGGCGAAAAATTTCTAGCCTTCAAGGCTAATTTTACTGTCAAACAACGTATTTTCGAGCAGAAATAGCCCCTATCTCGAAAAGCGAATGCAAAGGTATATCTATCCTGCTAAACAGAAAAATAAATTTTAAAAATTTAAGTAAAATTTAGCCGGACATTTGTTCCCACCTTCAAAAACACCCTAAAAACCATATAAAATGCCGCAAATGGATGCAACGCTCGACTACTGCCTCAAACATTCTTCTCCACATAGTGACATCCTTCACGATCTGGAGCGCGAAACACACCTCCGAACCCTCGCTCCGCAGATGTTGAGCGGTGCCTATCAGGGACAGCTGCTCCGTTTCCTCAGTCTGATGCTTCGCCCCAGTCGTGTACTCGAAATCGGCACCTTCACCGGATACACCGCTATATGTATGGCCGAAGGTCTGGCAGAAGGCGGCGTGCTCCACGCCATCGAAGCCAATGATGAATTGGGCTGGCTGATCCATAAATATGTCAAACGCGCCGGACTGGAAGAAAAGATCGTGCTGCACCTGGGCGACGCAGCCCTGGTGGTGCCAACACTGGAGGAGACTTTTGATCTTGTGTTCCTGGACGCGGGTAAGCTGGATTACCCCCAGCATTATGAAATGGCGCTGGCCAAAATGCGCCCCGGTGGTTTTTTACTGGCCGATAATGTTTTGTGGGATGGCAAGGTAGCTTCCGGCAATGAACGCGATGAAACTGCCCGTGCACTCCGGGCTTTCAACGATTTTGTACATCAGGATGAAAGGGTAGAAAATCTGTTGCTGCCACTTAGAGATGGATTGATGATCGTGCGAAAGCGATAGGTAGACGAAATTTCCACCTTGATTTCCCTGAACACGAACTACTTTTGCTGAAAATTAGCTAGGTGGATGTGACCAATCATTAATCCCCAATCAACCAATCACCACTTGCATGACAGCCAAAAAGCGCGGACAACTAAGCATGAACTTCGACAGCGAAAGGGTATCCAAACTCTTCGGTGTCTTTTTGCTTTTCCTTTCCTTTTATTTTCTCATCTCCTTCACCTCGTACTTCTTCACCTGGAAGAATGACCACGATGTGGTGTTCCGGTTTTCCTGGGACGTTTTCTTTGATGATGTACCCGTAGACAACTGGCTGGGAAGACTCGGCGCTTTCCTCTCCGATTCGATCATTTACTGGGGATTTGGTATTGCCTCCTACGGCTTCGTTTATCTCCTATATATATATGGTCTCGCTTTTATCCGCCGCACCCCGCTGGGATATCTGAACAGTGCATTTCAACGGAGCATCATTCTGATGACCATTGCATCGGTGCTGTGCTCTTTTTTCCTTCAAAAACTCGAATTCCCCTGGGGCGGCGTGTTCGGGCAGGCCATCAGCGAATACATCCAGAATTTCATCGGCGTGATCGGCACGCTGGCACTTATGTTGTTTGCACTGGTCGCAACCTTCGTATGGTCCAACAATCCGGACCTGACCGAATTCAGCTGGCAAAAACTCGGGGACGAAACCAAACAAGCCTGGAATGACCTGCTGGCAGGAAATTTTGGAAAAAAGAAACCTGCTGCAAGCGCCCGCGCACCCCGCAATTCTATTTTTGATGAAAAGCCTTTTGAAGGCACCGAAATAAAAACGGAAAATACGGCCACAGCAAGTGTTCCTGCCATGAGCAGAACGATCACTACCGAAGACAAGGATGGTTTTTCAGACGGCCAACTCGCCCTGGATCTGAGCCAACGCTCTGCACTTTTTGCTGATCCGCCCAAAAGAGAGGCACTTGTACCCGGGAATGAAGGAGATCTGGAGATCGTGGTGAATGTTCCACCACCCATGCCAGTTACTCCGGAAGATGCCATGGCTTATAAACCGCCCACCGCGGTCATCCAGGAGGACAACCCAAACCTGAGTGAGCCCTATGATCCGACGCTGGAACTTTCGAATTACGAATACCCGCACTCCCAATTGCTGGTAGAGCATGAAAATACCGTACTTGAGGTAGACCGGGACGAACTGGAGGCGAATAAGAACCAGATCCTCCAGACCCTGATGTACTTCAAGATCGAGATCGAAAAGATCAAAGCGACCATCGGGCCAACCGTAACGCTTTACGAGATCATCCCGGCCAAGGGCATCCGTATTTCGAAGATCAAAAACCTGGAAGACGATATCGCGCTGAACCTCTCTGCACTGGGTATTCGTATCATCGCACCCATTCCCGGAAAAGGCACGATTGGTATCGAGGTGCCAAATAAAAAGCGCCAAACGGTGGGCATCCGGGAAGTGATCATGGATGAGCGCTTCAAACGGGCAAAAATGGAATTGCCGATCGCGCTCGGTAAAACCATTCAGAATGAAGTATTCGTGGCGGATCTGACACGGATGCCCCACTTGCTTATCGCCGGCGCCACCGGTCAGGGCAAATCCGTGGGCATCAACGTGGTGCTGATGTCGCTGCTGTACAAAAAACACCCCTCGCAGGTCAAGCTGATCCTGATCGACCCTAAAAAAGTAGAGCTCTTCCCTTATGCCCACCTGGAAAACCACTTCCTGGGTTTCCTACCCGATCAGACCGAGCCGATCGTAACAGACACGACAAAGGTGGTGCATACGCTCAATTCGCTCATCATTGAGATGGAAACACGTTACGACCTGCTGAAAAAGGCGGAGACCCGTAACATCACCGAATACAACGATAAATTTGTAGCGCGACGCCTCAACCCACACAAGGGCCACCGCTTCCTGCCTTACATCGTTCTGATCATTGACGAGTTTGCGGATCTGATCATGACGGCGGGCAAAGAGATCGAATTGCCCATCGGTCGTCTCGCGCAGCTGGCGCGTGCGGTAGGCATACACCTTATTATAGCAACCCAGCGTCCATCCGTCAATATCATCACGGGTGTGATCAAGGCCAACTTCCCGGCGCGTATCGCATTTAAGGTGGCGTCCAAGGTGGACTCCCGTACGATCCTCGACGCCGGTGGAGCAGAACAACTCACCGGGCGGGGCGATATGCTGCTATCGGTGGGCGGAGATATCATTCGTTTGCAATCAGCTTTTGTGGATACCCCTGAGGTGGAACGCGTGATCGACTTCATTGGCAAACAGCAAGGATTCCCCGAGCCCTTCTTTTTGCCCGAATTTCATCCGGAAGGCGAGCAGGGCGGTGATAGCAAAAGTGGCAAAAAATTCAGCTTTGCAGATATGGACGACCTGCTCGAAGATGCCGGCCGCCTGGTGGTGGAAACCCAGCATGGCAGCACGAGCCTGATCCAGCGCCGGATGAAACTGGGTTACAACCGGGCTGGACGAATCATGGACCAGCTCGAAGGACTGGGCGTGGTAGGCCCGGCAGAAGGTTCGAAACCCCGGGAAGTGCTGTATTATTCGGTGGATGAGTTGAACCGGTTCTTTACGGAATTGAATAAGAAGCGGATGGGATAATTGCTTACTTTTGTAAGCAGATTGAAAACGTCAAACCCATGAAAGTACCGAATTGCGAAAACGCTATTGTTCCGTTGGATAAGATATCTGGTTATTTGCTGAATCACGACCATTCGGACGGAGGCAGTAAAGCACGATTTTTTTCACAGCTGGGTTTTGACCAAGAATCTCTTTCATCTATGCTGAAAATTCACATCAGCGAACACGATTTTTTAGAAATAACGACGACCAAGTATGGCGTTAAGTATGCCATTCAAGGTTTTGCAGATAGCCCACTTGGAGTTCGTTTCAACCTCAAAAGCATCTGGATCATACCAAAAAATGAAATCATTCCAATACTTGTAACAGCATATCCTTCAAAAAAATGAACACGATAAAACTTTATGACCGCATAGTGCTGACACACGATTTACACGATTCGAATTTGAAAAAAGGCGATGTGGGTACAGTTGTTGAAATCTATAACGATGGAGAGGCTTACGAGGTTGAATTTTTCGCATTAGACGGCCATACACTAGATGTGCGAACCATTGACGCTCGCTATTTAAAAGCAGTATCAGGCAATATGATGCTACATACGAGGGAATTGGCGGCCTAAATTGCCAATTTTTAGCGCAAGGGTCTTTCAACTTGGGACAAAACAAAAGCCATCCTACTGCGACAAGTTGTAGGATGGCTTTTATTTTATCCCAAGATTCTAAATTTTTCAGTCCCGAATAGTTGCCCAAAAACGACCCGCCGAGAAGGTAACCTTTTTCGGATTCAACGGATTGATTCGTGGTTCCTGAAGATTGTAGGTGGCATGGAAAGTACCTTCTACTCTTTTGTTTGCCAGATCTATTTTGGTAATTAAGAGGTTGTTTTTTTGATCTGTACTGTCAATACTAAAGGCATCTTCTGTAACATCTCCATCTGATGCCCATGTGTTGTAGAAGGTAAATACTTTGCCGGAAGGCGCTGGGCTGTAGATATCAGTTGCAAAACCGTATTGGCCGACTCCGTCATTTTTAGAAACTGAACCCAAATGCAACTCCTCCCTTGTGCTGCCATCATTTGTGAAGGTAAAAAGTGTTATACTTAGCTTTGTCGCGTCAAGAAATGCAGTTTTACAATACACTGAGCCTTTCCATGTAGCCGTCAACTTGTTGGCATAAGCAGCTCCTTTGGTTGTATCGCCTGGCTCAAAAATGGGGACATAAATGGGTGGTGGTGTAGGAATAATGGGATCAATTGGAATTGGTTCTTCCTTCTTGCATGCTAGGAATGTAACAATAATAGAAAGGAAAGCAATGAATTGAATATTTTTCATAGTTATGATTTCTTAGCGTTTAAATATGAACTTCTGAGTATTGTTAAAGCCATCAGCCCCTAAATGCAAGTAATATAGCCCATCTGGTAAAGCTTTGGAAGTAAGGTCAATGTTGAAAGAATTTAGAACACCAATTTCAACATCGCCACTTAGCACGATTTCGCCCAATGTATTAAGGATAGAATAATTTGCCATTTTGTCTTGTCCTGTACCGACAAATCGAACCTCAAGGCTTTGATTTGTCGGATTCGGAAATAATTCAAAATCACGGGTGTTTAATGGAGTCGTCTCATTCTTTGCCATCTCACCTATGCCTCCAATCAAAGGGTTTGGAACCCCACAAGGATTTTCAACTCGAATGATGTCATTCATAAGAACCCCATCAGCACTAACTACTGAAACAAACAACCAAAATACAGGGTTTGGCAAACTCCCGGAGTATAGTGTTATCGGATTCAAAGAGCCTAAAGGGTGTCCTGGATTTGCTAAAGTTGGCACTGCACCTGAACTTACACTCCACCGAACATTGTAAGGCCCAACTCCAGGAACCCCAGCTCCCGACGATGTAATATTTGCAAAATATGTGACCGATTCTTCGCATACAAATGTTGGACCGCTGATGTCAACTCTAAGTTCCTGATCATAGAAATAATCATCAACAGAACACATATTGTGGGAGGCATGTCTGGCATTGAAGTTAATAGAAGTCCCCGTAGGCGTTCCGCCAACTGAAATGTTGGGGTTAGAGTAATTCAGAACCCTGGTGCTGGATTGAATATCTTCCGCTCTCAAAGTCGCCATGATAGTTTTGCTTATATTGCCTGTGGAAGTTTGAAACCGCCATCCAAAAGCACATAACTCATCACCGTTATAATTAATATCACCAAGATTACTTTCTCTGTTATGATTGAGAAAAAAGGTATGCCCTAGTTCATGGGCAAATACGTAATATTTGCTTATTAAGTACTCCATGCTTACAAATCCCACGTATGGCCCTCCCGTTGCTGAGTTCAAAACCCCTCCTAACAAAAGATCATATCTAGAGTCTGTAATTAAAAACATCAAATCAGCTCTGTTTAATTGTCTTCTGCCAATTGCTACGGGATCATCCCTAAAAGTTTGCAAATCGACTGTAGCATTTGGCACTAACCCGAAATTAAAATTATATGGTTCAACAATGAATCTCACTGATTTATGATAAACTCCACTATTGAGTAAAGCAAAATTTACGGTATGAAGTCCGAGCCCAAAATATAATACACTTTCCAATGGGGTATGGTTGCCACCAAGCCAATCCATTGCTTCTGGTGTTACCATTACAAGGACTGATACCACCGCAGGACAGTCATTGTCTACATCACAATCCTCAGAAAAAGTAATATCTGCGGGTGTTTCTAAGTCTGGAAGGCAAAGTTGTGGGATAATATTCGTCGCAGAATTTACTCTTACAAGGGCATTGTACTGAGTACTTAATAGGTACATCATATAATTCTGCCCATCTACTTGAGCATAAGCAACCTTTCCGGAGGCATTGGATGCTATGCCAAAATACCCTCTATCATTGGAGAGGTTAGCCCACCAAACATAATCTCCATTTGGAGTCTGTTGAATAAATCTCCCTTGTGCCTGGAGGTTTGAGGCAACACCTGGAATGGAAAAAGTAAAAATTCCGCCTGCCAACGCACTCGCAGATAATGGTGCAATTTGTATTAAACTAATAGATTGCGTATTGGCCATATTGCTAAAGTGCAACCATCTAGAAGCCTCTTGAGTTGTTAGATTCGCCACCGACATGCTCACTCCAGAGATAAATTGTGCATTCTGCCCAAAAGACGAAATTAAAAAGCAGAGAGAGAGAGAGAGAGGTAAATTTTTTAAAAAGTGTTTTTGGAGAAATTTTTCATAAATAAATTTTGAATTTTTGTGTATTTTACAATCAAAGATACTCTAAAATACAGAAATTGCAATATTTAATGCAGAATTTTATTAATTATTTTTAGGCATCCACTTCACTTACCCACTCTACCTTTGCGAATCCTTATCTCAGGCAAAAGATAGGGCAACTTTTATAAATGCAGACTCCAGCCCCCATAGGTATCTTCGACTCCGGCTACGGCGGCCTGACCGTTTTTCGTGAGATCCGCGCGAAACTCAGTCGTACCAGAAATGGGATTTTTGAAAAATTGATTTGATTTTCATGGTTCCGCAAAGTGGCCGTGTGGTGTCAAATAGTCTGTTGCTTCATACTATATAGGCTCAAACTTCTATTGAAATATACCTTTTACACAAAAACCAACGCTCATGAAGACCTTCTTTTTCAAGAAAACCACCGCTTTTCTATTCCTTTTCAGCACCATTCTGACCCCATCATTTGCCCAAACCGCAGGCAATCCACCCACCTGGCAATGGGCCAAAAGTATGGGCGGATCTGGCAACGACCAATGCAATGACGTTGTTTGCGACGCATCCGGCAATGTTTACATGGTCGGCACTTTTAACGGTCAGTTCAACCCAGGCAGTGGCATGCTGCAAAGTGATGGTCAGAACAATGGCTTTTTGGTAAAATTGAGCCCCGATGGCAATGCCCTTTGGAGTAAACAATTAAAAAGCAATTCCCCTGACGGCGAAGTTTTTTGCCAAAGCCTGACGCTGGATAATAGCGGCAATGTTTTGGTGGCCGGCACTTTTAAGTTTGGCAATCTGGTAGCAGGAGCCACCGAAATGCCATTACTGGGCAATATAGATGCCTTTCTGGCAAAATTTGATGCCAATGGCAATCAGCTTTGGGTAAAAACAAAAGGCGACGCAGGCGTGAGCTACCAGGTTAAATCACTTGCTGCAGACAACTCGGGACAGACCTTTCTTTATGGCTGGCCTAATATTTTAAAATATTCAAGCGACGGCTCCTTGCTTTTGAACATTCCAAATCCTTCTGTTTCAGCCCTAAGCGGTGGAGATATTTACTGGATAGGAGGCAAACTATTCATTGCGGGATTTTTTAAAAACACCTTAATACTGGGCAATACCACCTTGAATGCCTCCAACGGCGCCCTCTATTCCTGTGAGATCGATCCGACCAATGGCAGTCTGTTTAATGGCGCCAAGTTTTTGGAAGGCACCAATACACTTTTTAATTTTGTCCTGAACGACCTGTTTGTAAATGCTGCAGGTGAATTATATGCTGCAGGCTCGGTACGAGGCGCTTTTTCAAGTGGAAACTGTGTAGGCGCCATAAACGATGCAAGGCTTAAAAGCATGCTAATCAAAATAGATGCAAACGGTTGTGCATGGATCAAAAATGAAAATGGTGTAGCCAGCAACGAAAACAACATTCAACGCATCACCCAATTGGCAGACGGAACCATGTGGTTTTCAGGCGAGCGAACTTCTTCCAGTGGGGTGCAATTTGACGGCCAATCCCTGAATGACACACAAACCGGCTTTTTGCTGAAACTCGACCCTGTCAGCGGAGATGTGTTAGCGCTCCAGGAAAGTTTTGCAGGGAAAGGACTGGCCAACAATGGACTGCAAATATTTGTAGCCGGCTTAAAAGGTACGTCGGCAATACTGGACAAACGCAACAACGACGGCAGCGTTGTTTTTGAAAAAATATTTAGCAATGACGGAGGCTTCGTCAATTTTGCTTCTCTGGAATCGGATGGCAGTGGAATCTATTTTTCGGCTACTGTTTTTGGCAAAATCAGTGTTGCCAATACCGTTTTGGATATTCCCCAGACCTCTTTGCTGATCGGCAAATTAAGTCTGGACGGGACTCAATTACTTTGGCATAACCTGATAGCCGGTACGCAAGCGGTGTATCGGCCACTGGGCGCCATCTCTGGCACATTGGATCAGAATGCCGGCAGGTTTTATGTGTCAGGTTTGTATTTGAATCAATTCAGTTTTAACGGCCAATCGATCGATCCCCCGGCCATGGATGAAACCGGATATTTTGTAGTACAGTTTGACCTCAACGGGAATCCCGGGTGGCTTAAAACTATGCCTGGGGTAGGCTATTTGAGTAATATTTCGCACGACTATGATCAAAAACTGCTGGTCTGCGGAACATTTTCGAACAGTCTCAGCCTTGGCAGCTTTACGCTTCAGTCAAAAGGCAATGATGATTTTTTTATTGCCAAAATAGATATCTCCGGCAATATACTTTGGGCTAAACGGGGCGGTGGCGAGGATGTAGAATTTACGGTCATGGCTTCTACGGATGCCCAAAACAATATCTATCTGGCCGCTGAAGCCTATTCTCTGAATTTGGAAATTGAGGATCAAGGCACCTTGAATACCAATGAGGGAGACGGGAACGTATTGCTGGCCAAGCTTTCGCCGGATGGCGCTGTGCAGTGGCTCAAATTATATGGAGGAGATGCGAACCTTTCCAATGAGCCTCGTAGTTTCCCCATGGCCATCCAATCAGATCCTTCAGGGAATATCTACCTGAGCGGGTATTACGGACGAAATAATACCTTCGGGAACATTACGCTGACGAGCAGCTACGGTTACAACAATTTTGTCGGGAAGTTTAACTCCAGCGGTGATCCTTTGTGGCTTACACCGATCAGAACCAAAAGATCAAGCGTCAATTATCATGAAATTGGCCTGGATGCCCAGGGCAACCTGTACTATACCAGCATATTGACCGATTCGATATTTGTTGGCGGAACCGTTTTGGCTAGAAAAATCGGAGGCAATACCTACGCTGCATTTTTTAGTCGGTTTGACGGCCAGACTGGTGATCTGGATTGGCTGAAAGCAGCTGCCAGCAGCCCGGAATGTCTGGTTTTCCCAACCAGCATGTCGGTGCTTGGTGTGGATAAACTTATTTGTGGAGGCACCTTTGTTGACCGACTCCAACTGGATAACTACAGCCTGAACGGAAACTCGGGTAGTAATGGTTTCATAGGTTTATTGAGTAAAAGCAACAGCATTACGGCCTACCCGGATACCGCGACGAATCTGATCCAGCTCAGTCCGAACCCGGCGCATGATCTGGTAAATCTTACCGGACATGTTGAGCAAGGCGTTGAAGTGTATTTGACCAATAGTCAGGGAGCAGTCGTGCTGAGGCAGGAAATTCTGGCATTGAACGCACAATACCCATTGAATATCAAACAGTTGCCAGCGGGCATCTATTATTTAACAACCATTTCCGGCGGACGATTGGAAACCAGCAAGCTGGTGATTTATTGATTCATTTTCAACCCATATTTCGCTTCGGAAAGGCTTGGGCTTCTGAAAATTTGAAATCTGTTTAGAAAGGGTACACATTTTTCAGGTAAAAACCTCGTTGAAGTTCTTTGACAATTCGGAAAAGAAAATAAGGACTCCTTTGCAGTTGTTCTTAATAGCCAATTGAGCGATAGCAATTGGGGTTATTTTGCGCAGTCGGTCTTTTCGTACGATCAATTCAAGGTTTTGGAGGGGCTCTTTTTCTTTGATAAACAAGCCTATGCAAAAACTGAACACAAACGAGAAAGCGACCACAATAATCAGGTTTTCCAATTTTTCAGGGCATTTTA
>JBILHS010000078.1:0-28378 GCA_044350425.1 Saprospiraceae bacterium | reverse complement strand
CGGTTGTATCCCTTTAGATTTACCATTTTTCATACCCTTACCATGCGCACATCCTTTCCAAATACGCTACTCACCCTTTTTGCGGTGTTATTTTCCAGTGCCCTTTTTGCCCAAAATCCGATCAAATGGTCGTTCACAGCCAAAGATGCGGGCAATTGCCAGGTAGATCTAATCTTTACCGGCATCCTGGAAGACGGTTGGTGTACTTATTCCCAATTCCTGGAAAATGAGGATGGCCCGGTGGCCACCACCTTAAATTTTGAGCCCGGAACCCATTTCAAACTGATTGGCAAAGCAGCAGAAAGTGGAGACATGTACCGGACGAAGGACATTGTATTTAACATGAACCTAACCAAATTCAAACACAGAGCCGTACTCACCCAACGTGTGGAAATATTGGATCCAAGCAAACCCGTCACTGGCTTTGTCAATTGCATGACCTGCAACGACGAAATGTGCCTGCCACCAAAAGATGCAAATTTCTCTATCAATATTCCTGTTCTTGCGGGCTGCAACACCAAAACGTCCCAACATTGATTCACTTTTTTTGCCCAAATAATATGCACACCGGCATTCGAACCTCCTTCCTTACGCTGTTTGCTGTATTCATCTATACCGCCTTATTTGCTCAAAGTGCTGTAAAATGGTCCTTTTCAAGTAAAGAGGTAGGCAATTGCCAGGTAGACCTGATCATGACGGGTATTATCAGCGATGGGTTCTACACGTATTCTCAATTTTTGGAAAGTGAAGACGGCCCGGTACCCACTACCCTGACGTTTCAGGAAAGCCCCCATTATAAACTCATTGGAAAGGCCAAAGAGGGCGGGGAAATTGTCAAGACCTATGACAAGATGTTTAGCATGAACCTCACCAAGTTCAAGCACAAAGCTATCATTACACAAAGGGTAGAGGTAAAGGATCCAGGCAAACCTATAGCTGGCTATCTCAATTTCATGGCCTGCAATGACGACCACTGCGAGCCGCCCCGGGATGTAGATTTTTCATTCACGATCCCGCCCCTGAAAGGTTGTGGAAGCAGTACTGCGATCACTCCTCTGACTGAAGCTCCTGCTAAAGCAGACAGCCCAAAAAATGAAGACACCCTGAGTGGGAACGCTGCCATGATCCCTTCGGGAATCACTTCAGGTGCTGACTCCTCCGGCACTTCCATAGAAAAACCCAATGACCCCAACTTCAAAGGCTTTTTCTACTCCAAAAGAGACATCAACGCCACCCAATACGCCGGGACCTGTGATGATAACACTTCAGACGGCAGCAGCGACGGCGCCTCCTGGGTATCGCTGTTTCTGCTTTGTTTCGTTGGCGGACTCATTGCACTGCTCACCCCCTGCGTTTTTCCAATGATCCCGATGACGGTGAGCTTCTTTGTAAAACGCTCCAAAGACCGTCGCACAGGCCTTCGAAACGCTTTCATCTACTCTGCCAGCATTGTATTGATCTTTGTGATGCTGGGTTCGGCCATTACCAGCCTGCTGGGTCCTACGGCACTCAACAACATGAGTACCAATATGTGGTTCAACCTGCTGATGTTCGTGCTGCTGGTCATATTCGCATTCTCCTTTTTTGGCTTTTATGAAATTCAGTTGCCCTCTTCCTGGGTCAACAAAAGTGATAAAATGGCCGACCGGGGTGGTCTGCTGGGCACCTTTTTTATGGCCTTTACCCTCGTGCTGGTCTCTTTTTCCTGTACCGGCCCGATCGTAGGTACCCTGCTGGTAGAAGCCGCCCGCTCCAATGCCGGCGCGTCCTTGTTCGGTTTTATACCCCTCAAGCCCGCCATTGGCATGTTTGGCTTTGGCCTGGGACTGGCCCTGCCTTTTGGCTTGTTTGCGATGTTCCCCGGATGGCTCAATTCTCTTCCTAAATCAGGTGGATGGATGGACAATGTGAAAGTAACCCTGGGTCTCCTTGAACTGGCGCTGGCTTTCAAATTCCTCAGTACGGCCGATATGGTGGAGCAGTGGGGCGTCCTGAAATTCGAACCGTTCATGATCATCTGGATCCTGTGCGCACTCTTACTGGGACTTTATCAGCTTGGTATCATAAAATGGAAAGGAAACGAAAGTCCCCCCGGCGTCGGACGCCTTGCCATCGCATTTACCTCGCTGGCCTTTGCGGCTTACGTGGGCTGGGGACTGATCAGTTATACCTCCCTTTCTCTGCTCAGCGGTCTGGCGCCACCCGTACACTACAGTTTCAAAAAAGGCCACGAACCCAAAGCCCATGATGGCCCCGGCTGTCCACAAGGCCTGGATTGCTACCATGATTTTGATGAGGCCATCGCCGTTGCCAAATTGGAAAACAAACCCATTTTTGTCGATTTCACCGGACATGGCTGTGTGAACTGCCGCAAAATGGAGGAAACTGTCTGGCCATTGCCGGGCATCATTGAACGCCTTCGCAACGACTACGTGGTGGTGTCACTCTACGTAGACGAAAAAGTGCGGCTTTTCCCGGACAACGATTTCGCCTATTTGCTGGATCCGAAAACGGGCGAAAAGCTCCGTACGGTAGGATCCAAGTGGTCCTCCTTCCAGGTCAACAACTTCGATGTGAGTGCACAACCCTATTATGTGCTCCTGAACAACGATGGCAAAACACTGCTGAACAAGCCGACTGATTATCAGAATGGACATGATCCAAAAGTATATCAGGCCTTTCTGGAATGTGGATTAGAGGCTTTTAAACAGTTGCAAAAAGATGGAAGCGGAGAAAGATTAGGGATAAAATAGCCTTCCCTTTTTTAGGTAAAAAGATAAAAGCAGCCCCGGTTTGTGTAATGCAAACCGGGGCTGCATCATTTACGCTCACAATCTTTTTTACCTAAAATTTCTTTACACATGAAACTCAGGAACTACTTCCCCAGCCTAAGCCTTTCGGCTTTCCAAGTCTGGATGGGCAGCAGCATTGGCGGACTTCTGCTCTTTTGTGCGCTGATTGCGCCTGGCCTCCCATCTCAGACGATCCTCTCCGGAAATGTGTCTGATTCCAACGAAGCCCTGATCGGAGCCACCATCAAAGTTTCCCAAAATAGCACTTTTATTCGTGGAACGATCACGGATTATAACGGCGACTACCGCATCCAGCTTGACCCGGGCACCTACGATCTGGAAATTTCTTACACTGGTTTTAGAGCCGAAAAGATCGTCGGCATACAGGTGCTGAAGGCCCAGATTACGACTCAAAATGTGGTCATGTCCAATTCCACAGTACTCGAAGAAGTTAATATTGCCGCGTACAAAGTTCCGCTGATTCAACAGGATAAAACCTCGAGCGGATGTACCATTTCGCCTGAGCAATATAAAAAACTCCCTAAAAGAGATATCCATTCTATTAAGTCGAGCACCGTGGATGTTTCGTCCGTAGAACGTGGTGAGGTGAATATCAGGGGCGCTCGTTCAAACGGTACTGATACCTATATTGACGGTATCCGGATCTCGGGTGGTTTGCCACCGGTCCAGGACCTGAAGCAACTCCAGGTCATTACCAGCGGTATTGCTGCTGACAAATTGAAGGCAAGCCCGGCACTTCACAACGCCATTCAATCAGAACCCATAAAAGAAGCGCCCAAAACCTGGGGTACATCCACACCCGACCCTATCGACGATGTCTCCAGAGAACAATACAACCGAATTGTTGAAAATCCTTTTCAGGATGCCAAGTCAAACGGAATCTCCACTTTTTCCATTGACGTGGATGCGGCCTCCTATGCCAACATCCGTCGGTACCTGAATGCCAATCAACTTCCGCCCCGAGACGCAGTCCGCCTGGAAGAAATGATCAATTACTTTGATTATCAATACGAAGCACCCCGCAGTGGCAGGGATCCATTCGAGGTCCATACCGAAGTAGCACCCTGCCCCTGGAACCCAAAGAACCTCCTGATGACCATCGGGATCCAGGGCGAAAAAATTGATCTGGGGCAATTGCCTGCTTCCAACCTGGTGTTCCTGATCGACGTATCCGGAAGCATGGGCTCTGAGAACAAACTCCCATTGGTGAAACAATCCCTTTTGATGCTCATCGACCAATTGCGGCCCAATGATCGCGTGGCCATCGTGGTGTACGCCGGAGCTGCCGGACTGGTGCTTGAAAGCACTTCAGGCGCGGATAAACCCAGGATTAAAGCATCGCTGGAAGCCCTCCAATCCGGAGGTAGCACAGCTGGCGGCGCAGGCATCAAACTGGCCTACGAGACTGCACGCAAAAACCTGATCTCCAATGGAAATAACCGTGTGATCCTCTGTTCAGATGGCGATTTCAACGTGGGACAGAGCAGTGAAGATGAACTGGTGAAACTCATTGAAAATGAACGCAAAAGCGGCGTTTACCTCACCATATTAGGTTACGGCATGGGCAACTATCAGGATGGTAAAATGCAGAGTCTGGCCGACAAAGGCAATGGCAACCATGCCTATATTGACCAACTCAGTGAGGCTAAAAAAGTGTTGATGCAGGAGTTTGGTGGTACGCTTTTCGCCATCGCCAAAGACGTAAAGTTGCAGGTGCATTTCAACCCGGCCCATGTGGCTGGCTATCGACTCATTGGTTACGAGAACCGCATGCTGGCCACAGAAGATTTCAACAACGATGCAAAGGATGCGGGCGAACTGGGCGTGGGGCACCGCGTCACGGCGATCTACGAGATCGTACCTGCCGGACGGTCTTTGCCTAGCCTGAGCAAAGCCGATTCTGCCCTGGTGGTAGTTACCCAACCTGATACTTCAGTTGCAGTTGGCTGCAATGATCTGATGGTCCTACAACTCCGTTATAAAAAACCCAAAGGAGAGCAGCCCAGCAAATTGATGGAGTACCGATTGAATGCAGCGGCAATGGATCGCAAAACCGAAAGCAAAAATTTTCTGCTGGCTTCATCCATCGCAGAGTTTGGCTTATTGCTGCGAGATTCAAAATACAAGGCTTCGGCCTCTTATGAACATGCTATCAGTCGTGCCCGTAAAGCGGCGAAAAACGACCCGAATGGATACCGGACGGAGTTGGTACAGTTGATGGAAAAAGCACAATCGATCGCAGGCAGTGCTGTCGCAACCCAAAAGTAACGCAAGCAAAAGGAACTTTTCTCAGGCGGCGACCCTTATATCAAAGGTCGCCGCTTTGTTTTTATCCATTTGACTTACAAAACCTACCATTTTTCTCCGTTCATTCCTTACTTTTGCGGCTCGTTTTAAACAAATCTGGACGCGGGAACGGGCAAAAACAGCTTGTTCCTAAGCTGAATGGCCTACCCAATCGGCATTCATCGTTTATCTTTCATCATTTATCATTCCCAAAAAGAATGTATCGTACCCATACCTGCGGAGAACTCCGCATCACCGACATCAATAAGGAAGTAACCCTCAGCGGCTGGTCGGCCATTGTGCGCGACAAAGGCGCTCTCCTTTGGATCGACCTGCGCGACCGTTATGGCATCACCCAATTGGTGCTTGACGAAAATTATACCTCCAAGGAGATCTTTGAAACGGCCCGGTCCATCGGGCGTGAGTTCGTGCTTCAGGCTACGGGTACCGTGATCGAACGCGCTTCGAAAACCACCAAAATACCTACCGGCGAGATCGAGATCAAGGTGACCACACTGAAGATCCTCAACGCTTCCAAGACCCCTCCTTTTACCATCCAGGACGATACAGACGGCGGCGATGACCTCCGCATGAAATACCGCTATCTCGATCTGCGCCGCAATGCCGTGCAGAAAAACCTCATTTTTCGCTCCAATCTGGCCATAGAAACCCGGAAATACCTTGCGGGAGAAGGTTTTATCGAAGTAGAAACGCCCAATCTGATCAAATCTACGCCAGAAGGTGCGCGTGACTTTGTAGTGCCCAGTCGCATGAACAAAGGTCAGTTTTATGCCCTTCCGCAAAGCCCACAGACTTTTAAGCAGATCCTGATGGTGGCTGGTTTTGACAAATATTTTCAGATCGTAAAATGCTTCCGGGATGAAGACCTGCGTGCTGACCGTCAGCCGGAATTCACCCAGATTGACTGTGAAATGTCGTTCGTGCACCAGGAAGACATCCTCAACACCTTTGAAGGCCTGACGAAATACCTGTTTCAGCAAGCCCTTGGCATCACGCTCGGCGACTTCCCACGCATGACCTATGATGAGGCCATGCGCCGCTTTGGATCAGACAAGCCTGACATGCGGTTTGGGATGGAATTCACGGATCTTAAATCGCCCGCCGATGCAGAATTCGGGAGCGGTTTGGACGTGGTACCTACTGGTTTCCCGGTTTTTGATGGTGCAGAATCTGTGATCGCCATTTGCGCGCCGGGTTGTGCAGAGTATTCCCGCAAACAAATTGACGAGCTGACCGAATGGGTAAAACGCCCGCAAATCGGCGCAAAAGGGCTGGTTTATATCCGAATTGAGGCGGATGGCACCCCAAAATCAAGCGTTGATAAATTTTATACCCCCGACGATCTGAAGGTTTGGGCTGAACGCTGTGGAGCGAAGCCCGGCGATCTGATCTTCCTGCTTTGTGGTGAAGATGAAAAGACCCGCAAACAGCTTTCGGAACTTCGCCTCGAAATGGGCAGCAGACTTGGCCTTCGTCGCGGCGACGATTTCAAACCGCTTTGGGTGCTGGATTTCCCTTTACTGGAGTGGGATGAAGACGAAAACCGCTTTTTTGCGATGCACCACCCCTTTACTTCGCCAAAGCCAGCCGACATCGTGAAAATGGAAAGTGACGACCTCAAAATACTCAAGTCGATGCGCGCCGACGCCTACGATCTGGTGCTCAATGGTTCGGAAATTGGTGGTGGCTCCATTCGTATACACGACCGCGACCTGCAGGCACGCAATTTCAAACTGCTTGGGTTTACGCCTGAAGAGGCCGAAGCTCAATTTGGCTTCCTTTTGGGCGCGTTCGAATACGGCGCTCCGCCACACGGCGGTATTGCATTCGGTTTTGACCGACTCAATGCCGTTATGAATGGTGCAAGCTCCATCCGTGACTTCATTGCATTCCCGAAAAATAACCAGGGCCGCGACATGATGATCGATGCTCCGGACGGAATTAAGTTGAAGCAACTGGAGGAACTGGGGATCCGGGTGGTTCCGCAACCTTAAAATTTACGATATACGATTAACGATATATGATTTACGATTTTTTTGATCCGAAAAAGGGATGCATCATGCCGACTTCGGGACGTAAAAATCATAACTCGTAAATCATAAATTCAAAATCGTATATCGTATATCGTAAATCATTATGGCTTACACCGAATCAAACATGATCCCCCTCGGCACAACGGCGCCGGATTTTGAACTACTTGATCCTTCCAGCGGAAAAGCGGTCGGATTGCAAGAAATTTCAGCAGGCGCCAAAGCCACCGTGATCATGTTTCTGTGCAACCATTGTCCTTACGTATTATATATCAATCCTGAAATTGTAAGAATTGTAGCAGAGTACAAAAAACGGGGTATAGCGTTCGTCGGTATCAACTCCAACGACGCTGTAGCACACCCTGAAGATGGCCCTGACAAGATGCCGGCCCACGCAGCCTCTGTTGGGTACGATTTTGCCTACCTTTACGACGGAACCCAGGCAGTAGCCCGCACCTACGATGCGGCATGTACCCCTGATTTTTATATTTTTGATCAGGATCTTAAACTCGCTTATCGCGGTCAACTTGACCCCAGTCGCCCTAAAAGAAACCCGATCGAATCCACCGGGGAAGACCTTCGTGCTGCCTTAGATGCAGTTTTGGAAGGGAAACCTGTCCACACACTTCAGCGCCCTTCCGGCGGCTGCAACATAAAATGGAAGTGATGTATGATGTATGATGTATGATGTATGAACTATGATGTATCAATAATGGCTGTTACGATCGTTTTTCATACATCATAGTTCATACATCATAGTTCATACATCATACATCATAGTTCATACATCATACATAATTATGCGTCCTACACAAATTACCGATCAAATCATTCACGACTTTATCATTGCAGGTTTGCATGAAGATGTGCATGAAGGCGATCATACCTCTATGGCCACCATCCCAGCAGATAGCCGCAGCCGTGCGATCTTAAAGATTAAGGATTATGGTGTTTTAGCTGGTGTGGAGCTTGCCCAATATATTTTCAAACATCTCGACCCAGCGGCATCCATTTCGGTCCAAAAACCAGACGGTACGGACGTGCTTTATGGTCAGACGGCCTTTGAGGTTGAATCCAACACCCGCGCCCTGCTTCAGGCAGAACGCCTGGTACTCAACACCATGCAACGGATGAGTGGCATTGCAACCCTGAGTAGCCGCTTCGCTTTTGAGGTAGGTGATCTGCCGGTTAAAGTACTGGACACCCGCAAAACTACCCCGCTCATTCGCTTTTTAGAAAAGTGGGCGGTCAATATCGGTGGTTGTGAAAATTACCGCTGGGGACTTTATGACTGGATCATGATCAAAGACAACCACGTAGATGCTGCGGGGGGTATTGGCAAGGCCATTGAACGTGCCCATGCCTATCAAAAAGAAAAAGGCCTAAGCCTGAATATCACCGTTGAAGTGCGTAATCTGCTTGAATTAGAGCAGGTTATCAGTACGGGTGGTATTACCCGGGTTATGTTCGACAACTTCGAAATTCCAATCCTGCATGAGGCAGTGGCCATGGTTGGAGGACAATTCGAGACCGAAGCTTCTGGCGGTATCACCCTTTTCAACGTGCGTAAATACGCCCAATCCGGCGTCAATTTTGTTTCTGCAGGAGCCCTCACCCATTCTGCCCAACCCCTGGACCTGAGCCTCAAGATTGTGAGGTGATTCGTTTGGGGATTTGGGGATTTGTTGTGCCAGAGCCTTGTTTTCCATCCCTTCATTAGGCAGGCATTGATACCAAGCTTCGGCACAACAAATCCCCAAATCCCCAAATAAACAATTAACCAACAAAGCATGACTCCCGATTCCTTTTACTGGTACGCCAGCATCGTAATTTTCCTACCCTGGCTATTGCTTATTGCAGCACCCAACTGGCGTTATACAGAGCCGATTGCTTTTGGTGCGGCCACGGTATTGTTGATTGCCGCGGCCATTTTCACCTTCCAGTTCCTAAGCAGTCCGGAAGAAGGGGGAAATCTGCTTTCGTTAGAAGGCTTCAAAAATCTGTTTCGAAGCAAAGAAATGTTGCTCACCGGATGGCTGAATTATCTTTCATTTTGCCTGATGGTGGGCACCTGGCAGACGCATGATGCCCGACAACTGAAGATCGGGCATGTTTTCGTTATCCCAAGCCTTTTGTTGACAATGATCACTGGCCCGGCCGGCTTATTGCTTTATCTTTTGGTGCGTTTTCTCAAAACCACAAAGTGGGATTTGCGGTAGAATCATACTAAGCCAATCTATGCAAATCCGAATTTTGAGTTCAAATTTGCAGGGATATGGTGTTTAAGCTTTCATTTTGATTGATTTGCCCAATTTTTCACGACCTTTGTATTTTATTGGACTTTGATCATTTAGACCATAGACGTAGGGCAGGCTGTCAAACCCCATAAATTACCATTCAAAGTTCAGCAGTCCAACGTCTAAATATCACCTTTTACCACTCAATCATTGGATTTCTCCGAATTTGGCCTCCACCCCGACGTGCTCGATGGCATCGAGGCCCTTAACTTCAAATCTGCTACCCCCATCCAGGAAAAAGCCATTCCACTCATTTTAGAGGGAAGGGATGTTATTGGAACTGCTCAAACCGGTACCGGTAAAACTGCCGCTTTTGTATTGCCCATCATGCACATGATCATGGAGTCGGGCGAAGCAGATTTCACCCAGGCACTCATCATTGTACCTACCCGGGAACTGGCCATGCAAATCGATCAGGCCATCGAAGCTTATTCCTACTTCGCCGGGATCTCTTCTGTAGCCATATATGGCGGCGGCGGCGGCAAAGACTTCGCCCAGGGCCGCGATGCGCTTCAAAGGGGCGCTGATATCGTGATCGCAACCCCTGGCAGGCTGCTTTCGCACATGAGTCTGGGTTATGTTGACTTCTCGCGCCTTCGTTTTCTGGTGCTCGACGAGGCCGACCGGATGCTCGACATGGGTTTCATGCCTGACCTTACGAAGATCATTGAAACACTCAATCCAAATCGCCAGGGACTGTTGTTTTCCGCCACGATGCCGCATGGCGTGATGAAACTGGCTAAAACGATGCTCAAAAACCCTGCAACCATCAGTATTGCGCTTTCCAAGCCCGCTGAAGGGGTCACACAAGGTGTTTATCTTGTAGGCGATCGACAGAAAATTCCGCTCATTGCTGAAATTGTGAAAGACCGTTCGGGTCAGCGAACGCTTATATTTTGCTCCAGCAAACTCGCCGTCAACGAATTGTACAAAAAACTTAAAAGTCGCAACCTCAATGTAGAACGCATCAGCAGCGATCTCGAACAGAAGGAGCGCGAGCAGGTAATGCTCGACTACCGCAATTCAAAAATCGACATCCTGGTGGCTACTGATGTACTAAGCCGCGGTATTGATATTGACGGCATTGACCTCGTGGTGAATTTTGAGGCGCCCCGCGATGCTGAAGATTATGTGCACCGAATCGGGCGTACTGCTCGTGCTGAGCGCAAAGGCACTGCCCTGACGCTCATCAACCACATGGATCTCCCACGCCTGAAGCGCATCGAAAAGCTCATCGGTCGGGAGGTGCCCAAATTACCCCTTCCTCCAGGTCTGGCCGAGGAACCCGAACAAAGACAGCCCCAACGCCAGGGCAGCGGTGGACGCTCACAGCCCCCGCGCAGAAGTGGCGGCGAAGGACAAAGAAGAGACGGCGGACAAAAAACACCTACATCCGGCGGACATCCTCGCGGCGGCGGCCAAGACGGTGGCAACAGAGGAAACGGCGGCGGAAAAACACCTGCGGCCTGAAAGCTAAAACGGTTGTTAAATCCTAATACAGACCGTCTTTTGCAAAAAAATCCAAAACCCCTCCAATAAGTCGCACTTTTGGAGGGTTTTTTATTTGAAAATCACACCTGCCATGACAATTCAAGCAGCCCAACACAGCGTGGACCAATGGATCAAAACCATCGGCGTCCGATATTACTCTGAACTCACCAACACCGCGCTGCTCTCTGAAGAAGTGGGCGAAGTAGCCCGACTCATGGCCCGGATCTACGGCGATCAGTCTTTCAAAAATCCTGCAGATGCTGCAGATGCGCCGACCCAACTGGCCGATGAAATGGCCGATGTACTTTTTGTACTCATTTGCCTGGCCAACCAGACCGGAGTCGACCTCGCTGACGCTCTTCAAAAGAATCTGGAAAAGAAGACGATACGAGATGCAGCGCGTCATGCGGGGAATGAGAAGCTGCGATGATCTATTGCAGAGGAAGAGGCCTGCGTGGATCTCTAACCATCTGATCCACTCATCCAACTCCAGCAGAAGCAGGTTACAAAGCCAAGGATGTGCATGATATTGTGTTAGATCTGGAAAACGTAATGGTGTGGAATGGAGAGAAATAGGTGGAAGTAGTTTACAGTATTTCCCCAAAAATCAGTTTTGTAAGATCAGTTTTCCAGCCGCAGCACCACCGCTTTCGCCCAGGATATTCCAATAATAAACCCCGCCCGGAACCGTGCTTCCGCCGCTGTCGCGCCCGTCCCAGACGATTTGAAATTGCCCGGCCTGAACCAGATTCCCGGACAATAAATGCCGCACAAGACGCCCGCTTTCATCAAAGATCGAAAGGTCTATCCGTTCTGTTTGTGCCAGCGAAAACGCAATGTTAACTGCCCCGGTCGAAGGGTTTGGATAGATCAATTCGTCGGAATAATTCGTGTTCCAGAGGACTGGCGCGCCCGTCGAAAGCGAGTCGTAGCAATTCGTTTTGCCGATAAAATAGGTCGCCGCAATGTCTCTATTGTGCCGGGTGGCTGTTTCCTGACCTGGCAAAAATGCCTGAATATATTCTGTTTTAACACCTTCCGGACCAACGGTCACGCGGATATGGCCGGTGTTCGGGAGGAATTGGCCCTCAAAATAGCCGTAATCTTCAGCCTGGTTCGGGCCATTGAAATTGGGCAGACTCGGTTGTGGCGTTTCCTGATAAATGAGGCAATCCTTCTCCTGTTTTCCGAAGAAATGATCGTTGCCGTGAAAAAAAATGGTCACGCGGTTTTCGGCCAGCAGGTCTTTGATCGGTTTGTACCAGCCGGGGCGATTGGCTGCCCAGCCGTCTGAGCCGTCCAGGTTTTGCCGCCCCATTCATATTGTGAGGCAAATTCAATTCCCCCGCGCCGTTTTTGTCGCCGCCGATGAGTCGGTGTGAGCAAACGAATTTGTAGGTCGCAGTGCTGTTTTCCAGAGTTGTTTTCAGCCAATCGTATTGCGTTTAACCCAAGGTCCAGCGCCAGCCATGCAGCGAATCAGGCTTTAGCGAGGTGTACCAATAGGGGTCTAGAACGATGAATTGCGCATCGCCCCACTGCCAGGCGTAATAGTTTTCGCGCTGCCCGACGAAGTTGTTTTGCGTTGCATCGCCAGTGTAAAAATCGTCGGGCGCAGGATTTCGGAAGTATTTTTTGCGCTCGGTCGCCCCAAAAATGGCAACGTTTTGGTCGGTTCCATTGAGCTGCCAGCCAGCCTCGCCTTCGTGGTTGCCAAGCGCGATGAACAGCGGGACTGAATGGCAGGAGGTTTCATAATAGGAGCGGAGCAAATGGCAACGGTACTCCACAGTGTCGCGTGTGATTTTGCCCGCTGTGTTTTTGAGTTTGTCGGACATCAGAAAATCACCGAGATCGAGCATGAAATCCGGTGCGTCAGCCAGTTGGTTTTGCAGGCAGCGACGGTACAAAGCCGTGTCCGATTGCGCGTCCAAATGCGGGTCGGCCTGAACGACGAAACTGAAGGTACTCCCCGGGGCTCGTTGGGTATGGAAGGTATGTTCGGGGCGCAAGATCAGCGCGCCCGGCCCCGGAAACCGGTAACAAAGCCGATAAAAATAACGGGTGTCTGCCTCCAGACCATCTATCAGGATCTCGGCAGCCTGGTCGGCAGTAACGCCTTCCCAGGGGGTTTGCTGCGTCAAATTGCCGCTTTCAATGCCGAATTGGACACAAACCTCCACATCAGCCCCTAAAAAGGCCTGCAAAGTGATGCTATGGTCCGTTGGCCGGCTGAGCATCTCGGCATGAGGGATATTTTGGGAAAAAGATTTTGCGCTGAAGAGGAGCGCGAACACCAGGAGGTAAACGTGATTTTTCATCGCATCAGATCTTGATCAGCCGCAGCGCAGCCGTATTGTTGTCTTCAATTTTAAATACATATACGCCCGGCGTTAAGTTTGAAAAGTCTGCCGAACTGATATGCTTTCCCGAAAAAACAACCTGCCCGAATAAATTGGTCATTTGACAAACTACATTTTCATCTGCGTTTTTCAAAAAGATATGGTCAGAAAATGGGTTCGGAGAAACCTGGATGAGTGTCTTTCCCGAAGCATCCAGGTCTGATACTGCCGTCGTGGCCGGGACGGTGTGCCGCACCAAAACCAGGTTGTCTAAAATCAGATTAGACGACCAAATGAACTTCGCGTTCGGCCATGCGGTGTTGGCAAAATTGGTGTAAGCGGCCTGGTTGGTCACTTGTACGGCGGTGTACAAAACCGCTTTTGGCCATCCGGTATCATCAAAATTGGCCGCGGTCCAGTTCGTAGGGCTTGGATAATGAACGCCAAAACAGTTCGCATCGCAGGTCGGGGTGATGGTGGCGGTGGCGGTAGAATGTGTGCCGTCGGCTTTTTCAATCACGGAATTCAAGTCCTGAATGGGCGCGATATAGAAGGTCTGGGCTTTCCAGGTGGCATCGGTTACGGTACCGTCGCTGAACTGGGCGATAAAACCGCCGTCGCCGGGATGAAAATTGCTGCCATTATTGGTCTCTGAGCCAAGCCCCAGGTTTTCCTCCCAATCCACCAATTTCAGCGCGATCGTGTATGGTTTCGAGACCCGGAATTTTACCACACAAGAATTGAATGGGGTGAACGGTACCGGGTCAATGCCCACGAGTACGCCGTTGATATACAGTTCAAAATAATTGTCAGCAAAAAGATAGCCCGTAATGACCTCGCCGCCGGGGTCAATTTCAGTCACCGGCACGCCCGACAAGTTGGCTGCGGCCAGGTTCGCAGGCGCCACCCCATTGCAGGTATTATGCAAGTCGGAGAGTTTCGGCGCGGTCGAAAAATTGTTTTCCGCTGGCACGGTCCACTGCTTTCCGTCGGTTGAGCTGATCGTGCCGAGGGGGGTGATGTGGTTGCTTGGGCAATTGGGCATCAAATCGGCCGTCGTTGTCGTGCCCAGGCCTTGAGTGACTGAGCCGGAAGTTTGGGCGAAAAGGGCGGTGGACAACAATAGACAAAAGCTTATGAACCAGTTTCTGCGTTTCATTTTATGTTTTATTTGAATAGTATCAGCACCGGATTGCCTGAAACTTTTAAAAAATACAGGCCTGTTGGCAATGTTGAAAAATCCTTTTTTTCAATATTGCTTCCCGAAAAAATAATTTGCCCGATGGCGCTCGACATTTCACAAACCACATTTTCAGGCGCATTTTTCAAAAACACATGATCAGAAAACGGGTTTGGGAAGGCCAGAATGGCCGGGCTTCCGGAATGTAGGTCGCTCGTGCTGACGCTGTTATTTTGTCCGCCACGGACGCAAAGCAGGTTCAGTTCCCCCGTTTTTTCCGCGTAAGTCGTGATGCCGAAACGCGTGTCCAGATACCAGGCTTTTGTGGTTTGATTGGGCAAACTGGTGCTGGCCCAATACTTTTTTATGCCAATTTCAGGAAAAATACTGGTGTTCACTGAAGGATTGGCAATACTTACCTCACTCAGTGACTGGAGTTCATTAATGTTCGGCAGCCGCCAGTCGTCGTGCCCGGCGAGCAAGAGGTTTGCAGAAAAGACGAGCGCGTTTTCCCAGGTCATCGAGTCGGGTAAGGGTGTTTTTTGCCAGACCAGACCGGTCAGATGATCGGTGACAGTGCCGTCGTTGTTGTCAGAAAAATGGCTTGAAACAGTTGGTGGCGTTTCGATATCGCGTACTGCCCGGACGTGTATCTTTTTGGTTCCGCCGGCGCTGACCGTTTCGTTTTTTAAATGATTCCCGATGCCGCCGCCTTTGTTCGTGACCCAGATCTTTGAAGCATTTGTCACATCGTGTTGGCTGGTCCACCAATATTCAGCCACCGTATTGGTGAAGGCGGTAATGTCGAGTGCGGGGTTTGATTTGCCGTGATTCAGAATACTGTACGCCTCGTAGGTCGTCGGCAAACGCCAGTCATCGTGCCCCCCAAGCGTCAGATTTTCGCAAAAAGTAGTGGCGTTTTCGATGGTCATTTCGCCGCCATCGGTTTGCTGCCACATCAGCCCGGTCACGGTATCCATGACTGTTCCGTCGCCGTTTTGGATAAAAAAAGGCGGATTTATCGTAAAATCTGCGTCTTCGCCAGGGGTGTTTGTATAACCCTGGGTCTGCCCGGTATCCGGGAGCCGACGCATGGTTTTGGGAAGACTTTGAGCCGAAATTATCTGGCAAAAAGCCAAAGCCAGGATCGCCGTTATAAAACGTTTATTGGATGCAAATTTCATTGGACAATAATTTTGCGACTGATCTCGCCGTGTTCAAAGCTGATCTTTAAAAAATACGCTCCCTGCGTCAGGCCGCTAATTTCCAAAACAGCTCCGACCTGCTCTTTTTGATACACCAGTTGCCCGCTGGAGTTGAAAACCAAAACGCTTTGTAGTGCTTTAATTTCCGGATCATTGAGTTTTACAAAAAAACCGCCCGTGCTCGGATTGGGAAAGATCCGGACTTCAATATTTTTTCCGGTAAGATTCTGCGTTGCAGTCGGCACTTCGCAGGGCAGGTGGCCATTGTAGGTTTCAGTGATCGTGCCGGTCGGGGAAATGAAATTATAGGTATAAACCCCATGGATGGTCCAGCTGTACTCCACTTTATACGTCTGTCCGTTGCGCGTGTAGGTGAGCGTGTAGCCATTCCCGGCGGCATTGGGCGTGCAATCGGTGATCGTCGCGCCCGTGAGCGGGGTGAGTGAAGGACGTACCGGGGTGGCTTTCGCCTGTGGGATAATTTGCGTCGTAGCATCCTCCGTTACCTGCCCGACCATGTTGCCGATCATGTACGGAGCCGCTGCGCTGCCGTGATAATGATAGATGCCTGCTGCGTCGAAATGCCCGTGATTGGCATCGAGCGGAAGCATGGGAGAGCCGTCTGGTTCAAGGCTGGCATAGACCGCGAATCCGTCGAGCCCGAATGCAATGGGCAGAATAGCCACCGATTGTGTGTCCAGAAACATGGGCGCAATGTGATAATGGTAGTCGTCTGCGCGACCGCAGTGCCCACCCCATTGGTCAAGCTGTCCGTCGAGAAAAGCGTCTACACCCGTGTTGGTGTAGGGATTAAAAATGGGGATACCATTGGCCGCAATGGCCACTGCCCCGCGCAAAAAATGTTGTGCATTGACGGGGACAGGCGTAGCTGCGAGCACCGGATTGAGCGGGATTTGCCACGCATTCGAGCCAATATAGCATTGCTGAATGGGGACTTGCTGTTGCCATTTCGTAATGCCCGCCATCATTGGGTGCGTGGTCGGGATGCCATTGGATTCTACGTAAAACCAGGTATTGTCCCAGTGTGTGGCGACATGTGGTTTGAAGGGTTGAAAGGCAGCATCCATGAAAAGCGGGTCGGTACCCATGAGTTTTTTTGCGATCTCCGTTTTGAAAGCAAGCAAAAACACTGCGCCGCTGAGCGAAAGTGCAAATGCCAGCTTTTTGCTTTTTTTGAAAAACACAAAACCCGCAAAGGCAGCAAAGGAGAGCAGTGAAAACCCAAAAAGCAAAGCCATGGATGGATCATTCGACTTTTTTTTGGGCAATTGAACGGGTTGCGCCGCTATGTTCGATTGATTCAATTGCACAATCTGTGCCTCTTTTTCCAGGATAAAACCCTGGTTTTCCTTTGAAAAGTCCCTGAGTGGGAAAGCCTTTGTCGCATCGTTTTCGGTCTGCAAAAAAACCGTGTCGTTTCGCATCATCAAAAACGAGGCGTGGAGATGACGGTGGTTTTTCAAGTGCCATTCCTGGAGTGGAGCCTTGGTCGCATTTGGATCGTGGGCGAGGGCTATGGTGGAGAAAAGCAGAAAAACGGGTAGTAAAAATAGATTTTTCATAGAAAAAAATTGAAATCGGTGATCCGGGGAGTGTTCAGAAAAGGGGGGCTACCTTTTTGAAATATCAATGAACAATGATCTTTTGAGTAAAAACGCCTTCCGTTCCAGCCAGTCGAACCACAAAAACACCGGAAACCAGGCCTCCCAGATCCATTAAAACGCTCGTCTCGCCTGCTGCCATAATTGTCTCCCGGACCAAACTTCCATGTAGATCAAAAACTTCGATCTTTCTTTCGGTGCTTGCCGCCTCGCTGGTCTTTAGGGTGAGGATTCCGGTCGTGGGATTGGGGGTAGTAATAAAAAAAGGGCGTGCAGGGGCCGGGTGGTCCTCGGTCGGGACCGCGCAATTTCCCACCTTGTAGGAATATCGGATCTCCCGGTTTTTATGCCCGCCAAGGGTATCTTCAGGCAAATAGGCGGCCACATAATCTACTGTTGTGCAACCCGACTCGACCGTTACGCGCAGGTGTCCCGAGCCGTCTAAAGTCAGGTCAGTGTAAGCATCGGCGTTGGCAAGCACCCCGATCTGATAAGAGGTGTCGCTGGGCATGGGTACTTCCTGATAGACCAGGCCGTCCATATTTTCTTTAGCATAAAGGTGGTCGTGCCCTTGAAAAAAGATGTTCACACCATTGGCTACCATGAGCTGATGGATCGGAAGCCCCCAGCCTGGTCGGAATTCGTCAAATTTGTACTGGTTGGCATCCATGCCGCCCCATTCAAAACCCGTTGCGGGGATTGCGCCACCCCGGCCCTGTCCCCGGTTGTGGTGTGCAAAAACAAATTTGTGTGCAGCATTGCTGGTTTCGAGGGTATTTTTCAACCAATCGTATTGGGTTTTCCCTAGGGTCCAGTCCCATTTTTGGGGTTTTTCGTTCACGTCACAATCGCGGTAAACGTCGAGCACGACGAGTAGTGCGTCACCCCAGGTGAAGGCGTAATAATTTTCCGGCTGACCAATTCCAAAGGGTTCTATGGTCGTGTTTCCGCTGTAAAAATCATTGGGAACAGGATTGGGATAGTAAAATTTGCGCCAATTGGTCCCATACACCGCGATGTTGTTCGGTGGTGTTTGGTCGAGCCAGTAGCCGGATTCCCCTTCGTGGTTGCCGAGGCAAAAGAAAAACGGCATCGAATGACACACTGCGCCGAGGTATTGGCGGTAGTCAAGGTGCAGCGCCTATTTTATCCGCAATCTGCTAGGCAATAAAGGTTTTCAATCCGGTTTAGAGCAATGAACAACGCATCAAGGTTCATACTTTCCGGGGTAACCCCCAACGTATCCGCACAAAAAGGCACTTTATGGTACTTCCGGGCGATTTCGGATTTTAACAGCGCCCTTAACCGAGCAAATATGTCATTTTGGCATGTAAAGCCATTGCGCACATGTCATTTTGGCGTATTTTCCATTCTAAAAATTGCCAAAATGAACGTTTTACACAAATGGAACAAGTATTGAATAGGGAGGATATCGCCTGCTGATTGGCAGGCCGTCCGGCAAAAGAAATTGAATTACAATTTTTCGTCGGTCATTCATCACAACCTTCACTATCATAAAATTGTAAAAAAATGACAGGTATCGTAAAAGTTCAGCCCTTCCCCGCAACCAAATTCTTCTCTAATGGTTTTTTAGATGAGTTGTTGAATAGAGGTATTGGTGAGTTTGTAGGCAATGATGCACAACTCAGTCAACCAGCAGTGAATGTGTCCGAGAAGGAAGATTCGTTTAAAGTAGAGGTAGCCGCTCCGGGCTTTGAAAAGCAGCACTTTACGCTCAATGTTGAAAATGGGCATCTGATCGTAACCGCAAAACGGGAAGAAAAAACTAAAGAATCTCCAAGCGAAACGAGCCGCTTTCTTCGCCGAGAGTTCCGCTATGAATCTTTCAAACGTTCATTTAAATTACCGGTCACAGTGAACCAAGATGCAATCGCAGCTGTTTACGAAAGCGGTATTTTAAATATCACACTTCCAAAAAAAGAAGAAACCAAGTCAGTGTTGAAAAGTATTCAGGTTGGTTAGTTTGGATGAAAGACATCAGACCGTTGGATTTTAGACCTTGCTATCTGCTGCAAATCAGAGCAATAAATTCAAAGATCCAAGGTCATTAAAAGAGAGTTTTCATAAGGTTAGTTAATAGGGTTTTAGGTGTTTTCATGGAGCCGGGGCAGTAATGTCTCGGCTCTTTTTTTTCACCCAAAAGACAACATAACACAGCTTTAGGTAATAGCAAATACTGGAATTTATTAAAGGTGGAATAAGCATAGAACAATGAACTTTGCAGCGCATTAACTCAAGTATCTCTATGCCACTCTACGAACAAATTCAGGAAGCTGTAGCTTATATCCGCAACCGCACCGATTTCCAACCTCAAACTGGCGTCGTGTTGGGAACAGGCCTGGGAAATCTGACCGACGACCTTCGGATCGAAACAGAAATAAGCTACCCTGACATCCCGCATTTTGCCAAAAGTACCGTGCAAAGTCATCAGGGAAAACTGATCTTTGGCTGGCTTGGAGACCATCCGGTAGTGGTCATGGCCGGGCGTTTTCACTGGTATGAAGGCTGGACGATGGAACAGGTGACCTTTCCGATTCGGGTCCTTAAGTTTCTTGACATTCAACGGATTATCATCACCAATGTATCAGGCGGAGTGAACCCGCACCTCCGCGCAGGTGATCTTGTAGTTGTAAGCGATCATATCAATTTACTCCCCGAAAACCCCTTACGCGGCCCAAATGACGAGCGGCTCGGCCCGCGTTTCCCCGATCTGCTGCATACTTACGATGCAACATTGCGCAAAAAAGCTTTGGAGATCGCAAAAACCCACCACATCCGGGCATTTGAAGGCGTGTACTCTGCCCTGCCCGGACCCAATCTCGAAACCCCGGCCGAATATACCATGCTCCGTGGCCTGGGCAGCGATTGCACCGGCATGTCTTCTATTCCGGAAGTTTTGGTCGCCAGGCATATGAACCTGCCGGTACTCATGATCTCTCTGGTTAGCAATGTCTCCTATCCACGATCCGCCATCAGGGTAACCACTCTGGAGGAAGTTATTTCTACTGCGCAAGCCGCAGAACCAAAGATGCGGTTGCTCATTCGCGAATTGGTTTCCTACCTTTGAGCTTCCGACTTATTTCAACACCCGTATAAAGCATCCATCATGATCAAAATTCTCGCCAACGACGGCATCCACCCAGACGGACTTCTATTGCTTGAAGAGGCTTCCTATCACGTAAGTGAAGATAAAATCGCGCAAGAAGATCTGGCCGCAGGCATTGCGGACTACGACGTGCTGATTGTTCGAAGCGCCACGAAGGTGACGAAAGCGGTCATCGATGCCGGCAAAAAACTTAAGATCATCGGACGTGGCGGGGTTGGTCTGGACAACATAGACGTAGAATATGCCCAGAGCAAGGGTATACAGGTTTTCAACACCCCAAAAGCCTCTTCCCGCGCCGTAGCGGAGCTGGCAACGGCCCACATCTTCACCCTTGCCCGGATGCTTCAACGCAGCAATCGTGAATTGTCCTCTGGGGGCGATTTCAAAAAGCTCAAAAAAGATGCTGAATCCGGCTTCCAGATCAAAGGCAAAACGCTCGGAATTGTCGGTTTTGGCCGCATTGGACAGGAACTTGCCAAAATAGCACTCGGACTCGGCATGCGCGTGCGTGCACACGACCCCTTCGTGAGCGAAGCGGAGATCGGCATTCAACTCGGTGAACAACAGGACCTCAAACTAAGCCTGACCATCTCAACGGAGTCTCTGGAAAAGGTTTTACGCGAATCAGACATCCTGAGCTTTCACATTCCGGGGATCGGAAAACCGCTTTTGGGCGCAGCCGAACTCGAAAAATTAAAAACTGGCGCCATTCTGATCAATACCGCCCGCGGTGGCGTGATCGACGAAATGGCTCTGCTCAATGCGCTGAATTCCGGAAAGATCGGCGGGGCAGGTCTGGACGTCTTTGAGAACGAACCAACCCCTATGGAGGCCCTGCTTCGGCACCCAAAAGTCTCCTGTAGCCCACATATCGGCGCCAGCACCATGGAAGCCCAGTCTTATATCGGGATGGAATTGGCAGAGAAGGTGATTTCTTTTTTTGGGGACGATAAGTAACATTTCGCCTTCCTAATATTAAATCCGTGTCTCATCTGTGTCATCCGTGTTCCAATTGTACATTGAACACGGATGACACAGATGAGACACGGATTTTTGGTTTTTACAGATTCAACGCAAAAACCACCGGCTTGGAAGGACTAGCATCCAGATCCAAAGCCGTAGTCTGAAGATTCAGCAGATAAATCCCATCCCGCACTGCATTGGGCACAAAAATCATTTCCGTGATCGTGGCTTGGGTACGCGTGGCCTGTGGATATTGCCAAAAAGCGCGATGCGCCAATAGCAGCCCTCCATCTTCCTCGCGGTCCACAGAAGGCAGATCCAACAACAGGTGTTGCACCCCGCATTGAACCAGATATTCCAGGGCTTCATGATGCACATACGGCGGATTTGCGCCGGAATAATTCTGACGTAATTTAAGGTCGTCATTGGGCATCGTTCGGATGATTAAAGCCTCGGCTTCATGGGCTGAAAAAACCTCCTCCAGTTGGTCCTGAAAGATCACCCGATCGCCATCCTCCGTTCGGCGCGGATAAAGGCTGACCATTTTTGCAAAAAAATGGGCCTCCAACAAACATTCCCGCAATACAAAACCCTCCCGGGCAATGTGGCCCACACATTCCGTATGCGTTCCATTGCCATGTGGGTTAAGCCGGACATTGAAAAAGTTGACCACCCCACCCTCCTGCGTACTTCCCACAAAATCACCTGCCCGAACCGGCGCAAATTCCGGCATCGGCGCCCAAAAACAATTCGGATTTTCTGCCCCATCGCGCAGGGGAATGGAGAGGTCGATGGGCTTCGACAGGTCTGCCGTGAAGCTTTGTCCAGCCCGCGTGAAGGAAATCTTGAAGATTGACAAAGTGGTCTTTATTGTATTAGAGGTATACTTTTTGATTTGCGATATCCAATTACATGATTTGCGATTTTAGGATGGATCGTTCCAGCGCAAAATACTCAGGGCAGGCTCCAATCGTAAATCATGTAATCGGATATCGTAAATTAAATCTTCTACATGTGCAAGGCTCTATTCCCTGTAGCCGCCAGGCAAGCTTCTTTAAACGCCTCTGTATAGGTCGGGTGCGCATGACTCATCCGCGCTGCATCTTCTGCACTGGCGCGGAACTCCATCAGTGCCACCGCTTCTGCGATCATATCTGCCGCGCGGGCGCCCACGATATGCACGCCAAGGATCTCATCGGTTTCTTTATCCGCCAAGACCTTCACCATACCATCCAGATCCATGCTTGCACGGGCGCGACCCAGGGCTCGGAATGGGAATTTGCCGGATTTGTATGCCGTACCAGCCTCTTTAAGTTGCTCCTCTGTATAACCTACACTGGCTGCTTCTGGCCAGGTATAAACGACACCAGGGATCAGGTTGTAATGAATGTGCGGCTTTTGTCCTAAAATGGTTTCGGCCACAAAAACGCCCTCTTCTTCCGCTTTATGGGCCAACATAGCCCCGCGCACGACGTCGCCAATGGCATAAATGCCCGGCACGGAGGTTTCCAGGTGATCATTTACCGGAATACGGCCCTTTTCATCGACGGTGATGCCTGCGTTTTCCAGGCCAAGGTTATCGGTATACGGTTTGCGACCAATGCATACCAGGCAATAATCGGCATCCCAGGAGAGGGTTTTGGATTCGTCGTCGCGGCTTTTGGCCGTCACCGTTACTTTGGATTTAGATGATTTTACGTCTGTCACACCGTAGCGCAAATGAAATTCCATGCCCAGACCTTTGAGCGATTTCATCAGTTCGCGGCTACAATCTGAGTCCATCCCTGCAATGATGCGGTCAAGATACTCCACCACATGAACTTTGGTTCCGAGACGCGCATAAACACTGCCCAGTTCCAGTCCGATCACGCCGCCGCCAATGACCACCATCGTGGCTGGTACTTTTTCGATGTTGAGGGCTTCTGTGCTGGTAATGACGCGCTGTTTATCGTAGTTGAATTGGGCTGGCACAATAGGCTTAGAACCGGTAGCGATGATGACGTGTTCGGTTTCGATCTCCTTGGCCTCGCCACTTTTACCCGTGATTTTCACCCGGTTTTTGGATAAAAAGGAACCGTGGCCATACAGCACGTCAATCTTATTCTTCTTCATCAGGAACTCAACTCCTTTATTGTTTTCCTGGACGACCTCGTTTTTTCGGCGAATCATTTGAGACATATTCACCTTCAGATCTTTCAGATCGATCCCATGTGTGGTGAATTTATGTGCAGCATTATGAAAATGTTCAGAAGAATCTAACAGCGCTTTGGAAGGAATACACCCAACATTGAGACAGGTGCCCCCCAAGACAGGGTAGCGTTCGATAATGGCAACTTTCAGGCCCAATTGGGCGCATCGGATGGCGGCTACATAACCGCCTGGTCCGGAACCGATGACTGTAACGTCGTATTGCATAATATGGTAAAAGACTTGAGAGAAGTAGAACCGCCAGGCTCAACAGGCGGAAGGGCTTTAACAATTGAAACTGCAAAAGTATTTCGATTGTAGCGTTCCTTGCACTGAACCCTTCAAAACCTTTTTTGTTTAGTGTTAAAACATCTAAGTTTGTGTCATGAAATTAGAAGTAGAACTCAAGAGCACCAAGCCTATGCCTGCCCGTCAGCGCGCTACATTGAATGTTTTGTTCACCGCCAGTTGGCTTGATTGCGCCATTACGCGTCAGTTGAGGCCCTTTGGACTAACCAGCCCGCAGTATAACATTCTTCGCATTCTCAATGGAAGTGCCCCCAAAGGGCTTTCCGTTCTGGACATCAAAAGCCGAATGCTTGACCGCAGCAGCAATGTGAGCAGATTGGTTGAAAAACTAAGGATTGCAGCACTTGTTGAAAGGGTAACGCATGGCAAGGATCGCCGTATGGTCATTGTAACTATTTCTGAAACAGGTAAAAAACTACTCACAGAGATCGATCAGGCGCAATTCATTGGAGGCAATAGTACTTTGGGCAACAAACTCAGTGAGTCAGAAGCACTCGAACTGGCACATTTACTTGACAAGTTTCGGGAATAAATTCATACCGAAATAGTAGTTTTGCTACTTCAAAAGGCTCTTCTTTCGCCATTTGCGTATTCATCCTTACGGACAAAACCACGGCTCAATTTTTACTCCAATCATGCTCATCCTCGAACTTTTTACGCCCAGTGACGATGCACGACCTGTGTTTGTCACGGGCAATTTCAATGGGTGGGCAACCCGGGACGAGCACTATAAGATGCTGAAAGTCAAAGACGGACATTACCAGTATACTTTTAAAGAGGTCCCCCCAACGATAGACAAATTTGAGTACAAATATGTGAAAGGCGGATGGGAAGCAGAAGAACTTTCTCCCAATGGTCTGCCCTCCACAAACCGAAGTATGGCAACCCCCAGAGGCAAAGTAAATGATGTAGTGCCTCGCTGGAAACAACACTCCTCGGGTTATGATCCGCTGTTTTATCCGGACATCCAGATCGTATCCAAGCGCTTTAACGTTCCACAACTTCGCAGCCGTCGCAGGATCGCTGTCCTGCTCCCCTGGGATTACGCCAGCACCAACAAGCGTTATCCTGTACTTTACCTGCAGGATGGCCAAAATCTATTTGAAGATACCGCCCCTTTTGGAACCTGGGCAGTAGACCGCCAACTTGCAGCCCTTTCTCAGCGCGGCAAAGGAGGATTTATCGTAGTTGCGATCGATCATGGTGGCAGCGAACGGATACGCGAATTCTCTCCTTATGATTCACAAAAATGGGGCGAAGGACTAGGACTGGAATACGCCCAGTTTCTCGCTGAAACCTTAAAACCTCATATTGACGGGCATTACCGTACCCAGCCTGACCGGGCTCATACAGGGATTGGCGGAAGCAGTATGGGCGGCCTGATCAGTATTTATGCCGGCATCGCTTTCCCCCAGATCTTTTCCAAATTTATGATCTTTTCGCCTTCGCTTTGGGCTGCACCAAAAGTTTATTTTGAGCCGATAAGATTTGCCCCCTATTCCAGCACACGTATCTATCTTTACTCAGGTGGCAAAGAAGGAGCCGGTATGATCACCCATGTACACCGTTTCAAAGCGTACATGGAAACGCACGGCTACGATCAAACCCAAATGCAGATCAAAATGGAGACCGACCCTCAGGGCAGGCATACGGAAGATCGCTGGGGCATAGAGTTTCCTAAGGCGGCGGAATGGTTGTTTGGAGGTTGAATTGGTCATCGGGACATTGGGTCATTGGGACATAAAGCCCATGACTTAATGACCCAATGACAATACCCCCCCAAAGCTACCTCCCCACCATCTCCTCAGGCCGTACCCAGGCATCAAATTGCTCCGAGGTCATATGCTTGAAATCAAGCCCCTGCAACTCGTATCCCAGTGCAGATTCCTTCAAAGTAATGCCATTTTTGTGTGCGTTCTGCGCAATGGCTGCAGCGTTGTAATACCCGATTTTCGTATTCAGTGCTGTTACAAGCATCAATGAATTATTGACGTGCTTCGCAATATTGTCGCGAAGTGGCTCGATCCCAACCGCACATTTATCATTAAAACTCACACAAGCCTCCCCAATCAATCGGGCAGAATGCAGAAAGTTGTAGATCATCACCGGCTTGAATACGTTGAGTTCGAAGTGTCCATTTGATCCACCAATATTAATGGCTACATCGTTGCCCATGACCTGAGCTGCCACCATGGTGAGTGCTTCGCACTGGGTGGGATTGACCTTGCCGGGCATGATGCTGGAACCGGGCTCATTGTCTGGAATATGGATTTCTCCAATGCCCGAACGAGGACCAGAGGAAAGCATCCGCACATCGTTCGCGATCTTCATGAGGCTGACTGCTACCGTTTTGAGGGCACCATGGGCCTCCACAATGCCATCGTGGGCGGCCAGTGACTCAAATTTATTGGGTGCTGTAATGAAAGGCAGACCGCTAAGACTTGTAATGTGCCGCGCCACATTTTCTGAGTACCCTTTGGGCGTATTGATGCCTGTACCCACCGCCGTGCCGCCTAGCGCCAGTTCAGAAAGGTGTACAAGAGAATTTCGGACGGTGCGCAGTCCGTGGTTGAGTTGTGCAACATAGCCGCTGAACTCCTGTCCCAGGGTGAGTGGCGTAGCATCCATAAAGTGGGTTCGCCCAATTTTGACTACATCCATGAAGGCTTCGGACTTAGCATGAAGGGTATCGCGGAGTTTTTCCAGACCAGGAATGGTTACTTCCATCAACATCTGGTAAGCAGCGATGTGCATGGCCGTCGGGAAAGTGTCGTTGGAAGACTGCGACTTATTGACATCGTCGTTGGGATGTACAAACTTTTGTTCGTCGGAGAGTTGACCGCCCTGAAGCACATGAGCCCGGTAAGCGATCACCTCATTGGCATTCATGTTACTCTGGGTTCCGGAGCCTGTTTGCCAGACCACGAGCGGAAACTGATCGTCCAGATTACCCGCCAGGATCTCGTCACAAACCTGTCCGATGAGGTCACATTTTTCTTTGGGCAAAACACCTGCCTCGAAATTAGTAAGGGCTGCGGCTTTTTTCAAAATTGCGAACGCACGAATGATCTCAATGGGCATTCGGTTGGTGTCGCGGGCTATTTTGAAATTCTCGATGGAGCGCTGTGTCTGTGCACCCCAATAAACATGGGCAGGCACTTGTACTTTGCCCATAGTATCCTTTTCTGTGCGATAGTCCATTGTGTTGTGGATGGGTTGAATTGGTGATTGGTGGACTGGTGATTGGTGGATGGGCGCAAAGGTAAAATTGCTTTTGAAGCTTGCTTAAGATCGTCCGTTATTTAGTTTGCTTAAATACAAATATGATGGCTATACGTTTACTACCAAACTATCGGATATTTTTATCTCACACAACGCCACGACGACACAACAATTTGGTTTTACGCACTTTTGCTTTCGCGCCGATATGAAATTACCCCTAACTACAAGTGTGTTTTCCGTACCTTCGATTCTGACGCAGACTAATTTAGTGGTAAGTATCCTGTAACCTTGTGTGTTCATAAGATTTTTAAGAATTTTGAGGTATCATGCTAAGCTGTACTTTTGACCAGACATTGGCCATATTGACCACATTCCAACACATTGACCACATTCCTTCAAATGATCCGTATACTTATTGCTGATGACCACGTTATGTTTGCCGAAGGGGTGGAAAGCCTGCTGAAGGGAGAACCTGATTTCGAACTCATCGGAAAAGCAAAGACCGCTGCGGAAACGCTTCGTATGGTCAGCGCTGACCCACCCAATGTCTTGCTATTAGACATTAGTTTGCCCGATCAGTCGGGCCTGGAGGTGTGCAAACAACTCCGCACAGCGCTACCGGACCTGAAAATCCTGGTCCTTTCGATGCTCAGTGAAGAAAGTTACATCTCCGCCATGCTGGGGCTAGGCGCGCAAGGATACGTACTGAAGAACACCGGCAAAGCAGAACTCTGCCACGCCATCCGCACCCTTTCTGAGGGCAAAACCTATTTCAGCAAGGAAGTGACCGATGTAGTGATGCGCGGATTGATGCATCACAGAACGGGGGCCGCAGTAGCCAAAGAGGTTCCAAAAATAAGTCGCAGGGAACGTGAAGTGCTACACCTCATCATGGACGAACGTACCACCCCCGAAATCGCTACCCAACTTTTTCTTTCCGAAAAAACCGTAGAAAGTCACCGAGCGGCTTTGCTTGCCAAACTTGGCGCCCGCAATACGGCCGGTCTGGTGAAGGCTGCTTTGCAATGGAAAATATTGGATGAATAGGGTTGCGTTGGGGATTTGGCGAATGGGTGGATGAGCGAATGAGTGAGGATCTGTGTCAAGGCTTGATATTTGTGGCTCACCTCAGTTAATGAATGAGTGAATGAGTGATTGAGCGAATGAGTGAGGATCTGTGTCAAGGCTTGATATTTGTGGCTCACCTCAGTTAATGAATGAGTGAATGAGTGATTGAGCGAATGAGTGAGGATCTGTGTCAAGGCTTGATATTTGTGGCTCAC
>JBILHS010000088.1:0-24954 GCA_044350425.1 Saprospiraceae bacterium | reverse complement strand
CTCAGTTAATGAATGAGTGAATGAGTGATTGAGCGAATGAGTGAGGATCTGTGGGAGGCTCGGCATTTGCATCCTGAGGATAGCAACAAATATCAAGCTTGAACACTAATCCTCACTCATTCACTCATTCGCTCATCCACCCATTCACCAAATCAACAGAGATTATGAAAGATCTAAAATATCTAATCGCTTATCTCGTACCTGCCAGTGCCTTATTGGGTCTGGCCTGGCAAGGCGTCTGGTCATGGTTAACCGTAGCGCTTGTTTTTGGCATTTTGCCGATCATAGAACTTTTCACCCCGGAATCAGGCAAAAACATCCCGGAGGCTTTGGAAGAAAGTCGTTCACGCAGGATATTTTTTGACTGCTTACTGTATGCCAATGCTCCTTTGTTATTCGGCATTGTAGGCTGGTACTTGTGGCTGGTGTCCGGGCAGACCCTTTCTGTACCAGAGGTACTTGGGCTGACTCTGGGAGTAGGCATTATGGCGGGTGCTGGCGGCATCAATGTAGCGCATGAACTTGGCCATCGTGTCCGAAAAGGAGAACAAGTGCTTGCTCAGATCATGCTGCTTCCATCTTTGTATCAACATTTTTTTGTGGAACACAACCGTGGGCATCATAAAAACGTGGCCACAGACGAAGATCCTGCTTCTGCCCGACTGGGCGAAAACGTGTTTGCATTCTGGTTTCGCTCCATTTCAGACGGCTGGCGCAGTGCCTGGGCGCTGGAGCGGGAACGGCTCATCAAAGCTGGCCTGCCTGTCGCCTCCTGGTCCAATGCCATGGTAAGATATAGTCTGTTTCAAAGCCTATGGCTTGCGTTTATTTTTTTCTGTTTTGGGTGGAAAGGATTGCTCGGGGCAGTTGCAGTGGCAGTGGTCAGTTTTCTGCTTTTGGAGACGGTCAACTACATTGAGCATTATGGTTTACGTCGCAAGTTGCTGCCGACAGGTCGTCCAGAACCAGTATCTCCACGTCACTCCTGGAACAGCGACCATGAATTAGGCCGCATTTTCCTCTATGAACTCACGAGACACAGTGATCACCATTACAAATCCACCCGAAAATATCAAATCCTTCGCCACCTGGACGAAAGCCCGCAGTTGCCTTTTGGCTACCCGACTAGTATTGTAATCTCTTTGATACCCCCGCTTTGGTTTCGGCTCATGAACCAGCGGGCAATCCGGTATGCGAGCGCCTGAATTTCATCAATAAAACGCCAAGAAAAATATTTTTCTTGTTGAATATCAACCTGATATGAAAAACATCTCTTACCTTGTTATCCCAAAATAACCCATAAATTACAGCTTCATCAAATGGCTGTTTTTGTTAAAAACCGTCATTTGATGAAATTCCCCACCACAAAAGCGGACCGTCCGAATTCTTTTCCTGAAATTTGGGGTCTCAATTACAATCATGTTTACTGTTAACCTAACTCATTTTTTCCTCTCATGGTAAAAACAATGACATTTAAGAGCCTTTTAGTAGTGCTGACCATAGCACTGGGCTTTCAGGTTTCTTTCGCCCAGACATTCTGGACGGAAACCTTTTCAGACGTAGTAACTGCCGAAGCCAATTGGATTCACGGCGGTACCAACGGTAGTGCTACTCCAGTTGAATGGATCTGGACCGACGATCTGGATGCAGGCGCCTGGAACGGCCCGGCTACTGGCCTTCCAACAGGAGATACCGGATATTTTTGGTTTGACTCTGATGGCAACAGCAACGGCGCACACGATGTTACCCTCACTGGTGTTGGAAATCCAGCCAGCTGCACAGGAAAATCTAATGTTCACCTCCGTTTGAACACGTTTTTCCGCACTTTCTCTGGTTCTGATGTGGCACGCATCGGGATCAGCACCAATGGCACCACCTTTACTTACCACAATGTGCCAGAGTTTGACGCTTTGGTGGCTGAAACGCCTACTGCCATCCAGCAGTACGAAGGTGTAATCGACATTGCTATTCCAGAGGCCGATGGCCAGGCTCAGGTTTGGGTCCAGTTCCGCTGGGCTGGCGACTTTGAGTACTACTGGAAAGTGGACGATCTGGAACTTTATGAGTTTGTACCACCCGTAAATGATGTAACCTTCAAAGTAAATGCTTCGCTGATCACAGTGAGCCCAGCTGGTATGTTCTTTGCCAACGCCGTAACTGGCTTCCAGGCAATGACCAACGAGGGCAATGGCGTTTGGTCTTACACCGCTCCACTTGCACCAGGCACCTACACTTATCGCTTCGTGAATGGCCCGAACCCTGCAAACGCAGAAAACAGTCCGGCACTTGCGGCCTGCGGTGTAGCTAACCCAACACTTGGCAACTTTGACCGTACCACCACCGTTGGTACTGAAGATCTTGTACTTCCGGCGGTATGTTTCAACGATTGCGCGCCTTGTGCAGTGCCTTGTGCACTTAACCCGGACAAGATCGCTTGCGACAACATGGAGTCGTATGCTACAAACCTGAAACTTGCAGCACAAAACATAACCCAACAAGGTGGTGCAGCCAACGCATGGTGGACTACCTGGAGCGGTGCAACGGGTAACACCGAAGACGGCATCGTATCTACCGAGCAAGCCAGCTCTGGCACCAAGTCGTTCAAGATCCTGACAACTGCTGCTGCTGGTGGCCCACAAGACGTGGTGCTCAAACTTGGCAACAAAACAACAGGCCGCTACGAACTAAAATGGAAGTATTTCGTTCCAACCGGCAAACAAGCCTACTACAACATCCAGAACGTGGTGCCTATCGGTGCTGGTTCCTGGAATCTGGACGCTTTCTTTGGCGCCAACAATGCAGGTAACATTCAAATCGGTGCAGGCGCAAGTCTGGCGGAATTTACTTACCCAAGCAATGAGTGGTTCGAAGTAAAACATATCATTGACCTGGACAACAACCTGTTGACCCTCTGGGTGGATGGCGTGTTTGTTCACAAAATGGCTTACCCAAACAACCTGGGTGGTATTGACTTCTTCGGCATTGACAACAACCACACCAACTACATTGATGATGTGGAGTATATTCAGCTTCCAGCACTGGTTTACAATGTAGACATCTGTGATGCGGCTGTTGACCTTACACTTTTCTTCGGCCAGAATATCACGCAGACCACTGGTATTTATGACAATACCAATGCTACGGCATCTCCAAACGACCCGGCTGTTGATTGCTGGGGCGAAACTGCCGGCGCAGACATTCTCAACACAACCATGTGGTACACATTCACCGGAGACGGCGACAAATACCACATTGAGACGGTGCCTTGTACAGCTACCAACTATATCACAGGCCCTGGCGACACACAAATGCTCTTTTATTCTGGTGATGACTGCACTGATTTGACCGAAGTTGTCTGCAACGACGACCTCTATCCAAGCGGCGTGCCTGACTGGCGTTCAGCTGTAGACATCGAAACAGTTGCTGGTCAGAACTACTTCATGATGATCGACGGTTTCGACGGAACTGTATTTGGCGGCGAACTTTCTGTAGGTGAATTCTGTATCGAGATCACCAAAGTGCCAAGTATCACTTGCGCAGATGGTGTGATCGGCACTTACGACGTAAGCTCCTTGTACCTCTGTGAAGGTTCCCAATTGGCTGATCTGATCGCTATTGACCCAACCAGCTTCGTTATCCCGAACCAAGGCCCATATTTCGGTCTGGCATGGGCAATTACTTCTGGCCCAGTTGACCCGAACGTACTTCCTACTGAAGCTGATATTCTTGTAGGCAGCACCGGTTTCCTTCCTGATCCATTTGTAGTTGGATATGTAAATACCGGCAATCCATTCCCTCCAAATGTATACTTCATCACCCCTATCATTGTAGCAGGTGCTGAAGACGGTGATCCGGCTACACAAGGTGTAAACCTTTTTGATGTGGATGCAACCAATGGCTGCTTCTTCATTGGCGCGTCTACTCCAGTGTTCTTCCTCCCGCTCACAGACGACATCTCTGCTACTGCTGTAGCGGGTGTGGGTTCCGTAAACCTTACTCCTGCTGGTGGTATCGGTGACATCACGGGTGACCCGGTTTCATACTCCTACCTTTGGAGCAATGGTGCTACTACCCAGGACCTTACCAACGTACCTGCAGGTACTTACACCTGCACTGTAAGCGATGACTGCTCTTTGTCAGGCACTGCTTCTGCTACAGTCACTACAGTTGGCACCGTAGACCCAGCGTCTATTCAGTCATTTGTTGTGAGCCCGAACCCAACGTCCGGTATCGTTACGCTCAGCCTTTCGCTGGCTAATGCAGCTGACGTACGGATCGAAGTATTGAACACCCTTGGTCAGACCGTGCAGACCCTTAACGCTGGCAAGCTGAGCAACCTCAGCCAAAACGTTAACCTCAGCAACATGTCACAGGGCGCTTACTTCCTTCGTGTTACGGTAGATGGCGAAACCGCTATCCGCCGCGTGGTGGTACAACGCTAAAAACACGGACGGTTTACCGTTCAGTTTTCGAATAATGGTGAGTCATCCCGGTTTCCGGGGTGGCTCATTTTTTTTCAAAACTTTTTGTGTGAATAAAATGTTCCTCTGGAGTATTTTTGCCCGCTTATTATGGATTTTAAAATAACCTCCAATTACGTCCCGACAGGCGACCAGCCTCAGGCCATCGAGCAGTTGGTCAACGGCATCAGGCAAGGCGACCAGGCCCAGGTACTTCTGGGTGTAACCGGTTCAGGCAAAACCTTCACGGTGGCCAATGTCATCGCCCAGCTCAACCGCCCTACCCTGGTACTCACCCACAACAAGACCCTCACGGCTCAATTGTATGGGGAGTTGCAAAGTTTTTTTCCGGATAATGCAGTAGAGTATTTTGTATCCTACTACGACTACTACCAGCCGGAGGCCTACCTTTCTGTGTCCGACACCTATATTGAAAAAGACCTGCAGATCAATGAACTGGTAGATAAACTCAGGCTCAGAGCCACCAGCACCCTGCTTTCTGGCCGACGGGATATCATCATAGTAGCTTCAGTATCTTGCATCTATGGTATGGGCAACCCGGAAGATTTTAAGACCGGTATCATAAGACTTCAAAAAGGAATGAAGCTCCCCAAAACTCAATTCCTTTACGCCCTGACTGACAGCCTTTATTCGCGTACGGAAACCGATTTTTCACGGGGTACTTTTCGGGTTCGCGGAGACACGGTTGACATCAATCTGCCCTACGCCGACACCGGTTACCGCGTAATTTTCTTCGGTGATGAAGTAGAAGCCATTGAGAGTCTGGAGCTCGTTTCAGGCAGGCGCATTGAAGCCATTGACACGGCAGCTATTTTCCCGGCAAACCTCTATGTTGCGCCTAAAGATCGCCTCACAGAGATCATCCACAGCATCCAGGATGAGATGACGGCACAGGAGCGGTATTTTATCAGCGAAGGACGCTCCGCAGAAGCACGGCGGATCAAAGAGCGCACTTCTTTTGACCTTGAAATGATCCGTGAACTGGGCTATTGCTCTGGTATTGAAAACTACTCCCGTTTTTTTGACCGGCGTAAACCCGGAACCCGCCCATTCTGTCTGCTGGATTATTTTCCGGATGATTTTTTAATGATCATAGATGAGAGCCACGTGACCATCCCGCAGGTACGCGGCATGTGGGGGGGTGACCGCGCGCGCAAACAGTCGCTGGTGAATTATGGCTTCCGCCTGCCTTCAGCCATGGACAACAGACCCCTTAATTTCGATGAGTTTGAGGGCATGATCAATCAGGTGGTCTTCGTCAGTGCTACCCCGGCGGATTACGAACTGGAGAAAACAGAAGGCGTAGTGGTAGAACAACTGGTGCGCCCGACGGGGCTGCTCGATCCGCCGATCCAGGTGCGGCCCTCCCTGAACCAGATCGACGATCTGATCGAGGAAATTCAACAGCGCGTGGACGTGAACGAACGTACGCTGGTAACCACCCTCACCAAAAGAATGGCCGAAGAACTGGCCAATTATTTTGACAAGGTCGGTATTCGCTGCCGGTACATCCACTCCGAAGTAGAAACCCTGGAACGGGTAGAGATCCTGCGCAACCTGCGCCTGGGTGAGTTTGACGTGCTCATCGGGGTAAACCTGTTACGGGAAGGATTGGACCTGCCGGAGGTATCGCTGGTAGCCATTCTGGATGCCGACAAAGAAGGATTTTTGCGCACGGCCCGTTCGCTGACACAGACTGCTGGTCGAGCTGCCCGAAATTCAAACGGCCTGGTCATCTTTTATGCCGACAAGATCACCGATGCCATGCGCAACACCATGGAAGAGACCACCCGCCGCAGAAGCATACAGATCGCCTACAACGACCTGCACGGTATTACCCCAACGACCGTAACCAAGACCAAAGAACAGATCCTGGCTACCCGAAGTATTTTGGACGTCCGTGACGTTGCCCCGACCAAGTTCTATGTTGAAAACGAGGAAATCAGCCTGGCTGCTGAGCCGATTGTGGCCTACGCCAACCGAAGCCAGTTAGAAAAAATGGTTGCCGACTCGGAAAAACGTATGAAAGCAGCCGCCAAAGACCTCGACTTTATCAGTGCGGCACAATTCCGAGACGAAATGAATGCTTTAAAAAAGCAATTGGGCGAGCGGTTTGGGTGGCACGAGTGATTGAGTGATTGAGTGATTGAGTGAGGGTCTGTGCCAAAAGCTTGGCATCTCTTCATGTTTCTTAGGGTACACTATAGTGAGTAAGTCCACATACCACGCTTTTGGAATCTCTTCATGTTTCTTAGGGTACACTATAGTGAGTAAGTCCACATACCACGCTTTTGGAATCTCTTCATGTTTCTTAGGGTACACTATAGTGAGTAAGTCCACATACCAAGCTTTTGGAACCGACCCTCACTCATTCACTCATTCACTCAATTGCCCATGCTATCCTTAGGTTTTACACGAGGCACTACCTCCCCGTTCAAATACACGATATGCCTTCCATTGGGGCGTGTATTATCATAAATGACCACTCCGGGGGTCGTACGTCCGGCCTTGCCGCGGGAGTCAAATTCGATCCGAATTGCGGCTGTTTCACCTGGCATGACCGCAAAAGTGGGCCGACGCATCACGGTACAGTCACACGTAGTTTTGATGTCTTTTATAGAATAAGGTTTAGCGCCGGTGTTTGTCACCATAAAAGAGTCAACGATTCGCTCTCCTTCCTCTATCCGGCCCATTTGTATCGTATCAACTGCCCAGCGTGCGGTAGTTCGTTCTTCCGTTTCCCCTTGTTTTTTCAGGAGTTTCAAACGAATGTATTGCAAAGCCCGCTCTTGTTTGCTTTTGTCTAATTGCAGGTAAGACTGCGCCACCTCCCGATCGATGCTGGACCCCATGTACCGCATATAATCTAGCAATTCCACTTTTTGATCTACACTGAGAGTATCCAGATAGGGTCGCATTTCACCAATGGACACCGTTTGGGCATTCAATGGTTTGAACAAGACTGAAAAGGAAAGGAGAAGGAAAAATCGGGTGGCGATTTTCATAGTTAGGAACAGGTGAATTTTTCACAAAAGTAGGGGGATAAAATGAAAGCGGCGGTCTGTTTGGATTGCCTTCACAGTCAGGATAAGTGATCCGTCAGATACCAATTACGGGAATTGGTTTTGTTGAAATAAAAAAGGCAACCCGTTTGGGCTGCCTTTAATTTGTGCGGGAGGGGGGACTCGAACCCCCACACCTTGCGGCGTACGCACCTGAAGCGTATGCGTCTACCAATTTCGCCACTCCCGCTACTGTGTTTCAAAAAGAAGCGCAAAGGTAAATTCGTTTAGCTTTTACGCAACCCTTTTTTCATCGAGTTTTAAAAAAATATTTAAACATCTGTCTTACCACACTCCTGGACGAGGTAATGCAGTGGGTAAAACCCAGGGTCTGAACAGGATCAAAATCAAGAAGCGGCGGCATTTTTAAAAGGAACGGTGGTTTTTCAAGGTTAAGTGGCGGTTTTTTGAAACTTTTTTTTGATTTGAAAAGATTTCGCGTATTTGCATTTCACAGGCTACCTTTTTCACATTTTGGGAATCCGAAAGCCAATTTCGTTGCTTTATTTTCAAAATAATTTTTAATATATTACAAATATTGTAACCAACAATCGCCCATTTTGGTGGTATGTGAAAGAGGTAATGCAACAGGGAATGCAAAAAAGCGTTCATATTTGCATTGCGATTTACGGCGAAAAACAACCGCTACTTTTCAAAAGCCTACCACTAGCGAAAATAAAATCACAAAGCGCAGCAAATGCTTTAGACGAGAAAACTATAAGCGCTGCCCTTTGAATAGGAAAATCAAAACAGACCTGAAAAGTCAACTGCAATGAAAACAGTGTGTTGCCATAACCAGCGCACACTAAAAAAATAAAAGCTCGAAAGAGCAAAGACAACCGAAGGCGGGGGCCCTCCGGTCCTTTCAAATGAGAAAGGGCGGAGGGCTGTTTTTTTATGTGCAATAGATGGGGCTTTAGATGGTGCCGCGCCTTAGATGGTGCCGCCCCGGTGGGGCTGTAAGTGTTGCCGCCCTGATGGGGCTTTGGCACATTTCTTATAAGGTGATTTTGTTTTTAAAAAAGCGGTTCAATTCTCCGCTTCAAGTAAGTCGCTCCCATGTGGGTCAGGGTAGAAGACTTCTACTTTTTCGGTAGTCAGCTTGCTCAAAGGAATAATGATTGCACGTTCAGCGGTCTGTAAGATCATTGAGGTACTGTCGATCAGCACCACTTTACCGCGTTCGCCAATGATGCGCACATCATCACCCACCCGAACCTTGTTCTTGTTGTAGTAGCTCGCCAGATAGTTGGAAACCAGATCTTTAGATGCCAGGCCATAGCCAAAAGCAAAGGCCAGCGCGCCCGCACCGATCAGCACCACCAGGCTGGAAGAAATAAACTCCGTATTGATCTTCGCCTGCGCAAGGGCACTGACCGCAATGGTTACGAACAAAAAATAGAATACAACAGAGCCGATCATTTTAGCTGAAGCTACTCCAAGTGATTGTGCGAGCGTAATCACTGCCCCCTGCACCATATCAGCCACAAAAAGACCGATCATAAAGATGACCGCTGCCGTCAGAAGCGAGGGCAGATAGTTCATCAGGTCTGTAAATAGTTGGGTGATCGCGCCAACACCCAGCGTCTCTGTGGCTGCGATGATGAAAATGAGCATCATCATATAATATACGATCTTGGCAATGATCCCTGAAAGCTTTTCTTTCAACACCCCGCTTCGTTGCACCAGATCAATATCGTCCAACATCTCAGCGAGACGGTCCACGCCGATTTTCGCCAGTACTTTACTCAGTATTTTTCCGACCGTACGTGCTACGAGCCACCCGATAAAGAGGATGGTGATGGCCCCGATAAATTTTGGAAAAAACGCGCTAAACTGTGCTAGTAATTGGGCTAAAGGCCCCGAAACAGGAAGAGAATCCATTTTCTGAAGAAGGAAGATTGTGTGCTAAGGAACATGTCAGATGGGGTCTGGCAGAAGTGGTTCAGGTGGAACTCTCCAATCCATATTGGCACGGGCCGCCCGTCGGTTGGCTTTTTTGAGACAAGGCAAGTCTTCACCACCTACCAGTCGAACCACGACTTGTAAGGCATTGGGTACAAACACTTCCATGACGTTGCTGAAAAACGACAAAGTGTCCACCTGTTGTGAAATGTGATGCTCCAATTCCGGAGGCAACATCTCTTCTCGCTCTGCTTGCAACTTTTTCAGGCTGTTGTCCATAGCGGCCTTTTTTTATGCGCCGAAGGCAATGCGCGGATGAAAAATCGGGTAAGGGATGATTGAGTTACTGCTTAAGTGATTATTGTATCATACACTGACTGGTTCTGTACCAAACATGTCTTCATAAATGCCTTGTGCTTTGATCTTTGCACGCATGATCTGCATTTTGATGGCGCTTTCGGTCTTGTTCAGCACTTCGCCGATTTCTTTGATAGACATGTCCTCTGTATATTTCATATCCAGAATAGCCTTATCTACTATCGGCAGTTTATGCATCACTTTTTCCAATCGGTTGGTCTCCATTTCCAGGATCACACTATCCGGCAACTCTACCTCTGGTGCTGTACTTACACGCCCTATATCATCCGTAAAGACCAGGATATTCTTCTTTTTCTTTCGGATCAGGTCGATGCAATAGTTGTAGGTGATCGAATAAACCCAGGTAGAAAATGAAGATTGTTCTGTGAACTTCGAAAGGTTCAGCAGTATTTTAATAAACACATCCTGCGTTGCATCACGTGCCATGCCGTGATCTGCCAACATAGAGATGCATTTGGCAAACACTTTTCCCGCATAGCGGCGGTACAACTGACTGAAGTACCTCGCATCCTGGTCCCGTAAATAAAGGGCAATAAGCTGCGAGTCAGTGAGCGGAGTGGGTATCGAAGTCTTTCTGGTAGCGACTAGAGTCACTTTCAGGCGGTTTTAAACAGACGAAGTCTGCGATTCAGGTCGCAAAGAGACAAAAAAAACGGCAGAAACGCAGGATGAATACCCCCTTATTTCAAAACTATTAAGAAGACGTTAAGAACTGACGCGGGTCACATCCATTCGTATATTCAAATTAAAATAAGTTGAATTTTAACAAGCATGGCATAAAAACGTAGCATTTGCCTCGTTTTAAAAAATACGCGACGATTTGCTTGTAATGGCATTTTTTTGACATCATTCCGACAAACCAAATACTACCTTTGCGCTACCAATGCAACGATTCCTTACATTCCTGATTATTTGCGGCATCCTGGGCCAGGCGACCCTTCGGACGGCTTGGACGCTGCATTATCAGTTGAATCGCGCGGCATACCTTGCAAAGTGTGTAAATAAAGACAAGCCAAGTCTTCATTGCGACGGAAAATGTGCCTTTAAAGCACAAATGGCCGCCCGCGAAAAGAATCAAAACAAAGAACCTCGTCTGCCCGAAAATTTTAGTGAAATCAAGGATATTCAGTTGTTTTTTGAGGCGCAAATCACCCCTTGCTTTTCCGTCCTTGAGCAGCTGGAATCCACTTCATTTCCACCTTACCAGGCACATAAACCGGAGGCTCCTGCCTCCGCACCTTTTAGGCCCCCGGCGGTATAGTACATGCCTGGATCTCTTCCGGGCCATTCCGCTTTTTACAAGCATTTCATCTTTTGACAAAAGGCACCAGATGCACCGGGCTTACGCTTAGTTGGCGAAGCTCCCGCCTATCTGTTTTTCTGTCGAGGTACTGTCTTGTAAAGGCTCCGACCTTTCCTCATTTTTAAAATTTATATTTCATGCGAACACTGTTTTTTACAGTGGCGTTGCTGGTATTTGGGCCGGTGGCGTCCGCCTGCGATGTGTGTGGCTGCTCTATTGGTGGCAACTATTTTGGCATTTTGCCACAATTTCTCAGGCATTTTGTAGGCGTCCGTTATTCGGAGCAATCTTACCGTTCGGCACATAGCCCGAATGCAGCCCAGACGGGCGATTTCGACTCCGACGAGCGATTCCGCACCATGGATGTGCTGGGCCGCTTTTACCCAACCCGTCGCTTACAAATTCTTGCCTTGTTGCCTTACCATGATTTTCGCCGCCTTGAAAACGGGGTACAAACCCATAGCCAGGGATTAGGAGACGCTTCGATATTGGGCAATTTCATCGTGCTTGATACAGGAGACAGCCTCCGGCATAGCTGGCAGCACACCCTGACCTTGGGAGGCGGCATCAAATTGCCCAGCGGACAACACGCCCTGAAGGATTCTGAGGGCAAAGTTTTTCACGAAAATCTCCAACCTGGAACCGGCAGTACTGATTTCATGCTCTCTGCCGCCTATACCATTCGTAAAGGTGCCTGGGGCTTCACCGCAGATGTATTGGGCCGCGTCAACACGACCAATCATCATGATTACCACTTTGGCAATCGGGTAAGCAGTTCAGTCAAAGCTTTTTACTGGAAAAACATGCGCAAATTTTCACTCCTGCCCAATGCCGGGATCTTTGCCGATTTAGCCGACCAGAGTCGGGACGGCAATTCCTATCTAAGTGAAACCGGAGGAGCCCTTGCGCTGGCAACCTTTGGGCTGGATGTGTATGCCGGGCATTTTTCACTCGGATGTACCCTACAGCAACCTGTTTATCAGCATCAGGGCGGAGGTAGAATCCAGGCCAACACACGCTTTATGACCACACTTAACTACATTTTTTAAAATTTTTTCAACAACAACATCATGCAAAAATTTTCATTTTGGGCATTTGCCCTACTGGCAACCCTCTTCATTATTCCTGCCTGCAAACATGACCACGACGACGACGAGATCAAAGGTTTCGGATCCGTTGAAATTGAATTTGACAACCAGGCTGCTGGCAACGCACTGGTCTTTGGCACAAACTACACGAATGCCGCAGGGGAAAGCCTCCAGTTCACCACGTTTGACTACTACATCAGCAATGTAGTCCTGGTTAAAGCAGACGGAACACGCTTCGTGGTACCTAAAGACAAGTCATACTTTCTCTGCAAGCACGAAGATGCTGACACGCGCGAGATCAAAATTGACGACGTACCTGCCGGTGATTACACTTCCCTGGAATTTATGGTCGGTGTAGACAGTGCCAAAAGCGTAAGTCCAATCGGTGAGCGTACTGGGGTACTTGATCCGGCAGATGGCGCCAATGGCCACTATTGGAGCTGGAACTCGGGCTACATTTTTGTAAAAATGGAGGGCACCTCACCTGTTGCCCCGGCGCCTGACAATATCTTCCAGTACCATGTAGGTCTTTTTGGTGGCTTGAACAGCCCGACCTTGAACAACCTTAAAACCATCAAACTGAATACTCCGGACGAGGCTGCAAAGGTACGTGAAGGCAAAAACGCGCCACATTTCCACCTTTATGTGGATGCAATGGCCATCTTCAGTAGTCCAACCAATGTGAGTATCGCTACCAAGCCTTTCTCTCATGGAGATGCCTTTTCTGCAACACTCTCCGCCAATTATGCGGATATGTTCATGATTGACCACGTGCACAATCCTTAATTCAAGTACCGTCAACTGACCACGTCCATGCCTGCTAATATAGGCATGGCGGGTCAGAAAGATATAGTAAGGTTGGATATGCCGCTGGCGACGGAACGCTGTCCGGCGGCCATTTTTAAAACTAATTCAAACAAAAAACATGAATTCAAAGATTTTACTCCCCTTTTATGCCCTATGGGTCTGTGTGACCGGTCTGTTGGCGCAATCACCTGTTTGGGTGCAAAAAGCCCATCCCGAAGGGCTACAGGTGAATGGAGTTATTTTCTCGCCGGATGGCCAAACTGTCCTTTCAGGCACCAACTGTCACCCGGCAAAGATCCGTCGTTTCAATGTTTCTGATGGTACCATGACCTGGGATTACACCGTCAGTGCCGCTTTGGAGTGTATGATGGGGGTAGCACTGAGCAATAACAATCAGTATTTTGCAAGTGCGGAGGAAACAGGGCATCTCATGTTATTTGATTACACACAAAACCCACCTACACTCGCCCAAACCATCGACTTGAATACTTCTTACGCCTTTGCGGTAGGGTTTGCACCCAATACCACACAAGTAGTGGTTGGGTGCTCTAATGGAAAACTTAAAGCCTACGACCTTCCGGCAGGAACTGAAGCCTGGAGTATTACGGCACACACCAATTGGGTAACAAGTGTCGATTACTCCCCAGACAATAGTATGATCGCCACAGGGGGTAGTGACAATAAGGTAAAGATCTGGAATACTGCCGGAATGCTACTGAAAACACTTAGTGGACATACAGAAGACATTACATCCGTCAAATTTACACCAGACAATCAAAAATTACTCAGCAGTAGCCAGGACAAAAATTTGCGAATTTGGGATATAAATACTGGCAATCTGTTACAAACCATTACGATTTCAACCAATATAGTAAACGCATTGGACATCTCACCTGATGGTCAATATGCTATCACTGCCTCCGATACACTGTTAAGGATCTGGAGCCTCAGTGACTTTTCCCAGGTAGGGAGCTTTTCGACCTCTGATTGGGATACTCCGATGGCTGTATCCTGGTCGCCAGTCAATAATTTTATCGTTTGTGGAACTTCTAATGGAAGTGTTCTCTTATTTGACGCAGCTTCCAGTGTGGGCACCCATGATTTACCTGATTTGGCCGCGAAGGTTTATCCAAACCCATGCACCAATCAACTAACCATTGAATGGCCTGTTAATGAATCCGTTATCCAGGCTTTTCTGTACGATCTAAACGGGTGTCTGCTTTTACAACAAGACAATCTTGTAAATCAACAATCCATTCAAATACAGGTTCAAAACCAAACACCTGGCAGTATTTTGATGTTAAAGTTAGTAAGTTCGGACGGGCGTACCTATGAACACTTAATCCAGAAGTTATAGAATGTTCCGAATTCAATCATTTATCCTGGACGATTCAAGTCAAACCCAATAATTTCATCACAATCAAACTATTTTATCATGCACATTAAAACGCTCCTTTTTGCGGCATTCTGCCTTTTCACAATAGCTGCCTGCCACAAGCACGAGGAAGAATCCAATGCTCCTGTACTGACCATTCTTGAGCCCCTGAGCAACGATTCCGTTTCCGGGGAGGTGTCCATTGAAGGCGATGTGACGGACGAGAGTCTTCATGAAATGGAAATCAAAGTAACCCTCGATGCTGATGGCTCGCAGTTGTTTTTAGCGACTCCGGAAGTTCACGACGAAACCGCCTACCATTTTCATGAACACTGGACTCCGACCGTATCTGTGGAAACAGCCGTAACGCTGACCATAATTGTTTCTGATCATAGTGATAATACTACGACAAAAACAGTTAAATTTACGGTTAAACCTTAGGCCTAAACATTAAAAAACATGAACATTAAAATCTTATCTCTGGCCATACTGACTGCAACCCTTTTAACTGCCTGCCAGTCCAAACCTGCCAAACCCGTTTCCAACGAGCCCTCGACTCCTGCTGCAACCATAGGCGGCCTAGCCTGGGCCGGCGATCAGGATGTGGTTTGTGAAATGAAGGTCGATCAGACCGTAGAAGATACCGTACACTATACAGGAAAAGTTTACGGCTTTTGTGGTGCAAGCTGCAAAGAGACCTTTCAGGAAAACCCTGGAAAATACCTCGGAAAATAGGGTAAAACCTCCCAGTGCCTCGTCCAGAAGATTGAGGTAAAAAAGCCGCAGCGCGGCGCAACATCGGTAGTCATGAAAAAAACGGGATTCTCCGTGCTCTTTTGCCTGAGTACATTCGTATTGTTCGCACAGACAATCGACCCCCTTGATGAGATCATTGAAGGGGAAAAAGCGGCCTGGATTCGCACAAAGCAAAGTGCTTCAGACCGTGATCTGCAGAACAGCGCAAATAACCGAAGTGATATCCATTATTGCCGCCTGCATTGGACGGTGGATCCCGCCATCAAGTACATTCAGGGGGAAGTGATGACGGTATTTGAGCCCGTGGAACCAGTGAATGGTCTTGAATTTGACTTTTCTCAGGTGTTGACCATGGACAGCATCCGTTTTCATGGCCAAAACCTGGCCTTTTCCCAAAATGGCGATGTGGTCACTGTTGCGTTTCCTGCGCTGTTGCCTGCTTTTTTGACAGATTCATTGACCTTTTATTATCAGGGCATACCCGACTCTACGGGTTTTGGCTCCTTTAGGGTGGACACCCATGCCGGTGCACCGGTCCTGTGGACACTCTCCGAACCCTATGGTGCTATGGAATGGTGGCCTTGCAAACATGCGCTGAATGATAAGATCGATTCCGTGGATATTTTCATCACCCACCCGACGGGATACCGGGCAGCCAGCAATGGACTTTTACAATCTGAAACAACGAGCAATGGCTGGATCACAGCGCATTGGAAACATCGTTATCCCATTGCAGCCTATCTCATTGGCATTGCGGTAACGAACTACACCGTTTTCACGGTGCCTGCAGCCTTTGGAGGGGACACGACGCCGATCCTCAACTATGTTTACCCGGAAAACCTGGCTGAAGCCCAGGTAGGTGTTGACGAAAATGTGGAGGTTTTTCAAATGTTTAACCAGCTTTTTGGTCCATATCCGTTTAAAGCGGAAAAATATGGGCATGCTCAATTCAGCAGGGCAGGCGGCATGGAACACCAGACGATGAGCTTCGTCTCCGCTTTCGGTTTCGATCTCCTCGCGCATGAATTGGCCCACCAATGGTTTGGCAACAAAATAACCTGTGCTTCCTGGGAAGACATTTGGCTGAATGAAGGCTTTGCCAGTTACTTAACCGGGCTTTGTTACAATTTTTTGCGACCCCAATACTGGGAAATTTACAAAGCAGATCGCATCGATAAAGCCACGCTTATACCGGATGGCTCCGTTTGGGTGGACGACACCACCAGTGTGGCACGGGTATTCAACAGCCGTCTCTCCTACGCGAAAGGGGCCATGTTGCTACATATGTTGCGCTGGAAGTTTGGCGACAGTATCTTTTTTGCAGGCGTTCGCAACTACGTGAATGACCCCAACCTGGGGTATGGCTATGTCAAAACGGCCGATTTTAAGGCCCATATCGAAGCGGTCTCCGGAGCCAATCTGGATGAATTTTTTGCCGATTGGTTTTACGGCAGGGGCTTCCCTTCCTATCAGACAAGCTGGTCTGTAAGCCCGTCAAACGAGGTAAAAATAACCCTGGATCAAAGCAGTTCCGATCCTTCGGTGTCCTTCTTTGAAATGCCCGTGCCTGTAAAACTAAGCGACGGATCAAAAGACACGGTGCTGGTTTTAAACCATACTTTCAGTGGGCAGGAATTTACGGTCGCACTTGACTTTTCGCCCACCACTTTGGTATTTGACCCGGATCTATGGCTGGTCAGTCGCAACAACACGGTTGTATCGGTGATTGAAGATCCGCTGCCGGTGCTGGATATCAACATCGTACCCAATCCTGCCAGGTCGAATTTTACCATCCTCCTGAATGCCGCCAGCAGTGAAAAAGCCAACCTGAGCTTTTGGGCTGCCGATGGCAAATTGATCCTTCAGGAATCTCTGGAGATCGAATCCGGGCCCAATATCCTACCGGTGCAGGTAGGACCGCTTCCTGCAGGTCGCTATTTATTGCGGCTTGAAACCAAAAACTGGCAGGCAGAGCGTCGGGTTATTTTGAACTGAACTTTTTGACAAGCTATTACTGATGAAAAAATCAATTTATTTGCTCGGGCTATTTGCATTGATTTTTGCCGCCTGCGGCGAAGACGAAACCATGCAGCCTTTTACTGGCCCTCAATTGCCGTCTAACTTCCCTGCTCCGGTATACGACCTGAGTCTGAACCCTGTAACCGAAGCAGGTTTTGCACTGGGTAAAAAAATCTTTTACGACAAAATACTCTCCCGGGATTCGACCATTGCATGTGCGGACTGCCACATTTCCTTTGCGGCATTCAGTCATCCGGAACACCCGACCAGTCATGGGATCGACAACCTATTCGGTCGGCGCAATGCCCCGGCGATACAAAACATGCTTTGGGAACGTGAGTTTTTTTGGGACGGCGGCGTTCCAAACCTCGATCTGGTACCCCTCAATGCGATTCAAAGTCCTGTAGAAATGGATGAAAACCCGGCGGTGGTGCTGGAAAGATTGCGTCAAAACGCGCAATACAGAGCCATGTTCAAAGCGGCATTTGGAACCGAAGAGGTGACCACAGCGCGCTTTCTTCAATCTTTGTCGCAATTCATGGCCATGTTGGTGAGCGCGAATAGTCGATACGACAAATATGTGCGTGGTGAAACCGGCGGCTACCTGACTGGTGAAGAATTGGAAGGGCAGGTGCTTTTTCAGGCAAAATGCGCCAGCTGCCATGCAACGGATCTTTTCACCGACGGGAGCTTCAGAAACAATGGAATTCTGGATAATTTCTCCTACGATCGTGGCCGGAACGAAGTGAGTCAGTTGCCGGAGGATATTGGTAAGTTCAGGGTTCCATCACTCCGAAACATCAGTGTTACGGATCCCTACATGCACCATGGCAAATTCAAAACGCTTGAAAAGGTACTGGATCATTATGCCAGCGGGGTGAAAGATTCTCCAACCCTTGACCCGCTTTTGCGCCAACCCGACGGCACCCTGGGCATTCCACTTTCTCCTTCTGACAAGCTAAAGATCATTGCATTCCTTAAAACCCTGGATGACGAGGATTTCCTTCGGGATGTCCGGTTTGCAGAATGATACGACAGACTGCGTTACTTACCGCATCACCGACACCGGCATTTTAGGATCATAGGTTCCTTTAATGACGGGACTCTGCCGGTTGCCGGTATAATCGCGCACTTTGTCGTTGATGAAGTCGAACAGTTCCTGCACGGTCACCACTTTATCTTTATTCACATCAGCCTCCCCTTTGAGGCCCCGGATGAGGAAGTGGCTGAAAACGCCCTGACGTAGACCGGCAGATTCGAGTGAGGTCTCTTCCGCTTTGCTCGACATGAGCAGCGCCGTTCCACTCACTGATTTAGCCAGGGAGGTGTAAAATTTAACCAACTCCGGCTCTGGTTCTGCGGAGCGCATCGCGATGAGGCTTCCTGAATGGCAGGCATCCGCCAAACAGAGTTTAAAACGAGCCTTGCTTTTATTGAATGCCGCAGCGACCTCCTCGTGGGCAATTTTGTTGTTGAATCCGTCAAAATCAATGGGCAGGAAGGAGCCGTTCAGGCCATGTCCTGAAAAATAAAAAATGATGAGATCATTGGGGCCGGCCATGGCGAAAAGTTCGTCCATATTGCTGAGCACATTTTCGCGGGTAGCTTCTTCGTCAATGAGCACGCGAACCTGTTCATCGGGGATCGCGCCACCTTCCAGGCTTTTCAGAAAAGCATAAAAGCGGTAGGCATCGTCGTCGGTGTAGCGCAAGGCTGGCATGTGATCATAAGAAGCCACCCCGACTACCAGCGCCCAGACCTTTGATTCAGGTCTTTTAGGTTCCGGTGGGGCAGGCATTTCGGCCACTGCTACCGTTTCATAGTCCGCAGGTTGTTCTTTTCCTACATACTCACCCGCCCGCCAAAAGCCATCGACAACCGTACCTTCCCTTAGGCTGAGTACCCCTTTACCAAAAAATGCTCCTGCCTGCCATTCGCCTACATAGCGATCGCCGTTGGCGTAATCGCAGATGCCATAGCCGTGAGGCACGCCTTTGGAGAAAGTTCCAATGTATTTAGCCGCACCTTCTTTGTACACGTAGGTGCCTTTACCGTGTTCGCAATCACCGGAAATACAACCCACCTGGCCGCTTTGCACGAGGCTGTGGCCCAGAAATTCACCTTGTTTCCAATCGCCGGTCTCTTCTGCGCCGGTTTCTTTCACAAAGCGGGTTCCTGCCCCGTCGGGATAGTTTTCTTTGAAATTTCCGACGTATTTGTCGCCGTTGGAGAAGTTAAAAGTGCCCTGTCCATCAAATTTTCCATTCTGAAAGCTCCCTTCATATTTGCTTCCATCAGGATATGCAAAAATGCCCTGCCCAGTCTGGCAATCGCCGGAGAGGCAGCCAGACTGGATGTTGGTGCCATCGTCTGCCCTTTCCTCCTTTTTTTTGGAGATGTACTCGGCCAGCACCGTCCCATTTTCATCCACGGGTTTACCTTTCAGCCACAGGCCCGAGCGCGTGGTGCCGTCTGCATAGGTTTTAGTGCCTTTGCCATCCGGGTATCTGTTTTTCCATTCACCCCGGTAGCTGCTTTTATTGGTGTAATAGCACACCCCTACCCCGTCGATCTCTCCGTTTTTGAAATCGCCGATGTATTTAGCGCCGGAGGGGAAGAGGTAAGTGCCTCGCCCGTTTTTACAATCGCCGGAAACGCATTGAGCGTTCAGGTTTTGAAAGAAGAAAAGACAAAGTACAGATAAAGGAAGGATGCGCTTGAGCATAGAGATAAGCAAGGTGGCGGATTGAAAAACGGTTCTGAATGGATGTATTAACTTTTTTGCGGGGAATTTATTGCTTTGTGCCCCCCAAAGACATCGGTGCTGCTTATTGGCGCATCTTTGAAGGCACTTCTCTTATGGATTCCAGCTACATTTCAATGATTGCCAATAGCGCAAGTAATGTTGGCACTGGCGGCAAGAGCCTGAACACAGCACAATGTTCAGGACATAGCATCCTATGCCGCTGCAATCCGCCCCCGCATTTCATTAAAAAACACCTGCCGGTGTTTTTCGCCTTCCTTACTGATTTTAATAGATTTACTTTTTAAACGGTCGAACCATAGCTCAATATGGTCTAGTACTCGCTCGTCTCTACAGATCATAAAATTGGGACTATCAAACGTACTGAATAGCATCCGCCCGGCTGCATTGGAGGTCAGGAATTTGATGTTGGTATGCACAAGTTCATTGTTGTGCAATTCAAAATTGGCTCCGGGTTGTCCTGTTGAAGTTTGTTTTTGTCCATCATTTGCCCATCGGGCGAGCATCAAGGTCATGTCAATTAGTTGTTGAAAAACCGTGCTGGCAAAAGCCGCTGTCACCTGATTCGTATCTCGGAGGAACTGAATTTGGCGCACAGTGGTGTCCAACATATTGACTTGGTAATACTCATCAGAAGGGGTATTAGCCAAAATATCAAACAGTTGCATACGTTTTGTCTGGAAGCCTTCATCTGCCAGTAAGGTATCGACCCACTGCTGGCCGGGGCGCTGATCTCCCAATAAATTCCAGACGGAGTTGGAGTAAAAATAAAACTTCAGTGCGGTCAATTCCGGGTAATACAAATAGTTAAAGAGCGTGATTTCGCAAGTGGTATATCGGATGTAAAAATTTGGACTGGCGGAAAGCTGTCCAAGCACCGCGAGCAATTGATCTACAAACCTCCAGGGAGACATCTGCTCCCCAACCAGCGCAGGGTAATGAGACAATACCCGATCGCTTTGCCCAGACAAGCCTGCATCGATAGAGATTCCGTATTTTTTAGCAAGTGTCAGTGTCTCCGAAAGTGACATCGGCACATCCCCGTTTATTTTCTTGTACGCTACACTTCGGCTTATGTGGAGTTCGTCTACCAATACCTGCGCTTTGCTTTTAAGGTGGTGACTTTTTTTCTCCAATTCAGAGAAAAAGTAGTCTCGAAAGTCTTTCATGGTGATTCAAAAAGGTGTTTTGAAAAATATTATGCTCCATTCTTGAGACAAGTTAGCAGAAATTTCAAAAATATATCACCGAATGAGATTTTTTATTCAATCCCGTCTCTTTTTCGAAGAAAATGAACTTGAAACAATGGTTTTTTCTTCCCCTACATTTGTGAACATAAAGTTAGACACTGCGCTGATATCAACACTCCTTATCCAATGTTTAAAATATGAACATCAAAATTCTACGGCTTTTTTTGTTTTGTCTTGGCTTGATTCCTATTATTATTATTGGCTGTAACCCCATCCTCTACACCCCACCTGCCCAGCATGTCCCATTGTTGGAAAAGCAAGGCGAAGGCGAAGTCCGCTTCTCGCTGGGTACTCGGGGATATTCACTTCAAGGGGCTTATGCAGGCACGAATGAGTATGCCTTTTTGTTTGATGCACGCCAAAGCGTTTACAAACAAGAACAAACATATTATTCCGAACTTTCTTCTCGACAACACCGTGAGACAACGATTTTGCTTGGCATGGGTCGTTACGGCACCTTGGGGGATGGGAAAAAAGGACGCTGGGGTTTTTATGGAGGTTTAGGTTGGGGACGCTCGTGCGACACCCCACTCACTGGAAGCCTGTTTGCGGAGGCGGAGGCACGATACTGGCAGGTTTTTATGCAACCCCAGATTGGGTTTGAATACAAGATGTTAGAAGGCACGCTATCGCTCCGCGCCAATTACACGGACATTGGAAATGTGCGTTCAACTGACCCGGCTTATGATGGCAAACACTTTGTGCACCTTACACTGGAGCCTGCCGCAACCTTGGGGTTTGGATATGACCCCGTAAAACTTTTCGCTCAGATCGGAGAGACGCTCGGCGGCAAGGTTTTTGAAAAGACTTCGGACAATTTATCTGGCAAATTGAATATGACCTTTGGGATAAAAGCCCAGATTAGATGAGTGCTTACCGATTATATGATGCTCGTCATTCCTTTCACACTTCAAATCTCTTTGAGACATGAAAAACAAGATTTTTCTCTTCGTACTGCATTTGTTGACAGCCGCACTCTTTTCCTTTTTGCCCGCCTGCCGCAAGCATACCGAAACCCCCGACCCGCTCCCGCTAGCCACACAGGAGGGGAAGAACACCTTTGGCTGCTATATTGATGGCAAGCCGTGGGTGGCAGAGATTGACCCAAACATACTCGACCCAAGCCTGAGAAAGATTGAAGCTAGCTACGATGAACCTGGCGTAGGGATGTACGACGAATATGGGCTCTCAATTACTGCCCAAAAGGTTACTGTCAAGGATACGATTTATGAGTTTATTATTTTTGGCATTAAGCCCATCTTTAAAGAAGGAGTGGTGGATATTTTTAGTTTGGAGCACATAGGTTCTTCCATCCACTTTGACAATCCCATTAGAGCATACGAAATTGATGTTTCCCTACCCCAAATGTTTGAAATTACAAATTTGGATACCGAGCAAAATATTTTTTCCGGTCTATTCGAACTTACAATAGTATCAAAAGACAAGTCTGATACTATGAGAATTACAGATGGCCGTTTTGATATAAAGTATCAAGTGTGGTAATCAATTTTTAAGCCAAAAAACACTTTCCAACCAATTTTTGGATAGAAAAACACCAAACTATCACTGGTTTGGCCTTCACTCTTATTTCTAAACTCAAAATCATTTTCACGATGAAAAAAATTTTCCAACTCGCCCTGCTGCTGGCAGGGTTGGGCTGGCTGGCGGAGCCATGTCATGCCCAAAGCCTCGAAGCACACTTTCGCGCTACGTTTGCTGCACTCGACCAGAGCAAGATTTCTTCTGGTATCCTGATGCAGCAGACTCCTATCTTCCTTTCGCCCGTGCCTTATGACGGGCAAAAAACTGCTGATTCCCTGCGGCTCAGCCTTGATCAATTCGGGATGTTGTACGGCCAATTTCGAGGGGCGGCTTGCGGCACTTCCTTCCTACCCGAGCCATCTGTATACCTCGACCGGGTGCGCAAACGCTATTTAACGGGCGATACGGTGCCGCTGATGTTCATGGCCACCCGCTATGATTATGTGCGCAAAGGGGCTATGGCAGAAGGGCTATTCGGTTGGGCCGACGACCGTCTGCGCGACGTGGCCGCCCGCCGCAAATCGCCCTACACACAAGACACCTGCTTTGCCTTCACTTCACTTAGACAAGAAGTGGAAGGGCTTATGGTCCGATTCCAGCTCCCCGGCAAATTGATCTTCAACAACCTCGGCTTGGATATTTCGCAAGTACAGGTGGACTTCGGCGATGGTCGCGGTTTCCAAAACCTCAGGAAAAGCGAAATGGTAGAAGTGCGCTATCCCGATGGAGGACGCAAAACGCTTACACTCCGCTATCAGCCTGCGAGGGGGCAAATATTCACAGCAAGCACTTTTATTGACGTGATTTATTTGGCGCTCAGTGAAAGGGCATACCCTGATTCTCCTGATGTTGTGGTACCCATCGCAGGTTGCACCATGAGCTTTTTCTACTCCTGCGATGACAAAAAGATCCGGAGGCCTTTGATTGTGGCAGAAGGATTTGGAGGAGCTGCAGTAGACTTTAATAAACTGCTGACCCTGATAAACAAGGAAAATGTACTTCCTAATAATCAGACTTTAAAACAGTGGCTAAACGAGCGCGAATACGACCTGATCTGGATAGACTGGAACGACGCGGGCGCCTCCATCAGCAACAATGCTTACCACCTCGCCAATGCAATCGAGTATATCAACCAACAGAAGCACGCCAACGGCAGCAGCGAGCCGAACGTGCTGATTGGTGCAAGCATGGGGGGCCTTATCGGCAAATATGCCCTTCTGAAAATGCACAACTTTGAGGGCAAGGACTCGGAGGTAAGCAAGTTTTTTACCTACGACTCTCCGCTAAGTGCAGGTGCAAACGTGCCTTTGGGCATTCAAGCAGCCGTCCGCGATGTGATGCATCTGGGTGGCAATGTAGGCGCAAGCACGGCTTCTTTCCAAGGTATTTTGCAACTGCTCGATTCTGAGTCGGCAAAGGATATGGTTATGGTACGGGTAGTGCCTGAATACATCGACAACCATTTCTACCTGACCACTACGACCGCAGACCATGATGCTTTCTATAATGAACTGGCTGATTTAGAGGCACCGCGCCCACTTTCGGCCATAACACGGCATATTGCTTTGTCTAACGGCGCCAGTGCCGGGGTCTTGCAAGAGAATATGCCTGCGGCGGAAATCATAAAGTTGTACCTCAAAATCGACGAAGTAGACGACGCAAACGCTTGGGAAATATTTTACAACATTCACGTAAACATAAAAGCCTGGAGCGCGGTCGCGGGTGTGACGCACATCTACGAGCAACGGACCACGGTAAACAATTGGATAAATGGTGCAGAAGAGCTCTTCAGTACCGATCTTAACTTAGGAGCTCCAATGGTGCTCGACAATGCGCCGGGCGGTGTTTCTGATTTGGGCCTCCCTATCATCAAAACCAAGGTACAGGAGTTCATTGACAACATTCCGCATCTGTCTGAATCCTCTCTTGAAGTGCCTTTGGAAAAGTTTTGCTTTATCCCCTCGGTTGGCTCACTCAATAATCCAATGGGCACTAATGTTACCAACCCCACTCCTATGACAGGGAGTGTTTCGGACAGAGCAACCGCTTCTACAGATGCATCGGTATCCTCGCTCTACCCGCCGATGTTGCCCGAATCAAACCAAGCCCATGTAAGTATGAACCCACGGATAGCTACTATCATAACGAATGAGCTAGAACCTCCGCCAGCTGGTGAGCTACAGCCTTTACTTGGCAGTGGCATTATTTATAATTTTGGCCAAGG
>JBILHS010000206.1:0-4723 GCA_044350425.1 Saprospiraceae bacterium | reverse complement strand
CGAGGGCCTTGACCTGGAGCACCGCGATGCGGCCCATTTTTGAGGTCGCCGATGTGCTGCGCGCCGGGCTGGCAAAACACGAACTCCGGTATCCGCTCTCGGAAGTGCAGCGCAAGGCAAGCAACGCAATCCTAAACTGCCGAACAGCAGTGCTCGGCGGACACCAAGAAGTCTGCACCGGCTGCGGGACACTATCGGTATCGTACAACTCCTGCCGACACCGGGCCTGCCCAAAATGTCAGTGGCCAGCACAGGTCAAGTGGGTACAAAAACGAATGGGCGAGCTGCTCAACACGACCTACTTCCACATCGTGTTCACCGTCCCCCATACGCTCAACCCATTGTTCCTGTCCAACGATGTGGTCCTTTACAACCTCCTCATGCGCTGTGCCTGGGAAACGCTCGACCAATTGGCCCGACAGCCACAATGGCTCGGCGCCAGACCCGGAATGCTCGCAGTGCTCCATACTTGGGGGCAAAAGATTGACTTCCACCCGCATGTGCACTGTGTTGTACCTGGCGGCGGCGTGCTGCCCGACGGGAGCTGGAAGCCAGCCCAGAAAGATTTTTTTTATTCCCGTTCGGGTCATGTCGACCCTATTCCGGGGTAAGTTCCTGGCTGCCCTCAAACAAATGAGACAAACGGGCAGCCTGGAATATTACGGCAGCGCAGCAGATCTTGCAGAAGACAGGGCGTTCAAGTCACTGCTCGACAGCCTGTATAAAACGGGTTGGGTGGTCTATGCCAAAGCCCCGATGGGGGGCCCGGCCCAAGTACTCAAATACCTCGGCAGGTACACCCATCGCATCGCCATCAGCAACCGACGTATCCTGAATATCGCGGACGGCAGAGTCACCTTCAGTTATAAGGATCGCCAGCACAACGATCAGGAAAAAGTGCTGACCTTGGACGTGGAGGAGTTTGTGAGGCGTTTTATGCTGCACGTGCTGCCGGCAGGGTTCCACAAGATCCGGCACTATGGGCTGCTGGCAGCCCGAAACCGCAACAATAAACTCCTGGCCGCTCAGCTTGAACTTGCACCAGAGTCGCAAGAGTGGTTGCCTGGCAACGGGCTTGTCCTAACAGAGCAGCAAACGGCGAGGCCCTGCTGCCCGGTATGCGGCTCGAGCGAGCGAATTACCCTGGAGGTTTTGCCGCCCAAAGTGTTCAGGGCTAACATGGCCCGCCCAACAGCAAGAGCCCCGCCGGAACGGCCTACCCCGATGTCCAACTACTGAAAAGCCTCAAACCATGCTGATGGTACACACCATGGCATGGCACCGCAATGCCCCAATTCGGCATACATGACACATATTCAAAATATTGTTACGAAAAAAATGGCCAACCGCTCTTTTTTAAAAAGCCTCACCCTACATTTGCCAACACGAAAACCATGTGCCCAAAGAACAGCCCCAATGAAATCCCCATAGGTTTCCTGGCATTCGTTCTAAAGCTGCGGCTTCGTTCAACTTAATGCATCCACAACCAAGCCCCTCGGAATCCGAAGTGGGGCAGGTGGGTGCGGGGCTTGGTGGCGGATGCATTGCTAATAGTTAGTGCCGATTAAAGAAATAATTAAAAGCAACCCATAAAGAGAGGGAGAGCGCGGTTGCCACGCCTAAAACTTTTAAAAATTATGAAAAACTCAATTTTAATCAGTTTACTCTTCATTTGCTTTGCAAGCACCTTGGTTGCCCAAGAAAACAATTATCAACCGGCATCTGATTGCTCAAACTACAATGCCTTTGCCAAAAGCAGCCAAATCGAACAGGTGAAACCTCTGGTATCGGGCGTTCGTGAAAATGGTACTTTACTCCTCGATCCGGAAAAATCGGACAGCATGGAGTCCATTTTCCAAAAAATGGGAGTAACGGCCGGAACAACCTTTCAATTGGTGAAAGAGACGAAAAGCCGGCTTGACAGCACAAAGTTTTTCCGAAAGTATCAACAATACTACTATGGAGTTGAGGTGGACGGTGGCGGTTATACAACCGCTTACATAGGGCCGGGCGGCCCAACAGACCCATGTGCGGAGGCATATATGATGGCTCCGCACATCCTGACGGAGATTTCGTTAAACCACAATCCGACGTTGCCATCAACGAGTGTTCCGGCAATTCTGCAAGTACAAAATGTAGAAAGTTCTAAACTTCTCATCACGCACAATCTTACCAATCAGTGCGAATACAGGCTGGTTTGGCGAGTCGCATATCACAAAGATTATTCGAAAATTTCGTGGGTTGATGCCCATTCCGGGGCAGTGATTAGAACTATTGATTCACGAGCAGGCCACAATGCGCCAACTATCACCTACGGCCAACAATTTTTGAACGACAGGACTGTAGGAGTGACAACCACACTTGAAACGCCAGATGGTTCTGTAATACTTTATGATTTTGACAACGATTGCCCGGGTAATATTACACCTGCCAACTGGCCTGCAACAGCCGTACCTTCTACGAACAACGCCAACGAGTGGACAAATGAAAGCACTCAGGGTGCATATCAAACTTTTTGGACCACTTCACAAATAGTGCCGCTTTATGAGGGTATTGGCATTGACTTTGGGACGGTTAATGTCGGAAGTTGTGATGAGGAAGGTGCATTTTGCTTAAATGGCTCCAACACAACCGCAGCCTTCATTACAGTAGGCACATTGAATAATCGACCACTTGGACTATTCGATGTCGTTGCCCATGAGTTAGGGCACGCGTTTATGTTTGAATTTATTCAATATAACAATCTCGGAAATAGAACATTGCATGAAGCAATGGGTGATATTCTCGGCACATACATTGAATCTATTGTACCAAACAATAACGGTATTGATTGGGTCATGGGAGATGACGAACCACAAGTTGCAAATGACCCTCGTATAGATCGTAATCTTCAAAATCCCAGATTTAACTGTTTCCAAAATGTAGTCAATCACAATATTCAACACGAAAGAGGGCTTCCTCTTGGTCATTGGTATTTTTTGGTCAGTCAAGGAGATGCAACAAGAGGAATTCCTGCACTTGGGACACTACCTGCCCTAAATATCCTCATTGAAGCACTAAATTTGATTGAGGACAATAGCGACATCCCAGATTTGATGGAAGCGACGATGACCGTTGTCGAAGAACAGTTTGGCAGATGCTCAAATGAATTTCTCGCGGCTGCCAGAGCATGGGAGGCCATTTGTGTCCCTACTGGTTTTGCGGTGAATGGTGTTGTCCCGTCCTGTAACTTTACACTATCAGGGCCTAATCAAGTTTGCGAGGAATCCAATTATGCACAGTTTTGCGCACAAGGAGGGCTTCCCAACTATCATTTCAGATTTAGGATCATCGGTAAAAAGAGTACTGAATACGAGTCAACATGTGGCATGATAGGCAATACACAGGATGGTTGTAATTGTCTGACTTTGGTTGACTTCCCAAAATACCCCTACTATCCACAATACATAACGATTGAACTGTATTCTCCGACTGCCGGGTCTCAATTTACTCAACGCCAGAGAGTAAAATTGGTTGACTGCGATGGCGATGACCCGACCTGCGAAGAATACAATGACCTGCAAAATGAAGGAAGTGAGAATAGATACAGCAACAAGAATTCACAAACAAAGGAGGCTGATTACGTGAAGGTTAGAGCATTCGACCTCATGGGCAGGCAATTATTTGAGAAGGATACCGACAGGCTGATTGGGAATGAAATCCAGTATCACGGCATAATTGTCTTGGTGTTTTACGACAAAAACGGTGAGATAGTCAAAGTCAGTAAGGCTTTTCTTATGGACTAAAATGTTTAGTGCCCACAGGAAGGGGCTTGGTAGTATCAATAGGATGCTGACGAAGCCCCTTCCATTTTTTTGACTATCAAACCTTGTCACATGAAATACTTAGTTTTGGCTTTTTTGCTCTGCTTCTTTTGCAATTTTTCTTTTTCGCAGACTTACATAACCCCAAGTTTAGGGTATGATTTTATGTCTATCGAGTCTATTTTCATAGACCCAGATTTTCACGGATTTGAAGTATTGAGCCAGCCTTTTTCCATAAAGGGATTACAATATGGGCTTGAAATAGAACAGACAATATATAATAGATTAAGTACTTCGGTGTACTTATATTTTGCTCAAAGAAAAGTTGATGCGTCCATGTATGGGTTTATTCCTATTGATGGTTTTAAATTCGATTATTGGAGGGGAAATATTTCAATTAATTACCGAATTGTAAATTACTTATCCATTGGAGTTGGTTATGATTATAATCAACTAAAGGACTTGACGTATACATTTCGTAAGCAGACATATTCTAAGTTTAAATCTTTAATGATAGATCGGGGCTTAAATGTAAGTGTTCGAGGATACTGGAAAAACATAGAATTTAAGGGATATTTCCACGGCGGGTTAAATGATAACTTATCTGATTCCGCACATGAATTAAGTATTAGGCCCGTGAATTATTTTGGTTTTAGCCTTGGATATAGGATAAAAACCATTAATTCCTTCAAAAAAGGCAAAAAAACTGAATGCCCAACTTTTTAATAAATAAGGATGCTAACACCGGATGTACGAAAATGCCTCCTAAGCGTCGGCACGTTCGCACATCCAAACGTTGAACAAAACCGCTACGCGGTAGCCCCCGTCTCCGCTCCTGGAATCACAACTTTCAGGGCGCATAATTCTTCTTCCAATATTTTGATGGTCAATGCTTTAGTCGGAGTTTTGGTGATCAGTTC
>JBILHS010000205.1:0-4729 GCA_044350425.1 Saprospiraceae bacterium | reverse complement strand
GCACTTCAACTACTTCGTAAAGGTCTTTGCGCAGCACAAAAATGAAAATGCTGCTGTCGCCCGTAAAGTATTCAAGCATGGTTTGTCCGGGTTGGAGCAGGTCACGTTGTACGGATTCGACGGTTTCAGTGCGGAGTTCGTATTTGAGGTCGTAATAATTTTTGTACTTGTTTTCGAGGTGCTCTAACAACCTGTCGTATTCAACCGTTAGATGGATAATTTTTTCAGAGATGTAATCAAATTCTTGCTCCCTTAATGGGGTTATAACTTCATTTTTTTTCCTTTCACAAACAGAAATTTCTCTTTTTATATTTTGCTCACGCATAATTATTGAATCGGGGATGCCGGAAAAATGTAAGGCGTCCAATTCCAGTATTGAGCTGTATAGTATCTTGCTTTTCAGGTGTTCAACATAGTAAAAAACATCTTTTTGGGGAAAAGACGACCTGTTTTTCGTGTAAATATTTTCTATCAAATTTTCATAAAACCCCCTTGCATCATTAAGAAATTTGAACTTAGAATCAATCGCATCCAGTCTAAAATACTCCATCATTAATGTACTGTCTGCGCGTTTTACCACTTCCATACTTCTTGTATATTCGCCAATTGAAGTATATGTTTTTGACATTTCAATCAAGGTTTTAAACCCTTCATCTGGCAGCCAAAAATCTTTTATGGTATGATAGGTATAATTGTTTGCCCTTAGTGATTTATCAAAATAGTCTAAAGCCAATTCATATTTCGAATTCCTCTGCATAATCGTTCCTAATAATCGAAAACCTTGTACTAAGCCAGAGCCTTTGCCGTCTCTTATTTCATCTGCTATTTCAATTGATTTTAATGCGTAAACTTTACTGTTTTCCAGATCATTTTTTAAAAAGTATCTTTCTGCAAGTTTGCCATACGTTGCTGTAAGCAGTGATTTATTGGGATTTGAAAGACTAAGGGTCGTTGAAAGGTACCTTTCGTGACAAATAATGGATGAGTCTAAATTTTTATCAAAGAAAAACAAATCCCCTCTTATATCTATATGATTTAGTACATGGTCTGGGTGAATATTGCCTAATTGAATTATGGAGTCCACACGGTCATGAATAGCCCATGCCATCTTCATGTGCTGGTTTTCTGCCAATACGTATGCATAATTATTGTAAACAACGACCTTTAAATTCTCTTCGCCTTTTGATTTTGATAAAAACTGAATGGCTTGCTCATAAAATACTTTTGAACGAATAATATCTTTTTTTATGGCGTATAAATTGCCCAGGTTATTGCATATTATAGGTATGTTTTTATTTGCAGGGTCAATATTTTTTATCATTTCAAGGGCTTCAAGTCGCAGAGAAATTGACTTTTCAATATCCCACCGTGCCGCAAATAGTCCGGCAAAATTATTTAGACATTTTGCGACCTCAATACTTTTTTCTCCATATAGCCTGCTGCATAAATCCGAGCTCTTACGTTGATACACTTCAGAACTATCATACATGCATAAATAGGCCCAAGATCCCGCAATATTCATGTATGTTTCAGCTCGAATAGTATCATTTTTTGGCGATTGGCAAAAACCAAGGGATGTATTGAAAGCGCTTATTGCTTCTATTTCGAGGTGATCAACCCTTTTGCTTTTTCCTATTTTTAGATAATAGGCTGCACTGTCTCTATTATTTAAGTCAGTCACTTGCCCCCAGGCATTAAGTGTACACAAGATTAATCCGATTAATATAGCTTTTTTTTTCATGAAAAAGATTCAAAAGTTAATAAATGCTTCCCTATTCTTATAGCATTTAGTGCCTCTTCAATTAACCGGGAAAAAGTCTTTTTATCAACGTTAGCAAACCTTGAGCCACTCCTGCCTGTACCCGTTCAAAATCTGACCCGTTGTTCCGTCCAGTGTGGTATTCTCGCCTTGCCGAAATGTAGCGGCTGCGCAACAGTAATAATTCGTCTCGAGTTGCGTCGTCCAAGTCTGGCACAAAATCCAGCCCCATGAAGACAACCTCTACTTCTGCATCGCCGATGGCTTTCTCCAAGGCTTCCCGTTTTTGGGGATTCGAAACCGATCCATCCAGAATGAGTTCTTGCATTCTGACAAATTTTGCGTTAGTCTCATCAATGGCAGCTTTCACCATTTCTTCGTTATACCAACTGAACGTCAGGGCCACCAATAGCGTAGTAAACATGACAAAAGTAGTATAATAGCATACGAGCCTGAACAAACCCGCCGCAAAATTGAACGCAGGAAGGTGTGGTACGATTTGGGCATAAATCGCCCCAACTGTAATAATACCGGCTAGTACTGCTATCCCAGGAAGCTTTCGTTTCCAAAAAGATGCAATAAGCAGCCATCCCATCAATCCAAGCACACAGGAAGAATAAGTTATGTCGAACCATTTGAATTCATCTTTGTACTGGTTTGGCGAAATGGCTATGGAGAGCATAATCAGCAAGGAAATCAGGATAAGCACTGACCCTGCGAATAAATAGGTTCGGCTGTGCCTTTTAAAATGCGAGACCCCATGTCGGAAATATGGCAATGCCAACAGAAAGAGCACATTGTTAGTCAGTGAAAATATTCTTGTCATAATTTCACTGATATCAGAATTGTTGCCTTCGATACGAATCAAGCCAATAACCGCCCAGAAAAATAATGCGGCAGCAAGAAAAACAATCCCTGCATCTTGCCGGAGTCGCTCACCCAATGGTTGGGGATTGTTTGGTTTTTGCCGACTGTGAAATGCCAACCACACATACAGTATGAGCGCGATGACACAGAGCGAAACGCACATTTGGAGCCACCCGAGGATGAAATTTCCTGGAGTATGGTATTTTCGGGTGAGAATATCTGCCTTAATGAGGTATACTTTTTCCCAATCCAATTTTTGGGTATTGAAACGACATATCCACGAACTTTTTTTGCCTAAAAAATCATTTTCGCAGTATTGTACATCCACGATTTCACCCGCTTTGTAAGACGAATCATGTGCGATAAGTGCTGGGAAAATGCAGCCTATTCCATGCAATCTAACTAGAAATCGATTGGGTCTGAGACTATCGTGTTTTAGCAATCGCTTAACAGAATCCAAAGGCTGATTAAAATAGTGGTTGGTGGTATCGTTTACCCAAAAATCCTCGGGTGGGTAAAATATTACACCTTGTCTGATTTTATCGTAATGGTTATTAAAAGCACCACAACTTGTAAGAATAAGAAGTGCCAGTATCGATAAAAATGAAATAAATTTCATAATGCTAAATATTATAGTTTTAAGGCGCAATTCGACGCCCTCTCGCTATCTGAAGGATTCGAATTGCGCCAGAATAGATGATTATTGTTCAATGGTTGCACATTGTGTGTTCTTATATTGCTTACTATTAGTTTTAGTGCCAGATACAGTACCCTCAACGCCTCCTTTAACCAATGGTGTTCCTATTTCCCCGTTTAGTGTCCCGCTTAATCCGTGCGATTTTTCTTCTGACTCAATCCATTCCTTGCACCAAGTAATTGAATTGGCTTTTTCTGCAAAAGCCTCCCAGGATTCAAAATTTTTAAAAATTTCCATACTCGAATAAGGTTTGCCTTCTTGAAAGGTTTCCCTTGCTTTTATAAGCCATTCGCCATTATCGTCGAATTCAGTGACTAGAAACCGGCGGCCACTTGCGGATAGTTTTGTATAGGATCTCAATAATTTTGGCCTGGGCTCAAATCTTTCCAAGTCTTTATCCGTTGGTTCAAGCCCATTCCCTCCCACTCCGCTGGAAGTACTGCCCCCTCCGCCAGAAGTGCCACCCCAAGGTGTTCCATGGATAACTACTTCCTCGACGGCAACTTGTGCAGAGGCGTTATGGATAATGAAACAGGTCAGCAGAACACCAAATTGAAAGACTTTCTTCATAAAAGCAAAAAATTTAAAAAGTGAAAAATGTGTTTTACGGCTTGTCATCGAAGCAATCCTTATCATTCAAACATTGGTCAAACCAGTTGAGCGAAAGGGTTACACTTTGTTTTGCAAGCCATTTGCCCTAAGAGTGTCAGGGGCTTGTTTTTTGGAATCAAAAAAGGCCTTGTTTTTTTGAAAAATATTCGTGCATTGATATAACTGCTTCTTTATCAAGTTTATATGGGTAGGAAATCAAATTACGAAACCACTCACCTCTGCCATATTTCGGCTCCCAAAAAGCCCCTTAGATTTTTTCTACCAGGGATGTAAAAAAATGTTGCCATTTGTGATACCTATGTATCCCTTATTTACACTTTGACGAATGACCAACCAGCCAAGCGTGTGTACCGACGCTGAATTACGGTCGGAAATATGTTCAAAAAACGCCCCCCAGCGTGAAAAAGCCCTCGAACGCTTTGTACGCGGGGCTTTTGGGTATCTGTCCAATTCATTGACAGGATATGCTGTCAAAAAGAATTGGCAATGTTCATCTGATAAAGTGCGGGAAATTTGTGCCGACGCTTATGTCGAGTTTCAGAAAAACACCGGGAAGCCTGGGTTTTTCTTTCAAAAAGAAGATGCATGCGGTTATTTCTTTCAAATTGCCCGAAACATCCTTTCCCAGCGTTTGGATTTTGGGAAACCCGCAACCGAAGCCTATGATGCACGCCTGCACGATAGAGCCGCTTTGGGTAACCCGCATTCAGATTTGGAACGAAACGAAAGGCATCAGTCTGTACGCAATGCCCTTGCAAAATTGAACCCGGAAGAGCGGATGATTTTGAGCCTTT
>JBILHS010000024.1:0-53634 GCA_044350425.1 Saprospiraceae bacterium | reverse complement strand
GTTGGATATTGGACATTCTCAAGTTCCGCTAACAACCACTACAATCTCCCCTTTTACTTCTTTTGACGTGTAATGAGCCAAAAGCTCTGGCAGAGTCGCCGTTTTTACCTCTTCAAATTTTTTACTTAGCTCCCGCGCTACACAGGCCTGTCGCTCCGGGCCGCAGTGCAGGATGAGCTCTTCGAGGCATTTTACCAATCGGAATGGCGATTCGTACAAAACAAAGGTATGCGGCAAGGCGGATAGGTATTTCAGGCGGGTTTGACGGCCCTTCTTATGAGGCAAAAAGCCTTCAAAATGAAAGGTATCACAGGGCAGTCCGCTGGCGACTAGTGCAGGCACAAAAGCCGTAGCCCCGGGCAAACATTCCACGCGAATCCCCCGCCGCTGACAGGCACGTGCCAACAAAAATCCCGGATCAGAAATGCCTGGAGTGCCTGCATCGGAAATAAGCGCCATCGTCATCCCGGAAGCCAGTTCATCCACGACATGCTCCACTTTTGCATGTTCATTGTGCGCATGGAATGCCCTGAGATGTGTTTTTATCTCATAGTGATCCAACAATCTTTTGCTGGTTCGCGTATCCTCCGCCAGTACGACCGACACTTCCTTGAGCACACGAATGGCGCGCAGGGTAATGTCTTCTAAGTTGCCAATAGGCGTAGGGACAATGTAGAGCATGTGTTGAGTAACCTCCGAGGTCTTTACGCTGGTTTCAGCGAATAAGTATACGTCTCCATGATGAGATTCGCAAGTAATTTCTGGCAGGCAGTGTCCACTTTTTGGCGGGCTTCTGCCTCTGAATTAGCCTCCAGGGTCATGCTGACATGTCGGCCAATACGCACATCGTGGATGCCGGAGAGGTCGAGGTGTTTCATATTGTTCACCACTGCTTTACCTTGAGGATCCAGCAATTCGCGGTGTGGCATGATGTCAATTTCTGCGATAAACTTCATTTTATGATAGAATTATGGATGGGGAAAAAGTGCTAATCAGCAACAATTTTATGTTTAAAAATGACGGACAAAACAATGTAAAAAACAATGATGACCGACAAAGCAAGTTCTTTCAAAAAAAATACCAGCACAGCAAACAAGGCCAAAAAAGCGAGGTTGAACACATTACTCTTCCAGTCAAATCGTTTGATCTTCATGCCAAACATCGGAATCTCACTGATTAAGAGTAAGCTAAGCACCGGTATAAGCGCATATAAAAACCACTGATTTTCTACTACCGCTTTCAACCCAAACCGATCATAGTGGGCAGTCAGTGCCAAACCTAGTACAAATACCGTACAGGCAGGCGTGCTTAAACCAAGGAAATAATTCCCCTGCCGTGTGTCCAGATTGAATTTCCCCAGTCTAAAAGCAGCAAAGGCAGAAAGTACAAAAGCCGGCAATGCATAAACCTCCACAAAGGAAGGTCCAAAAGCAGCCGTAATGGAGACATCTCCACTCAAAAGCCGGTAAAGCATGGCTCCTGGCACGACACCAAAACTAACTACGTCCGCCAGGGAATCCAGTTCTTTGCCCAAGGGTGAAGTGACTTTCAAGGCTCGCGCAGCCATCCCATCCAGGTAATCAAACAGGAAGCAACCCGCAGTAAACCAGGCAGCTATTTCAGGCTGCCAATAAAAAGTATAGAGCAAAGCGCAGCAGCCGCAAAACAGATTGGCCAGTGTAAGCGCATTGGGAAGTTGTCTCATCGGCGGCAAAAGTAGAAAATCTCTGGCGAAGCATTGGGAAGCGAAAGAAATTAGGTGACAATTTTGGTGGCCTTATTTTGCTAATTTGCGGCGATATTGAAATTAACTGTACCCTAAAAAGGGTTTAAAGTTGGTTTTCAGCATTTTAAGAAAACTTTGACAAAAACACCAGCCAACAAAGTAGCCTGTTTTTGCGTCTTGGCATTACACTGCACCAATTTTTCGGTGTTTTACCATACCCCGCTGGTTGCCCATCTACTGATTTTGTGTCTTATCATGAGAAAAACTACTCTTTTGTTTGCCTTATTCCTCTGTGCTGCCCGTTCATTTGCACAACCCTCCAATGATGAATGCGCTACGCCGATCATCATACCAACCCAATTAAATTTCTGTAGTCCGGTGGATGCCTACACCAATGTAGGAGCAACGCCTTCAGCCTATGGTGCGCCGGGTTGCTTCGGTTCGGTACAAAGTGATGTCTGGTTCAGCTTCACACCTCAGGCCACGGATATGACCATAACGGTTCGTGGGGCGACCGCTCAAGCCCCTGGAGGCACCCTGCAGGACCCTCAGGTTACGATTTACTTTGGCACCTGCGGTGGAGTGATCAACGAACTGGTCTGCGACGCTTCTGCAGGAAACAATAATGTGGCCGAGGCGTATAAGGGCGGACTATTTGTAGGCTCCACTTACCTCATCCGCGTTCAGGGAGCAGGAGGGCAGCAGGGAACTTTTCAGATTTGTGTCAACAACTACAATCCGCCTGTTGAGCCCACTTCAGATTGCCCTACCTCTTCCATATTGTGCGATAAATCACCTTTTGTAGTACAATATGTAACGGGTGCCGGAAGTAACAATCAAGAATTACAAGATGCCTCCTGCTTTAATAATGGAGCTCCTGGTATTTTTGAGTCCAATTCTACCTGGTTTGTCTGGACTTGCGGCCAATCCGGAACCCTGAGCATGACCCTCACCCCTTTGAATGGCCCGGATGATCTTGATTTCATTATTTACCGACTGCCAAACGGCATAGGAAACTGTAATGGTAAAGTTGTAGAACGGTGTATGGCCTCCGGCCAAAGCAACGGCATTAACTCTGCGGCTTGTCTGGGACCTACCGGAATGGTTCCCGGTGATCCGGATATCAGTGAAGATGCCGGGTGTTCAGAACCTGGTGACGATGCCTGGCTCAGACCTCTGGATATGATCCTGGGAGAAACTTATGCGCTGGTTGTCAATAACTTTTCAGCTACTGGAAATGGTTTCTCTGTAGAATTTGGAGGAACCGGGGAATTTCTTGGCCCGGAAGCAAAATTCGAAACCATCCCGGCGGCGGTATGCCTGGGTACGGCCGTGCAGGTTGTAGATGCCTCCACCTTTGCACTGGGCGCAATTACGGCCTGGAACTGGAGTTTTGGCGCAGATGTAGTGCCCCAGACTGCCGCTGGTCCTGGTCCACATACGGTCACTTTTAACACCCCCGGCGTACACCCGGTAGTACTGACCCTGGAAACAGAACTGGGTTGTAAAGTCACCGAGATCCAATCTGTTTTGATCTATCCGGATGTAAAGGTAGACACCCTGATCGCTGCACCTGACTGCAACGGCACTGCAAATGGACAAATAATCATCAACAACATTACCAGTGGAACGCCGCCCTATCTATTTAGCTGGAACAATGGCCCATTTACGACCCAAAACACCTTAAACAATCTGGGGGTAGGTTTTTACACCCTTGCCATTGTAGATTTTAACAATTGCCAGACCGATTTAGGCATCCAGGTAGACGAACGGATTCTGACAGCAGATGCCAGCGTTACTGCCCCGTTATGCTTTGGGGATGCCAATGGGATCATCTCCTTGAATGTCACCAATGGCAAACCAACGGTTCAGTTCGATTGGGGCAATGGTTATATCCCCAGCAACACACAAGGTGGGTTTGCAGCAGGCATTTATACCATTCAAGCCATTGACGCAGTCCTTTGCGAAGGCACCTTTACGGTGACCGTAACAGACAATCCTGAACTTAAACTATTGATCGACACCGTAGACATCACCTGCTTTGGCGCAAATGATGGCATCGCTGAGGCCATTCCCTCAGGAGGCACAGGTCTTTATAAATACCTGTGGTCCAATGGAGCAACGACACAGACCATCTTTGATTTGCTACCCGGGCAATATGAGGTGACTGTAACGGATCGCAACGAATGTATTATTGTCAGAGGAGTGTTCATCACGGAGCCACCGGATGTGGCTGTGGACCTGATCGATGTGCTGGATCTGATCTGTAATGGAACACCTGAAGGCGAGATCAGGGTAGAAGGGATGGGCGGTCGGCCACCTTATAGCTTTAGTCCGGATGGAAACATCTATTATGCATCAGACACACTTAAGAATTTGCTTGCCGGCGATTACTGGGTAAAAGTAAAGGATGCTTACGGTTGTCAGGATTCAGTTTTTGCCAGCATTGACCAGCCTCCGGCACTCATTGTGATTGCTGAGCCTGCTGACACCACCATGAATCTTGGTTTTATGGTCGACATCAGCACCCTAACTGCGCCAGGCGGACGACCCGTCACTTTTGAATGGTCGCCGGCCATCGGATTGAGCGCAGCAGACGTCGCAGAGCCGACCGTTACCGCAATTGATAACATCACCTATATTGTCAAAATTACGGACGAGGACGGATGTATGGCTTTTGACTCAGTCAGGATCCGGGTCAAGAAAGACCGACCAGTTTTTTTTCCAAATATTTTCGCACCAGATAAAGAATACCCGAACGACCACTTTACAGGCTTTGGCGGACCTGCAGCCTCACAAATTTCATTGCTGCGTATTTATGACCGTTGGGGGAGTTTGATCTATGAAAATCAGGACTTTGAACTGAACGAGCCGAACTTTGGTTGGGATGGAACTGCCAAGGGCCAAAAGGTAGATGGCGTATTCGCCTGGTATGCTTTGGTGCGCTTTATAGATGGCGAAGAATTGCAATATGATGGAGATGTGACAGTAATTCGATAAAAGCGAAGAAATCCTGCATAAAACTTTCATTCCTGTTTGGAAAATAGACCCGATTGGAACTACCTTTGCCACCGTTTTGGAAAAAGAGTGTGTATTTTCGACCTTTTTTCATTGATTTTGAACGAGTTACAAAAATTTTAGCAAGAATACGGTATGCCAACCATTAATCAACTAGTGCGCAAAAGCCGCGAAAAGGTTGAATACGCCAGCAAGAGCCGCGCCCTCAACTCCAGCCCGCAGAAGCGCGGCGTGTGCACCCGTGTGTACACCACCACGCCTAAGAAGCCGAACTCGGCCCTCCGTAAGGTGGCGAAAGTTCGTCTTGTAAATGGCTTTGAGGTCATCTGTTACATCCCTGGTGAGGGCCACAACCTGCAGGAGCACTCCATTGTGCTGGTGCGTGGTGGTCGTGTAAAAGACCTTCCAGGTGTGCGCTACACCATTGTACGTGGCGCGCTCGATACGGCTGGTGTACAAAAGCGCAACAAGAGCCGTTCTAAGTACGGCACGAAGCGTCCAAAGAAATAAAACTAATGTGGTCAATGTGATAATGTGGTCAAATTGACCACATTATCATATTGACCACATTATCACATTGACCACATTTATTAAATTCAACAATGCGTAAGCACAAACCGAAACCTCGAGTATTGGCCGCAGACCCGCGTTATAACGACACGATGGTAACACGTTTCGTTAATAACCTCATGTGGGACGGCAAGAAGAGCGTTGCATTTGGCATTTTTTACGATGCATTAGACATCGTGAAAGGCCGCACCAACGAGGACGAGTTGCAGATCTGGAAGAAAGCTCTCAACAACGTTATGCCACAAGTGGAAGTTCGTAGCCGCCGTGTAGGTGGTTCTACTTTCCAAATCCCGACAGAACTTCCTGCAAACCGCAAGGTATCTATCGGAATCAAGTGGATGATCAAATATGCCCGTGCCCGCAGTGGTAAAGGCATGGCTGAAAAACTCGCTGCAGAAGTAATGGCCGCCGCCAAAGGCGAGGGCAATGCAGTAAAAAAACGCGAAGACGTACACAAAATGGCTGAAGCAAACCGCGCTTTTGCCCACTTCCGTGGACGTTAAGTAAGGCTAGGCCAGCGCCCTACCGCCGAAGATTGCATCTCCCAGCATGGTGTTTGGGAAATCAATTTTCGGCGGTATCGGCATTTTTAGAGGTTTTGAAATCGAATTATTGTTTTTGCTTTTCAAAATTTTCTTAAAAAGTAAAGTGGTTGCTCAAAATTAACATTCAAGATACAAGAAGTTGTTTGCCTTCTTACAATACTTTGTTCTGAATGCTTGTATTTGCGGACCATCTCACTCATTCACACATTCACTCACTTACTCAATAAGAATAAGTCATGGCAACGGACCTTCGGTTTACCCGGAATATTGGTATCGCCGCCCACATTGATGCGGGCAAAACGACTTTCACCGAGCGCACGCTCTTCTACACTGGTGTAAACCACAAAATCGGCGAAGTGCACGAAGGTGCTGCTACGATGGACTGGATGGAGCAGGAGCAAGAGCGTGGTATCACCATCACTTCAGCTGCCACTCGGTGTCACTGGACGGTAGATGGTCAATTATATGATTTCAACATCATCGATACGCCTGGTCACGTGGATTTCACTGTAGAGGTGAACCGCTCACTTCGTGTACTGGACGGCCTGGTGTTCCTTTTTTCGGCAGTAGATGGCGTAGAGCCTCAATCCGAAACCAACTGGCGTTTGGCTGATAACTATAAAGTGCCACGCATCGCTTTCGTCAACAAGATGGACCGTGCTGGTTCTGACTTTATGATGGTAGTGAAAGACATGAAAGTCAAATTGGGCTCTAATGCAATTCCACTACAGGTGCCTATCGGTGCTGAACACAACTTCCGTGGTGTAGTAGATCTGGTGACCGGCAAAGCTGTGATCTGGAACGAACACGATCAGGGCATGACCTACACGGAGATCCCAGTTCCAGAGGACTTGAAAGAGACTGTAATGGAACTCCGTCAGCAGCTCATCGAAGAAGTAGCTTCTTATGATGACAAGCTGCTCGAAAAATTCTTTGACGATCCAGACAGTATCACCGTTGAAGAAATGCGCGCTGCCGTCCGTGCTGCCGTTTGCGACCTGAAAATGACCCCGGTTATGTGTGGCTCTGCATTCAAGAACAAAGGCGTACAGGCTTGTCTGGACGCAGCATGTTACTTCCTTCCAGCGCCAATTGACATCGAATCGGTAACAGGTATCGACCCAAAAACTGACCTGGAAGTTAAGCGCAAACCATCTGTAACTGAGCCATTTACCGCGCTTGCGTTCAAAATCGCAACCGACCCATTCGTAGGTCGCTTGTGCTTTATCCGGGTTTATGCGGGAAAACTGGATGCTGGTTCATATGTACTCAATACCCGTACCAATGATAAGGAGCGTATCAGCCGCTTGTATCAGATGCACGCCAATAAGCAGAACCCGATCGATTCGGTAGAAGCTGGCGACATTGCTGCGGCAGTAGGCTTTAAGGATATTCGCACTGGCGACACACTTTGTGATGTCAACCACCCAATCGTCCTTGAAAGCATGGTATTCCCTGAGCCCGTAATTGGCTTGGCTGTTGAACCAAAAACACAAAAAGACCTGGACAAAATGGGCATGGCCCTCAACAAACTTGCGGAAGAAGATCCAACCTTCCGCGTAAAGTATGATGAGGACACCAACCAAACGGTCATCAGCGGAATGGGCGAGTTGCACTTGGAGATCATCGTTGACCGTTTGCGTCGCGAATTTAAAGTGGAATGCAACCAGGGCGCTCCACAGGTTAACTATAAAGAGGCTTTGACCAAAACGACTACACACCGTGAGCGCTTGAAAAAGCAAACGGGTGGTTCAGGTCTTTTCGCTGACATGGAATTCACACTTGGGCCTGCTGATGAGGACTTCCTTAACAGCGACGACTTCAAGAGCGGCAAGAAGAAACTTCAGTTTGAATGGGGTATCGTGGGTGGTTCGATCGATAAGAACTACCAGAAGCCTATTGCTGACGGCTTTACCCAAATGATGAACAATGGTATCCTTGCTGGGTACAACATTGATTCTATGAAGGTGAAAGTACTTGATGGTGGTATGCACGCAGTTGACTCCAAGCCAATCGCATTCGAATTGTGCGCCAAGGAAGGTTTCCGTGCTGCTGCTCCGGCTACTAAGCCAGTGATCATGGAACCTATCATGAAACTGGAGGTGATCACGCCCGAAGATTACGTGGGTCCGGTGATTGGTGACTTGAACCGTCGTCGTGGCTTGCCAAAAGGTCAGGAAGGTCGTATGGGTGGTGCAGTTGCTATCCAGGCTGAGGTGCCCCTTTCCGAAATGTTTGGTTATGTAACACAATTGCGTACCCTGACTTCCGGTCGTGCTTCTTCTACCATGGAATTCAGCCACTACGCTCCGCCTCCGGCAAGCGTTTCTGAAGCAGTCATCGCTGCTGCTAAAGGCGGTAAGGCATAATTTCGCTTAGACAGTTAAACGTGGCCTGATTATTTGCCAGACAAATTTCAGGCAGCGGTTTGAAAATACAACTCCCGGTAGTGCATTTGCGCTGCCGGGAGTTTTTTGTATCCCGTGATTCCTGCCTGCCTGGAATTTCAGGCAATTAATAACGCACCGTGCCTTATCCGATATTTTAAAAAAGTGGCCCTTGAAAAAGTCCCCTACCTTACTTTCGCGTTTTAAGCGTGGTTTTCACCGCTGAAAAATTTGATTTCTACAAACATTTTCAATTTATGAATTTATCTCTTCTAAATAAAAATGCCCTTGTCGGTGGTGCCAGTGCCGGTATCGGACGTGCAATCGCGATCGAACTCGCCGCTTTGGGTTCGAACATTACCGTAATGGCAAGGACGGAATCCACTTTATTGGAAACAATCGCCTTGCTTGACACCACCCAAGGCCAACAACACGGATATCTTGCCGTTGACTTTTCTGATAGCCAGGGTCTATTAAACCAGGTGACTGACTTACTTGGGCTAAAGCCTATGCATATTCTGATCAACAATACAGGCGGCCCTGCTGGAGGCCCCATCACAGAAGCGCGCGGAGAAGCATTTTTGATGACCTATCACAACCATTTGATCTGTAATCAACTCCTGGCACAAGCCGTATTACCCGGGATGAAATCGGAAGGCTATGGGCGCATCATCAACATCATCAGTACCTCTGTTAAAGAACCCCTGGACGGACTGGGTGTATCAAATACCACCCGCTGGGCTGTAGCTGCCTGGGCCAAGACCTGGGCCAATGAGGTTGGTCCATTTGGAATTACCGTCAACAATGTATTGCCCGGATTTACGCGCACCGGGAGGCTGGAAGAAATTGTAGAAAAACGTGCTGCAACTAATGCTTCATCCAAAGATTCAGTGGAGATGCAATTTAAGAATCAAGTGCCGATGCGCCGTTTTGCTGAGCCTGCTGAAGTGGCTGCTGCGGTAGCTTTTTTGGCTAGCCCAGCGGCGTCTTACATCACAGGGATCAATTTGCCAGTAGATGGCGGGCGGACACGAAGCCTGTAAATTGAGGATTCGGTTATTTGTTGAATTGGGGATTCGAGCGCCTAAGCTTGGCCGCTCGAATCCCCAATTCAACAAATAACCAAATTAACCTATCCAATGCTTTGACATAACTCCACCAGCACCCCGCCTGTTGATTTTGGATGGAAAAATGCCACCAGTTTATTGTCGGCACCCCGTTTGGGTTCGCGGTTAAGTGGGATAAAGCCTTCGGCTTCGAGACGTTCTATTTCTGCATGAATATCATCCACCTCGAAAGCGATATGGTGTATGCCCTCGCCGCGTTTTTCGATGAATTTTGCGATTGGACTTTCAGGATCACTGGCTTCCAGCAGTTCAATTTTACTTTCCCCTAACTTGAAAAAAGAGGTGGCAACATGCTCACTTTCAACCGCTTCTACTTTGTAATGCGCTTCGCCAAGAAGTTTACGGAATAGTTCGTTGCTATTCTCCAGGTCGCGCACAGCGATGCCAATGTGGTCTATTCTGATCATGGTGATGGTGATTGGGTTATTGGGGATTGGGTTAATCGAGTAACCAGGCCCGGACGCTCAAATAACCGCATCCCCAAATCCTCAATTAATTTAAATATCAAAAACAAATCCCTCGTTTACGAATTGCCCATATTTCTCACGATCGAACTGGTACAACTTTGCTGGCCGGTGTGCCACCCCTTCCTGCATTTCGGAACATTCTACCAGCAGGTTCATAGAGAGTATTTTTTTGCGGAAATTCCGCTTGTCTAGGCGTTTAGGGAGCCGCAACACAGAGTCATACAATTGCTGTAACTCCGTGAGGGTAAATTTGGGTGGGAGCAATTCGAAGCCGATTGGAGCTGTTCGCACTTTGCGTTTAAGTCGTCTGAGGCAGCTTTCCAGAATTTCGTTGTGATCAAAAGCCAAATCACCTACTTCGTCAATACTATGCCATTTGGCCGATTGCGCAAAGGATGCAGGAGTTACGGTGTAATTGCTGATTTTGATCAACGAAATATAGGCCACCGTGATCACACGGCCCAAAGGGTGACGATTAACTGCGCCAAAAGTTTTAACTTGTTCCAAATATACCCCCCTTAAACCTGTAAGTTGTTCCAATACCCGCTCAGCCGCCGTGTTAAGGTCTTCATTGGGATAGACCAAATCACCGGGAAGCGCCCATTTATCCTTAAACGGGGATTGCCCGCGCTGGATGAGCAGCACTTTTAGATCCCCGCCGTCAAAACCAAAAATTACGTTGTCGACGGAGAACGCAGATTTAAAAAAAGACCCAACCTCTCCAGTAGTGTCCATATACGCTGATTATTTTCGCCGCCAAAAGTAGAACTTATTGTCATTTTCACACCAAACCTGGTGGAGGGATTTTTTATCTTTCTACGCTGATTATTACTACCGTAAGCGCTTTACTAAAAATCAATTCTGTTTTTTTGAAACTATAGAACATTTTAGGAGCGTATCTTTGTCCGGACACCCACAAACCAGGAAACCTTCGTTTTGTCAATGCCAAATGACCGGGCTCCAAACTGAGAACCTTTAAGTCGATTTTACTATGCAGATTGATATCCCAGCCCACATCGAGAAGCTTCTTTTCCTTCACGATGCACTCGTCATCCCTGGATTCGGTGGTTTTACAGCTACCCGCACACCAGCTTCCACAGATTTCGTTGGTGGCACGGTTAATCCACCTGCTAAAACACTTTCTTTTAGCGAAAATCTTACAATCGACGATGGTCTGCTCAGTGCAGATATTGCGGATGCGCATGGGCTCAGCGTTGGAGATGCCGCGCATGCTGTGGAGGAATTTGTAGAGAAAATGAGAACTTTACTCGATCAGCGAGAGATCGTAACACTACCTGGAGTAGGCCGACTTTATAAAAACTACGTTCAGAAAATTCAGTTTCTCCCGGACGCAACCAATTTCAACGCCAGTTCTTATGGGCTGCCACCCTTGCAATTTTCACCGATTGCCCGCTCACGTGCGGTAGAACCAACGCCTGAAACTGCCCCCCCTGTACCTTCATCTTCTCAACCATACACTGCCCCTACCCCACCGCCGCCCATGCCTGAAGCTACTTTCGCGTCAGAGCGTTCTGGGGGAAGTTCCGGTATTAGCACAGCCTTGGGAATATTTTTATTACTGGCGGCACTTTCTGCAGGAATCTGGTATTGGCAACACCGCCAAAAAACAGCAGTCGAAGCGCAGAAGCCCGATTCAGAAGTGGTAGTTCAGGAGAAGCCTGCCGATGAAGAAAAAAAGGTCGAAGATGCGCCTGAAATAACAGAAAAGGAAACCCCTCCTGCCGAAAATTTGGACAAAGCAGCAAAAGAATCGTTGGCTGCAAAAGAAAAAGAAGCTCGTGAAAAGGTAAATATGGCCCGTAATGGACGGGAATGCATCCTCATTGTAGCCTCGCTTTCTGATAAAAACAATGCCGACAAATTGCGCAAGCTGCTCACCGAAGAGGATTATGAACCGTATTATCAGCAGAATGGAAAGACCCATGTCGTAGGCATCCGTTTCTTCTATTTAAAACCTGCGGAAATTGAGCTGAAAAAGAAATCGCTCATGGCACTTACTGGGGTAACTTATATTACGGTTAAAAAGAAATAAGAGATGGACCGGATGTAGCACTGGTGCAACGTTTTCCTCATCTTGTGTAAAAACCTCAGATTACCCCGTTAGTTAAAATCCACCCATCATAAGGCAAAAATCAAAAGGCAATGTTACATTTGCCCTCTGTCTACAGTAGCACCTCGGTGTGAAAGTGGAAGCCCCAGCAGACTGACTATACTAAACCGTTTTCTTAATCTTCCTTTTCTAACGTGAATTCAGACGCTCCCTCAGAGCCGTGGTTACGGCGTGCACAACAGTTTTTTGTAAAGAAAACTTCCTTGATTGCCGCCGGCACAGCGCTCACAGCAGGCCTTTTTGCAGCCACGCTTACTTATCTCCAACCCAACAGTGCCCCTCCCGCCGCTGCCATTGCAGTGATTTCGCGCCCGGATGCACTTCCGCTCGAAACACGAAACCTCCGATGGGGCTTTTTCATGGATGAGTTTGCGCTCACCGAAAAAGAACTGAAACGCGGGGACATCCTCGGCACCATTTTGATGGAACAAGCCGGTCTTAGCTACCCTCAGGTGAATAAACTGGTGGAAAATTGTAAAGACAAATTCAAAATCAATTCACTTCGTGTAGGGGCTTCACTTCGGTTTCTGACCCGTCAAAAAGGACAGGCACCAGAAATGATGATTTATGAGCCATCTCCATACCAATATACGGTTTTTGAGTTGAAAGAGCCTTACAACGTTGCTGTTGTAAAGCGCGATGTGCATACGGAAATCGTAGCTGCATCGGGTGTATTGGAATCCAGCTTTTGGCAAGCCCTTACCGACAATGGCCTCTCTGACGAACTTGCCGATGGAATGATCGATGTCCTGGCTTCGTCCGTTGATTTCTACCATCAAAAGCAGGGGGATCGGTTTAAAGTCGTATTCGAACAGCATTTCATACAAGGAGAAGCTGTCGGCACCGGAAAGATCATCGCTGCCGTCTATGAGCGCGAGGGCAAAGAATCATACGCCTTCCATTTCCAAAAGGACGGTCAAAAAACAGATTATTTTGATTTTGATGGCCGCCCTGCACGTAAAGCCTTCTTAAAAGCTCCGGTCAAATTCAGCCGCATCAGCAGCCGCTACAACCTGCACCGAAAGCACCCAATTCTTGGGTATGTAAAAGCCCACTTAGGTACTGATTATGCCGCTCCATACGGCACCCCCATTATTTCAGTTGCTGAAGGCACTGTAATGGAGGCTACCCGCCGTGGCGGAAACGGAAATTTTGTAAAGATCAAACATGATGGGGTTTACCAGACCCAATACCTGCACATGAGCGGATTTGCAAAAGGCATCCGACCTGGAACCAGGGTTGCACAAGGTCAAACCATCGGTTATGTAGGATCCACAGGCCTGGCTACCGGTCCACACTGTTGCTTCCGTTTTTGGAAAAATGGACGTGAAGTTGATCCACTTCGCCTTAACCTTCCACAACCACTCCCAATTACCGGACAATTGTTTGAAGAATATAAGATCAAGCGGGACGAGTTGATGACCTTGCTGAACAGTGTGCCTTATCGTACCCACGATCAATTGGTGGAGGATAACGCTACCGGAGAACATTTGATGAAGGTGGTGCCTTAGAGTGTATCTGAGAAATTTGTTTCCAACTTATCTTAAATCAAAATAAAAAAGAGGAGCGTATGGCATTTGCTGTACGCTCCTCTTTTTTATTTTGATTCTGTCCTTAAAGACTATTTTGGATTCATTCGGGTGCTACAATGGTATTCCTCTGGAACACTGGGATAAATCACATTGGAGCCTTCTTGAATTTGGCAAAGGTGCGAGTACCCAAACACCGGTAGAAAGAGCTTGATTTAGGTGTTCTGTAGGTGATCAGCACCTGAATTTGTAACTTTTGGCACGTACGTTCCGGTGCTACGCGCATTTTCATTCCGATTGACATTTCTACCAATCCCAAAACCCGGAATACGCACCAGTCTGATCCAAAAAAGACATGAGCCACCCCGCAAAAAATGCAGGATGACCCATGTTTGTATTATCTTATCACAGTCACATCTCCCTTAAAGAGCTTCTTTTCTCCGTCTATAAACTCTACTTCGCAGTACCAAACGTACACGCCAAGCTGAGCTTCCTGGCCTTTCACCGTACCATCCCAACCTTTGGAATAATCATTCGGCAGGAAATTCAGCTGCTGGAATATCTGATCACCCCAACGGTCAAAGATGTAGAACGAGTTGACCTGCTTTACATCGATCCCGGCAAACACCGTCACGATGTAATTCTCCTCAGAATTCGGATTGAAGATGTTGTTCACATACACCTGACGGGCTTTCTTCACAATCACCAATACCTCGTCACGATCTACACATCCATTGCTGTCCACCACCGTGATCCGGTGGCGATATGTATCAAACGGAAGGTAGGTAAACGTCTCGCAATACGGGATGGAATCCGTGCAGCCAGGAGAGTAATTCCAGGTAACTGACTGGATTCCTACCGTGGTCTCGATCTGCGATGTCACTGTGGCATATTCGCCCAGGCTCACCCGAACGTCCGGACCCAGATCCACCTGCAATTCACCAGGTTCTGTGATCGTGATCGTGGTATCTAACTCACAACCATTTGCATCCTCCAGCGTCAGCACATACGTTCCCGCCTGCAAACCGGTGTACTGGTTGTTGCCTGAACCCGTGTTGCCACTCAAAAAGAATATGAAGGGGGACGTGCCGCCCTGTACCCCGTTTACCGAGATAGAACCGTTCACATCGCCAAAACATTTGATGTTCCGAACCGTCAGATTGATCCCCGACGGCACCTGCGGATCTACCAAAACCGTTGCCTCCGCGCTGTCTCTGCAACCATTTGTCTTATTTACGATCAACAATTGGTATCGACCTGCCTGATCTACTACCGGGGTAAGCGTATTAGTTCCGGACACAAAATTTCCATTGCTCGTAGACCAGGTACTGGTAAAGTTCGAACCCGTGGTGCTGCCCGTAGCATTCAGCGTTACCTCCATCGTGTTGCAATCGATCTGCTCCGTCGCTACTGCAACCACCGTCGGTGCTGCAAAATCTGCCAAGACTACTGCCTCGATCGGACGAACACAGCCATTCGGAGCAAAAATCGTAAACGTATACGTACCAGCCTGGGTCACAACCACTGATGGGGTCGAAACCGAACCCACAATACCAGGACCTGTCCAGTTAAACGTCGAGCCCGGAGGAGATAACACCTCACCGCCAATCAACGAAGAGCCGCCGTTGAAACAGTTCAGCGTAGTACCATTCGTGATCCCCTGCGGAACGTTTGCATCTATCCCTACCGTCGTGCTGGCAGTATTGGTGCAACCATTCGGAGCGGTCACCGTCACCAGATATAAGCCCGGAAGATCCACCTGAAGTGTCTGAAGCGTTTCATTGGTCGCATCTACATCCGGACCTGTCCAAATATAAGTAGAGCCTGTCAGTGAACTCGTCGCAGCTACCGTCGAGATCAGATCAAGACAAGTAATGATGTCTGAAGATGCCGTGGTGCCGGGCGGCTGGTTGTCCAGCGTAACGATCACCTGATCTGTAGCGGAACAGCCCGTACTCACATTCGTCACCGTCAGCGAATACGTGCCATCCAAAAGTACCAGCGGCATATCACTGGTTGCATTATTTGCATTGATCCCGGGGCCAAACCATTGGTAAGTCAAAGAGCCACCATTCGGTGAAGTAGAGCCTGAGCCATCCAGCGTTGCATCCGTGATCGAGCACGTGATTACACGGGATGGACCCGCTTCTGCGGTCGGAAGGTCTTGCTCGCTGTCCACCAGCGCTACATCCGTCGCATCACATCCGTTGGTCGCATTCGTGATCCGTAAGGTATACGTTCCCGCCTGCGTCACCGTCGGATTGGCCAGAGTTTCATTCGCCGCTGTAATACCTGGACCCGTCCACAAATACTGGAAGTTTACGCCAGTATTTGAACCCGTTGACATCAAGGTCACGCCCGCTGCCGAATTTGAACAGGTCAATGTCAGATCACTGCCGGCAAATACGATTGGACTGATCGTGTCTATCGTAACAAGGGCAATATCCGTACTCGTGCAACCATTCGTCGAATTCGTGACCGTCAGGCCGTACGAACCAGGAAGGTTGATCGTCGGTGTCGAACTCGTCTGATTCCCAGGCAATACACCCGGGCCACTCCACAGAAAACTAATGTTCGCGCCAGAAGCAGACTGCGTCGCGTCCAACTGGGCGGTTGTCAACGCGCAGGTCAACTCGCCGTCAGGACCCGCAGCAATCACCGGAGCTGCCTTATCCTCATCCACAAAAACAATATCCGTGGACGTACATAGATTGAAGCTATTCGTGACCGTGACGGTGTAAGTGCCCGTCAGGTCTACCGTAGGATTCTGTACATTGAAGTTATTTGAATTGATGCCAGGGCCTTCCCAAATATAGCTGAACAACACCCCTACACTGCTGCCAGACCCATCAATGGTCTCCGTCAGCTGTCCACAGGTGAGCAGACCATCCACGCCCGCACTGGCGATAGGAAGGACAATATCCTGCGTCACCTCCACCTGATCTGTACTCGTACAACCATTCTCATTGTCCGTCACCAGCAGATCATAAGTACCTGGCTGGCTAACCACCGGACTCTGAACCGTTTGATTCGTAGCATTAATCCCTGCGCCCGTCCAGTTGTACACAATCGTCGGACTAAACCCGGACAGACTGCCATCCAGGGTAACATTCTGTACAACACAGTTCAGCGCCCCATTCGGACCTGCTCCTGCTGCCGGAATCGCTTTGTTCTCGCCCACGATCACTGTATCGCGCTTGATACAACTGTTCGCAGTGTTCGTGACCAATATAATATACGTCCCCTGAACCGTTACACTCGGCGACGACAGATTTTGATTGCCCGCGTTGATGCCAGGACCAGACCATAGGGTCGTAAAACTGGCCCCATTGCTGGATAAAGATCCGTCCAGAATGGCCGTCGGATTTGCGCAAGTCAACAAGCCGTCATTCCCGGCCAAAGCCGTGGGAAGCACTGCATTTGTGTTGATCAGCACATCATCCGTCGTTGTACAACCATTGATGGTATTGGTGACCACCAGGCTGTAAGTACCCGGCTGATCAATCGTTGGAGTGGCTAAAGTCTCATTTGTCGCTGTAATCCCAGGACCTGTCCACAGGTACGTGAAGTTCGCACCCACCGAAGAACTGCCCCCGATCACCGTATTCGTGATCACACAATCGATGATCTTGTCTGCGCCTGCATCCGCGGCAGGAGGTGCAACATCCAGCACTATATTCACCTGATCCGTAGACGTACAGGTATTGTCCGTGTTCGTGATCGTCAGATTATACAGACCAGGCTGGTTGTTCACCACCGGATGAACCAGGTTCTCATTCCCCGCATTGATCCCCGGACCCGACCACAACACTGTGTAGATCGAACCAAGGCTGCTGCCAGAGGCATCCAGCGTATCCGTCGTGTTGTTGAAGCAGTTCAGGATCAATGGATTCCCTGCATCTGCATTCGGATGAAGCGTATCGATTTGAATCACTACCACATCCGTATTCACGCAATTGTTGTTCGTATTCGTTACCGTCAGGTTATACGTCCCGGGCAGCGTCAGACCCGTCGGGCTCTGTACATTTATATTGGCGCCCGAAATGCCCGGACCTGTCCAGGTATACGTGACACCAGCACCGGAGGTAGAACCCAATCCATCCAGATCAACACTGAATACCAGGCAGTTCAACACCTGATCCGGACCACCATTTGCAACCGGAACATTCGCGTCCTGCGTAACGATGACCTGATCTGACGAGGTACATCCGTTGACCGGATTGGTCACCACCAGATCATAAGTGCCCGCCTGCGTAACCATCGGGTTTTGAAGCGTGTCATTGTTCGAGCCGATGCCAGGGCCGGTCCATAAATAGGTCACCGTAGCCGGCACACCGCTACCGTTCAACGTCACGCCGTTCGTGGTCGTACACGTCAGTTGATCGTCAGAACCTGCATCCGCAGTAGGTAAGGACGTATTGAGCAACACCTCCACCTGGTCCGTAGACGTACAACCATTGGTTATATTCGTGATCAACAGGTTATAGATGCCCGCTTGATCCACTTCAGGATTGTATTGATTTTGATTGCCCGCGTTGATCCCCGGGCCGTTCCAGGTCGCTGTAAAATTAGCGCCGTTGCTCGAGGCAGAGCCAATCAGGAACACCAACGGCTGTGCACAATTGATTGTCGAATCTTCCCCGGCAATCGCACTTGGAAGCAATTGATTGGATGCGATGGATACCGTATCTTTCTTTGAACATCCATTCAGCGTATTTAATACCGTTAAGATATAATCTCCCGCAACGTTGATGTTGGGCTGCGCCACGTTCGACATAAACATGTTGGGGCCCGTCCACGCAAAATTGATCGGCTGCCCGCCGCCATTGCCTACACCCTGAAGCGTAATATTCGGAAGCGTACAGGTGAGCGTATCGTTCGGACCCGCTGCGACCGTTGGGTTCGAGTTGTTTAGATCCACTACCGTAGTGGCGGTGTTCGTACAACCGTTCACCGTATTCGTAACCGTTACCATGTAGCTACCAGACACCAGCACATTGGGGTTTTCCAACATCTGATTGCCGGCATTGATGCCAGGACCCGCCCAGTTCCAACTTGCTGTAGGAACATTCGTGATACCATCGATCGTCACATTGGGTTGTAAGCAGGTGATTGTGTCGCTCACTGCGCTGGCGGCCGGAGGGGTCAGGTCGCCAACTACAGTAACCGTCGCTGTAGAAGTACAGCCGTTTATTGGGTTTCTAACTGTAAGCACATATACACCAGGCAGATTCACCGTGGGGTTCGGCTGAAATTGGTTCACTGGAGTGATGCCAGGCCCGGTCCAGGTGAAGGTAACCCCACCCGTAGGGGAAGAACCCATCAGGGTGCTTGTCGATGAAATGCAATTAAAGTTGGGACCGCTGGCAATAGCACCGGGTTGCAAGGCGCTTGCTGTGACGGTTACGCAGGTGGTGTCGGAACAACCAACACCGCCACGGCTGTGCCTTAAGATCAGGCAATACTGGCCCGGCAGGTTCACCTGAATTGTAGGCGTAATGGCGGAGCCTATGATGCCAGGACCCGTCCATTGGTATAATGTCACACCGCCCGTAGCGTTATTCAGGTTAGAACCTGTACCATTTAGCGTAATAATCGCATTGGCTCCACAATCTAGCACCGCCGGAGGAGCAATGGACGCTTGGGGGTCCATGACCGCCAGGTCTACCGTTACAACACTATCACAACCCAGATAACCGGTGCAAAAAGTAGGGTAAATACCCGTTTGGGTATAAAATTCATCACACACCTGATGGGAGGCCGGTGCACAAAGATTTACAAATTTGGTAGGGCCAAAATAGGTGGGTACCACTTTGACCACACATTTTACGATACTATCGCAGCCTTGAAAAGCTTCCAGCGTGACTGGAAAGGTGCCCGGATTGAAAAATTCTTCACCGGCACACGTCGCAGACCCGCCCTGACACATATTCACATTGACCGTCGTCATTACCGTGGGAATAACACGCACAACACAGTTAACGACGCTGTCGCAACCCAAATATGAATTCAAGGTAACCGGAAATGTGCCGCCGGCAGAAAAGGTCGAGCCGGCACATTCAACCGTTTTACCCTGGCATACATCCACCATCTCCGAGGATTCTACATCTTCTCCAATATTGATCGGGATACAAAGATTGGGGGCGTTGGGGCAAAGCAGCGATTGAGCACACACTTCTGCCGCACCGGGCTCAGCCCATATGATATCTACTGACGTGGCTACATTAGCACCCTGAATATTACCTGCTGTAGGCGGGTTGATCGTCCAGGAGGAAATCGTATTGGTCGTATAAGTGCTGAGCTGGGATGATGGCAGGCACACCGGAGCAGATGGGCCATTGATCGTTGGGTTCACACCATTGATGGAGTAGTCGCAAAGGGCGCCGCCACTCCCATCTATACAAAGGTAATAGACCTCCCCAACAGTAAGGTTACTGGCCGTTAAGGTTTGGCACGTTCCAGAGGGAATATCCCCCAAACAAGGGGATACAAACACAAAATTAATGCAATCTACCGTTGAAAGTACAGCCGCTTGTATGCCATTACCCGTTGCACATCCATAGGTGCAAATATCAAAAACAGCTGTTGCGGCATCTGCCGTGAACGCAAACCAGTGATTGTTGTGAATGGCAGCGCACCAGGACGGAGGAAATGATACCGGAGCATCATCTGTGGTAGCCCCGAAATAGCAGTCCAATGCCCCTGGATTTGGTAAAACACAGGCGTCTTGGGCATTTACCGAAGGCGTTGGTAATTGGCATGGCGCACTATTACATTGTGCAAATAAATTGCTGTTCGCATAAGAAAGCAAAAACCCTACAAAGAGAAAGCAGTAAAATTTGGTCATAATAGTGTGTTTTTTTAACAAAGTGGCGCAATTCAAAAGAAGCCGTGCCAAAATACAACAAGATATCTTTCAATAGCTTAACGCTGCTTGATTCTGCAATAAATATCTTTTTAAAAACAAATGGGCAATCAGCATTTTGCTAATCGCCCATTTGTGTTAAAAAAGTACCAAAACGCTCACATTTCCCTATCTTATCACAGTCACATCTCCCTTAAAGAGCTTCTTTTCTCCATCTATAAACTCTACTTCGCAGTACCAAACGTACACGCCAAGCTGAGCTTCCTGGCCTTTCACCGTACCATCCCAACCTTTGGAATAATCATTCGGCAGGAAATTCAGCTGCTGGAATACCTGATCACCCCAACGGTCAAAGATGTAGAACGAGTTGACCTGCTTTACATCGATCCCGGCAAACACCGTCACGATGTAATTCTCCTCAGAATTCGGATTGAAGATGTTGTTCACATACACCTGACGGGCTTTCTTCACAATCACCAATACCTCGTCACGATCTACACATCCATTGCTGTCCACCACCGTGATCCGGTGGCGATATGTATCAAACGGAAGGTAGGTAAACGTCTCGCAATACGGGATGGAATCCGTGCAGCCAGGAGAGTAATTCCAGGTAACTGACTGGATTCCTACCGTGGTCTCGATCTGCGATGTCACTGTGGCATATTCGCCCAGGCTCACCCGAACGTCCGGACCCAGATCCACCTGCAATTCACCAGGTTCTGTGATCGTGATCGTGGTATCTAACTCACAACCATTTGCATCCTCCAGCGTCAGCACATACGTTCCCGCCTGCAAACCGGTGTACTGGTTGTTGCCTGAACCCGTGTTGCCACTCAAAAAGAATATGAAGGGGGACGTGCCGCCCTGTACCCCGTTTACCGAGATAGAACCGTTCACATCGCCAAAACATTTGATGTTCCGAACCGTCAGATTGATCCCCGACGGCACCTGCGGATCTACCAAAACCGTTGCCTCCGCGCTGTCTCTGCAACCATTTGTCTTATTTACGATCAACAATTGGTATCGACCTGCCTGATCTACTACCGGGGTAAGCGTATTAGTTCCGGACACAAAATTTCCATTGCTCGTAGACCAGGTACTGGTAAAGTTCGAACCCGTGGTGCTGCCCGTAGCATTCAGCGTTACCTCCATCGTGTTGCAATCGATCTGCTCCGTCGCTACTGCAACCACCGTCGGTGCTGCAAAATCTGCCAAGACTACTGCCTCGATCGGACGAACACAGCCATTCGGAGCAAAAATCGTAAACGTATACGTACCAGCCTGGGTCACAACCACTGATGGGGTCGAAACCGAACCCACAATACCAGGACCTGTCCAGTTAAACGTCGAGCCCGGAGGAGATAACACCTCACCGCCAATCAACGAAGAGCCGCCGTTGAAACAGTTCAGCGTAGTACCATTCGTGATCCCCTGCGGAACGTTTGCATCTATCCCTACCGTCGTGCTGGCAGTATTGGTGCAACCATTCGGAGCGGTCACCGTCACCAGATATAAGCCCGGAAGATCCACCTGAAGTGTCTGAAGCGTTTCATTGGTCGCATCTACATCCGGACCTGTCCAAATATAAGTAGAGCCTGTCAGTGAACTCGTCGCAGCTACCGTCGAGATCAGATCAAGACAAGTAATGATGTCTGAAGATGCCGTGGTGCCGGGCGGCTGGTTGTCCAGCGTAACGATCACCTGATCTGTAGCGGAACAGCCCGTACTCACATTCGTCACCGTCAGCGAATACGTGCCATCCAAAAGTACCAGCGGCATATCACTGGTTGCATTATTTGCATTGATCCCGGGGCCAAACCATTGGTAAGTCAAAGAGCCACCATTCGGTGAAGTAGAGCCTGAGCCATCCAGCGTTGCATCCGTGATCGAGCACGTGATTACACGGGATGGACCCGCTTCTGCGGTCGGAAGGTCTTGCTCGCTGTCCACCAGCGCTACATCCGTCGCATCACATCCGTTGGTCGCATTCGTGATCCGTAAGGTATACGTTCCCGCCTGCGTCACCGTCGGATTGGCCAGAGTTTCATTCGCCGCTGTAATACCTGGACCCGTCCACAAATACTGGAAGTTTACGCCAGTATTTGAACCCGTTGACATCAAGGTCACGCCCGCTGCCGAATTTGAACAGGTCAATGTCAGATCACTGCCGGCAAATACGATTGGACTGATCGTGTCTATCGTAACAAGGGCAATATCCGTACTCGTGCAACCATTCGTCGAATTCGTGACCGTCAGGCCGTACGAACCAGGAAGGTTGATCGTCGGTGTCGAACTCGTCTGATTCCCAGGCAATACACCCGGGCCACTCCACAGAAAACTAATGTTCGCGCCAGAAGCAGACTGCGTCGCGTCCAACTGGGCGGTTGTCAACGCGCAGGTCAACTCGCCGTCAGGACCCGCAGCAATCACCGGAGCTGCCTTATCCTCATCCACAAAAACAATATCCGTGGACGTACATAGATTGAAGCTATTCGTGACCGTGACGGTGTAAGTGCCCGTCAGGTCTACCGTAGGATTCTGTACATTGAAGTTATTTGAATTGATGCCAGGGCCTTCCCAAATATAGCTGAACAACACCCCTACACTGCTGCCAGACCCATCAATGGTCTCCGTCAGCTGTCCACAGGTGAGCAGACCATCCACGCCCGCACTGGCGATAGGAAGGACAATATCCTGCGTCACCTCCACCTGATCTGTACTCGTACAACCATTCTCATTGTCCGTCACCAGCAGATCATAAGTACCTGGCTGGCTAACCACCGGACTCTGAACCGTTTGATTCGTAGCATTAATCCCTGCGCCCGTCCAGTTGTACACAATCGTCGGACTAAACCCGGACAGACTGCCATCCAGGGTAACATTCTGTACAACACAGTTCAGCGCCCCATTCGGACCTGCTCCTGCTGCCGGAATCGCTTTGTTCTCGCCCACGATCACTGTATCGCGCTTGATACAACTGTTCGCAGTGTTCGTGACCAATATAATATACGTCCCCTGAACCGTTACACTCGGCGACGACAGATTTTGATTGCCCGCGTTGATGCCAGGACCAGACCATAGGGTCGTAAAACTGGCCCCATTGCTGGATAAAGATCCGTCCAGAATGGCCGTCGGATTTGCGCAAGTCAACAAGCCGTCATTCCCGGCCAAAGCCGTGGGAAGCACTGCATTTGTGTTGATCAGCACATCATCCGTCGTTGTACAACCATTGATGGTATTGGTGACCACCAGGCTGTAAGTACCCGGCTGATCAATCGTTGGAGTGGCTAAAGTCTCATTTGTCGCTGTAATCCCAGGACCTGTCCACAGGTACGTGAAGTTCGCACCCACCGAAGAACTGCCCCCGATCACCGTATTCGTGATCACACAATCGATGATCTTGTCTGCGCCTGCATCCGCGGCAGGAGGTGCAACATCCAGCACTATATTCACCTGATCCGTAGACGTACAGGTATTGTCCGTGTTCGTGATCGTCAGATTATACAGACCAGGCTGGTTGTTCACCACCGGATGAACCAGGTTCTCATTCCCCGCATTGATCCCCGGACCCGACCACAACACTGTGTAGATCGAACCAAGGCTGCTGCCAGAGGCATCCAGCGTATCCGTCGTGTTGTTGAAGCAGTTCAGGATCAATGGATTCCCTGCATCTGCATTCGGATGAAGCGTATCGATTTGAATCACTACCACATCCGTATTCACGCAATTGTTGTTCGTATTCGTTACCGTCAGGTTATACGTCCCGGGCAGCGTCAGACCCGTCGGGCTCTGTACATTTATATTGGCGCCCGAAATGCCCGGACCTGTCCAGGTATACGTGACACCAGCACCGGAGGTAGAACCCAATCCATCCAGATCAACACTGAATACCAGGCAGTTCAACACCTGATCCGGACCACCATTTGCAACCGGAACATTCGCGTCCTGCGTAACGATGACCTGATCTGACGAGGTACATCCGTTGACCGGATTGGTCACCACCAGATCATAAGTGCCCGCCTGCGTAACCATCGGGTTTTGAAGCGTGTCATTGTTCGAGCCGATGCCAGGGCCGGTCCATAAATAGGTCACCGTAGCCGGCACACCGCTACCGTTCAACGTCACGCCGTTCGTGGTCGTACACGTCAGTTGATCGTCAGAACCTGCATCCGCAGTAGGTAAGGACGTATTGAGCAACACCTCCACCTGGTCCGTAGACGTACAACCATTGGTTATATTCGTGATCAACAGGTTATAGATGCCCGCTTGATCCACTTCAGGATTGTATTGATTTTGATTGCCCGCGTTGATCCCCGGGCCGTTCCAGGTCGCTGTAAAATTAGCGCCGTTGCTCGAGGCAGAGCCAATCAGGAACACCAACGGCTGTGCACAATTGATTGTCGAATCTTCCCCGGCAATCGCACTTGGAAGCAATTGATTGGATGCGATGGATACCGTATCTTTCTTTGAACATCCATTCAGCGTATTTAATACCGTTAAGATATAATCTCCCGCAACGTTGATGTTGGGCTGCGCCACGTTCGACATAAACATGTTGGGGCCCGTCCACGCAAAATTGATCGGCTGCCCGCCGCCATTGCCTACACCCTGAAGCGTAATATTCGGAAGCGTACAGGTGAGCGTATCGTTCGGACCCGCTGCGACCGTTGGGTTCGAGTTGTTTAGATCCACTACCGTAGTGGCGGTGTTCGTACAACCGTTCACCGTATTCGTAACCGTTACCATGTAGCTACCAGACACCAGCACATTGGGGTTTTCCAACATCTGATTGCCGGCATTGATGCCAGGACCCGCCCAGTTCCAACTTGCTGTAGGAACATTCGTGATACCATCGATCGTCACATTGGGTTGTAAGCAGGTGATTGTGTCGCTCACTGCGCTGGCGGCCGGAGGGGTCAGGTCGCCAACTACAGTAACCGTCGCTGTAGAAGTACAGCCGTTTATTGGGTTTCTAACTGTAAGCACATATACACCAGGCAGATTCACCGTGGGGTTCGGCTGAAATTGGTTCACTGGAGTGATGCCAGGCCCGGTCCAGGTGAAGGTAACCCCACCCGTAGGGGAAGAACCCATCAGGGTGCTTGTCGATGAAATGCAATTAAAGTTGGGACCGCTGGCAATAGCACCGGGTTGCAAGGCGCTTGCTGTGACGGTTACGCAGGTGGTGTCGGAACAACCAACACCGCCACGGCTGTGCCTTAAGATCAGGCAATACTGGCCCGGCAGGTTCACCTGAATTGTAGGCGTAATGGCGGAGCCTATGATGCCAGGACCCGTCCATTGGTATAATGTCACACCGCCCGTAGCGTTATTCAGGTTAGAACCTGTACCATTTAGCGTAATAATCGCATTGGCTCCACAATCTAGCACCGCCGGAGGAGCAATGGACGCTTGGGGGTCCATGACCGCCAGGTCTACCGTTACAACACTATCACAACCCAGATAACCGGTGCAAAAAGTAGGGTAAATACCCGTTTGGGTATAAAATTCATCACACACCTGATGGGAGGCCGGTGCACAAAGATTTACAAATTTGGTAGGGCCAAAATAGGTGGGTACCACTTTGACCACACATTTTACGATACTATCGCAGCCTTGAAAAGCTTCCAGCGTGACTGGAAAGGTGCCCGGATTGAAAAATTCTTCACCGGCACACGTCGCAGACCCGCCCTGACACATATTCACATTGACCGTCGTCATTACCGTGGGAATAACACGCACAACACAGTTAACGACGCTGTCGCAACCCAAATATGAATTCAAGGTAACCGGAAATGTGCCGCCGGCAGAAAAGGTCGAGCCGGCACATTGAACCGTTTTACCCTGGCACACATCCACCATCTCTGTAGATTCTACATCTTCCCCAATATTGATCGGGATACAAAGATTGGGGGCGTTGGGGCAAAGCAGCGATTGAGCACATACTTCTGCCGCACCGGGCTCAGCCCATAGAATTGATACTGTAGTAGCTACGTTAGCACCCTGGATATTACCTGCAGTAGGCGGGTTGATCGTCCAGGTCGAGATCGTGTTGGTCGTATAAGTGCTGAGCTGGGATGATGGCAGGCACACCGGAGCAGATGGGCCATTGATCGTTGGGTTCACACCATTGATGGAGTAGTCGCATTGTGCTCCGGCATTGCCATCGATCATAAGGTAATAGACCTCCCCGGGAGTAAGGTTACTGGCCGTTAAGGTTTGGCACGTTCCAGAGGGAATATTCCCCAAACAGGGTGATACAAACTGAAAATCAATGCAATCCGCCGTCGAAAGCACCGCTGCTTGTATAGCTGCCCCTGTTCCACAACCATAGGTGCAAATATCAAAAACAGCTGTCGCAGCATCTGCCGTAAAAGCGAAAAAGTGGTTATTTTCAACAGAGGTACACCAGACGTCCGGTATGGAAATAGGCTGGTCCGGAGTAGTAGCACCGAAATAGCAGTCCAATGCTGCCGGATTTGGCAAAACACAGGCCTGAGTAGCATCTACGGAAGGGACCGGTATCTGACAGGGAGCACCATTGCATTGAGCATATACCCCATTGGACCAGATAGAAAACAGTGAGAGGGAAAGAATTAAGGCGTAAATTTTCTTCATAATACTTTGATTTTGAAAAAATAGGGAGACACCATAATACATCTCCCGGCAGAAAACAGAAAGACGGTACCAAACAACTTAAACGCTGCCTGACCCAGTGCAATTATTTATTAGGCTGTTGCAAAACTAATAGCTTTACTTTGAACACCCATCAAAAAGGCAAAAAATCAATTTAAAGCCATGCCAAAAACGGTTCTTCAAGGATTCGCTTCAGTTCTACCATGAATCGGGCAGCATCGCCTCCATTGATCACCCGGTGATCCCATCCAATGGTCATGGGCATCATCATGCGTGGTTCGAAGGTCTTAGAGTCTTCATTCCACACTGGCTCCATCTGAGCGGCAACTATACTGAGAATAGCTACCTCTGGCCAGTTCACAATCGAAAGCATATTAGTACCTCCGATCCCACCAATATTGGAAATGGTAAAGGTTCCACCCAGCAAATCATTCAAGGTGATCTTTCCACCTTTGGTTCGGGTGCCGATATCTGCCAGATCTACAGAAAGTTCTGTAAGATTTTTTTGATCTGCCTTTTTAATATTCGGGACGTATAAGCCAGCGGGAGTGTCTACTGCAATTCCAATGTTGATGTATTTTTTGTAGATCACTTCGTTGGTCTCTACGTCAAGACTGGCGTTGAATTGAGGCATCCGGCGCAACATGATGGCTACTGCTTTGGTAAGAATTGCCGTCATCGTAAGGCTGCCACCAGCTGCCTTTACCTGATCTTTATACTGCTGTCGCAGGGCTTCAAGCCGGGTGATGTCAACTTTTTCCGAGATGTAGGCATGTGGAATCGTATGCGTGGCATACGCCATGGCTTCGGCAGTTTTCACCCCGACATTGGACTGCGCTTTGCGTTCCGTTTCGCCAAATTTGGAAAAATCAGGCAAAGCTTTACGAGCCATTCCGCCAGCACTTACGGCTGAACCGCCGCCGGAATCCAGTTTCTTTTTGATATAATCCACTACATCTTTGTACGAAATGCGGCTTGCTCCGTCAGCAGGGTGCAGATCTGAAAGATTTACACCCAATTCTTTAGCGCGTTTGCGTGCAAGCGGGGAGGTGCGAAGGTTGGTGGTGGGAACGGCACTTGGAGGAGCAGGCTCGGGAGAAGTTGCTGCAACTGAAGTGGTTATTGCAGCGACTGCTTCTGTTATTGGAGTAGAAACAGCTGTTGCATTCACTACCACAGGGGCGGATTCAATGACTGACAAACTTTTGCCATCAGATGAAGGGCTTGCATCATCAAGTTTGATCTTCATGACCAGGCTGCCTTCTGTTACTTCATCCCCTTTTTTAACAAGGATGGCATCCACGACACCCGCTACATCAATGGGCATCTCTGCATCCACCTTGTCGGTTCCAACTACGAGGACAATTTGTTCAAGCGAGACTTTATCGCCTGTTTTAACCAATATTTCGGTCACTTTACCGCTCACGCCATCGCCTAGCGAGGGGAGTTTGTATTCGTGGAGCATACGCTGCAGTGCTTTTTTTGCTTAAAGTATAGCGTGCAAAGAAACAGCGAGTTGCTGGGAATATTGTTGTCTTCTACCTAGAAATAAAAATTTGTTCCAACATTCAGGCCGATTTTTATGTGGCGACTACACGGTTAAAGTATCCGCTCAAAAATATGGAGCACACCTCGTTCGATCTGTTCTAATCCAGCATTTGCATTATAAATTTCGAGCATATCGGCCAGAATCTTGTCCTTGTCGGCCTTGGTTCGACAATATTGGTCCTTGTAGGAAAAAATAATGTCCAACGCATCTGCATCATCACAAGCCATAAATACGGATTTGATCCGAACATATTCTGACGCCGTTAGCGTAGGGACAATGAGGTCTTCCTCTTCACGGGTGAGGTGCCCATCCGTATTTGCTGCATAAAGCATAACAAAAGCGTGAAATTCTGCGTAGGTCCAATTTTCTGTTTGACTCGGCATCTTTTTCTGATTTCGATGTTAAAAACGATGTTGACCATTAGTTTTGGCGGCGAAAGTTAGCAAAGTTAGCAGATTCAGGTAAATTTACCTTTCCCAATCGTAAACTATCACCTTAAAATTCTGGAACCATTGAAAAAGACGTCCTTTGCAATTCATCCGCTACACGTAACATGACCCCGTTCTCCATCCTTTTCTCCGACGAACATTTTATTGCCATCAACAAACCACCGGGCATTCTTATGCACCGTACCCGCATCAGCGAGGACAATGTATTTGTGGTACAGCTGCTGCGCGACCAGATCGGGCAACGTGTATACCCGGTCCATCGGCTCGACCGGGCTACCTCTGGTGTTTTGATCTTTGGCAAAAACTCGGAAGCCTCCGGCCTGCTTGGCGAACAGGTCATGGACAAAACCGTCGAGAAAAAATACCTGGCCATCGTTCGGGGTTGGACGCCGGAATCAGGTACTGTAGATTATGCACTGGAGGATCCTGATTCTGGCAAAGGTCCGCTACAGGCCATCACTCATTTCGTGCGTCTGGGCACTTCGGAAATCGACCATCCCATTGGTCTGCGCCACACCACCGCGCGCTTTTCACTGGTAGAAGCCCAGTTAGAAACCGGTCGCCGCCACCAGATCCGCAAACATTTTGCCCACCTCAGATATCCGGTCATCGGTGATAAGCGCCACGGAGATGTAAAACACAACTCCTACTTTCGGGATGTTTTCGACCTGCATAGAATGTTCTTACACAGTATGTTTCTATCCTTTCAGCATCCTTACTCAAAGGAGATGGTTGGTATTTCCGCGCCTGTAGACGAGGTTTTTAAAAGCACACTTATGCTCTTGAAATTAAACGAATATTGCCCTTTAATAGCGTCAGAAAGGACCATTTAAATTCAATTATATTCCCCCCATTCATTCGCCTGCCCCGAATTTTCGGCAGATTGAAGCAAAGAAGGACATAACATTTTACCCATGCCTACAAAATTTACCCTCCGTGCTGGAAACCTCGCCGATTTAAAACCTCAAAGTTTCGAACTCGCCCCTCCCGCACCCGGCGAAGTCCAAATAGCCGTCCGCGCCATCGGCCTGAATTTTGCTGATGTATTTGCGATCTGGGGACTTTACGGCGCCACGCCTAAAGGCGAATTTACGCCCGGACTGGAGTATTCCGGCACCATTGTAGCCGCAGGTACAGGCATTACACATCTTCGAACTGGCGACCGAATCATGGGGGTTACCCGCTTTGGTGCATACACTACACACCTGAACATCGATGCCCGATATGCCATTCCAATGCCCTCGGACTGGGACTTCCCAACCGGCGCGGCTTATCTGGTGCAAACGCTTACCGCCTATTATGGCATGGCTACGCTGGGCGCCTTACAACAAAATCAAAGTGTATTGATCCACAGCGCCGTGGGCGGTGTGGGCTTGCAGGCATTAAAGATTGCCCAGGCTTACCATTGTTATACGATCGGCACTGTGGGCCATGCGTCCAAGACTGACTTTGCCTTATCTCAAGGATACGACCGGATCATCGTTCGGGGCAATGATTTTGAAGATCAACTCAAAATCGCGTTAGACGGCAAGCCACTCCACTTATTGATGGACAGTGTTGGCGGCTCATTTTTCAGCATTCCGTTTGATATGCTTGCCCCCATGGGAAGAGCGGTCGTTTTCGGATCGGCCCGGTATGCGACGGCCAGTGATCGTGCAAACAAACTACATCTGCTCTGGCATTTTTTTACCCGCCCCAAGGTAGATCCGCAAAGGATGGTTGAAACCAACCGGGCTGTGCTAGGTTTCAACCTGATATGGTTGTACGAAAATGCCGAACTGCTCCGCAGTCTATTGGTCGAACTTGAAGCAATGAAGCTTGCGCCACCCCATGTGGGCCATTTATTTCCATTTGAAAAATTACCGGATGCTGTGCGCTTGTTTCAAATCGGGAAAACGATGGGAAAAGTGGTTGTTGAAATTCTGTAATAGAAAAAAAGGCACCATTTGCTCATTATGGGAATTAGATATTCATGCTTTTCAACTTAAAACAATGGCCAACACACCTCTTGATGCACCCACCGAATTCATCCCAGCTATTGATGAGCGCCCGGCTGGTCGATGGATGGAAGGCTATTTGAAACCCCCTTGGTCTTTTTGGGGTATTACTGCTTGCTGTTTGCGAAGCATTTGGAACGAGCTCTAGCCAGTCAAGATCAGTTGGTTCTAGAAAAAGCTTTCCAATTATTACAGTATTCCCAGGTTTGGGCTTTGATATTGGCCGCTATTTGGGGGCTCTCCGCTGTTGGTCAATGGATTGCAGTCCTGAATTTATGATCGTGAATAATATGAAGCAAGAAAAACCTGAGCTGGAGGAAGAAAACCAAAATCTCTGGCTTACAGATCGATTACTCAAAAAATTAAGCAACACCGCTCGCATCGGCAAGCCATTAATCGTGATTTGCCTATTGCTGGGCATTTCTACCTTTATAAAATCTCTTTATTTTTTGTACTCTTATTGGTCCGAAAAAACCTTGCCCTACTCCGAATTCTACCTTTTGGAAGACGGGAATTTATACCGGGTGATCATTATAATGATCAGCATCGCCCTCATTTACCTATGCACTCGTGGAATGCTTGAAGGCTACAAGGCATGGAGTATGTTACGTCATTGCGAATCCAACGACGAAGCGTTATTAGAAGGATCGGAACGGCTTGGGAAGATGTTACGATGGTTAGTTTTTGGGGGAGGTGTTTTTGGGGCAAGTATCTTACTGAAAACGCTATGGTCGTTATGAATATAGGCTGTTTTTGACAAATATTTCCTAGTTTGTACAGCGGTTTTAGTGGGGCGGTAGACCAAGTTAAAAATTGGGGGATAATGGTTTGACAGCCATTATCCCCCTTTATTATGGATACTCACTCCTCCCCCAAAAACGGATACCTAAAATCCGTAGGCGGTACCATATTTTCTTTCAAAGTACGAGGCGAAAGCCACCGATAAAGGTTGATCATAGAACCTGCCTTGTCGTTCGTGCCCGAAGCGCGACCTCCACCAAAAGGTTGTTGACCTACCACAGCTCCTGTTGGCTTGTCATTGATGTAATAGTTGCCCGCTGCATGCCGCAGTTTTTCATTGGCCAGCGCGAGTGCTGCGCGATCGTTGGCAAAAATAGCTCCGGTAAGTGCGTATGGAGAGGTGGAGTTCACCAGATCGAGTGTTTTTGAATATTCTTTGTCCTCGTAGACAAAGATCGTCAACACCGGGCCAAAGATCTCTTCGCACATGGTGACATAAGTCGGATCAGAAACCTCCAGGACGGTAGGTTCAATAAAATAGCCCTTCGATTTATCAAAATTACCGCCTGCGATCACCTTCACTTTATCCGATTTCTTTGCTTCGACGATGTAGTTTGAAATCTTGTCGAATGCCTTTTCATCGATCACCGCATTGACAAAATTACGGAAGTCCTCCGTAGTGCCCATGGGCATACTTTTCAGATCAGACACCAGATGGTCGCGCACTTCAGCCCAGATGCTTTTAGGAACATAGGCCCTCGAAGCAGCAGAGCATTTTTGACCCTGATATTCAAACGCTCCCCTACCCAGTGCTACAGCCACCGTTTTCGGATCAGCGGATTGATGCACCATGACAAAATCCTTGCCTCCTGTTTCACCTACGATGCGCGGATAGGAATGGTAATTTGAGATGTTTTCGCCGATGGTTTTCCAGATCTGCTGAAAAACCCCCGTGCTGCCGGTGAAGTGAATTCCCGCAAAACTGGGGTGCTTCAACACCACATCGCCCATGACCGGTCCACTCACGTACACCAGATTGATCACGCCGGCAGGTAGTCCTGCTTCTTCCAGGATCTCCATGATGATAGAGGCAGAATAGATCTGGGATTCTGCAGGTTTCCAGACCGCAACGTTGCCAAGCATGGCCGGTGCCGTAGGCAGGTTACCTGCAATGGCTGTAAAGTTAAAAGGTGTGAGGGCAAACACAAATCCTTCCAAGGGGCGCCAGTCTGTTCGATTCCAAACATTTCGGGTGCTAAGCGGCTGCTGTTTGTAGATCTCTTGCATGAAATACACATTGTATCGCCAGAAATCAGCCAATTCACAGATGCAATCGATCTCTGCCTGATAGGCATTTTTGCTTTGGCAGAGCATGGTGGCTGCGCTCATTTTTGCGCGGTATGGTCCGGTGAGCAAGTCGGCAGCCCGTAGAAAAATAGCCGCACGTTCCTGCCATGGCATAGCTTCCCAGGCCGGTTTTGCAGCAAGTGCCGCATCAATAGCAGACTTAACATGGCTTGCGTCCCCTTTGGAGTATTGGCCTAACACGTGTGCCCGCTCATGGGGTGGATGCATGGCTTTTTTCTCTTCAGAAAAAACGTGTTTGCCTCCGATGTACATCGGTACGTCTTTTTGCTGAGCTTTTGCTTCTGCCAGGGCTTTTTTCAAGGCAAGCTTTTCAGGAGACCCTGGAGCATAATTCCAAATGGGCTCATTGACAGGATGTGGAACTGTAAATATTGCGTCAGTCATGGTGGTTGTTTATGTATGGAAAGGGTGATTTGTATCGTAGGATAGTTTCAATCGTTGGTCTGAGTGTAAATATGCGCAAAGATAAAAATGGTGTTCAGTTGGGTAGCATTTTAGTCTCGTATGCTTTTTGCATTGCCTTTGAAAATAAAAGCAATGCTATTGCCAAAATTAGTCATTTTGGAGCTTTGTTTAATCTTTTTATCAATTTTAAAATATTTGATTAAACAATTTTAGACTAACTCGGTTATACTTTCTTTTTCAACAAATAATTACCCTCACTAATTTACACAAAACTATGAAGAAGTTAATTTTTTCCATGTTCCTCGCGCTGAGCGCAGCCCTTTCATTTACTGCTTGTAAGGACAATGATGACGATCCAAAGAACATTGTTCAAACAGCTCAGGCTACGGAAGATCTCTCCTCCCTGGTAGCTGCGTTGACCCGCGCTGGTCTGGTAGACGCTTTGAATGCCAACGGTCCTTTCACCGTGTTTGCACCAACCAATGCAGCGTTCAGTGCTTTCCTCACAGCCAACGGATTTGCAAATCTTGAAGCTGTACCAGTGGATGTATTAAAGCAAGTTCTGTTGAATCACGTAGTAAGCGGTGAAGTACGTGCTGCTGCCGTACCAACAGAAGGTTATGTTAAAACCCTTGCAACATTTGGTACAACTACCAACAACCTGAGCATTCTGGCTCAAAGAAGCGCAGCGGGCGCGGTTACCATCAATAAAGATGTAAAAGTAACCACTGCTGATGTATTGGCTACCAACGGTGTTGTACACATTGTAGACAAAGTAATCGGGCTTCCATCCGTAGTCAACCATGCACTTAACAATGCAAACTTCACCTCTTTGGTTGCAGCACTTACCCGCGCAGATCTGGGTGTTGACTATGTATCGATTCTTTCCGGCGCAGGTCCATTCACCGTGTTTGCTCCAACGAATGCAGCTTTTGCCGCGCTCTTGACCGAACTCAACCTGCCAAATCTTGCTGCAATCCCTGCAGCTACATTGAACGCAGTACTTCAGTACCACGTAGTAAATGGTGCCAATGTTGTAGCTTCTGCTTTGACCAACGGCCAGGTAGTAACAACCTTTGGTGGTAGCAACTTTACCATCAACCTTACCGGCGGAGCAAAAATTGTAGATGGTCAAAATCGCACAACCAACATCATCATCACCGATGTTCAAGGTGCCAATGGCGTAGTACACGCGATCGACAAGGTGTTGTTGCCATAATGAAGAGCGGATGTCTCATCCATTCAATTTCAAGCAACACAAAAACACTTATGCCAAGCGCCTTCCACAGCAATGTGGGGGGCGCTTGTTTTTTTAGGTGATTGTGAAGAACTGGCAGATTCTCTCGTTCCGCCCCCACCCCACCATCGCTCAAATCTTTACGTCTGCCAGAGACAGGCGAATCTCCTCCGGCACAAACGGACCTGCATCTGCGCCCCCGATAATAATTTCGCGAACGATGGTGCTACTGATGTGTGAATACTCCGGCTGCGTGATCAGGAACACCGTTTCAATCCCGCCACCCACGATATGGTTGAGCTGAGAGATCGTTTTTTCGTAATCGAAATCAGAGGAATTGCGCAAACCACGCAGCAGAAACCGTGCGCCGATACGCTGACAATAGTGGGCCGTTAATTTTTCAAAACTATCCACCCTTACCTGTGGCTCCTTTTCAAAAACCTGGCGGAGCCATTCCATACGCTGCTCATGTGGGAACAGATATTTTTTTGTACTATTGATGCCTACCGCCACGATGATCTCGTCGAATAGAGGCAGTGCTCTTTTCACAAGATCCACATGCCCAATGGTTATAGGATCAAAGCTACCCGGGAAAACGGCTATCTTTTTATTCATGTTTCAATTCGTTAAATAGTTTGCATGCGAGCTTTTGCAGAGTAAATTTGCGCCAATCTTCATTATTCACCACACTTAAAACAACTACACTAAAGATGAAAAAACTAATTTTCACACTTGCCGTGATCTTTTGCTGCGTTTTTGCAGCGCAATCACAAAGCAGCGATTATAAAACTGCAGTTGGTCTGCGGTTTGGCTATCCTACTTCCATCAGCCTAAAGCATTTTTTTAGTGAAAAGAATGCTGCCGAATTATTTGTAGGGTACCGCCGATACTGGAGATACGCCAGTGATTTCAGGATTGGAGCCCTTTACCTAGTTCACACGCCAATCACAGATGTAGAGGGCCTAAAATGGTATTTTGGTGGCGGTGCTACAGCCATTTTTAACTTATATGACGATGTTTACTACGCTTCAAATAACTATGGTTCTGTAAACCTAGGTATTATGGGTGCACTTGGTCTTGACTATAAATTTGTAGATTATCCGATCAACCTTTCTGTCGATTGGGTTCCTACGTTTGTCATTGGCTCTAGCGCCTATGATGGCTTCCGGGCAGGATATGGTGCCCTGAGCGCCCGTTACACGATCAAGTAAAACAGCCTTTTATCTAAAAAAGAGGCTTGCCAATTCAGTTTGGCAAGCCTCTTTTTTATTCATAATGCGCAAAATCTTCTTCAGACATTTCGGTAACCTGCTCTCGTTCTTTCCGTCGATTGAGATACCACCAGTAACCGATGCAACCCACGAGAAGGTAGGGGATAAAGAGGATGTAAAGAATTCCATTGTTTAGCCCCACAGGGTCTCCACCACCCATTTTCAAATTTGCTTCCGCAGCTCCTTTGCACATAGCACACTGTGCAAATTGATCCAAAGGAAGCAGACAAAAAGCGAGCAACAATGCAGGGAGTATTAAAATCCTGTATTTCATAACGTAGATTTTTGAATGGTATGGAAGTTTATCTTCAATAGAATCCATTAATAATATGGCTTCAGCATCAGATAGCAAATGGGGCCTGTGATCGCTACATAAAGCCAAAGCGGGAACACCCAGCGGGCCATACTTTTATGCCTTTCATACTGACCAGTGTAAGCCCGGGTAAAGGTAAACAACACAAAAGGCAAAATGACTGCAGCTAAAACCACATGCGTGATCAACAGGAAAAAATAGACTGTTTTGATCGCCCCTTCACCGCCAAAACGAGTCTCCGGGGTAGTAAAATGATATAGCACGTAAGAAACCAGGAATAAAGCTGAACAGGCCATGGCCGCGTAAATCGCTTTTTGGTGCTGTTCTCTACGTCCATTTTTGATGTGCCATAATGCGACAACCAGGAATACTGCACATATTGCATTCAAAGAGGAATGAACCGGCGGAAGAAAACTGAAGTCGATCCCGACATCAAATTTCACACGGCGCATCAGGCCGACCAGCAAAAGCACTATTGCAGAAACAACATAAGCCCAACGGTTGAGCTTTTTTTCAAGTGCGAGATCAGGTTTCATATGTAAAACTTACGGCTAAAAGAATAAGAAAAGATCCAGTAACAATTCAAATGAATCCCGCGATGCTTAATTTGCTGGCAACTGAATAGCAATTTGTTGTACCATTCGGATCACTTGTTTTTCATCCAGCGCATCATAAAAGCATCTGATTTGACCGCTGGTATCCGCCATGGCGTAGTACTCTTTTTGCTGTTTTACATTCTTCTCCAGTGCAAATTTCTCGTACCCGTTTTGAAGAATGGTTGACCAGGAGCCTAAGCCCCCCATCACGACCCAGTTGGCGTAGTCAATGCTTGGTATCTTTTGAATTTCTGAACGGAAATCAGTTGATCCGCCTTCAAAAATCATTACAATTTTGAAAAAAGGACGTGGGGAGCCATTGGACATTTTACCAAACTGATCATAGAGTCGTTTGTTCGTTTCAATAATCTGTTTGTTTTCCGCAGTCAATTCTGGATTTGAGCCGAAATTGTGGATCACACACACACTCTCTGCGAGTTGATTTTCTTTTGTACCATCAGGATAGATGATATAAGCTCCCCTGATCTTTCCATAAGAGCCAAGTTCCGCTTTGGCATCTTTACGCCATTGAAGCCCATCACTCAAATAAAGCCAGGATATTGCGGGCAAAACTACCAACACCAGCGTGAGTGCTACGGCCGTAATTATTTTTCGTTTGGGAGTAGCTTTTTGTTGCTCGTTGCTCATAATGATTTTTTTGAACCAAGTAACCGATGTCCTTATGCTATTGGTGATAGCGCCGATAATGCCATCTCGGGTTACTCGTAAATGAACAAATAATAAACAAAAAAGGCGAGGAGTTGTTCCGCGCCTTTTTTGTCAAAACAGGAATTTTATGTTGTCAAAATAGCAGAAGGCCACAATAAAGCCCAACCTGTCATTCAGCCAGATAAATCAGTTGGCTGATGTATAGAAGGACTGTCCTGACAAGGTCTTATCCTTTATAAGTTCCTGGCATTAAATAGCCCGTAGGCTTACCAGTTGCAGGTTGAACAACTCGTTCGTTCTTCTCTTTGATTTGTTCACGTCTAGCCCCCCAGCGGCTTCCCTCCTGGAAAAAGGCTATAATGGCCCAGACCAGTAACAAGGTTGGCATCAGCACACTCAGTACGAGGCCACGCACCTCACCTGCCATGTGCATAAAAAAGAAAATAATAAAGTAGGCTTTGTAAACGCTTGCTCCGATCATCGCCAACATATATAGGGCCTGGCCAAAGCCACCATCTTTACCGAAGGTAACGCTAGGAACAATATGGCCTTTTGCAAAAAGAGCAAACGCCACTTCAACGATGGTAATGATACCGAGCAACTTCAAGCCGTAGAACACAAGTTTCTTCTGATCTTCGTATGATTGATGTGCAGACATTGCTTATTGTTGTTGAATGAGTGTGTGGTAATAAATTCCTTCATAGCAGTTTGCCAATATAAAGACTTTGGCGTTCGAAAGCATGGTAGGAATTGTCTGTGATAAATTCGTTCAAAGGGGGTAATGGAAACTCCAAAACCCAAACCAATTAAAAAAATTACAATAAGTAGAAAACGAGGAATACGAACACCCAAACCAGATCCACAAAGTGCCAATACAAACCAATTTTTTCAACCATCTCATATCCATTCCGGCGTTCTGCATACAAACCGCTCATAGCATTTATCATGATCAGGAGTAAGAAGACCACCCCGGAAAGCACGTGAAAACCGTGAAAACCGGTAATAAAGAAGAAAAGTGCACCAAATGCTTTAGGCCCTTGCTCCAGCTGATGGGTTTGACCTGCGTGAGCGCCGGAAGTGTAGCGAACATACTTTTCTTCCAGCTTAACTTCACCGTTGTGCTCGTGCCCGTGCAAAAGATAAGAATCGTTCGTTTTAACCGCAACTGGGGCACCATTTTCAAGCACCTCCTTACCACTTGCGTCTACCATAACACCATCCGCAATATGACGTCCAAATGGATTTTGATTCAGGGAAACATTTTCATACTTGATAAGCATGGTCCATTCATAAGCCTGGCTTCCAAGGAAGGTCGCTCCGCCTAAAATGGTAAGGAACATCCAGAAAACAACGCCACGTTTGTTCTCACGATGTCCCTCTTGCACCGCTCGTACCATCGTAACAGAACTAAAAATAAGAACGAAGGTCATAAACGTTACGAAAACCAAAGGCCAATGCGCTTTCACAAACGGAAAGGATGCAAAGACAAAATCCGGCTCCGGCCAGGTTGGCATACTGAAGCGGATCGTTCCGTAAGCGATCAAAAAGCCAGCGAAAGTGAAAGCGTCAGACACCAGAAAATACCACATCATCAACTTGCCATAACTGGCCTTCATTGGTTCTTTCCCGCCTTCCCAAAGCTGCTCGTCAGAGCCATGCTCGTGCGTCTCGTGTGCGTGTGAAACAGATGTTTCTGCCATGATTGTCAGTAGTTATAAGACTTTAAATGTTGAAATTTTGAGCTTTGCGCTTGGTTATGCCTAGAGCAGAAGATCAAAAAGTCCAATTTCAGAATTTTAAGATTGTACCATAAAGAACACCATCAGGTAAACCCATAAGATGTCCACAAAATGCCAGTAATGCACGACCAACTCAAATCGTTGTCTGCGTTGCAATGTAGGTTTATACGGCAGCATATAGGCATAGGTCAAAGCGACGAACAATGCTGCAATTCCACCTAGAACGTGGGCTGCATGCAAACCTGAAATAACATAAATAAAAGAACTTGATGGGTTTACTGTGAAGGTTGCACCCATCGAAGTCAAAGCTTCCCAACCCTTATACTGCAACACCACAAAGAGCAGTCCCAAAAAAAATGTTGCAATCAACATGCTTTTGTAACGTCGCTCGTTCCCTTTCTTAAATCCGGCAAACGACAAATGGATCGACACACTACTCAACAAAATGACCACCGTATTTACCATGAAAATATCTGGCAATTTGAACTCTAACCAATTGCCTGATGCCCTTCTAACCATATAAGCGCTAGTGAACGCCGCGAACATCATGATGATGGAACCGATAGCGACCCACAGCGTCATTTTGTGGGGATGAATTTTGCTTTGGTTGTATTCTTGCCTTAATGCGGCCATTTTTTTATTTTTTTTTCCGCCTTACGACAGTACTAAAGCGATTCTATTCAGATCATTCCACCCTGTTGCTCCGTTTTAAGCATCAAATAATCCTATCCAACAACAATACGATGAGCGATACGGGTAAATGCACAAAAGAAACAAACATCTGCTTTCGAGCTGCCGTTCTTTCGCATGTTTTATACAAGCTCCAACATTGAATTGCCCAATAAACATTAAGCAAAACAAGTACAGAGGTAGCAACTATGCCTACGTAGCCAAGCATAAAGCTCAAAATCGAACTTGCAATTAAAAGCAGACAAAAAATGAACGAAAGTAATCCGGTCGTTTTGTCTTTTTCACCACTCCCGGATGGGAGGAGGTAAAAGCCTGCTTTTCTATAATCTTCATCGGCCACCCAGGCAACTGCCCAGAAATGGGGAAACTGCCACAAAAACTGAAGAGTGAACAACATCCAGGCAGTCGGTGAAACAAACCCTTCATGTGCTACACAACCAATGATTAACGGCAGTGCGCCGGGAATCGCTCCTACTACAACCGCCAAAGGCGTGGAGCGTTTCATGGGGGTGTAAACAAAGGCATAGCTGATCAGCGAAAGCGTACCAAGAAACCCGGTTAATGGATTGAATAATGAAAGCATCGTAATGCCCAACATAGCCATCAACCCGGCAAGCATAACCGCAGTACTGACACTCATCCGTCCCGTTACCACTGGACGGTTGTTTGTCCGAGGCATTAAGCGGTCATAATCCCGTTCCAACACCTGATTCAAGGCATTGGCTGCGCCTGTCACCAGAAAACCACCAAGTGCTAATAAAAGCATTGCCCCCCAATTCACCACACCTTCGCATACGATTGCGTAAGACATTACAGCAGAGAAAAGAACTAAAAGAGTCAACTTAAACTTGACAAGCAACCCAAAATCAGTGACTGCTTGTCTCAAGCCCTCAAAAATCGAAATCTGTTTGGCGTCGTTGCGCTGCATTTCGCTTGATTTTATCCAAGGTTTTTATTTTGTTAATGGAACGTATTGGTCTTTTTAAACGCTTTGGCCCAAAATACCAATACTTCCTAAAAAGCACCTCTAATTAGTGGCCTTCCCCATGATCCTGCTCGCCTTCCTTCAAAGGCACATATTGAGGGATAAATTCTTCACCATCCTTACCATAATCATATGCCCAGCGCTGTACGGTTGGAATATTTCCTGGCCAGTTGCCGTGACCTGTATTGATCGGTGTTGTCCACTCCAAGGAGTTTGCACCCCAAGGATTTTTCGTTGTCATCTTTTTCCCGCTGAAAATGGAATAGAAAAAGTTAACAATAAACAAGATCTGCAAGAAGAATACAAAAATTGCAGCTACCGTGATGAATTGATTAAGATCCTGGAAGTGGCGGAAGGCATCAAAGGATGCTCCACCGTCGTAATAGCGGCGTGGCACTCCAGCCATGCCGGTGTAGTGCATCGGCCAGAAAATAGCGTACGCGCCGATGATCGTTCCCCAAAAGTGGATCTTACCCATGGTCTCATTCATAAAACGACCAAACATCTTAGGAAACCAGTGATAAACACCTGCAAACATCCCAAAGAACGCCGCCACACCCATCACAATGTGGAAGTGTGCAACCACAAAATAAGTATCGTGCAATGGAATGTCAATCGCGGAGTTACCCAAGAAAATTCCTGTAAGACCACCTGAAATAAACATCGACACAAAGCCTACACTAAAAAGACTTGCAGCTGTAAACCTGAAATTTGAGCCATAAATCGTGCCTATCCAGTTAAAGACTTTTACTGCGGAGGGCACGGCTATTATCAGGGTAAATATTACAAAGAAGTTGGAAATAAATGGATTTACCCCCGACATAAACATGTGGTGGGCCCACACGATGAAGGCCAAAAAGCCAATGGCAAGAATAGAGAACACCATAGCTGTGTATCCAAAGATCGGCTTGCGCGCAGAAACTGAAAGCACCTCAGACACAATGCCCATGGCAGGCAAAATGATGATATAAACCTCCGGGTGGCCCAGGAACCAGAATAAGTGCTGGAACAAAATTGGACTGCCGCCGATACGATCGAGAATCTGACCTCCTACTACAATTTCGCTCAGGTAAAAAGAAGTACCCATGCTGCGGTCGAACATCAACAGCAATACACCTGAAAGAAGTACGGGGAAAGAAAGTACCCCTAAGATCGCCGTTACAAAAATAGCCCACATTGGAAGCGGCATCCGCCACAAGCTCATACCCTTCGTGCGAAGGTTAAGGATCGTGGTGATGTAATTGATACCACCCAGAAGGGAGGACACCACAAACAGTGCCATGGCTACAATCCACATGGTCATGCCTGCACCTGAACCATCAGAAGCCTGGGGCAAGGCACTAAGTGGTGGGTAAGCTGTCCATCCGCCGGAAAAAGGTCCGGTGCTTAAGAAAAGCGAAATGAACATCACCACACCGGCCAGAAAAAAGAACCAGTATGACAATGCATTCAACAAAGGCGATGCCATGTCTCGTGCACCAATTTGCAACGGAATGAGCAGATTTGCAAAAGTGCCGCTCAAACCAGCAGTAAGTACAAAAAATACCAGAATGGTACCGTGCATGGTGACCAGTGAATAATAAAACTCAGGATCAAGCTTGCCGATTCCAGCTTCACTTACCTGGATCCATTTGCCTAGAATGGGTCTCAGCCATGCCATGTCCGCCTCGGGAAAACCCAATTGAAGACGAAAAACAATGGACATTGCAGCACCGATAAATGCCCAGAAAATCCCTGTGATCAGGAACTGCCTGCCAATCATCTTGTGGTCTGTGCTAAAGATATACTTAGTCAGAAAGTTAGACTGAAACTTGTCGCCATGGTGATGCTCGTGAAAATGATCATCATAACCCAACTCCTGGGTGAGTTGATCTTCCAGTGTATCAGCGACATTATTGACGTTAGCCATGCTCTTAAAATTGATAATTTTTCAATTGTTAACTCTGATTCACGTAGAGCAATTTTTGAATGTGGTCTCTACTTTAATCGCAAGATTAATTTAAAACTGTAAATTCGGTCCTTCGGTTTTTGGCCTGATTTTCAGGCGAATCGTTGGGCGCCAAAGGTTTCGTGTCTCCATATCCACGAGGCTTAAGACGCCCTATTGATATGCCACGATCACCCAGGTATTTGACCACAGAGGCTGCCCGCTGAGCAGAAAGTGTAAGATTTACGCCTGCATCTCCGGTGTTATCAGTATGCCCTGCTACTTCAATACTAATAGCCGGGAATGCATTCATACCAGACACTAAATTGTCCAGTTCATATTTGCTGTTTGCCGTCAGAGAAGCTGAACCTGCCTCAAAACTAATATGGCTCAGGGACAATGTCTTGTCTGCTGCGGTAGGAGACTCGACAGCTTTCTTGATAGATACGCCAAATTCTACAGCACGTTCGCGCACTTCAATATCCAATACTTTATCTTTATTCGGGTCATCTGCTTTGCCGCGCATTTCCGTCAAGTAAAATGACTTCTGTTGCTTCACCCAGGCATCATACTCTTCCTGAGATACTACTTTGAATACCCTACGCATAGAGTAGTGGCCTTTCCCACAGAGCTCAGCACAAGCTAATTCGTAATCAAATTTCTCCCAACGCTTTGGGCCGTTTGGATCGGCCGGGTCAAAGGGTTCATTGTATTCCGGATACTTACGGAGTTCATTGCGGTAATCTGTGGTCGTCTTAACAGGCGTGAATACAAAGTAAGTTGGAAGGCCTGGTACAGCATCCATTTTGACGCGAAATTGCGGCAGATAAAAGTTGTGCAAAACATCCTTGGCGATAATACGCACTCGGATTTTTTTGCCAACAGGGAAATAGAACTCTTGACCAGGGATAAAGTCATCCCAGGTTTTTGAATCTGTAAAATCCATACCCAGTGTATTGGCACCCGTAGTTTTTTTGTAGTTGCGGGTACCAATCATTCCATCTGCACCAGGGTAACGGATCGTCCAGCCAAACTGCTGACCAGTTGCTTCAATTTCCATGTAATCCTCGCCTTCCTTTACATCGGCCATCACTATGTTCCAGGCATTCAGTCCGCGAACTACCAAAATGGTCATGACCACGGCTGGAATTGCCGTCCACCAAATTTCCAGGCGGTTGTCATGCGGAATGAATTTCGCTTTACGACCTTCCTGCCATCGGTATTTGTAGGCAAAATAAAACAATGCAATATGTGTCAAAATGAACACAATACCTGTTAGAACCAGGGTGACGAAGAAAATATCGTCCAAAAGTTTACCGTGTTCAGAGGCCGATCCGTGCGGACCATAACCCAGCATTACAGGGCTGTAAACCCATGCCGACCAGCAAACTCCAACCAGAAATAACACCAAGAATAAGAGCGAGAGCCAGCCATTCCACTTGCTGTTATCCCGCATTACCTGCCGCTCACCCTTTATGGTATTGGCCAGTTCATAAACTTTTCCGATTTGCACCATTACTATGGTGATCAGAACAACACAAAGTAAAACGATTAGCGAAGTCATTGCTATATTTTTCTTTTACAAAGAGATTGAAAAGTTTGTTAGAATGGTTGAAAAATTGGAACGGCTAGCTATGCTATTGTCCCGTCCAAAATCCTCTGCCATCGGCTCAATGATGCCCACCACCCTCTCCTTCAATAAGAGTTCCAGTGTCGTGATGCAGGCTTTCTTCCAAAAATGGATCCTTCAACGGAACAAGAGAAGCCTTAGAAAGTTGATTGAAAAAGAAGAAAAGAAACAAGCTCAGAAATCCTATTAACACACCGATTTCCTCAAGCCCCGGAATGGTATATCCTAACTTGAATGCTTTAGAAGTGTCTGCGGGATGTGCCCCTTCACCATGGGTTTCATCTCCTGCATGGGTTTCTTCAGCCTCGCCTTCAACTTTTGGATGCTCTCCTTCATGTTTTGTTGCTTCAGGCGGTTCTGCACCGCCAGGAGGTTCTGTTGTGTGCGCCGCTTCTGCAATGGAATCCATCGCAGCAGGTGCTGTATGTCCTACTGTATCACGCGGTTCTGTGGCTGTTGCGTGATTTTCCTCTGCTGGTGCCGCTTCATGTTTGGCTTCAGATGTAGGTGCTACAGTGCTATGACTTGCCCCTCCGTGTTTTCCTTCAGCCAATTCCTTTGCTTCATGCGCAGCCGTACGTGCACCTGGCTTGATCATGTAGAAAAAATCCCACCAGTGACCAAAGAAGACGATCAAAGCAACAAAGAACATGGTACCGAACTTCCGTTTTGTATCGTTCCGCATCAAAATAAGGAACGGTGTTACAAAATTCAGGAGTAAGTTGCCCCAGAAAAGCACCGGATAATAGGTCATCCGTTCCTTGAAGTAAATGGTCTCTTCCCCATTATTAGCATACCAGATCAACATGAATTGGTCAAACCAGAGATAAGCCCAAAAAACAGATATGCCGAAGAGAAACTTACCAATATCGTGTAAGTGATTCTGACTTACATACTCCAGGTAGCCCAGTGATTTCAGGTAAATGATCAGCATTACCGTCAGGGAAATCGAACCAAGCCACATCGAAACCATTGAATACCAGGCAAACATGGTGCTATACCAATGTGGATCCACAGACATCACTGACTGCCAGAGAAATACGGTACTCAAAAAGCCACCTATTGGAAGGAATGATGCCGCCCATTTGCGCTGTTTGCGATAGTATTTGAAATCACTGGTTTCCATGGTATCCTGATCCACGGAAGCTTGACGCAGGTTTTTTGCCCAGTAGTACCAGATCAACAAAAAAACCATGGTACCTACCGTGAACCAAATCGGATTCAGGAAGCTTTTTTTACCCGCAAGAATACGGTCGTAATGAGGAGCTTCTGGATCTGTTATATTAATATCAAGGCTGTTCCAGTGATACAGGTGATGAAAATGCCCCCATACGCCCAGCGCTATGATACCCATGAGGATCAGACCAACCCACATGAACTGACTCATGGCTTCCCAAACGCGACGTACAACCGAATTCCATCCCGCAAACGCAGTGATCTGCGCTGAAAGGAAGAACATGGAAGTAAAAGCAATCCCTGTGAAAAACACAGAGTTGTGTAGCCAGTTGGTCCAAAACCGGGTGTGGTACTCATCGTCGTTGAAGAACGTGAGCCCAAGGCACACTGCACCCAAAACCATACCGCCAATTAATAGCGTTTTGGTCTTTTTTTCAAATACAAACTGCGTATTTAGGTTCATATCGCTAAGTCGGAAAAAGCCGAAAATTTTGTTCGATGATATTGGTTTCTGAAGCCTTTCAAAATTTGAAAGCGCTTAGAAATTGTCAATTACTATTTCCCTGCCGGTGCAACTGGTGCCGGGGCAGGTGCTGCAGGCGCAACGCGGCCGGAACCTGAAGCTACACCCTTGGCTGGTTTTTCAATATTGCTGAGCGAATTTGCCTTTTCGCTGTATTCCAAATTCTTGCTTTTAGCCTGAAGCGAGCGGACATAGTGAATTACCTGCCAGCGCTCCTCAAAAGATAGCTTATCTGTGTACCCCCCCATTACGTTTTTACCGTAAACCATGGCAAAATAGTATCGACCATTACCTGCACCAATCATGTCATCACCCAGCAGATTTTTAGGGGCAGCAGGATATTTGGCATCCGGAATAGTAACGAGTACGCCCTGTCCATCGCCTTTGTTGCCGTGACAAACACCGCAAAAGGTTTCGTACAATGGTTTTGCACGGTCCAGACCTTCTTTGGTGATCGGGAATGGATTATTAACCATTTCCTTCTCACATTTCAGGCGATCATCCTCATTATTTGCATAAGTATAAGGTGCCTCGCCATTCACCTGAGCTGCAATCGCATTGGGTGCGTTTTTGCCACGTACGATGTCTAATGCAGAAGCATCCGTGTAATATACTCCAGTGTAACCACGTGGAACACTCCCTGCCACTTTACCACGAGGCTGAGACAGTTGCGCTTTGCTGAAGGTTTGACCATCTGATGCACCGTTCCAGTGATTCCAGGAGTATGCGCTGTACTGGTTGGCCTCATAACTCACCGGGTGGTACATATCCGGCATATACTCATGACCAGTCTTGTTCACGCCTGCAGGAGAGCAGACTGAAAAGAGCCAGGCAAAAAGTGCCACACCGAGAATCGCGCCAATTGCGTATTTCATAATTCTTGTTGATTCGTTGATTTGTGATTGGTTTATGGGTGCTTTGCTTTTGAGTTTTCAAGTATGAATTGTTTCTGGAGATTTAATTTTTCAGAACAAATCGATCTGTCTTACCCAACCACCATTTAACAATTACATGGTCTTAACATTCACCTCTTCCGCACGGGTGTTTTGGAAAAAACCTTTGAGGGTATCTACCGTACTCTCAGATGCAGTGGTTACGTCGAAAGCAATACAAAATTTATCGTCCGTGATACGAAGATCAAGAGAGTTGGCTTTTACACCAGGCCACATGCCACAGATTGTGTAAAAAGTGATTGTCATACCCCATGCAGCAAACAAGACCGTCATCTCAAAAGTGATGGGAATGAATGCCGGAACCGACCAATAGGGTTTGCCACCATACATCGTTGGCCAATCACTGACGAATATCCAGGTCATAGCAAGAAAACCGAACAAAGCACCAATGGCTCCATAAATAAAACCGAGGTAATGCAGGCGGCTTTCTTTTAGCCCGAGCAATGGATCCAGTCCGTGCACCGGAAATGGTGTAAATACGTCCATGATATCCAAGTGCGCTGCACTGGCGGTCTTAACCGCCCCTTTCAGATCTTCTTCGTCGTTGTATAGTCCGTAAAGGACTTTTGTATTTTCAGCAGCCATTATTTCTAAATGGTAAGTGATAAGTTATTAGAGTTTCAAGTGGAAAGTTTCAAGTGGAAAGTTTCAAGTGGAAAGTGATCAGTCAAAACTTTAAACTTGTTACTTTAAACTTGTTACTCAATGAGCTTGCTTTACTTGTTCGTGGTGACCATGCTTTGCATCCGGGCCGATGTACTGATCCCCAGCAACTTTCAATATTGATTTTACTTCTGCTATAGCAACTACAGGCGCTACCCGGCAGAATATGAGGTAACAGAAGAAGAACAAACCAATCGTACCTGTGAAGATGCTGATCTCCACCCATGTTGGGCGATAGTAGCTCCAGGAAGATGGCAGGAAGTCACGAGCCAAAGTAGTTGCAATGATCACAAAACGTTCAAACCACATACCCACGTTGATCACAATGGATATGAAGAACGTCCACCAGATGCTACGACGGATTTTATGTGACCAGAATACCTGCGGGCTCACTACGTTACAAAACATCATACCGAAGTATGACCACCAGTAAATACCAAATACACGGTTGTAAAAGGCAAACTGTTCGTAGATATATCCTGAATACCAGGCAATAAATAATTCTGTCAGGTAAGCTACCCCTACAATCGTACCGGTAAGTACGATTACCTTATTCATCGATTCGATGTGGTTAAGGGTAATATATTGCTGAAGGTTGAGTACCTTTCTGGTAATGATCATCAGGGTTTGTACCATCGCAAAACCAGAGAACACGGCACCCGCTACAAAATAAGGCGGGAAGATGGTCGTGTGCCAACCTGGAATTACAGAAGTGGCAAAGTCAAAAGATACGATGGTGTGAACCGAAAGTACCAGCGGTGTGGAAATACCCGCCAAAACCAGCGAAAGTGCTTCCCAACGTTGCCAGTGCTTTGCACTGCCTGTCCAGCCAAAAGAAAATGTTTCGTAAAGTTTACGACGAGCTCCCTTTGCGCGGTCACGAACCGTTGCAAGGTCAGGAACTAAACCTGTATACCAGAATAACAGGGATACAGAAAAATAAGTCGAGATCGCAAATACGTCCCACAGCAGGGGCGAGTTAAAGTTCGTCCAGATCGGGCCACGTGTGTTTGGGAAAGGCATGATAAAAAATGCCAGCCAAACGCGTCCCATGTGGAAGATCGGGAACTGACCTGCGCAGATTACCGCAAATATGGTCATTGCTTCTGCTGCACGGTTTACACCTGTACGCCAACGTTGACGAAAAAGTAATAGAATGGCCGAAATAAGGGTACCTGCGTGGCCGATACCGATCCACCAAACGAAATTGGTGATGTCCCAGGCCCAGTTGATAGAGCGGTTTGCGCCCCATTCACCGATCCCTTTCCACACCGTCCATACGATGGCAAATACGTAAAGACCCAGGAAAACCGAGGCTAACGAAAAGGCAATAATCCACTCCCGCGTAGGAGACTTCTCCGTAGGGCTACATAGATCCTCCGTAATATTATGGTAGGATTTGTTCCCTTCAATCAATATGTGCCGAACGGCCGCAACTGGTTGAGACATATCTTTTCAGTGATAAGTGATGAGTGTTAAGTGGTGGCATAATCGAGTAAAATGATCTTTGATCACTTACCACTCAAGAATAAAGTTCTTCGTTAGCGTTATGAATCTTAGCTGAATATTGAACTCCAGGGCGCACGTTAATTTCTTCGAGCACCTTGTAGGCCAAAGCTCCGGCTGATTTGTTTGCTTTGCTGACCTCGCTTTCAGGATTGTTCAGGTTACCAAACACGATCGCTCCGGTTGGGCAGGCGGTTTGGCAAGCAGTACGAACGTCGTTGTCCTGAATTGCACGGCTTTCTTTTTTAGCGGTCAATTTGCCTTCCTGAATGCGTTGTACACAGAAAGAGCATTTTTCGATCACACCACGGGTACGAACTGTCACGTCAGGGTTCAGAACCATACGTACGAGGTTATCTGCATAAAATGGCATATCCTCTCCTTCTACATGGAAGACACGCTCTTCGTTTGAAGGCCAAAGGTCTGCCGTAGTATAGTCGAGCCAGTTGAAACGGCGCACTTTGTACGGACAGTTGTTGGCGCAATAACGTGTGCCAATACAACGGTTATAAGCCATCTGATTGAGTCCTTCCATGGAGTGGTTGGTCGCATTAACCGGACAAACGTTCTCACAAGGAGCATTGTCACAGTGCTGGCACATCATGGGCTGATATACAACTTTCGGGTTTTCAAGATCCCCGTAGAAATATCTGTCAATACGCAACCAGGTCATCTCGTGGTGACGGGCCACCTCTTTTTTACCTACAACGGGAACGTTGTTCTCGCTTACACAAGCTACCTGACAAGCGCCACAGCCAATGCAGGAATTCAGATCAACATACATGCCCCACTTCATACCAGTACCGAAGTACTCAATATTGTCCGGGTATAAGGTCTGTGAATTCAGGTGATTGGACTCTTCATGGAATTCTTCCAGCTTGTGCTCGAATTTCTGAAGGTCTTTGATATTGGTCTGGAAAATGATGGAACGATCGGTCAAGGAGCCTTGGAAGCCCTTGTAGCCCAATGATTTTTCATCGGCATTGATCACTTTCCCTTCTTCCTTGCCCATTGCCTTAACCCCCATGGTGTTGTGGTGTTGAACACAGGCAAAATGCTTGTCCTGTGTACCCTTGGGGGTCACCTTTACATCAACACCATAATATTGCGTCAGGCCGTTTTCTTGTTTCAGCGCTGCATTTACATTTACACCATAAGTCACCCCACAGCCACCGGCTTCACGTCCACCACCTAAAGCTATCGCTACTGTACCCTGTGTCTGACCGAAGTTTTTAACAACCGCGCAGGTAAATTTCTGACCGTTTACTTCCACCTCTACTTCATCTCCGTCAGTGAGGCCCTTCCAGCCGTCAATGTTATTTACGCCATCCCATTCAACCGGGATACTGAGGTAGTTGCCCCATACAGTCCGAGTGACCGGATCAGGCATCTCCTGCAACCATGGGTTATGTGCATACTGGCCACCCCCGATGTTCACCGTTTCGAAGAAGGAAATTTCTAACTCTGAGGAAGACGGTTTGGAAACTCCGTTAAAATCTACCGCTACTGCCTGATTATAGGCTACTGTGACACCTTGCGGTGGCACTTCATGTACCCCATCGTGGAGGCTCATTTCCCAGAATCCATCCGGGGAAAGGTATTTCGTCTGGTTTGGGAAATAATCCTTCTGCCAGTTAGCTTTTACATATTCATAATAAGGCTGCTCCGAATTGGCATTCAAATTCGGGCTATCGCACCAGATCAGCAAAGAATGTTCTGCCTGACGTGTAGCAAAAAGCGGCGCAATGGTAGGCTGAATGATACTAAACTTACCAGCTACCGGTAATGCATCGCCCCAAGACTCCAAAAAGTGATTGGTTGGTGCAGCGTGTGTGCAGAGCAGCGTGGTTTCGTCCAGATTGGTATTGAGCGAAATGCGTGTACCCACTTTAGAAAAAGCTGCTTTGAAAGCCTCCGAATTAGGAAGTTCCCAAGCGGGATTTGCGCCCCAAACGATGACCGTAGCCACCTGACCGCCATTCATTTCCTCTATCAGTTTTCCAACTTTACGCTCGTCCCCTGAATGGGTGAAAGAAGCGCCATTGAAATCAATGGTCGAGTTCAAATTGCCCAACAGATCGTTGATCTTATTCACGATGATCTGCTCAGCTACATTGTTTGATCCGGATACCACGATGGATTTGCCGCGGGCAGCCTGTAAATCCTTCGCCACTTTTTTCATGGCTGCAACGGCTTTGTCGTTCAATTTTGGACCACCGCCATTGCCAGAAAGTTCAGCATAAAGGGCTGAAATTGCAGCGCCCATTTCGCTCGGACGAATCTGAATCCGGCTGTCGGCATTAGAACCGGTGAGCGACATGTGGCCTTCCACCTGGTAGTGGCGGGACATTTTGGCCTTCTTTTGGCCAGCTACCTTTCTGCCTTTGGTATAATCCCTGGCCTGTTGAACCGGGTTGCCCCAGGTACCCAGAAAGTCAGCTCCAAACGAGCAAATCACCGCAGCTTCATCAAAACGATATTTTGGAAACAGGTTAAAGCCAAAGCATTTTTCGTTGGCTTCAAGCAATGCTGCCGATGAAACTGCATCATAAGTAACAATGCTTGCAGTTGGATATTGCGCAACAAATTCGCGCAGTGCACTTTCTCCAGAAGGGCTGAAAATGCTGTTGGTGATGATGCGAATATTGCCACCGTCTGCCAGTTTAGCTTTCACTTCACGGTCAAGCCCTGCCCAATCCAATTTGTTGACATTACCCTCTTTGACGGTGCCTGCATTTTGAATGCGGCGGGTGTCATACAGGCTAAGCACAGCGGCCTGGGCGCGGGCACTGGTGCCTCCACTGGTCACTGTACTTAAGGTATTGCCTTCAATTTTAATAGGGCGGCCTTCACGGGTCTTGACCAGGATGGCGCAATAATCACCCCCATTCACAAAAGAAGAGGCGAAATAGTTGGCCACACCTGGCACAATTTCGTCTGGCTTTGTGACGTAAGGAATGGCTTTTTTAACCGGAATTTCGCAGGATGCTGCGATGGTGGCTGCGCCGAGACCGAAACCCATGAGTTTCAGAAAATCGCGGCGGCTGGCCTGCCAGGTGCCGTCGGTTTGGTCTATATTTTCCACCGAAAACTCGCGTTGCGAGGACTGCGCGAACGCTTCGTCGCGGGTCAAATCTTCAGTGCCTACCCAAATACCGTTATCTTGGTGCATATTATTGAAATGTGGTCAATTGTGTAATGTGGTCAATTGGAGGAATGTGGTCAATGTGGTCAATAGTGACATTTTTGGCATTCCAGGCCGCCAATATCTTCCACGGTAACTTTTTCGCGGGTACCCGCCTTAAGTTCATTATGGTACCGCTCGTATTGTTTGTAATAATCGTTGTCCTTGAACTTCACCTCAGTCTCCCGGTGACAGCTGATACACCAGCCCATGCCGAGTGTAGAATACTGAAACACCACATCCATTTCTTCCACTTTCCCGTGACATTTCTGACAGGCAACCTGCCCTACGGCTACGTGTTGTGCGTGGTTGAAATAAGCGTGATCAGGAAGATTGTGTATACGGGTCCACTCGATCGGGCCTTGAATTTTGCCGTTTGAGTCATCCTTCAGCGCTTTCACAATGCCTTCCCACTGGTTCTCCACAATGCCCTTTCCATTTTCATCCAAGGCGGTAAGGCTATTGGTAGCCATATATTCCTGACCGATCCACTTTTTATAAAGGTCCTCGATCTGTTTATCGCTATAGTTATCATAACCATCCAGATACTTGCTGGTGATCGGGTCGTAACCAATAGACGCGAAAATTTTGGTGATCTCACTGGTACCACTGATCGTTCCTTTTTTCACTGCTGAGTGACAGTTCATGCAGGTATTAGCCCCTGGGATGCCGGATTGTTTGGAACGGCGAGCCGTATCATGACAATACTGGCAATCGATCTTGTTGATGCCCGAGTGGATCTTGTGACTAAAATTGATTGGCTGGTCAGGCTTGTAGTTTTGCTCGCGGCCCATACGGGTAGCGTTGTCTACGGCCTTATATCCGAAAATCAATACCGTAGCAAATACCAAAAAGGCAATGGCACCCTTGGTGGTAAGGATCTGATACATGGTCCTTTCTACTGGAGGCAATCCGTCTTTTGCACGAGATACATTAGAAAGATTGTCTACAATACGCATCAAAGCGAACGCAAGCAACAACAGGATACTAGCCAGGCCAATAAAGGTCCATGGCAAACCTTCCTTCTTGGCAACCTCAACCTTGGCATTATCCTTCACGACG
>JBILHS010000204.1:0-4736 GCA_044350425.1 Saprospiraceae bacterium | reverse complement strand
GAAGGCGATGCCAAAATCATCGGGGTCGGCAATGGCGACCCTTCGAGCCACGAACCCGACAAATGTGTGGACGGCGCCTGGCAACGCAGCCTTTTTAATGGAAAATGCCAGGTCATCATTCAATCCGGCACAAAATCCGGCAAAATCCATTTTGAAGCGCATTCGCCGAATCTTTGGAAAGGGGATACGGACATCATCACCGTTGCGCCGGGCAGTGTCGCATCGGTGACGATCGACCCAAAATACATCCTGCAAGGCGTGGCATCCAGACCCCAAAAGGTGGATAAAATGATCGGTGCAGATATTTCTTTTTTGCCCGAATTGGAGGCAAAAGGAATAAAATTCAAAGAAAACGGCGTGGAAGTAGACGCAATCCAAAGCCTGAAAGCGCACGGTTTCAATTATGTCCGATTACGGATCTTCAACGACCCGGCAGCGGAGAACGGCTACTCACCCACTGCAGGTTTTTGCGATTTAGAACACACCAAAGCCATGGCCAAACGGGTCAAAGCTGCCGGTATGAAACTACTTTTAGATTTCCACTACAGCGATTATTGGGCCGACCCGGGCAAACAATTCAAGCCAAAAGCCTGGGAGGGACTGGGTTTTGAGGCGCTTAAAAAAGCGCTGTATGATTACACGTTTGAAGTCGTCAGTCAATTAAAAGCGCAGGGCACACCGCCCGACATGGTTCAGATCGGAAATGAAATCAACCACGGTATTGTATGGCCGGAAGGTTCGGTGGCCCATCTGGATAGTCTGGCGCAATTGCTTTGCGCGGGTACAGCCGCTGTAAAAGCCGTTGCGCCAGAAACGGTGATGATGCTGCATGTCGCCCTCGGCGGACAAAACGACGAGTCTATTTTTTTTATTGAAAACATGCTCCGGCGCGGAGTTCATTTTGACGTCATCGGGGAGTCATATTACCCCAAATGGCACGGCACTTTAGATGATCTGCGCGACAATCTGAGCGACCTTGTGCGGCGTTTTGGAAAAGACGTCATTGTGGTGGAATACTCGGCAAAAAAGGACGAAGTCCATAAAATCGCTTTCGACCTCCCTGGCGGAAAAGGCAAAGGAACCTGTATCTGGGAGCCGCTCAGCACTTGGGAATCTGTGTTCGACTGGCAGGGAAATTCGAATGATTTATTGAAGTTGTACGACGGGTTTAGCAAACAATACTTTCAACATTAAATTAACTGAACATGCAAGTTTCGCTTAAGGAGTTAGACGCCTCCACCAAACGATATACCGACTGGAAGGCCCGGGAAAAAAAATCCCCTGAACTCGAATCGGTAATACCCAAGGCAAAGAATGCCATTCCCCCCAGAGAAAATCTCAACAACCGCAAACGGGTACTCCGGAATGCCGGTCTGGAGCCACTCGACTTCGCTTTTGAGCGTGCAATAGGCAAAAACGATTCGGTCTACAGCAATTTTATAGACATCCTTACCGAAGCCAAAAGCAAGGTCGGACGCATCGTACTCAAGGAAGGCGCCAGTGTTTTGGGCTTTGCGACCGGATTTATGGTTTCAGAGCGGTTGATGTTGACCAACTGGCATGTATTCAACACCAAAGAACATATCCGCGACAGCGAGATCCAGTTCAATTACGAATTTGATGCTTCGGGCCGCCCCAAAGCTCCGCTGATCTTTGCGCTGGCGCCGGATGATTTCTTCTTTTCAAACCAGGAACTCGACTACTGCCTGGTGGCCGTTCAACCGATGGATGTGCTGGGCCTTTCCGCGCTGTCAAGCATTGGGTACCATTTTTTAAATCCCGTCTCAGGCAAACTGGCTGGTGAAGGACAGGAATTTGTCAACATCATCCACCACCCGGATGGCGATTTTATGCAATTGTCCATCCGCGAAAACCGCTTTATCAAGATCATGGACCAAACGCTCTGGTATGAGGCCGATACCTCGCAGGGCAGCAGCGGGAGCCCTGTTTTCAACGACCAGTTTCAGGTCGTGGCCTTGCACCACATGGGCGTTGCAAAAAGATCGGAGGATGGAAAACATTATCTGGATATCGATGGAAAGATCATCGAACCAAAAAATGGAAAGATCGATGTGTCGCGGATCAAATGGATCGCCAATGAAGGCATCCGGATCAGCAAACTGACCGAGCATCTGGCGAAAACGTTTCCGGACGACCCCATGATTAAAGGCATGCAGGTAGCAGCATCTACTCCAGGCTTCCAGGTTCAATCGGCAGAAACAGAGCCGCTTCCATCCTTGCCAAACCACCGGGAAACGATCCAGATTTCCATTCCGACCTCCAGCCTGCAGGCGAATGGTTTTGTGCAGGTTTCTGTACAGACCAGACCTGGTGGAAATGCTTCTGGAATGCCGCTCATCGGGACAAATAATTCATCCCTGAATTCCGAACTGGAATTAGAGATCCAACGGGCATCCATAGAGGCGTCCATGAATTTCGATGGTTGTAAGGGCTACGATCCCAATTTTATGGGAGTAAAGCTGCCCATGCCTCAACCCAGTAAATCTATGGCCCCCTTTGCGGCAAAACTGAAAGCTTCCACCGCAACGGAGTTGAAATACTACCATTATAGTGTGATCCAGCATGCCATCCGAAAAATGCCCATGGTGAGTGCAATCAATGTAGACGGAACTGCCGCCTTGCGCCAGGATGATTCCAGTCGGGAGGACAATTGGTTGCGCGACAATCGTATTGACCAGGAAGCGCAACTGAACGAAAAATTCTACACCAAAAGCGGTTTCGACCGGGGCCACATGAGTCGCCGGGAAGACGCCAACTGGGGCCTTACCGCAGAGGATGCCAAAAAATTTGCTGACCTTACCTGTATGCATACCAACGCCTGCCCGCAAGCGCCCAAGTTGAATCGAAGTACCAGCAGAGGGCTTTGGGGGAAACTGGAAAAGGTCATTTTAGAGCAGGGGGTGGAAAAAGAAAACAATGCAGCCGCCAAAATCGCCGTGTTCAATGGCCCCATTTTTTTCGACAATGACCCCGTATTCAGAGGCGTACAAATACCCCTGGAATTCTGGAAACTGGTGGTGTGGAGAAATGAAAAGAATAAGTTGAAAGCCACTGCCTTCAAGCTCTCTCAGGCCAATGTGGTGGGCGATATTGATTTTGAAGCCCTGGATTTCGATAAAGACATGGCCTTTCAGGAGTTTCAATGCAGCATTCAAAGCCTGTCGGAACTGACTCAACTGGATTTCAAAGCGTTTTTGAAATATGATACTTTTAAAATAAAATCAGGTAAAAACGAGGTGAAAGTAGATTCCAAAGAAGCCTTATTGGAGATGCTGAAAGCCTAAAACCGGATCAGAATCAAAATCTCCGGTCGGGAAACTCCGGGAAGTTCACTTATTTTGCACCATGCGTATCGAATCCAAACTCCCCAACGTAGGCACCACCATTTTTACCGTCATGTCGGGCCTGGCCAATGAGGTCGGCGCGATCAATCTTTCGCAGGGGTTTCCCAATTATAACCCCTCAGAACGGCTGCAACAATTGGTGACCGAGCACATGGCCCGGGGCAACAACCAATATTCGCCCATGCCAGGGATCATGCCTTTGCGCGAGCGCATCGCTGAAAAAATGGAGCGGATGTATGGCGCGAAGCTGAATCCTGACACGGAGATCACGGTGACTGCCGGCGGCACCCAGGCCATTTTTTGCGCCATCGCGGCCTTTGTACGTCCAGGCGACGAGGTCATTTTGCTGGAGCCTTGTTACGACTCGTACCGACCTTCTGTGGAAACCGTAGGCGGCATCGCGGTGGTACATGCTTTGTCTGCGCCGGATTACAAGGTGGATTGGGATGCAGTAAAAAAACTGATCACCCCGCGTACGCGAATGCTTTGCATCAATACGCCGCAAAATCCTACCGGAACCATCCTTCGAGCTTCGGACATGCTGAAGATCAATGAAATACTGCGTGGTACGGATGTGATTCTGATGAGTGATGAAGTGTATGAACACCTGATCTTTGATGGTGAAAAACATGCTTCAGCCCTGTGTTTTCCGGAATTGTACGCCCGTACCCTGGCCATTTATTCCTTTGGAAAAACCTACCACAACACCGGCTGGAAAACCGGCTACTGCGTGGGGCCACCTGAGTTGACCCGGGAATTCCGCAAGGTGCACCAGTTCAATGTGTTCTCCGCCAACCATCCGATGCAGGCGGCTTTTGCAGATTTTATGGCCGACCCGGGTGAGTACCTGGGCTTGCCGGAGTTTTACCAAAAAAAGCGGGATACCTTCCTGCAGGCCATGTCGGCCACCCGTTTCCGGCCGCTGCATTGTGCGGGTACCTATTTCCAACTCTTTGATTATTCGGGTATCAGCGACGAACCCGATCTGGCTTTTTGCAAACGCCTGACCACCGAATTCGGGGTGGCAGCCATACCGGTATCTTCGTTTTATTCAGATCTGAAAGATGAAAAAGTGATCCGGCTTTGCTTTGCCAAAACAACAGACCTGCTGGAGCAGGCGGGGGAAAAATTAGCCAGAGTCTAATATACCAATCACCGATAAACCAAACCCCAGCCCGTGATCCTCTCCAAAATAAACGCCGCCATCGCCGATTACAAAAAGTGGCTGATTAGCACCAAACATCATCCCGTTACACACCCCTGGGAGTCCGTGCAGCACTTTCAGGACCATTGGGATTTGTCTACGGCAGACCCGGCAGCCATGTTCGAAGGCTGTTTCTACAATTCAGAAACCCGCCGAATGTGGCAGAC
>JBILHS010000023.1:0-53707 GCA_044350425.1 Saprospiraceae bacterium | reverse complement strand
ACTCAAACAAGTGATCGCAGCCATGACGGTGGAAGAGAAAGTCCGGCTGGTCATCGGTACAGGAATGCGAATGAGCGACCTTAATGTGGGTCCTGCAACTAACAATACTGCACCTGCACCTTCTACCAACGTTACCGGAACCGTTCAAGGCGCCACTTTTGCTAAAGGCGAATCAAAAGTGCCGGGAGCTGCCGGCATTCTCTTCGAAATTCCACGTCTGGGCATCCCCAGCATCGTTTTAGCCGACGGCCCAGCCGGATTACGGATCAATCCAAACCGGGCTAGTGATCCAAATAATACTTTTTTCTGCACTGCTTTCCCTGTTGCCACACTTTTGGCCTCTTCCTGGGATACTGAATTGGCACAAAAAGTTGGTGCAGCTATGGGCAATGAGGTCCATGAATACGGGGTCGATATCCTGCTGGCTCCGGCACTGAATATCCACCGAAATCCGCTCGGTGGGCGAAATTTCGAGTATTACTCCGAAGACCCTCATGTGGCAGGCAAGATGACCGCTGCCCTTGTAAATGGAGTGCAATCTCAAGGGGTGGGTACCTCTATTAAACACTTTGCCGCCAATAATTCCGAATCCAACCGAATGAAAGTCAATACGGTGGTGAGTGAACGGGCTTTGCGAGAAATTTACTTACGCGGTTTTCAGACTGCTGTGCGGGAAAGTCAGCCCTGGACGGTGATGTCTTCTTACAACAAGATCAACGGAGTATACACTTCCGAAAGTAAAGCTTTGCTTAGTACCATTTTGCGGGATGAATGGGGCTACAGAGGCTTTGTCATGAGTGATTGGTTTGCCGGACAAAATGCCGCTGCTCAATTAAAAGCCGGCAATGATCTGGTTATGCCCGGTACGCCAAGTCAAATTGAGGTGGTTCTGGCTGCCCTTAAAAATGGCACACTCAGCCAGGCAGATCTGGACCGAAATGTGGAACGTGTACTTAAGATCATGCTTCAAACGCCCACTTTTAAAGGGTACAAACCTTCCAATAAACCTGATCTAAAAGCGCACGCTCAGGTGGCCAGAGATGCTGCAACAGAAGGAATGATCCTGTTGAAAAATGAAAAGAATGCGCTGCCTATTTCAAAAAGCGTACAAAAAATTGCCGCATTCGGAAATACCTCTTACGATATTATCACCGGAGGCACTGGAAGTGGTGACGTGAATGAAGCCTACTCTGTTTCTCTTGAAACAGGGCTTAAAAATGCTGGATACTCCATAGATCCGGGTTTGCAAAACACATACAGTCCATATATTACACAAGCTAAAGCGGCTCAACCTCCTAAAAAATCGTTTTTTGACCTGCAGGCACCTATCGCCGAAATGACCTTAAACAAAGCCGTTTTTACGGAACAGGCTGCCAGCGCAGATATTGCCATTGTTACCATTGGCCGAAATGCCGGTGAGTTTCAGGACCGTAAGTTGGAAGGCGATTTTTACCTGACTGCCGCAGAAAAAGTATTGCTCAAAAGTGTGTCTGAGTCCTTTCATGCGGTGGGGAAAAAGGTGATCGTGATCCTCAACACCGGTGGTGTCATTGAAATTGCAAGCTGGCGCGACCAGGCTGATGCAATTTTACTGGCCTGGCAAGGCGGACAAGAAACGGGCAATGCCATTGCCGATATCCTTTCAGGCAAGGCAAATCCTTCCGGCAAGCTCGCTACGACCTTTCCAATGGATTACCCCGATGCCCCATCAGCAAAAAACTTTCCGGGGATTCCGGCTGAAATGCCCACTGAGATCACTTACGAAGATGGAATATATGTCGGATACCGCTTTTTTGATTCCTTTGGCGTTCAACCCGCTTATGCCTTTGGCTACGGACTTTCGTACACCAGTTTTGAATACAAAAACCTAAAAATCAGCTCAGGCCAGTTTTCAAAAAGACTAACCCTGACCCTGGATATAACCAATACAGGCAATTCAGCAGGCAAAGAAGTCGTGCAGGTTTATGTAAGCGCACCTTCGGAGAAACTCGACAAACCAAGCCAGGAACTTCGGGCATTTGCCAAAACCAAATTGCTACAACCCGGAGAAAGCCAAAAGCTGAGCTTTACCCTGGAGGCAAGAGATTTAGCTTCTTTCAACCCTACCCTATCAGCCTGGGTAGCAGATACCGGAAAGTATTCAATAAAAGTAGGAGCCTCCAGCCGTGATATCCGTCAAACAACCCAATTCTCGTTGGCGAAGGAGATCCTGGTAGAAAAAGTGAATCGTGTGATGGCTCCGGCAAGCAGGATACCCGTGTTGAAAAATTGACCTAAAACCTAAATTGAGCTCCTGCCCTCAAATATAGTACATCAAAAGCGGGGGTAGCTGCAGAGAAGTCTTTGGAATAGTCGGCCCACAAACTAAAGGTCCAATTAGGAATGTCTTTTTCAAGTCCTAAGCCAATTTTCCATTGATTGCTCAGCCATTGTGCTTTGAATTTTTCTGCGGTATACCTTGCGGGATGGTTGTGTGGATCAGGCAAGGGTCCCGGGTTATCATCTTCAAACTTATAGGTCACCAGGGAAGGAGACACCCGCACCCAATCGTGCATCATGCGTATGGAAGGTTGAAGCCAGCACTTAACCGGAAAATGGTACCGGAGGCCCAGTGAAAATTGCTGTCGACGGGGGGAAATTTCTACCAAAACCAATTTTGGCTGGTGTGGAGGCCCACCCATTCCTCCATCGGGAGGCTCAGGGAAGGTATCATGGGGTGGATGGAATTTAGGCACAAATCCCTTTGTAGAAACTTCATGATGCAGCCAGTCAATGGACCCGATCACCCAAAGCGAACGTAAGGCCTTCACTTCCACCGAAATACCTTGTCCCCGAAGGGCAGAAACACCTTTGTGCTTCGGCTGCACAAAACCAACCGTGGCATGCCCTCCAATTCTGAACCTGTTTTTTGAAGGGGAGGCCGGTTTGATCTGAGCTGCCGGAACGGCCTCAGGAGCGATGAGCTCTTTTGATGCTTCAGCAACTGCCACCTGGGAATCATTCGGGGGGACTTTGTTTGTCAGGGTATCCTCCAGGATTTTAGGGATAGCTATTTCAGTGCTGCGGGAAATCGTGGAATCCAGGCCGATAGGTTCATTTTTAAGAATCTCTATTTTTTCTAAGCCAACTATTGTTTTTCCCAGGGTATGCATCACGATCTCCTCTTTTACTGGAGACGGAGCCCGGGGAGTCAGATTAACACCGGATTGCTCCATTTTTACTGGGTCATCGGAGGTCTGCAATGGACTGACATACTGGGGCGATCTATCCTTAGCGGATCTTTCTAATAGTTTTAACGGCTCATTAGATGAAGTACGTTCAGCATCTGCGGGCGCTGATGTTGGAGCGTAAGTTTCTTCCAAAGCAACTTCTCTGTGGCTTTTTTTCACCGCTTCCAGTTGTTTTTCCATGGATGATCTCTCCGTCTGTAGCGCTATTAACTCCTGACGAAGTGCTTCGTTCTCTCGCTGGGAGCCCCTGTTTTCCCACCATAAAAGGCCCGCTACTGCGATAGCGACGAAGGCCGCGATCTGCCACACACGCAGTCGCGGGCTATTGCCTCGCACCATGCCCGAATCAAAGGCATCGAGCCTTTGAGAAATCTGCTTCCAGTTTTTACCCCGATTCGGGAAATTGGATTCTTCTTCAAGTTTTTTAGTAAAAAAATCGTCTAAGTCGCTCATAATCAATCGAAAAATTCAAATTCTGTTTTCAAAAGTATTTTTAAATGTTGTCTTGCCCGTGAAAGATTTGATTTGGAAGCGCCCACACTTATACCCAGCGCGCTGGCAATTTCTTCGTGGGAAAAACAATCTACCACGGCAAGATTGAATACCGTCCGATAAGCTGGGGGCAGGCGGTCGAGCATGGTCCAAATCTGTTCACGGGTGAGTTCTTCTTCTATAGCGGTCGGGGAAACTGGATCGTGCCAGGGCTGAAGCTCCGTTTCAGGAAGCAGGTTCATATTTGCCCGAAGCCGGTCAATGGCAGTATTAACAATAATCCTTCTTAGCCAGGGACGAAATGGTTGTCCCCCGGAAAAAAGATGGATCTTGGTAAAAACCTTGAAAAATGAATCGTTTACAACCTCCTCGGCTGTTTCAGCATTGCCCATGTATCGTCTTCCAATCGTCATGGCATAATTATAATACTGGGCAAACAGCCGTTGCTGGCTGGCCCTATGGTTTTGGCGGCATCCGTCTAAAATTTCGTCTATATTCACATCAATGGATTCCATATACTGTACGGTTTCCGGGCAAAAAGGGTTGCGTGAACAAAATTATTTGCACCAAAACAAAAGCCCCAGGCATGATCGCATGGGGCTTTTGACAAAAGTGATGTTTGAAATTTCTGATGTAAAGTCGAAACCGCTTACATATTCAAACTCATCTTCAATTTTTTCTCTACCTCTTCCACCGTATCCTTGAACACAATATCCGTATCCATCATATCTTGCACTGCCTTGCAGGAATAAATTACAGTGCTGTGGTCCCGTCCACCGAATTGCTCCCCAATGGATTTCAAGGACTTGTTCGTCAACTTCTTGGCCAGGTACATGGAAAGTTGGCGGGCGATCACAATATTTCGTTTTCGTGTTTCGTGATGGAGTTTTTCCACCGGCACACTGAAATGTTCTGCAACCAGCTGCTGAATGAATTCGACCGTGATCTCCTTATTAATGGTTGTTACAAAATTGCGAATCACCTCTTTGGCAAGGTCCATATCCACATCCCGGCGAATGAGTGTGCTTTGAGCGAGCAAAGAAACCATTACACCTTCCAATTCACGGATGTTGTTCTTGATATTGTAGCAGATAAACTCCAGCACATCGCTGGGAATATCCACACCTTCCTCTTCCATTTTCGTCTCCAGGATCGCCATGCGGGTCTCCAGATCTGGCGCCTGCAAATCTGCACTAAGCCCCCATTTAAATCGGGAGATAAGTCGCTCTTCCATACCTTCCAGATCCTTTGGAGGACGATCTGAGGTAAGGATGATCTGTTTGCCGTTTTGGTGCAGCTGGTTAAATATATGGAAGAAGATTTCCTGCGTTTTCTGTTTGCCGGAAAGGAACTGAATATCGTCAATGATCAGCACATCAATCATCTGGTAAAAATTGACGAAATCATTGACCGAGTTGTTCTTGATGGCCTGAATGATCTGGTTCGTAAATTTTTCCGCTGAAACGTAGAGAACAGCCTTTGATTCGATTTTGCTGACTACATCGTTGCCAATGGCTTGTGCCAGGTGGGTTTTACCCAAACCAACATCCCCAAAAATAAATAGTGGGTTAAAGGCCGTACCACCCGGCTTTTTGGCAATGGCCAGGCCTGCGTTCCGCGCCAGACGATTGCAGTCCCCTTCAATAAAATTCTCGAACGTATAGTTAGGATTGAGTTGTGGGTCAACCTTAATGCGTTTGATACCGGGAATGATGAATGGATTCTTGATCATTTCGGCATCGAAGGAACCTGGAACAGGTTCGCTGTCCTTATCGGCAGAAGGTCGGGTATCTAATTTGCCGCTATTACTGCTATGGCCATTGGATTGTGAGCCACTCTCCGGGATATGGTAGACCAGACGGCCACGTTCACCCAGCTCCTGGCGAATACTTTTTTTCAATAGCTGCACGTAGTGCTCCTCGAGCCATTCGAAGAAGAACTTATTGGGCACTTGTATAGTAAGCACTTCGGTATCAAGCTGTACGGGCTTTATAGGCTCGAACCAGGTCTTGAAACTTTGTGGGCTAACGCTTTTTTTGATGGTACGCAGACAATCGTCCCATACCATCCTGCTGTCTCTTGTCATAACAGATGGGCTCATTTGGATCCCGGGTGTGACCCGTTAAATAGTACGTTTAGATGAAGCTGTTTATTCGAGTAGGGCGACAAAGATTGGGCTAAATGCCGACCTGCACAAGAAGATTTTAACTTTTTTCCAGAATTTTTTTTTGCCTTTTCAAAACAACTTGAAAACGAGCACATTGTAAAAAATCCGGTTTGTGCAATGCTTTTTGCCTATTAAGACAATATCTTATTTAACTAGATTGTTCCAAATTTATCGCATAAATTTCACAAATTACCCAACAAAAAAATTTAAAACATATACTTAAATAATTTTTTTCAAAACAAATGACTTTTAGCGATATTTATCTTTCAAACAAATTTGTAGCCTTTTTAAGTTTTTAGAAAGCCCTGAATTTCAGTGCGAAAGAAAATTTTATACTCCAACTCAAAACAAATAGTTTGACGTAAAACACCTCTGGAGCGAACGCTGTTACAGCGCCTTCAAAGTCAGCATTTCAACTCAAAAAATAACGTAAAAGAAGTGTTGTAATTTAAGGAAAAAAGCCAAGCCCATCATTCTCAACGGTTTGCCTAAAACAGTTTTCCGGCTTCCATTCGTACTGCCATGATGGCTGTTTGCATGGGCGTAATACTTTGTTCATCTATCGCCTGAAGCAATGCGTTGGCCAGGACATCAGCAGGTGCATCCGGGTCAATATCACTGCCCGTCATGGTCACCATGGCGAGGGTGTTGTTGCGGGCCATCCGTATGATTTGCCAGAGGGTATCAGACACATACAATTGCTGTGAGACATTGTGCTCAAATTCCTGATTGATCGCCATCAGTAAAACGCCGCGTAATTCACGCACTTTCATTCCCGGCATCCGGACCCGAAGCATGGTGTTCGCTACATCCGCCCGATCACAAAGCAGCATCATCCGTTCGTAGGCTGACAAACGAAGGGGGAGCGTGATTTTTTGAGCATCATTACGCAAAAGCGCAAGGTCCATTCGTTGGCGCTCATCCAAAAGCGCTTTTAAAAGTAAATAAGCTGTCGCACCTACGATGACCGCAGGGAGCGTGAGTTTGAGAATGTCAAGAAAAAACTCCATAATGGAAGGTGGTCTGTTATGCCTGCCTTTGCTAAAATCTCGGCAAGGAAAGTGGTCAATAATGTCTATTAAATAGCAGAAACCGCCTACACCAAGGCTTCGACGGTTAAAAGGGGGGCAAAGGTGCAAACATTTTTGCTGCTTTCCTGTTAGAACTTGTAATTTTGCAACTCAATAAAACGGCAACGCTATTCATGGAAATGATGCTCGAAAATACAGCCACCACGGCACCCGTCAGCCTCACCTCAGGCGCGGTAGAACAACTCAACCTCATACGCAAGCAGGAAAACATCCCGTCCGATTACTGTCTCCGTTTGGGCGTGAAAGGCGGCGGCTGCTCCGGCTTTTCATACGTTCTGGGTTTTGATCAGGCAAATGACCACGATGATAGATTTGAGATTGGTGGACTCAATGTAGTCATGAATAAAGCCCATGCCATTTATCTCCTCGGGATGGAAGTAGATTTCCACAATGGCCTCGACAACCGCGGGTTTACCTTTGACAACCCAAATGCAAAAAGTACTTGCGGTTGTGGAACCTCTTTTTCTGCTTAGTAGCGACAAGAACAGTTTTTTTAGTTCACCACCGTTACATCTCCTTCATACCGCACTTTTTTTCCATCCGATAATTCCACTACAGCCAGATAAGGATATACCCCTGCCTGGGCCGTTTTGCCATTCCATCTCCCTCCCCAACCCAGAAGCGGTGCATTGGGTTGGAAGTCAAGCCGTTCAAAAATCAAGCCCCCTCCCCTACTATATACCTGAAGTGAAACGATTCTCCGAACGCCTTCTCCGGAGAACACTGTCAGATAAGCATCCGAAGCGCTGCCAGGTTTTATCACATTGGGAATGTACAGGTTTGGTTCCGTTAAAGTCACCATTACCCGATCACTTGCCTCGCAACCACGGAAATCGTACACTTTGATCGAAATCTCTGTAGGTTCGGTAATTATGACCGTTTGCTTTAAGGTATCTTGTTTAGAGAAAAGAGCCTGTGGCCGCCACTCTATTTGCTGCAGAAATTCAGACTCCACGCTTGCCAGGGCACGAAGCTTCAAGGATGCTCCAGCGGAGACCTTTGATTCACTCGCTACCAGTTTGACCTGCAACTCAGCAGGCTGTTTGACTACAAATGGCCATAGACTAATTTCACCTGAGGCATCCCGTACGTATAAGTCATATTCTCCCGCCCAAAGTCGGTCAAAGATCGGATTGGTTGTAAAGGACTCACCATCCAGGGAATAGTAATTCGGCTTCTCTCCACCAAAGACTGAATCCACCTGAATCATACCATTACGAAGTCCGTAGCATTGTACCGGCGTTACAATGGTATGTACACTGTCAACCCCATTTGAATATAAAAGGAAGGACACGCAAAAGAGGTGGAAAAACAACGATAAAAAAATGGCAGGGCGCATGGATGGGATGATTGAAGAATAAGATCGGTCGGAAGAACAATTGGGGGGGGGGGCGCTGCCCGAAGGTAAGAAATTTTGTACCACCATCATCCAGAGTACTGAGGTTAATCATGGGCCGCATCTGAAGTCCAGCATAAATTTGGACAGAAAAGTGACGGAATCAAGCCAATCACCCTATTCTACGTATGTATTTGAGCAGAATATCACCGCAGCACAGAATTATCAATGGGTGGATGTCCCGGTTTCCTTAGGGATCGGGTACGAAATCAAACCTAAAAACATGGGTCGATTTTATCTGCAGCCTGTATTTCGCAGCAATATTTTAACCCAATTGGTATTCATTCCGAAAGCGCTTTTTGGCCGCCGTAGTCCTGAGCCTGAAATACCAACTTCGGTCAATACCTTTGGAGTAGAATTGGGCTACTTTTTAAAATAGTTAATAAACAAGGCATGTAATATATATAAAAAATATCACATGTTTTATTTTTTAACAGAAAATCAAACAAAACGGGTTACTGGCGTACCAGCAACCCGTTTTGTTTCTCCCCAATCGTAAAGCTTAGAACTTTCGTACCAATCCAATAGAAACAGAATTATTAAAGCCCGCTCCAAACACCACAGAATCAGCTCCAGAATCACCATTTAAATTGGTTGCAAGGGAAAATTTTGGAATTGTTTCAAGGTTAACGGCCCATCTTTCATTAAAGCTGTGCTGTAACCCTAAAACCCATCCAAAACCGGCAGAAATATTTAAGTTGGTTTCGAGCTCATTGATAGCGGCAATGCCCAAACCGACAGAAACTTCCGGTCCCTGGTAAAACTCCAGCTTTGAATCCAATGACTTGCGCTTCTCCCGACCGATGGCTATACCTGCAGCGAAATTAAAATTGAAATCCTCATCCACTGAAACAGCAGAGAGACTCCCCGAAAAAAAACGAATCCTGCGGTACACATTTTCCTTTTTCTGCTTTTTGTAAAAAGCAGAAAAACCACTCCCCCCGTCAAAATCCAAGCTACTGAATTGAAGACCAACCTCTCGTTTCGGCTTGAAATCCTGGGCCAAAAGCGATCCTGTCGCAAAAACGGTTGCAAAAGCAACCAAAATTGAAAAAATTAAGTTTCTGTTGCGCATAAAATAGTAGGTTTAGTGAACTGCTAATTAACGATGATCTTTAACATACGCTACTTAAATTAAACTACTAATGTTTTATTTAGATCCACTCTAACCAAGACTAAAAGAACCATTGAAAAGCAAGTATATTTGAAAATTCCGCGCAAATGACGAAAAACAACATCGACACTTTATATCCACTGATACCTTGCCTGGGTGTGATGCGCTAAAAAAATATGGATGACTGACAATCCATTGATCGTCAATCATCCATATTTAAAATTCAAAATAACCTGCCCAAACAGGTGGACGGGTAAAACCCCTACATTTTCTCAATCACAATGGCAGTGGCTCCACCACCACCATTGCAGATCGCAGCGAGCCCTAATTTACCGTTTTTCTGGTGCAAGACATTGGTCAGGGTAGTCACGATCCGGGCTCCGGATGCCCCTAGCGGGTGACCCAGCGATACTGCTCCACCAAATACATTGGTCTTGTCGTGGCTGATTTCCATCACCTGTTCAAAAGCCATCGTAACCACTGCAAATGCCTCGTTTATCTCAAAAAAGTCAATATCATCCTTGGTAACGCCTGCCATTTTCAGCGCTTTGGGTGCTGCAATGGTGGGGGTTGTTGTAAACCAATCAGGCGCTTGTTCAGCATCGGCAAAGCCACGAATTTTAGCAATGGGAGTGAGACCAAGCCGTTTTACAGCTGCAGCACTGGCCAAAATGAGGGCGGCCGCGCCGTCATTGATGGTGCTTGCATTGGCGGCGGTCACGGTACCGTCGGCAGCGAATGCGGGGCGAAGTCCTGGGATTTTGTCAAAAAACACCTTTTTGAATTCCTCATCTTCCGCAATCTGAATAGGATCCCCTTTTTTTTGCGGAATAGTTACCGGAATGATCTCAGATTTAAAAAAGCCTGCCTCTGTGGAGGCTGCGGAGCGCTTGTAGGATTCAATCGCAAAAGCATCTTGTGCTTCGCGGCTGATCCCAAATTTCACGGCCGTCGCATCGGCACAAAAGCCCATGGCTTTTTGATTGTACACATCTGTGAGGCCATCTTTGAAGCCGTCTACGATCTCTCCGTTTCCAAATTTGTATCCCCAGCGGGCATTTGGCAGATAATAAGGGATCTGGGACATGTTCTCCATCCCTCCGGCAACCACAATGTCATTGAGGCCCAACATGATGCTTTGGGCGCCCAGGGTGATACATTTCATTCCAGAGGCACATACTTTGTTGATGGTTGTACAAGGAACTGAATCCGGGATACCCGCGAAACGCGCTGCCTGACGGGCCGGCGCCTGGCCTACATTGGCGCTCACGACATTCCCCATGAGCACTTCGTTGACCTCTTCAGCAGCAACCCCTGCTTTTTCAAGTGCCCCACGTATCGCGGTGGCGCCCAGTTGTGTAGCAGATATGCCCGCCAGGTTTCCACCAAAACTGCCAATGGGCGTGCGGACTGCGGAAACAATGAATACTTCTTGCATGGTAAAAATGGTATGGTTAGGCTGATTTTTAAAGTTGAGTGGTGTGTCTGATTGTCTAAATTCTAAGATTCCTGGCACGCAAGTCCATGGTTATCAATGCATCTTAGCCCGCTTGGCCATCCAGGTTTGTAAAATGGGTACAAAACCCTGGTTGATGTCGGCCTCTACAAAATCAATTTTAAATTGCAGGCATTTCATCCGCAGCTGCGCCGTAAAAGCGCCAACCTGCTTGGTATAAAACTCCTTGACCTGATTGGGCTGTAAGCGCACTTCTTCCCCGTTTTCCATATCCACAAAAATGTAAGGTCTGTTTTCAAACTCAAAATCTAACTCCTTGCTTTTGTCTGTGACATGGAAAAGAATGACTTCGTGCTTGGCGTGGCGCAGGTGCTGCAAGGCGGAAAAAACCTCTTCCGCCTTTTCCGGATTCTCCATAACATCGGTGAATACCACGACCATGGATCTTCGGTGAAAGGATTCTGCTACCTGGTGCAGACTAGAAGCCAGATCCGTAGGCTTGTTAAGCTGCGGATTTTCAATGCGCTCAATCAGTTTGGTGAGCAGCAGCCGATAATGAACCGTGCTGGATTTGGCTCCGGTGCTAAAGCGGATCTCATCATCAAAAAGCGTAAGTCCAAACGCGTCCCTTTGCCGTTTCAGGGCGTTCATCAGCACAGCAGCGGATTGCGCCGCAAAACAGAATTTGTTGCTGTACTTGTTCTTCTCAGGGTTCTTTTCGTCCCAAGGGTAATACATCGTCGAAGATGCATCTACCACGATATGACAGCGCAGATTGGTCTCCTCCTCGTATCTTTTGGAGAAAAGTTTATCCGTTCGTCCGTACACTTTCCAATCCATGTTGCGTGTACTATCTCCGGGATTATACAATCGGTGTTCTGCAAATTCAACGGAAAAGCCATGGAATGGACTGCGGTGAAGGCCCACGATAAAGCCTTCGACCACTTGCTGGGCCAGCATTTCAAGATTGCTGCCGAGCGCCCGAATATCCTGGGTTTCTAGTATTTGTGACATAATTTTGTTAAATATTGAGGTCAGGTCAGGAACGTTTGGACTTTATAACTACTCGATCGACCTTTGACTATCGTGATACGAAGCGCGAAGGTAGGACTTAGAACATAAAATCCGCTTTGTGGTTGGAAGGATAGGCATGATTCTTAGACACACTTTAGCCGCAAAGGTCCGTTGGTCTCCATCCTGATCCATTGATAGCGATAGCAGCCAAAAAAGCTTACTACCTTTGATTTGATTTTGAATCATTTTACTGGCAACTTCTCACAATTAAACACGATTTTCACATGAAAAACAAGGGACTTTTACTCTTACTGGGCTATTTGCTCTTCACATTGGGTCTCACGTCGGTCGTCATGGAGCTGGTGGGTACACATTGGTATTTCCTGGCCTGGCTCGAGCAATTTGGGCGCTTATTTACGTTTATCTTAAAAATATTGATGCTGATTGGCGGTGTTCTGCTCATTGTCTTGGCACGGGTAGACTGGGATAAAGAAAAGCGGGAAAGCAGCGAATGAGACGGATATGCTCAGGATTCATCTACCTTTGAAAAGTCAAAAGAATGAAGCTTTTCTTCTGTTTTTTAGCCGCAATAGCTTTACTCAGCCATTGCATTTCGGCACATAAAAGGCCTGCCGCTTACGAAAAAGTTTATGACATGAGTGCGCTGGAAAAGCTGCCGTCGTTCCCTGGAGGCGAGGCTGAAATGCTAAAATATATCCATCCTATACAATCAAGGTCCTTCGCGATCCACAAAGACAGCCTAATTGGCACTAAGGTCCTGATTTCCTTCGTTGTGGATACCTTGGGAAAATTGTCTGACTTTCAGATCCTGAAGGATGTGGGTGGAGGATATGGTTCTGACCTTGTCCAGATTTTCAAGTCAATGCCAGCCTGGAATCCGGGCAAAATTAAAGGAAGACTGGTGAAGGCAAGATACTATTTCCCAATCACTTTGGATTTTCAATAAGCGATCTTACCCTGTTCATTAAACTTACAATCCAATATGAAATTCAACGTTTTACTATTCCTGAGCGCTTGTGCAACTTCAATTTTTGCTCAAACCGAAACCCCACCAGTAGAAATACCACCTATGGATACGACCATGAGGGTCGTGGAAAAGAAACCAGTTTTACAAAATGATAAAGTCTATGAAATCTTTGAGTTGACTAAACTCCCCTCCTTTCCCGGAGGAGAAGCAGAAATGTATAAGTACATTTCAAAAGAACTTCAATATCCGGCGGTGGCCAGGAAAAAACGCATTACAGGCTCCGTCCTGTTGTCCTTCGACGTGAGCACTTTAGGTAAAGTGGGGAATGTGCGGATCATCAAAGATATTGGCGGAGATTGTGGCATGGAAGCCCGGCGTGTAGTGATGAATATGCCGGATTGGAGTCCAGGCGAATTTGAAGGACAAGTGGTAGTATCCCGCTACTCTTTGCCATTCCGGTTTAGACTGAATTAGACCTGGGTCTTTTTATCCACTGAAGATTCCTCTACCTTTTTACCATAAGGACAATGCCTGCAGCCACTCCCGCAGCAGAAGCCACGTTTCTGAAGAAAATGAGCTGTAAATACCCAGCTGCCCCGTTCAATATAATAGTCCAGACCCTGCTGCAGGGGCTCCATCTTCTGTGGTGGTGTTTTTTTCACGCTAGGGCGGTTTATAAAATCGAAAGCAAACTGGAGAACACAAAAAGTGCAAAAAGTGTTTTGGATTGAACCCAGCCTCCTCGCTTAAAGCTTGATCTTATGAATAGATTCAACTGCATGGTTTTATTTCTGTTTGGTGTGGCTCTTCCTCCAGCAGTGGCTCAATTGCCTGTTCAGGCCATTCCAATCTGGGAGCAAAGTTTTGGCAACAGAGAACACACCAACCGCGACGAATTGATACAAATGGCAAAGGATCCTTCGGGGAATCTGATCTTGTTGGGTTTCGTAGAAAGGGATTCAACCTTTTCAGATGTATCCGTGCAAAAGATCTCCCCGGAAGGCAGCTTGCTCTGGGATTTTCGGTTCGACTCGCAGAATGAAAAAGACTACGATGTGCCCATTAAAATGGCGGTAGATGCTCAGGGAGACGTTACCGTACTGGGTCTTTCCAATGGGATTGTCAGCTTTTTCTCCGTACAAAAGAGCAATGGTTTCCTTTTTAAAGTTTCTTTGGAAGGTTCGGTTTTACAATCTTTTACTAAAAATGAGATCACCCAGGCATTGGGAGGTGGTATAAGTGCGTCTGGTCAAGCTATAGATTCTGTGGGAAACTTTGTTTTTGTTCAATATGATGAAACTAATTACCCAAAACACGCCATCAGAACCATCAACCCGGAAACCAGTACAGACCAGATCAAACTTCTAAACCTTGACAACCTGTCTTTTCAGGACTCCCTCTGTTATGCATATTTAAGCTGGGTGCACATTTGGATAGACGACAACCGGGAAGTGTATACTGCCAACAACCTGGAGCCTCCCTTGGGACCAGCTTTTTATCTTTCAAAGGTAAAGCCTGACGGAGAAGTGAAATATATTCTTCGAGCCAAAGATTCGACCAGTATTTACTTTAATACGCTCAAACCCTGGCGCGGATATGCCTACGCAACAGGTTCCTACATTCCAAAAAACAGCAATAAAAGGGTTGCTTTCATCTGGAAAATAAATGGACAAGGCATCATTGAAGAAAAAATCATTCAGGTCCTTCCGAACCACTGTGTTCCGCGCTTTTTGGATATTGTAGATGGAAATATTTATTGGTCCACTGAAGATGTTGTGACCGGAGCGGCAACGCTGAAGGAGTTAAGCGCGCTTGACCTGACTGTAAGTTGGGAATATACCCTGCATAAACCTGCTGAGTCCATGCTGACAGGATCCAACCTGCTTGTCTTGCCCAATGGCAAGTCAGTTTATGCCGGCACCCTGAGGAAAGAGAAACAACCCGGATCGTCCTATTTATCCGAAGAAGATTTCTATGTTGAAACTTTTGAACCTACCCCCAACGAACTTTACGCTCAATACCGCATGACAGAACTTGGCACCACCCATGTTGAGTCAGATGCCTTTTCCATTGATCCAAACGGAAATATATACACCCGGGCAACAGAGGTAGATGGTCCGAAGTATTATCTCATACAATATACCCCTAGAAAGTATTATTACCGCAAATTTTCCCCGGATGGCACCTTGATTTGGGAAAAAGAAAGTGAACGCCAGGCGTATTACCAATATGGCATCAATACATTTTATTTTGACTATGAAGGCAATGCTTATGCGCTCGAGTATGTAGACCAAAGTGGCTATTTACTGGTGAAAATTTCGCCAGATGGTGAATCCATTGGATCCTATGCGCTCCCCGGATTTCTACACTTATTTATTGATCGCCAAAACCGACTGCATTTGACCTATTGGGTTGGCAATAATAATGTGCTGACAACGTTGTTATTAGACAACAATTTTCAACTGATAAGCAGCGGGTATCAAGGTTTAACGCCCACCAGAATGTTCCAATTACCCACCGACAATGCAGTCTATTATTACATGGAAGACAGAGCGGATTGGGGAGAGTCAACTGTAAGAATGATCCTTTTTAAAGATGGACAGCAATTGTGGGAAAAAGTGTTCAACTTTCCGTCTCCGGAATACCAATACTTCGCCAGTCATGATCTGGATGCCAACAGTGGCACCCTGGTATCCTCTTCCATATGGCGTGACAACGCTGGATTTTTTCAATTTGCCTTCCATAAATTTACGATCGACAATAATTATGCTACCCAGATAGTGCCAACGTCTGACAACATTTATCCATTTATAGGTACATATCTGGAAAATAAAAACACCTACCTGGTTTATCCTACAAAACTTGACTTGTACAACCCGGACTTTCAGCTTCTGCAGAGCATTCCAATTAGTGACACACTGGGAGGTGGGTATTTTTTAAAATCGAACAATACGTTGCTAAGAGCCCTGAATGGAATTTTGGAAGGTTATAGCGGGGATGGACAATCGGAATTCAGCCTAACCCACCCTTCTTTTTACTTTGATCCGTTTAAAATAGCCATTAGCCCCAACAATCAGCTGATCACCAGCGATATTTTCGGAGATTGGATTGGCGGCGGCTATGATTTTGGATGGCGCTGGTACAGAGGCAAAATACAAGCCTTTGACCTGTCAGATTGGGTCACTTCTTCAACCAATGCCCCATTTGAAAAAGAGATTCAAGTCATTTGTTCTCCTAATCCTGTATCGGAATTACTCCATGTTGATCTTCGACAGATGAGGGGAAATGGACTGAGGCTAACCTTATTCAACCTGCTAGGCTCCATGGTTGCTACACAGGTTTTTCAATCCGGTATTCCTGCAGAAGCCAAACTGGATCTCAGTACACTACCCGGAGGAACTTACTTTTTAGAAGTCAACAGCCCCGGGAGTGTACCTTTTACACAAAAAATCATCCACCTAAAACCTTAAGGCTAGGCCCGGATCTGACCATTATCCATAAAAAAATCCCCGCTGTTATCTAACAGCGGGGATTTTTCATAATTACTTCAATTCAAAGGTCATTGGGCATATTTATCAAATTGACCACATTGACCACATTCAACAAATTGACCACATTCAACCCTAGCGTAAAACACTCATCTTCCGAACATTCCGGCCATTTCCACTTTCAAGACTCACAAAATAAAGTCCGTTGGCCAATCCTTCAGTATGAAGTTCAAAGTTTGAATCTCCTTGTGGGAACGCAACATTTTGCTGGATAGAAATCGTGCGACCGGAAGCATCTGTAACCCGTACAGCAGCTTCAAAGGATTCTTCGGCGTTGATGCTCAGGTTTGCAATCTCTCCATTCACCGGGTTAGGTGAAAGCTGCCAGGCATTAAGTCCCTCAATTTCAAGCGTTGACAAGGAAATATTCGATGTTTTAAAGCTGCGGGAGCGGAAAGCAGCACAACCCACCAAAGCATTGAAAGGTTTTACCCGGAAGTAATACGTTTTGCTCGCCGAAAGGGTGGTGACCAACTTGCTGGTGCTGGTTTCAATAAAAGTTTGTGCAAACTGTGTTCCAAAGGTTGAAACAATGTCAATGTCAACCAGGTAGTGTGTAGCGCCCGGCACAGCCTGCCACTCCAGCAATACATTATTGTAATACGTAGCAGTGCTTCCGCTTGCAGGTCCTACAATAAGGTCTGTAGGTGTATTGATCTCTGTGGCCTCCGGCACGAAGGTATTATCCAGATAGTTACGATCGGAATTATTCAGATCAGCATTGATGATGTCGATCTGATCCTGAGTGAAAGCATACGGGTTGCAATTGTTAAAATAACCCATGTAGTTGTTCTCCATTGGATCCACCAGGGTCCCCAGCGGATCTTTAGCCCCACCGACATAATTGTTACAACTGGATGCAATCAGGCCAAAATTGTAATCAGGAGGGGTATCACAAATCTCATCTGCCGAGGTACTGCAATTGGTCCCGTTTTGACGTTCGGTGGTCACACCGCCTCCATTGGGAGCTAATACCGGTGCAACGGGCCATCCAGCATCTGCGCCGTCAAACGGATTGCTTTCATACCCAAAAAAGGTGTGCGGCAAGGAAAACAGGTGACCAATTTCATGTGGAAGGGTGCTATTTGGCTGCGAACCATCGGTTTCTGTTTTGCGGCTCACGATCCAGTCCTGAGGGATGTTGTAGTAGGCCAGCGTTGTGACTCCGGGTGGATTATTATTTCCTGAAACCGGCTCCTGCACTACAAAGACATTGACCGCATTGTAATGCCTGCGCAGGTTCATCAACAAGGCGTTCGTCTGGGTGGTGTACACGTTATCGTTGTTGATAGACTTATTGAAAAGGCCATAAGTTGGATGTTCTTTAAGGTAGAATTGGATGCCAACTGGTAAGTAGGCCGCATTCAGGGCACAAAGTTGTTCTATCACTTTAATTTCCTTGTGCTTACCATTGCCATCCGCATCACCCACCAGGTGAAAGTGGAGGGGTACGTATCTGATCTCACCCCGACTTTCAGCCGAGGCACGTATCGCCTCCATAACAAGTTTGTTATCGCGGAGTCGCGGTAATAAATCTGCCTGATCTTGAGCATTTCCACAAATGTGTGGCTGAGCCAGCTGGCTAAATGCCGGAAAGATGGCCAGAAGTGCAAAAAAGAGGACTAAAAACCCTTTTTTCATGAAAATAATTTTTAAGTGTTGAAAGACTTTATCGGGCCGAGCATGTTAATCTGAACCTTGAATTTCTTTACGGAATCGTAAATCCCAAATGTTTCGTGGTCAGATTTGCAAACTCTAAACCCCTATTGAAGGGCAAATTTAGACAAAGCTTTTGTAAGCGTCTGTCTGCATGTGGCAATTCGTAAGGTTTTTGCAACCTTTGCAACAGCGGCCTTGTCAAAATCCGTACTTTCTGTCTTTAAACGCAGGATTTGAGTTCAAAGTTCCACTTTTTTCAGATTTTGTCCTTAAAAAGACATATGAATCTGGCGCACACAAGAAAATCGCAAGGTGAACAATTTGTGCAAAAAAAATGACCCTATCCCAGCAATTGAGCTGCCCGACGCAAGCAATTGATTTTTAATCGAAAAATTGGCGAACTAAACATTCAGACCCTTAACTTTGCAATAATTCTGAAACTATGTCGCCGTATACGGTGTTTCAGGATATAATTTTGCGGAAAGGATTTTTTCTTCATTCTCCTATCTTAAATCTTTCGCGCTGCTCAAATTTAGAAACCCATGATAAGCAACAATCTTTTTTCAAAATACTGGCTATTTACGGCGTTGCTAGGTCTGCTCTCTTCCTTGTTGAGTGCGCAGGAACCTGTCATCGCCTCTGCCCGTCCCAAAAGCATTTTTGAGGTATTGACGGAAAAAGAAGCTACAAAAATGACATTGGAAACAGATCTTACCAGCATTATCGAGCAGAAAAAAACCAATCAGTATTTCCCGGCTACCCTTCGGAGCGAAAGTGGCAAAGTGTATAAAATAGAGGTAAAGCCCCGGGGTAAATTCCGCCGAAAAGTATCTGTATACCCTCCATTAAAACTAAAATTCAAGAAAAAAGACCTTGTTGCAGACGGATTGGACACTTTAAATGAGATCAAACTGGTGTTGCCTTGTTATGATAGTGATAAAGGAGACGAGTTGATTGTGCGCGAGTATCTGGCCTATCGGATGTTTGAACAGCTGACGGATGCAAGTTTACATGCACGCCTCATTCGCCTGACCATTCGAGACACCCATGTAGAGAAATCGAAAAAACCGATGTACGCCATATTACTTGAAGATGAGGAGGAACTGGTAGCCCGGCTTCATGGCACTTTGAATGAGGAATATGGCACCCCGATGGATAGTCTGCACACTTATCAGGCAGCGCTTACAGTCATGTTCCAATACATGATCGGAAATACCGACTGGGAAATATCCATGCTGCGCAACGTACGGCTGGTACGGGCACCAGAATCAGGTAAAACACTGACGGTTCCTTACGATTTTGATTTTTCAGGTCTGGTAAGTGCTCCTTACTCCAGTCCAAGCTCGGATACCGGTTTAAAAACGGTACGGGACCGATTCTTAATGAGCAATGGTCTTAAGCCCGAATCCCTTAAAAAAGCGCTCAATACCCTGAAAACAGCTAAACCAACCTTTTTTAGCCTTTGCAAATCCAAATATCTAAGCAATGAAGCCACTTACGACATGACCGCTTTCCTCCAAAGTTTCTTTGACAAAGTGGATAGCAAAAGTGAAATCCCACAAATGCTGAAATTGAATTCGGATTGAAGTTCTAAATTTTATAGAGAAAAAAAGAGGACCAATAAAGCAAAAAAGCGCTTTTTTAGTCATTTTAAGTTGATTTTAGGACCTTGCTGCATTTATTCAGAAAATAGAGGGCGAATAGCTTTTAAAAATTGAATAGAGAATTCTACCTTTGCGCCTTCGAAAAAAAGCCTCCCGGAGGAGTGCCAGAGTGGTTTAATGGAGCGGTCTTGAAAACCGTCGTACTGAAAGGTACCGGGAGTTCGAATCTCTCCTCCTCCGCTTTACCCGCCAGAGCCCTTTAGGGCGAAGGCGGGTTTTTTGTTTCAACCCCATTTACAGTACCTTCGTCCCTGCTTCCATGAACCTTGCATTAGACATTGGTAACACCCGCCACAAAATTGGCCTCTTTGACGGGGTTCGATTACTGGAAAGTAACGTGTCGACCGATTGGTCTAAAGATGATTTGATCGCCTATTGCAACCAGAATAAGGTTAGCCGCATCATCATTTCATCTGTGAGTACACCGGACAGCGCTTTGAACGACGTATTGTCTCTTCACTTTGAATTACTCGAACTTACGCACGAAACGCCCCTACCTTTTATCAATCAATACACCACGCCGCTTACCTTGGGAAAAGATCGTTTGGCAGCGGTAGCAGGGGCACAAGCGTTGTTGCCTGACAAAGATTGTCTGATTATTGATTGTGGCACCTGTATCAAATATGACCTGCTGACAAAAACCGGAACGTATCTGGGGGGTAATATTGCGCCGGGTTTGCAAATGAGGACAAAGGCAATGCATGTGTTTACAGCCAGATTACCTGAAGTCCCATTGCTGCTACCGCAAGACTTTATAGGTGTAAGCACAGAATCAGCTTTGCAAAATGGCGCATTCAGGGGGGCTGCACTTGAAGTGAAAGGGTTTGTTACACTATTTCAGGAGCGGTTTAGCGCCCTAAAAGTGATACTTACTGGGGGAGATGCCGTTTTTTTTCAGGCGATTTTAAACCTGGATGATGCATCAATGGAACAGGACTTGACCCTGTACGGACTAAACAACATATTGATTTTCAACCGTTAAAAAGCATTTTTTTCTTAACTTGCAGCTCTAACTACGCCAAAGGTTTAGGATACATAAATTCAGCACAGCACTACTAACCATTCGAATGAGATTACTTTCCCTGTTTCTGCTCCTTTTTGCCTGTGCCACGCTTCAGGCGCAACCCAAATTCAACTCTCCTTATTCTCGCTATGGAATTGGAGACATTGTAAGCCCCTATTTTGCCAATCAGGCTGGAATGGGCGGCCAGACGGCCGCTTTCCATGACCCGTTCCACCTTAATTTGGCCAATCCGGCTTCCTTTGCTTACCTACGTGCTACCGCACTCGAAACAGGTATTTATACCAAATATAGCAAATATCAGACTGCAGACGCTTCTCAGGAAGAATGGAGCGGCAACCTCTCTCATTTAGCCCTCGGATTCACACTAAAAAGCCCTATCAATGAGGTACTCGACAAGGTAAAATCACCCTGGAACTATGGTATGGGTATATCTCTTACGCCTTACTCGCGGATAGGCTACAACATTGAAACCCGTGATATTTTGCCCGGAATTGCCGATATTCAGAATAACTTTCAAGGAAATGGAGGACTTTATCGAATAGCGTGGACCGGTGCGGCGAAATATAAAAACACTGCATTTGGCACGAATCTAGGCTGGGTATTTGGCAAATCATCTTACCAAAACACAACCAGCTTTGCTGACACCAGCGACATCAAACTACCCACTTTTCAGGACAATATTCGCCAGGATGTTGCAGCAAACGGTTTTGTATGGAATTTGGGTGCTCAACATGATTTTGTGCTCAAGCACTCCGAAACTGACAAGGATATACCCACGCGATGGATCACGCTTGGACTTGCCGGCAACGGGAAATACAATCTCAACGCAACAGAAGACCGTTACCAGATCAGAAGTCGTGGACAATCGGCCAATGGGAACTACTCCGATGCAGATACCCTTTCAGCCTTAAGTCAACAAAGCCGGTCCCTGACCTTACCTGCTGCATTCTCTTTCGGTATTCAATACGTGAAAGCAAACAAACTTAAGCTTGGCGCACAGATCGGCCTTGAAAGCTGGTCTGGTTACGAAAATGAAGCTCGCCCTGAAACTTTGCGAAATACCTTTTCTATTTCAGGTGGTGCAGAATTCATTCCTGATTTCGGCTCGTACAACAAACCTTTAAAGCGCTTGCGCTACAGAGTGGGCGCATATTATCGCCAAGACCCTAGGTCTGTAAAAGGAGGCACGGACTTGAACGATATCGGTTTCACACTCGGTCTTGGGATGCCGGTGATTATGCCCCGCCAGCAAACCTCCTTTGTAAATCTTGCTTTGGAGCTCGGAAAACTGGGTACCGACTCTCCTTTGGAAGAAACCTATTTCCGAATCACAGCTGGCTTCACCTTGAACGACAATACCTGGTTTTTCAAGCGCAGGTTTGAATAATTTTCTTACTTCGGAGCAAAGCACCTGTTTGGGAAAATTGCTGGGATAAAGTGTGCACTTTCCCTTGCATTTTGTAAACTTTAGACCGTTTGCAGGGTTTCTGCTTTAATACTTTGTCGCAGCATACTAGCCGAAGCAATCACCCTTGCAGAACTGGCTAAATGCCCCGATGACGACAAGTTGAAATGATAAAATGACGAAAGATTTTTCCCTTCTGCTTCAGGATCCCAATTTAAGCGACACCCATAAAGTGATCGTTCAAAAAGTTCAGGATAACCAACGTATCACCTTCGAAGAAGGCGTTTTTTTGTTCGAAAAGGGTGAATTGGCTTTTTTAGGCACGCTGGCAAATTTTGTGCGTGAGCGAAAAAATGGCGATCTGACCTACTTTAACAGGAATTTCCACATTGAGCCGACCAACCTTTGTGTGTACGACTGCAAATTTTGCTCCTATTCCCGACTGATCAAACAGCGTACAGACACCGATGCCTGGGCCTTTACAATGCAGGACATGCTGGACATTGTATACAAGTACGACGGTCAGCCGGTAACTGAGGTCCATATTGTAGGCGGTGTTTTACCACAATACGATCTGCCTTTTTACCTCGAATTTTTCAAAAAAATCAAGGAGCATCGCCCGGAACTGCACGTCAAAGCGCTTACGCCGGTGGAGTATCATTACATCTTCAAAAAAGCCAAGATCAGTTACGAAGATGGAATGAAACAGATCCGTGATGCCGGTTGTGATAGTCTGCCGGGAGGTGGCGCAGAAATTTTTCACCCTGAAATCCGGGAGCAGATCGCTGCAGACAAATGCGACGGCGACCAGTGGCTGCGTATTCACGAAATCTGGCACGAACTGGGGATGCGATCCAATGCTACCATGCTTTACGGGCACATTGAACGATGGGAACACCGCATTGATCACATGGAGCGATTGCGCCAATTGCAGGATAAAACGGGCGGTTTTCAAACCTTTATCCCGCTAAAATTCCGTAATCAGGACAATCAGATGAGCCATATTGCCGAAAGTACGGCCATTGAAGATCTGCGTAATTATGCGATCAGCCGGATCTACCTCGACAACTTCGACCATATCAAAACTTACTGGCCTATGATCGGACGCACCACGGCACAGCTTTCTCTTGCATTTGGTGTGGACGACCTGGATGGCACCATTGACGATACGACCAAGATCTATTCCATGGCTGGATCTGAGGAGCAGCATCCAGCACTTACCACCCAACAACTGGTAGACATGATCCGAAGAGTGGGACGCCGCCCTATTGAGCGCGATACCCTTTATAATGTGGTACAGGATTTCACGGAGGTAGAATTTGCGGAAGACAAAGAATTTCGTGGGTACCTTGAATTGCCTGTATTATGACCTTATACATCCTCAGACACGGACAGACAGAATTTAACCGGCTTAGTATTGTTCAGGGAAGCGGGGTTGATTCCGAACTCAACGAAATGGGTTATGCGCAGGCAAAAGCCTTCTATGAAGCGCACAAACATGTTGATTTTGACCTGGTGGTCACTTCTAAATTGCGTCGAACCCATCAAACCGTTCAGGGTTTTTTAGACAAAAATATTCCCTGGGAACAAACCGCAGACGTCAATGAAATTTCATGGGGTATCCATGAAGGCCAACCGCAGTCTCCCGAACAAAACGAACGGTATCATCAAATGATCTCGGAATGGAAGGCCGGCAACGTGGACGCTTCTATTGAAGCTGGAGAGTCTGCCCGGCAATTGATGGAACGCATTGAACGGTTTGTAGCCTGGGTTAAAACCCGACCTGAACGCTGCGTATTGGTTGCCACACACGGCCGTGCGATCAGATCCCTGATTACTTGCCTTAAAGGTCTGCCCGCGACCTCCATGGAAGATATGGAGCATACCAATACCGGACTTTATGTGGCCCATCTTCAATCAGATGGAACCTGGGATTTTGAATTAGAGAACGACACCAGTCATCTTTAATGCTGAAAAGATCCGGAAACGTAGTATCAAGCAAGAAAATCAGCCATGCGTCTAACCGCCGTCAGCTACCTTAATACGAAGCCGTTCATTTATGGGCTGTACCGAAGTGACCTGGCCGAGATGATTGACCTGAGTCTCGACATCCCCTCCGTTTGTGCGCAAAAGCTGCTGTCCGGGGAGGCGGATATTGCCCTTACCCCTGTGGCAATCATCCCCCAATTACCGGAAGCTTATTTAGTTTCCGACTATTGTATTGGCGCCACGGGTGCGGTCAAAACGGTCTGTGTATTTTCAGAGGTTCCCCTGCAGGAGATCAAACGACTTTATCTCGATTTCCATTCCCGAACTTCTGTTGCCTTGGTCCAGCTGCTTTGTGAGAAGTACTGGAAAATCAACCCAGCGTTCATTCCGGCAACTGAAGGTTACGAAAGCCAGATCCAGGGCGACACAGCCGGTCTCATCATCGGGGATCGTGCCATCGGTTGTGAACGCCGCTTCAGGTATACTTATGATCTGGGGGAAGCCTGGATCGCTTGGACTGGCCTGCCATTTGTTTTTGCTGCCTGGGTCAGTACAAAACCCCTGCATCCGGAAATTGTCACCCGCTTCAATGCGGCGCTTCGCCTTGGCCTGGAACATTTACCCGAACTTTTGAAGATCATCCCGGGCATCCCAAATTTTGATACCGAAAAGTATTTCAGGGAAAATATCAGCTATGAGTTGACGGACGCAAAATGGCAGGGTCTTAACCGTTTCCTGGGTTACCTTGCTGGCGAAAACGGGTATCGTCTGCATCGCTGAAAAGAATCATTCAAAAATTAGTCTATCCATGAAAATCACCACACTTCACGCGGGCAATTTCAAGCTGGATGGTGGCGCCATGTTCGGAATCGTCCCTCGCCGCTTGTGGGAAAAGCTTAATCCGCCAGACGCCCAAAATATGTGCAATTGGGCCATGCGTCCCTTATTGGTACAAACTCCGGAGGGGCGCAACATCGTGATCGACACGGGCATGGGGAACAAACAGGACGAAAAATTTCGCAGCCATTTTTTACCCAATGGGGATCAAACACTATTTGGCACCCTTGCTGCTGCAGGCCTCCAAAGGGAAGATGTCACAGATGTATTCCTGACACACCTGCATTTTGATCATTGCGGGGGCGCTTTATGGAAAAATGAAGCATCGGGGCAGGTCGAACTGGCTTTCCCAAATGCACAATACTGGAGCAATCAATTGCATTTCGACTGGGCGATGAACCCCAACGAGCGGGAACGGGCTTCTTTTTTGAAGGAAAATTTTGTTCCAATTCTGGAAGCTGGAAGGCTTAAGTTTCTGGATGTGAAGCAGGATATTGAATTTTGCCCCGGCTTCCGGGTTCGCTTTTTCAATGGGCATACAGAAGCTTTGATGGCTCCGCTACTGGAAGCTGATAACGGTAAAAAATTACTCTATTGCGCCGATGCAATGCCTTCAAGATGGCATATTGGAATGCCTTATGTGATGGCCTATGATGTTCGGCCCTTGATCACGCTGGAGGAAAAAGCCAAAATGCTGCTGGAGGCCGTAAAGGAACATCAGGTACTCTTTTTTGAACACGATCCTGAGGCAGAATGTGGCACCGTACGTCAGGAAGATTCCGGGCGTATTGTTTTAGATAAAGTGGGTTCTGTGGAAGAGCTGTTGCTTAACCTTTAAATTCCTGCCCTGTAACTTATGACTACAAGGATATTTCTCCTGCTTTTCAGCGCCATTCTTTTCTATACATCCTGTAAATCAGGGCTAAATTCAGGGAAAAACGCTGCACCCAAGGTTGAAAATTTATATAACCTGATCGTTAACGCGCCCATCGCTTACGATTCCAGCCTGGCCAATGGGCTTCAGGCCAATCCAAACGGAATGCATCCGTATGTCATGGCCTTTCTGAAAAAAGGACCGAATCGGGACCAGGATTCCACTACTGCTGCTCAGTTACAAAAAGCACATATGGATAATATTCTTCGGATGGCTGAAACGGGAAAGCTGGTACTCGCAGGGCCATTTTCCGACGATGGCGAGGTTCGTGGAATTTATATTTTCAACGTTGCCACAGTGGAGGAAGCCAGGGCGCTAACTGCCACAGATCCCGCCATCATAGCCGGAAGACTGACTATGGAACTTCACCCCTGGTACGGCTCAGCAACCCTTCCTTTGATCAACCCACTCCATAAACGGTTGAAAAAAAACGAAGCTTCTAAATAGCATACCTATTGGCATTGGCCTTTAAGCAATGATTCTGGGCGGAATGCTCCAAAATCATTGCTTAAAGGCCAATGTTAAAAATTACTGCTTAAAATTTCCGATCGCTTTTCCCTTCGGGTATTTCACGGAGTAGGTAAACCGCACTCTTTTGCTCTGATTCGCTGGAATCTCTATTTCCCACTTCAATTTCCCGAACGTTTCATTGTAGGTAGCGCCTTCGTGATCCTCCAGCTCTACAACAATCTCTTTTTGTCTGGAGACCGGGATCTGATCCAGAATTTCGATCATAACAGGGATGGACTTGTTGTTCTTTACTGCGATCTCATAACTATAGGTCTCCTTGATAGAATTGCTGAAGACCTTGCGTTTTTCTGTAAAATCCTTGGGTTGCACACGCTTGATCGTCATTTGCTCATCGCGGCCCAATGAAAGCAGCAGGGTGTCAGAAACAGTTTGTGGATTTACTGCAGTCTGACCAACATAGGTATCCTGATAAAAAATATTGGCCACCCCGGGTAGCAGATTGAACCGTCCGTAATCGGTGATCTTAGCCAACAGAAACACAGCCGGTTCAAGTTTAGGAACCGCGTGATATTCGTATTCTGCTGGCATATCCTGTTCATCCACTGTTACCACATGGTCTGTTCCATCTGCAAGGATATCCTGAGGTTTGGGTAGATCAAAATTCGTGATCATATCCTCCCCGGCTTCGGGAGCCGGCGGTTGAAAAATAACTACTTCATCCAGGACCATTCGATCTTCCTCCGCTGCACGGCCCAGGTCTCTGGGCGCAGATGCATCCGGCGCCTGGGACAAATTGTAGGTATTCAGGTCCTTTTTGGCCATATCTGATTGTTGCTGATAAGCATATACCGGCCGAAAATCAACAAAAACAGGGCTTAGGATCGGTCGGTCATTGTTGGCAAGTGGATTGGCCGTTGAAAGCTGGAGCTTTACACCTTTCCAGTCAAATCCAGCGTAATTGCGCACATTGGCTTTGTAGATCAATCGTAAAGGTTTGTCCAAACCATCCGAACGGAGATCATACAAAGGGCTCCAACTGGCCGCAGTAACCAGATAGGTACAAACGATCTCAATAGATTGAGCGGTAGCAGATTCCACTTTAAGTGTAATCTCACCCGTACTATTACCCGTGTTGGGTTGTATTTTTTGCAAATCCTGCTGCAACTTCGAATACAAAGCATTGGTTTTTCGCTCCCTGATCACGAGTTGAAGCAAGCGCTCTTTTATTTCCAGTAGCCGCTGTCTATAAAACGCTGAAAGCTCGCGCAATTCATTCACCGTGAGGGTTCTTGCACTGTTTGGCCCATCGGCTGTAGTCCCGATCTGATCCATTTTTCGATCAATGACGGCCTTTTCCTGATTCAATACTTCACGCTCATCCCTGATACGAACAAATTCATCGCCCACCAGAACAAGTGAATCTCTGAGCAGGGGGGCTTTAGGATTTTCAGGTGCGGGGCTGGGGCTTTTAAGCTGAAATGTAGCAGCAATCAGGGTTGTACCACCTTTGATCCTTACTTGCAAACTATTGGGATTGAAATACATCGAGAGGTTTTCAAAAATCACCTCTGATTGCCCTGCTGGCACTCTGACGGTTGCCGCGCTGCTGATCTTTGCACCTGAGCGATACACGGTTACCTCGGTAATGATAGGAGAAACACGATTATCGGCTGCAAGCGTCAAAGGAAATAGGCCCATCGTCAAAATGACGATGGTTGATACAACTAAATTTTGTGTGGTGTGCATTGACCTGTGAGTTTGGTGAACTGAAAATAAATGCATGGATGTTCCAAGTTCACAAATTTGCACACAAAGCAGGAAAAGCGGGCTCCAATTTTAAGTCCCCAGGCGAAATCATTTCACACAAAAAGATTCATCTGCCCATTGTGTGCAAACACATCCAACAAACGGGCGTATTTGAGTTTTTCCTTGCTATTGGTACGCAAGGCAATGAGCTTGGCAAGTTCAAGGGTGAGATAAAAATCTTCCATGGGTTCGCCTGGCCGGGGGCGTTTTGCAAAATCCCGGTAAGGCTGTGGGCGACGGATCCCATCTCCAAACTCATAAACATCACGCATCCAACGGCGTAGCTGCGTTCCATACTGCCTGACAGGAAGCTTGAGCGTTGCATGAAGATTAGAGGCAGCGACCACTTTTGTCCCTTTTTTGCTTTCAAAAACTTCAATTTGTGACATAACCTGTTTGTTTAGATACCATAGTTCTTACAAAAGATGGCACAAAAATAAACAAGTTGTTTGTAAAAACAAAATGTTTTATCAGAAAATTATTGCAGGCATTTAAAATAATCTGGCGCAGGAATAAAAAGCCCAGTACTTCAGACGCTCATTAACCAAAAAACACCATTTGTTTCAATCTATTAACCAAGCAAAATTTGGCTACAACACAATCGTGAGACGCCAGACGAAATTAAAGTTTAAAAGCAGCCTTTTCCTATCTATTCTGGTCAGGTTAAAATCGAATAGAAATACCACTTAGTCGAATCTAATTCTAAACGTCCAGTTCTTTTTCTCCCTTTGCAGAACAAAGTTTCAAAACCTCTGTTTTCGAAACCTTCATTCATCCAATTTTCAATTAAAACAAGTTTTCCTGTTTTAATCTTTCTTCGGCAAACATGAAATACGCTCAAATTCTACCTTTACTTTTTCTATTGCCCATCCTTGGCACGGCGCAAAACGCAACTGTAAGCGGCACACTCCGCGACAGCCAGAATGGAGAAACCCTGATTGGAGCTACCGTAAAAGCACCCGGTATCGGTAAAGGCAATGCCAGCAATGAATATGGCTTTTATTCCCTCTCTCTCCCGGAAGGGAAAGACTCTATTCTGCTGTCCTTTGCGTACATCGGATACCAACCGCAGACCTGGAAAGTGTTACCCATGGGCTCCGTTAAATTAAATATTGAATTGATGCCCGTCGGTGCTATGCTACAGGAGGTAGAGGTAACGGCAAACGGACTGAATGAAAAACGGAGAAGTACCGAAATGTCTACCACCTCCATTTCAACCCGTGAAGTGAAGGCGCTACCGGCCCTCTTTGGGGAGGCTGATATCATAAAAATACTCCAACTGAAACCAGGGATTACGCCTGGCTCTGAAGGAACCACCGGACTTTTTGTGCGGGGTGGCAACAACGACCAGAACCTCATTATTTTGGATGAGGCGGTCGTCTACAATGCGAATCACCTTTTCGGCTTTTTCAGCACCTTCAACTCGGATGCGGTGAAGGATTTGAAAGTCTACAAAGGCGGCTTCCCTGCACAATATGGCGGACGATTATCATCCGTGATCGACGTGCGTATGAAGGAAGGCAACAACAAAAAAATCAATGGCACAGGCGGCATTGGGATCATTTCAAGTCGCTTGACCCTGGAAGGCCCCATTCAAAAAGGTAAATCCTCCTTTATTGTCAGTGGCCGGCGTACCTACGCTGACCTCATAACTGAACAAATCAACAAGGCAAACGAGGGCAAGGCAGATTACAACAAAATACCCCGCTATTACTTCTACGACCTCAATACAAAGGTGAATTTTACCCTTTCGCCCAAAGACCGACTTTATTTGAGTGGGTATTTCGGACGGGACGTATTTACGTTCAAGGACCCTACTTTCGACTTTAGATTTGATTGGGGGAACGCTACTGGTTCTGCGCGTTGGAACCACGTTTTTGGTCCCAAGCTTTTTGCAAACACCACTTTTACCTATTCCGATTACCGTTACAGCATCGAAAATCAACTGCAGGGATTCTCTTTCAACCTTGGGAGCAATGTGAAAGATGCTAATACAAAAGCTGATTTTTACTGGCAACCGAACAACACACATACCGTCCGCTTTGGCGCCAATATTACTTATCATGATTTCATTACCGCCCGACTAAAAGCTGGAAGTGATGATGGTCGCGTGCGATTTGAAGCTGGAAGAGATTACGATGGCTGGGAATATGGCGCCTACGTTTCTGATGAATGGGCGATCAAACGCCTGAAGGTAAACTATGGCCTCCGTCTCTCCATGTGGCAAAATGAGCCTGCATTTTATGCCAATATCGAGCCAAGGGTTGCTGCCAATTATGAGGTAAATGACCGACTCTCTCTGAAAGCATCTTATGCCCGGATGAATCAGTATGTACACTTGCTGGCCAGTAGCGGCCTTTCGTTGCCTACCGATATCTGGTATCCAACAACCCAGGGGGTTAAACCGGAAAAAAGCGACCAGATTGCAGTTGGCACCTCATACCTCTTTGGCGATCAGATCCTGGTGACCTGGGAAGCCTGGTATAAATGGCTTCAAAACGCTGTGGATTTTAAAGATGGTGCTGAGCTTTTTGGCAACAATGAACTCGAAAACGAACTTGCTATCGGGCGAGGTTATGCCTACAGTCCACTTGAGCTGGAAATTGAAAAAAAGGATGGCAGACTGACCGGCTGGATCGGGTACACGCTTGCCTGGGTAAAAAGGGGCGATTTTCCGGGAATTGACAACGGCGCATTTTTTGCTCCCCGACACGATACACGGCATAATCTAAGCGTAGTTGCCCTCTGGGATGCATATAGATGGAAGAAAAGAGGAAAAGATAAATCGCTACAGATCACTGCGACCTTTGTTTACACCTCTGGTTATCCTGCGTGGCTGCCTGGTGGCAGAGCTTCATTCCTGGATTTTCCGGGAGCACAACCTCAATTTGTGGTACCCATTTACGGCCCTAGAAACACCTTTCGATATCCGGCTTATACCCGAACAGACCTGGGTATTGTGTACAAATGGAAAAAAAGAAACGGCTTTGAAAACGATCTTACCCTGAGTGTTTTCAACGCCACGGATCGGAGAAACCCGTATTTTATCACCATTGCAGTGGAGACTCAAACTACTCCTTTAGGGGAAGTACCCTTTGAACTCAAGGCCAAACAAGTATCCCTGTTCCCTATTTTACCAAGTTTGACTTGGAATTTTAAGTTTTAATAGCACATGAAATTCAATATTTTGAAAAATATATCCCCTTTTTTCGCGCTACTCTTTTTAGTCTCCTGCAACCTCACTAAGGACGTGGAGATCGACTTGCCCGACTACGACCGCCAGCCGGTAGTGGAATGCTATCTCGAACCCGGGCAGCCTTTCCGACTGCTCCTGACCCGCAGTTATGCATTTTTTGACACTTTGGGGTTGAGCTCTAATTTCCTGCAAAATGCCCTTCTGGATGGCGCATTGGTGACTATTTCTTACAATGGTCACACGGACACCCTGAAAAACCAGCTCACCATCGTGTTCGGGCCGCTCAAGGTTTACAATTACGTAGGCCAGAACCTGGTGCCCGGAACGCCCGGGACTGACTTCTTTTTGAATATACGTTTGGCCGATGGGGGTGAAATTAACAGCACGACCCAAATGCTCTCCTACGTACCCATTGATAGTATCGTAGTCGAATTCAACCCTGATATAGATTCCCTGGGTCGGATGATTACATACATCAAAGATGATCTGAGTCGGCCCAATTTTTACAGGCGGATGCTAAACTACAGCTCTCTGGATAGTGTACCTGATCAAGATTTTATCTTGACCGACCGTTTTTCTCAAACGGAACTGATCGCCTTTGGTACGGGTTATGAACTAAAAGAAGGAGACACGGTTTTCAACACTATTTTCCACTTGACGGAGGATTATTACAACTTTAAAGAAAGTGTGGACCTGGCGGTAAGCGGCCTGCTCAACCCCTTTGGACAGCCCTCGCCGATCAAAAGTAATGTGCGCGGATCCGCCAATCCTACCGGCATATTTGCTCCGCTGGTGTATGATCGGGATACCACCATCGTGCGCAGGTAAGTGCTGGAGCGGCTTAAGGATGAATCATCTACAGGCACTGCAAAAAAAATAGCCCTGGATCGCAAAAGCGCCCGGGGCTATTTGTTTTTTATCCTGATTTGATCAGGCCCGAATGACCGGAACTTTAGGTAAATTAGGAATAGAAATATCCTCCCCTTTCTTTTTACCTGCTTTCTTGGACTTTTCGATGACCCGATTGATCTCATCGAGCTTAAATTTTCCCCTTACAGTGACCAGACCAGCTCCATCCGGAGAACTAAACAAGACGACCACTTTTTTTATGGTGCTTCCCCGTGTTTTGGCCAAGATCCTTACATTGGTTTTATCTGCCCGTACGGTGATCAATTCATCCAAACCACGGCGCTTGGATCTGCGAACAAACTTTTTCAGATCCGTTTGGCTGAATGGACTCGCCTCTTCGAAAAAAAGGACCCGGGCCTTATGGATCTTACGAACCAATTTCCGATCAGCCTTTTCATCCACAAATGCAGATCCAATAAAGGTGGTCCAGCGTGGCAAACTCACTGCAACCGCACCATCGTAGTCTTTATACTTCCAGTACAGGCCAAAATCCTGTGCTTGTAATGCATTGCTGGTGAGAAAAAAGACAACCAATAACTGAATTAATTTCGTCATAACTTTCAGTGTTTGGTGGTTTTGATTTTTTCCAACTGATCAGCGCCTTTAACGTCCAACACCTTTGAAAGCGAAGAGATTTTGTCCAGATCGATTTTGCCGGTAAAACTCAGCAATACAAACTCATCGGGTTTGCCGACCAGCAAAAGCAGTTCTTCAATGATATTGCCTGAATCTTTGGTCCAAATCCGCACGTTTTCATCCTTGTCCCGTACCGTGAGCAATTCCGAATATTCATTTGCGGGCACCTTGGAAAGCGCTGATTTGTAAAGCGCAACCCCGTCTGTAATACTGTCTGCAACGAGCACACGGAGCCCCCCCAGGTCTTTTACCACTTCACGGATATTGTTCCAGTCTTCGTCGTCAGTTTCGATTTTTGCTGCAAGCTGGAACAGCTTCGGGGCAATGTAGACCATGGTAAAGCGCTCGTCATCCGCATAATGGTCAAAAAATCTGGTAATGGCATCATGCTGCGCTGTGGCAGAAAAGGCTCCCGCAAAAAGGAAGAGCATTGACAAAATGGATTGTTTCATAGCTTGAAATTTTATGTGACTGATGGTTGGTTGATTTTGAACGAATGGTCCTTGGTACCTTAAAATGCTTTTCTCTTGGGTACTTTTTCCATGGCCTCCAGGTACGATGCCCCTTTGATGGCCTGGTTTTGCCCATTATCAAGTTTGGAGGAAACCAGGGCTAAGGCTGCCTTTATCTCCGCCATGGCCATAGCCGTTTCCGGATCAATGGTTGGCTTGATTTTCACCGGTTTGTTGATGGGTTTTCTCTTGACGGGTAAAGGGGAGACCGGCTTTTCGACAAGTGCCACTGCGTTTGGGGATGTTTCAAACACCGTAGGCGCCTGAATGACCTCGGGTGTTGCCGGAGCATTTTCGACCGCCACAGGCGCAATTGGATTTCCCTCTCCAAACATCCACCAGCCAACACTCAACAGCAGCAAAATAGACGCTGCTACCACCCACTGATACATTTGTGGTCGCATGCTTACCCCTTTGGCTTTAGTGGCCAACTGCACCTTTTGTTCTTCCCGAATGGCCTGAAACATAGGCGCGATCTGACCTAAGCGGTAATCAATAGGGCCGGCATTGAAATAAGCTTTGATCCGACGCTCCTCTTCGATCGTGGTCTCACCCTCCCAATAGCGGTCTAACATTTCCTTGACTTCTTCGTACTTCATCTTTTCAAAGTTTAGGCTTAATCATTTATCATTTTTTCCCGAATGGTTTTGCGGGCACGATGCAGATTCACTTTTACCTGATCCAGACTGATTTGAAGGAAATCTGCGATTTCTTCATAGCTGAGTTCCTCAATATCCCGCAGGTGCATGACCATTTTTTGTTTTTCGGGCAGCTCCTGCATCATTCTTTTCACACGATCCACCAGATCATTCCTTTCTGTTGCCTGAGCGGGGTTGATCTGATCGCTTTTTCGCTCTGCAACACCTTCCAAAGGTGCTGTCCGGCGTAATGATTGACTTCGGGTTTTGTCTAAGGAGCGATTCCGGGTCAGTGTCATACACCAGGCTTCCCAGTTCTGAACATTTTCTGTCTGCTCGGGTGCTGTTTTCCAAACCTTCTCCAACACTTCCTGTACCACATCCTCTGCTTCATGCACACTGCCTGTGATGCGCAGTGCGAATCGGTAAAGTTTGTGCCGGATCGGAAAAACCTGTTCGTGAAAAAGATCCCAAGTCATACGTTTCGTTCAGTATCAGTTAATTTTGGCCTTGTTTTGACTGCGATTATAAAAACAAGACGCCGTGCAGGGGGCGATGTTACAGTGATTCGGTATTTTTGAAAAATATTTCCTTGTTGCGGGTGAACTAGCCCCCTTAAAGAAAAACTTTTATGGCTAAGGTACGTTCGGTACTTTTACATCCCACCAACCTTACTCAGATCATGAAACAAGTAAGTTTACTGGCTCTTTTTGTAATATTGTTATTCAGCGCATGCATCAATGACGTCCCGTCTATCGCTAAAGCTGAACCTAAGAAAAGTCCGCTTACCCTGCTTCAGGAAGAAAATGCTGATTTCCAGTATAAAAACCTGCGCCTTTATCCTGTGTTGGCCTCCGCTGAATTGGCCAGAGCAAATGCTGGTGTAAACAACCTCAAAACGCTGGCAGAAGCCATGGAGCAATCGGGGTTCAGAGTTTTGGAGCAAAAGCAGTTTGGACGCAAACCAACAGAATGGTACCACGGGATCACGGTACAAAACAAAACGCAGGATACCGTTTTATTGCTTTCCGGGGACGTAGTGAAGGGCGGCAATCAGGATCGTGTCATTGCCCACCATGAAGTGATCCTTCCGATGTCGGTCCGCAACATAGAAGTGTTCTGTGTGGAAGCGGGTCGTTCCAGTTACTATGACCCGAGCGCTTCGGCTGTTGAAAAAGAAACTGCAGCCTTTAAAGGATATTACAATGTTGCCTGCCCACAAGTGCGGCAAGCCATTCAAAATTCTGGCAACCAACAGGAGGTATGGGCTGCAGTTGCTCAGGTAACCAAAGCCAACCATGCTGAATCTGCCACCAATACTTACACCGCGCTGGACAATGAAAGCGCAGAAAAGCAGCAAAGAGATACCTACTTAAACCATTTGGAAGGCAAATTTGATGCCCGCCCTGAAGTGGTGGGGGTGGTAGCCGTTTGTGGCGCCCAGGTATTGAGTGTGGATATTTTTGGCAGTCATGAGCTGTTTCAACGGGAGTATTCAGCCCTGTTACACGGTTATGTTGCCGAAGCGGCTTCCAATGGCAGCGCGACGCCGATCAGCGCGTCCGCCGTACAAAGTGCCTTTGAAAAAGTATCCAGAATGGCCGCAGCCCATGCCCAAAGCAACAAAGATGCAGGCAAATTTGCCTGGAACGGCTCCTGGGTACATTTATTCGGAAAATAGTATCGAATCCAATGTTATGATCAACCAACTAAATAAACTTGACCGTCCCCCCATGCAGGCGCTTGCGATATTCGCTTTTGCGCTGTTGATCATGGGTATTGGCTGGACCTTTACGGCGTCCGGAATTTACCCCTTTGATCGGTTATTTGCCTGGTCGATCGGTTCGGCATTGATGCTTTTTTTCGCAATGATGAATAGTATCCTCAGCCTGCGTGCAGAAAGCTTTGTCAAATACTGGGGTGCATCTATGTACAGTTATCTGGCATTAGCTCTGGCCACCAGCATGGCGGCCTGGGGTTTTTCAGGCGTTCCATTGCAAGAGGCCGAGAGCTACCGTTGGATTTACATTGTAGTCACCGTTGGATTTGTGGTATTCCTATCCATGGTCAATTTGATGAAGATCATTGTGCGGTTTGCAGAAAAAGAAGAGTGGAATCATCCGAGAAAACGTTGAGTTGTAAAATTTGGAGTTTTATGAAATGGAGTTACTTTTCATTCGTTTGAATGTCCATTTCTATAACTAACCCGTTTTTTTCAATGCCAGATCCAAAGAACACTCCGAAGCGCTTCACTGCTCTAATCCTCCATATTTTCCTGATCCAGGCTCTTTTGCTCTGCTTTTGCAAACCGATTCAGACCCAATCGCTTTTCGATTCCTTGTATGACGTACGCACACTTGAAATCCACTTTGCCTCCGGCAAAGCAACATTGAGCGCTTCTTCCATACAGGCTCTGGATTCTCTGTTGAACAGTTTCCAGGGAGGCGAAAAAACGGTGCGCATCACTGCGCATACCGATTCTGATGGCAATCAAACGTTCAACGAACAGCTTTCCGCTCAACGTGCAGAATCAGTTTCCAAATGGCTCCTTTCGAATGGTTTACCTGAAAAGTCCATCATTTCTGTATCCGCTTTGGGCGAACGGGCACCTGTTCGATCCAATGATACAGAAGCAGGGAAGTTTCAAAACCGCCGCGCTACCATAGAACTGGCCCGACGGGTGCCCATGGCCTTGCTTGAAGGCCGAGTGACGGATAAATCAACGGGGCAAGGCATTGAAACAACGGTGTCGTTTCGTTCCAAAACCCGCCAGGATTCTGCCAGAACGGACAGTTCTGGTCGTTATAGTGTTCGTTTACCAAAGGATAGTGTGGTAAAGATCGAAGTGGTAAAAAAGGATTATTTCTTTGAATCCGTGACCATGAAAATCATGGGTAGTCCCGAATTGTATAAGAGGTATAAAATATCTCCGGACATCGCCTTGCCGCCAGCGAAACCCGGGGAGAAGGCGGTGCTCAAAGACCTGTTTTTTGTTGGAGATCAGGCCGTACTCTTAAAGGCTTCCGAGCCACAATTGCCGATCATTCTGAAGTTCATGCAGTTGAATCCTGAGCTGGTGATTGAAATAGGAGGGCATGTAAACGTACCTATACCATTTCCCGAGGACCAAAAATTCAAACTCTTGCCCGGCCAAACCGCAGCAGAATACATGATGTCCCGGCAGGACCCCTGGAAACAAATGCTTTCTGAAAAACGTGCAGAGACGATTCTTCAATATCTGATAAAAAATGGCATCGAAGCTTCCAGGATGACCGCTAAGGGCTATAAAAACGGGCAAATGTTGTTCCCATACGCCAGAGAAGAAAGCCAACAACAGATGAACCGTCGGGTAGAGATCACTGTTACCGGACGAACCGGACATTAGAAGCCGGGTATTGTTGCAATTCGCCCTATCTTTGCGCCAATATGACTATTTCTGAAATAAACGAGGTGTTACCGGGTACAGCTGAATCTATACCTGCCCCACAGCAAAATGTTGAAGTTGAGGCTGACGACGATACACAAACGAACGAAGAGTACTTCGAGCGGCATGAAATTGTGGCCGACCCAAAGCAGAGTTTGATCCGTCTCGACAAATTTTTGATGGATCGGCTTGCCAACCGCTCCCGTAACAAAGTCCAAAATGCCATCCGCGCAGGTTCTGTCCGTGTAAATGACAAAGATGTTAAGCCCAACTACAGGGTTCGGCCCGGCAATACGATCTCCATCGTACTGCCAAGATCATTGGAGGAGAACTTTGACATCACAGCGCAGGACATTCCGCTCAACATCGTGTATGAAGACAACGATGTATTGATCGTTAACAAGCCTTTTGGGCTCGCTGTACACCCGGGTGTAGGCATACCAAACGGCACCCTTGTCAATGCGGTGGCCTGGCATTTGCAGGCGCAACTGGATAAACTGCCGGTGAAGGATGGAAATGAGGCTAATCGGGCGGGCATTGTTCACCGGATCGACAAAGACACCACGGGTATCATGGTCGTCGCTAAAAACAGCTACGCCATGACCCACCTCGCCAATCAGTTTTTCAACCACACCATCGAACGGCGTTATTACGCCTTGGTTTGGGGAGACATGGAGGGCGACGCCGGTACCATTCGTGGAAACATCGGCCGAAATCCGAATGATCGCCGCCTTTTCATGGTTTTTCCAGAGGGTGAAGATGGAAAATGGGCCGTGACCCACTGGAAGGTAGTAGAGCGATTTTACTATTGTACCCTGGTGGAATGCCGCTTGGAAACAGGTCGCACACACCAGATCCGGGTTCATTTAAAATCCATTGGCCACACCCTTTTTGGCGATATCCGATATGGTGGCAACAAGATCCTCAAAGGAACCTTGTACCCAAAATACCGCCAATTTGTAGAAGCAAACCTGGCACTTTTGCCTCGTCAGGCCCTGCATGCCAAAGTTCTGGGATTTGAGCATCCGACCACCAAGGAACACGTGCGCTTTGAATCAGAGTTGCCGGAGGATATGCAGACAGTGATCGATCGCTGGAGAGGATATGTGATGGATAGGAAATAAAACCAAGCTCAAAAAACTACAGGTAAACGGAATCATGCGCGAATCGCACCCGGTCATAAAAAATGAATTATTGGCGTACCTGCTCCGCCCCAAACGCATTGTGTTCATCGTGAACCCGAAGGCTGGTACGAATTTGCAAAAACACATCCGGGACAGTATTGACAAGCATTTGAACCATAAAAAGTTCGAATACGGCATCTGGCAGACTGAACAGGAGGGCCACGCGGCAGAATTAGCCACCAAAGCCATCCAAGAAGGGTATGAATTTGTTGTTGCTGTGGGCGGGGATGGTTCGATCAATGAGGTAGCCTCTGCTCTGGTGGGCAGCGAAGTGATTTTGGGCATGATTCCGGCTGGTTCAGGAAACGGGCTCGCCATGCATCTTGGGTATGGGCGGGACATCGATGAGGCCATCAAAAAACTAAATACAGCCACGGTTCAAACGATCGACTGCGGTCAGATGAATGGCCGACCATTCATCAACATCGCCGGCGTTGGATTTGACGGGCTGGTATCCAACCTGATGAAAGGCAGCCATTGGCGGGGATTTTTGCCCTATTTCCTTAAATCGGTGGAAGCGGGGTTAAGTTACACCTCCAGGGATTGCCGCATTGAATTAGATGATAACGTCCTTGAATTGAAGTGTTTTGCCATCAGCATCGCCAATGGCCCGATGTATGGATATAATTTTCAGATTGCCCCGGATGCAAGGCTGGATGACGGACTTTTTGAAGTCGTGATCATGAAAGACGCGCCGCGTTGGCAGTATTTTGCAGCCTTACCCGCTATGCTGAACAGCAAGATCTACGAAGCAGATTTTGTGGAGCATTATACTGCCCGTCGCGTCAAAGTCTCTGCGGAGGGCGAAAACCATGTTCACCTGGATGGCGAAGGGATCATGGTGGTCGGTGACTTAAATTTTGAAATGAAACCTGCGGCACTCAAGGTTTTGGTGCCTGTCCCATGAGTAAAAGCAAAAATATAAACTCGCTTTCTGGCCTTGCAGGCCTTGTTTTCTCAACCGATCCGGACTTCAAAATGGAGGCTGAGGAAGCACCCGTAGAAAACAAACTGGCCGCCCAGCAAACGCTGCGCATCTGGCTGGAAAGAGGCCGGGGAGGCAAAGAAGCTACCGTGGTAAAAGGTTACCTGGGTTCCACAGACAGCTTTGAAGCCCTTGCCAAATTGCTTAAAAGCAAGTGTGCCGCTGGTGGAAGCGCCAAAGACGGGGTCATTATTGTGCAAGGAGATCACCGTGACAAGGTGTTGAAATTACTTTTGGATCTGGGGTACAAAAACACCAAAAAAGCAGGCGGATAGTAGAAGGCATCTGGATATTTTGACTTTAGCATTGAATACCTTCCCCCCCACCCGCTGCAAAACTAAAATTCAGAATGTGTAGACCATTCCTATTCCTGTTCCTAGCATTGGGCGTCCTACTCATTGCCTGCAATCCAGCCCGGCGGAGTTCCGATCCAGCAAGACCCCATCCACCGGGCAAACCTACTCCCGGCAAAACCGCTCCCATGGATACCATCCGTTGGACGCCTAATAACTCAGGTAAACCACCGATTGGTGGAGTGCCTGGCAAACCCTCCAATCCAAGTTCGGGAGAAACCTATCATATTGCTTACCTGCTTCCTTTTTTAAGCACCCAAATGGCGGATGAGACCGTCTCCGAAAAAAGTCGCCTGGCGGTACAATTTTACGCCGGAGCAAAAATTGCACTGGAACAACTTAGCAGTGCAGAGCGTATAAACCTCGTGGCGGATGTATGGGATACCCAAGCCAGCGATGCAGATTTCCGGAAACTTCTGGCCGATCCCCGTCTCGAAAAAGCTTCTGTTTTTATAGGTCCGGTACGCAGTAGCCATCTGGAGATATTTGCAGATTGGACCAAAAAACACAATAAGATCCTGATCTCACCAGAAAGTCCAAGCGCCGAATTGACCACCCTCAACCCCGGCTTTCTGCAAATCAACCCTTCTCTTAAGGCACATTGTGCAGCCATTACACGGTACATTCGAAAATCAAATCGGCCTGACGCTGTAATACTCGTTTCGAAACAAAAAGAAGCGGACCGACTGCCTTATTTCCAGGATGCAAACAGCGGTATAGGTGGAATTGCCCGATTGGGTGAATTAATTATTCCTGATGAAACGACCAACTTTGACAGGGTGGATCTTAAAAAATACCTGAAAGTAGGACGTACGACCGTATTTGTGTTGCCCACCTGGTCCAGCCAGGATTTTGTAATGGCCTTTCTACGTAAACTGAAGGAAGTAAAAGGCTCTAATCAGGTAGAAGTGTATGGAATGCCTCAATGGCGTAATTTCGAGACCATCGATCATGAATATCTGAGCACTTGCGGGGTGCATATCAGCTCTGCTTCCTGGCTCGACTATTCAGCACAGGACCTGAAAGAATTTCAACAAAAATTCTATGAAGCCACCGGGACAATTCCCGACGAGGACGGCTTCAACGGATATGATGTGACCCTGTATGCCGGGCGGATGCTGGCACGTTATGGCCTTTCTTTTCCTGAAAAGCAGAAAAAAGAAGCATTCAAAACCCTGCGCGGCCAGTTTTCTTTTGCCAGGATATTTGGCAGCAATGCGATCGATGATGGACGAAATATTCCGGATTATCTCGAAAATACGTTTGTGCATATTTTAAAGTTTGACAAGTTTAGCTTTGTGCCTGCGGAATAACTGAAAAAGTTCAATTGTCTGATCGTTTGAATAATACACGCGAACAAAAAATACGAAACGTCATTCGCCAGTCACAACCCGATCTGACGGTAGTGCTGGAGAACATCTTCGACCCGCTCAACATCAGTGCGGTCTTGCGCTCCTGCGACGCTGTGGGGGTGCGCGAAGTGTTTGTGGTGTATACTAAAAACTACCTGGATAAAAGAGGACTGGTTTTGGGCAAAAGAACCTCCGGTGGCACCTTCAAATGGATGGACGTGTATGTATTCGAAGACCTGGAAGAATGCTTCCGAAGGGTACGCGAACGGTATGGCCGTATTTTTGCAACCAGTCTGGGAGAACAGAGTGAATCCTTGTACAGCCTGGATCTGACGAAACCTACAGCCTTATTATTTGGCAATGAAGATGAAGGGGTGAGTCCGGCGGCATTGGCCTTGTGTGATGGCAACTTCACGATTCCACAAGTTGGCTTTGCCGAAAGTCTAAATATTTCGGTCGCCTGTGCGATCACTTTATTTGAAGCCCGGCGACAGCGCGATATGGCCGGATATTACGGAGACAAAAGCAAGTTCAGCGAAACAGAGCAACTTCAGCTTTTCAACCGCTGGCAAGCCATGCTGAAAGAAAAGTCCTGGCACCAGCAAATTGCGATTCCGATTGACCGGAATTCGGAGGAGCTTTTGCCTGTGTATGTATCGCGCGACCCTTCCATCCCCCCCAAACAGGATATCAGACCCAGCCCTGTGACTAAATTTGATTTATAAACGGCGGATAAAGGACCTACTTTTATGTTTTACTCCGCCATTCTTTCGTACTAAATCCATGCAACTTTCCATCATCATACCACTTAAGAACGAAGACGAGAGCCTGCCAGAACTGGAAGCCTGGATTCGCCGGGTTTGTGATACCCACCACCTTTCCTATGAGATCATCATGGTGGATGATGGCAGCACGGATCGTTCCTGGAAAGTGATCGAGCAGCTCCAAGCAGCCAACCCTGCCGTTCGTGGGATCAAATTCAGACGCAACTATGGCAAATCCGCCGGCTTACATACTGGTTTTCAGGCGGCCGAAGGAGAAGTGGTCATCACCATGGATGCCGACTTACAGGATAGCCCCGAAGAGATCCCGGAACTTTACCGAATGATCACAGAAGATGGATTTGATCTCGTCAGCGGCTGGAAAAAAGTGCGTCACGACCCAATCAGCAAAACCATCCCAACCAAACTGTACAATGCGGTTACCCGTTGGATGAGTGGTATTTACCTGCATGATTTCAACTGCGGTCTGAAAGCCTATAGAATCGATGTGGTGAAAACGATTGAAGTCTATGGCGAAATGCACCGATACATTCCGGTCATTGCCAAGTGGGCTGGTTTTTCAAAAATTGGCGAAAAAGTGGTAGAACACAGGGCCCGGCAATATGGGGTCACTAAATTCGGCGGTTTCGAACGTTTCATCAATGGTCCGCTGGATCTGATGAGCATTTCATTTGTGGGCAAATTCGGCAAACGCCCGATGCACTTTTTTGGCACTTTGGGCCTGATCTCCTTCATGATCGGATTCAGCATTCTAGCCTATCTGACATTTGCTAAAACCGTTTATCAGGAATATGGCATCGCCGACCGGCCGCTCTTTTTCTTTGGTATTTTAGCGCTGGTTATTGGCACCCAGTTATTTCTGACAGGATTTCTGGCTGAAATGATCAATCGAAATTCATCGATCAGAAATAGTTATTTGATTGAAAAAGAAATTTGAGGCCACCCCTTTTTGCACAAAAACAACTCCAGGAGAACCTTCATTAATCTAACGCTCCCTCCTACCCTATTCCATGACCGCTAACCCATCCAAGGCCAGACTTCACCATCCAAAACTGTAAGTTCTTTTTCTTCGGGGAGTTTTTTTTAAGAAAAAAAAACTCCCCGAAGAAAAAGAACTCCCCTGTAAAAAAATGAACCACCTCGCCCTGCCCTCCTTTTCCGCCGATGGTCACCTACAAGGCGTCATCGAAATCCCAGCCGGTACCAATACGAAGTATGAGTACAACAAGCAACTCCTGAAATTTGAACCGGATAACCGCCATGGACTATTGCGCCAGATAGATTTTATGTCTTATCCGGTCAACTATGGCTTCATCCCGTCTACCTGCATGGACAAAGACCGGGGTGGCGATGGTGATCCGCTGGATGTTTTGTTGTTGGCAGAGCACGTTCCCACGGGCAGCGTTGTAGCGGTACAGCCCATTGGATTGCTACTGTTGGAAGATTTAGGCGAACTGGATCACAAAGTACTCGCAATCCCGGTCGATCCCTCCAAACGGATCATTCAGGCAACTGACTGGGCCTCTTTTCAGCTCGATTACAGTCCGATCCGGCATATTCTGGAACAGTTCTTCATGTACTATGATGGCATTGGAACGATGAAAATAATGGGTTGGGCCGATGAGAACGCAGCCATTCAGGAAGTTAAAAAATGGCAGTTGGTTGAATGAAAGCAACCATTTTGACGAAGTAGCGTTCTTTTGCCCTGTCTGCATCCTCTATCTGACTTGCTATGACCACCACTTTAACGCTACCGATCACCTTGGAGCCCCGCATTACAGCCAAATTAACGGAATCCTACCGTTTTGAATTTTTCCGAAGCATTGACGCTGCCGGCCAGGCTTGGGATATAGCTGCCCCAACGCAGGATATTTTTCTGCAACGTCCATTCCTTCGGGTAATGGAAGCCAATCCCCCGCTCGGCATGAGTTTTGGCTACCTGGTATTTTACAAAAAAGAGGAGCCTGTCGGCATTGCGCTCTGTCAGATCAAATATTTTAAAGGAGAGGAAAGCCTTACAGATCTTGAGGTGCCACGCCAGGATGCTTGTTTTTTCGGAGGACTGGCAAAATGGTTCAAACGCTGGGTTGCCGGCAAAACCAGCGCTGATATCCTGATCTGTGGAAATATGCTGCTTACCGGCGAACACGGATTCTCGTTCGATCCTCAAAAGATCAATTCATCGGAGGCCATGGTTTTGTTGGAAAAGTCCATCAATCATGTCGTGGAAAAAATGGGCGAAGAAGGCGTAAAAATGCCTGTCATTCTGGTCAAAGATATCGCCCCTCCGCAACAAAACCAAGCCCGCTTTCTGGTAAAAAAAGGTTTTACAGAGTTTGATATTCAACCCAATATGGTGCTCGATCTGGGTTTTGAAAATATGGACGCATACCTTGGAGCCATGTCGACCAAGTATCGTACCCGGGCAAAACGTGCCTTTAAAAAACTGGATGGTATTCAACGCCGCAAACTTTCTTATCAGGAAATCCAGGATGAATTGCCCACGATCTATCGCCTGTACAAGGAAATTGCCAACAACGCGGGGTTCAATATGGTGGACCTCAATGAGCAATACCTTGCTGCGCTTGAACGGGACCTGGGGAACCATTTCAACCTGTACGCCTATTATCTGGATGGCAAACTGGTGGCCTTCTATACCACCATTCAGAATTACGAGGAGCTGGATGCCCACTTTCTAGGCTATGAAAAAGCCCTGAATCACGATTACCAGCTTTATCTGAATATCCTTTATGATATTGTTAGATTAGGACTGGAAGCACACTGTAAACGCATCGTTTTTGCCCGAACTGCGCTGGAGATCAAAAGTTCCATAGGCGCCGTGGCCCACGAACTTTCCTGCTATTTAAAACACCAGAATACGGTAGTCAATAAATTGGTTCCTACCATCCTGGATTACCTCAAGCCTGTTGAAGCATGGCATCCCAGACATCCATTTAAGGAAGAGATATAAATGGGGTAGCCACATTACATGGATTTTTTCTTTGATCTCACCATTCGGCGAGTTTTATAAATGGGGCGCCACTATGTGGCTTTTTTCTTTTTCCATTGGGCGCTTTCCACATTAAAAAAGAGTCACTCCGAAATTCGGAGTGACTCTTTTTTTATTGAATGCTTAGAAAACTTATCGAACCACGGTAACGTCTCCACGATAAAGCAGGACCCTTCCATCCAGGAATTTGACCTCTGCGAGGTAAACATATACTCCTGGATTGACAAAATCGCCGTTGTATCGACCATCCCAGCCTTCGGACAGGTTATCAACATTTGGACTGAATTTTTCACGCTGAAAAAGCAATTCGCCCCAACGGTCGTAGACCCGCATAAAGTTGACCGTTTCAACACCCAGACCAGTGTAGATATTAAAGTGGTCGTTCAGACCGCTTGCATTGGCCGGGATGAAGACATTGGGTATAAATACGTTTCGGTTTGGATCTACTGTCACCGTTACAGAACCGACACCGGCACAGCCAAACGAGTCCAGGACCGTCAAAGTGTAGGTCAGGTTTGAAAACGTATAGGCCGTGGCATTCAGGGTATCCGGATTCAACAATGCCTGAGGATTGGTCCAGGTAAACCCGCCAATAACCGCAACGCCTGTGATGATCGGCTCCAAATCAGCTGTTGCACCCAATTCTACCTCAATGATGTTCGGGTCGAATGTCACTGTAATGGGTGATGGCTCCGCGACAGTAATGGTTTCGGTAAATGCACAGTCTTGAACGTCGATATAGGTAATAAAGTGCTCCCCACCACCAAGGGTCACCGGAAAACTTGGGTCCAGTACAGCACCAAAATCGACACTGAATTTGTAAGGGGCACCTGCACCACCACTGATTGAAATGATATTCAAGGTGGTCTCATCACCATTGCAGGACAGTGGCGCCAGGTCTTCATAATCGCCTATTACCGGAGGAGGGTCAACAATTACCGCGTTAGCTACTGAGGTACAACCGTTCGCATCGGTTACCGTTACATCATAACTTCCAGCCAGCAACATCTCCACCATTTTACCGCTTCCGATATTGTCTCCGTTGGCATCTTCCCATTTGTAGGTATAAGTTGGTATGCCGCCCAATACATCCACACTGGTTTGGCCTGTTTCTCCACCAAAACATTTCGGATTGGTGGCTGTAGTAGAGAGTCCGATTGGGGCCGGTTGTCCCACCAGGATGGAATTGATCGAATTGGTGCAGCTCTTATTATCTGTCAGGGTGACGGTATAGACGCCTGCAGCCAATCCGGTGATTGTCTGCGTGGTCGCTCCTCCGTTATTCCACAGGAAGGTGTAAGGCCCACCATTGCCACCAGCCGGACTAATACTTGCCGTACCGGTATTGTCGCCAAAACATTTGGTATCCGTGGTAGTTGAAACTCCTGTAATGGCAGGTGGGGCTGTAATAACCACCGAATCGATCAGAAAGCAGTTATTGATATCTGTGATGGTCACGATATTGAGTCCGGCACACAGATCGATCCGTAAAGAATCAAAGCTTCCATCGCTCCAAAGGAAATTAAAATCACCAGGGCCATTGGTATAAGCTGCCAATGGAGCAGCTGCACCATCACATAAGCCACCCAGGCAAGTTACCTGACCAACAATGATGTTGAATGAATTTACAATAGCTGGTGGCTCATTCAGTACAAAACTTCCTGTAAGCGTACATCCTGCATTATCTGTCACCGTAAGCACATAAGTCCCTGCGATCAGTCCAAAAATAACTGGTCCGGATTGGGTCTGGTTCCATTGGTAGCTCACATAAGGTGGCTGGCCATCTTGTACCCCAATGGCGATCTTGCCATCGTTGTAACCAAAACAGGTAGGTTCCTCCAAGGTCACATTGGAGAATGACATTGGAATCACCCCATTCAGGGTGAAAGTATCAATAGCGAAACAACCTGTAGCATCATACAAGGTGAGGATATAATCCCCGCCATCCAGGTTGTCAATGGTAGCGGTTGAATCAATCACCACACCATTGATATCTTTCCATACAATGATCACAGCACTGGTGGCCGTCACAGAAAGCGCTCCATCTCCACCGCATTTTACCTGGGTCGTATTCAGGGTATACATTGGTTCTCCGGGCGTTGGCAATACGAACAACAAGGAATCCTGACAGCCCCGGGTGTCCGTTACCGTAACAGTATAGGTCCCAACAGGCAGTCCACTCTGGCAATTGTTGTTGGTAGCGCCAGGATTGCTCCAGGTGTACACATAGCTGTTGAGGCCACCATTGCCACCTAAAGCTTGTACGCAGATGGATCCGCTGTTTGCCTGAGCACAGCCCGGAAATACCAGCGCAAAAGTATCCAGATTCAGCACCTGAGGCTGGTTGATCAAAAAGGTATCAGCGATCTTACAACCAAGATTATCCGTTGCAATTACAGAATAAGTCCCTGCAGGAAGTCCGGAATAGGAGCCGGTGGGACTCATACCTCCTTGCATAAATCCTGAAGGAGTCCAGTTGAACGTGAAGTTGTTGCCGGAGGGTACCGTTTCTGCTACTGTAACATTAATGGAGCCATTAGACTGGCCATTGCAGGCAACGCTTACAATTGCATTGGTATTGATCGACAATTCGCGCAGATCATTCAGCACCAGATTGCTGTCTATAAAGGTGCAACCATTGGCATCTGTAAGGCTGATGCGGTATTCGCCTGCACAGGCGTTATTTAGCTGGATCGGATTGGCTGATCCAGAACTCTGAGGCGTATTGTTATTTTCATACGTCCAGGAAAACTGATAGGTACCACCCGCAAATGGCGTACCGCCTTCAGCTTCATAAAGAATGCTGCCATCACATACGCCTGAACAAGACGCGGGCGTATTCATCACACTTTGGGAACTCAGCGGGGCCGGCTGACCCAGCGATCCCGAGGCTACTGCGGAACAAGTCGTATTCAGATTGGTAATCGTTACCGAATAGAGCCCTGCGGGCACGTTGTTTTGCACCTGACTGCCTTGTACCGTCAGGTTTGCAGGCGCCCATGCGTAGGTGTAGTTTGGCCCTGGACTTGGAACCACTACTCCGCCATCCAAAACTACGGCATTGATGATACCCGTACTGTCTCCATTACAGAGGGGTTGTTGGGCAAAATTGAGCTGTCCGTCAATTCGCTTGATATTTACTACCAGCGTGGTGCATAACACGAGGCCAAAGCCATTGCTGTCCCGTACGCAAATATCATAAGAGATCGGTGTGTTGTTGGTGCTACCGACGGGGGATTGGACGGTGTAAACACCATTAAATTCCAGAATGGTACCATTGGTCGTACTGTAAGTAGGCCCAGATTGTTGGGCCACCGTCACTTCATAAGGCAATGCGCCTCCCGTAGGCGTAATGGTTAAAGTAGCCTGACCCAGACAGGTTGTGTCTATAACCTCATAGGTCAGTGCAAGCGGCAGTAATGCCATACAGATCCTTCCGGTATCTACGGAAAGTGCCAGGTTCAGTCCCATTTCATCCTCAATTGCCACGCCGGCAGGAGAATTGGTTACCCCGAGGCCGGAGCAATCCCCCAATTGACCGATGCCGGTAAAACACATCTCAAACAGAACACTATCGTTTGGAATGGTGATGGTAGCTGGCGTTATGTTGTCGAAGATCTGAACCCCCAGCAAGCCCAGGGAAGTCTGCAAAGTATTCAGGTTTGCCGGTCCGAAAAACGTGCTGATTACCGGGCTCACATTTTGAAGCTCGTCATATTGCAACACCAATTCGTCCCATTCGATCGAAAAGGATGCTGAAAAAATAGAAAAGTTCTGCACAGTGACAGGAACACAAACCTGAGTGCCGGGAGGAATGATCGTATTGGGGAAACTTAACACAACGTTGTCTGCAGCATTGCAAACATTCATATCGATCTGGAAAGTTGCCGGGCAACTTTTACCGTCTTCGATCACTACATTGTACAGACCTGACTGTGGAACAGAAAAGGATACACTGGACAGGTGAAAAAGATTCGTAGCAGAGGTTTGTACAATGGCTTTAACAGAAGGATCACTCGCAAGGGAGATATCGATCGTATAGACTGCGCTGCTGTTGTATTGTGGGTAACCTCCACGTACCGTGAATCGACCGATACAATCATTCATAAAGTTGCTGTTGATCCCTGTTGCTGTGATCTCGTTCAGATAAACCACTTCAAAAGCAGCAGCAGTATTCACTGCCACACAAGGGCCAGGAGGAAAGCCTACCTGAGCAGACTCATAGGTATTGGCTGCAAAGTTATCTACCGTGATCGGGGCAAAGAAAAGTGAAAGTGGCTGCCCCATATTAAAGTTGGTCTGCAGTGCACCACTGTTGAAAAACCAGATAGCACCACTATCAGCAACGGCCTGCGTAATGAATAAGCCATTTCCGGAGCCAGATAAAACGCAGGGGTCGCCAAGGCCTGGAATCTCTCCAATATCCTGGAGCGTTGGCCCAGTGATGGTCGGAGGGCAGTCATAGAAAGCAAAAGCGACGCCCGCAGGTGTAGCAGGATTGGGATCGCCACTGAGATCTGCGTCTCCATTGTGCTGCACGAGCAGTGAATCTCCGAAGCAGAGGAAAATGGTTGGAAGCCCCACATCGTTGCTGGAACCCAAAAATTGACCAATGGTGTAGGTGCCGGCGTTGCCGCACATCATTTCGGGACCTGCAGGGGTTTGTTGTACTTTTTTGGCGTCAAAAGGTAAGTATTGAATTTCATGAGCGACCTGGGCGCGCAAAAGAACCGGCGTGCTTAGAAAAAGACACGCAAGTATTGGGATTAGAAGTCTGTGCATCAGTAAAAAATTTTAACAAAGGTTGGTGGATAATATTAGATCGATAGACGGGATTCTCGTTGGGATAGGTTGTTTTGCAACAATTTTCAGAAGATTCATTGCACCCTGAAAGTGCTGTATGAAGGCGTTGTATTTAACAGTTAAAACGAAATTCACCATGCATCTTGAACGTTTAAAAACGGTCAATTATGATTGCTTGGGCTATTTTTAAATTCGTGGGTGCAAAAGTAGATAAATGCCTTCTAACAGACCTCTAAGATTTGAAACAAATCATGGATTTTAACAGCAACTTCAACCTAAAAACGCGCCGAAACGCCCAACCTAGGCCTTTTATTGTAACCGCTTATCCATACTTCAAGACCGCTTCCCTCGTAGTACTACCGCTTCTACAACCTTACTGCCAAAGGCATAAGGAAGTCCGGCAAGTGACAACATCGGTGTTGTGATGAACAAATTTGCAATCTTGCCGACAGCCAGAGTGCCATAATTCGCCTCCAACTCCATGGCTCTTGCTCCATTTAGGGTAGCGGCATTGATCGCTTCCTCTGGCAACATCTTCATTTTGGCACAGGCAAGGGATACCACGAACGGCATATTTCCTGAAGGACAAGAGCCTGGATTGTAGTCCGAAGCCAGCACGACCGGCAGACCGGCATCCATCATTTCCCGGGCTGGGCCAAAGGGTATGCCCAGAAAAAATGCACAACCCGGCAGCAAGGTGGGAAGGGTCTGGCTGTTTTTCAACACTTCGATCTCCACTGCACTGGTGTATTCCAGATGATCTACGGAAATGGCCTGGTTGGCTACGCCCACCTGCACGCCACCGGTTAGGCCCAGTTCATTGGCATGGATCTTTGGCTTCAAGCCCCATTTCCAACCGGCCTTTAAGATCTGATCGGTCTCTTCCGGTGTAAAAAAGCCTTTATCGCAAAAAACATCACAGTAATCTGCCAGTCCTTCAGCAGCCACCCTGGGCAACATCTCATGAATAAGGAGGTCAACATAGCCGGCCCTGTTAGACTTGTATTCCAAGGGGATCGCATGCGCGCCCAAAAAAGTAGCTTTGATCGGGATGGGCGAATTCTCCTTCAAACGACGCACCACCCGCAGCATTTTCATTTCGCTTTCCAGAGTAAGTCCATAGCCACTTTTAATTTCAATAGCACCGGTGCCCATGCCGATCACCTCCTCCAGGCGTGCCCATGCCCCTTCAAAAAGGGCCTGTTCGCTGGCCATTTGCAATTTTCGCGCAGAATTCAGAATACCTCCCCCCCGCGCTGCGATCTCTTCATAGGAGAGTCCCCGGATCCGGTCCACAAACTCCTCTTCTCTTGTAACCGCAAACACAATATGGGTATGCGAATCGCACCAACTGGGTAAAACCAGCCTGCCAGTGGCATCAATGACTTCATCCGCACGCTCCGGACATTCAGACATGGGACCAAATGCGGCAATTCTATCCTGCTCGATCAGCAGATAGGCATCGTGCAAGAGAGGTATTGAGGCCATGTCCGCCCCTCTGACCAATAATCGACGATACGTTTCAGCTTGTACAAGCGTGCGGATATTTCGGATGAGAAGGTTCGACATGATCAATGTTTCCGTTTAAAGGGTCAATTTGAGATGCTTAGGGCGCGCAAAACTACCTACTTTTGCCCTTCTTAAGGGTGAAACCAAAGTCATTTTTATGGCTACAATTACTCAACATTCATGCCCGGATCAATACAAGTATCTAAAGCGTCCAATCCAGCCGACGATTTTAACCAAGCATTTATGATGAAAAAAACCGCTGCTTTATGGATGTTCGGAGCCCTCTTTCTGCTGTTGGCTTGCGAAAATAAGCCAACCTGTAAATACAAACCCGAGCCCATCTTTGCCCGGGATCTGCCGCATGTGGTAGATTACAATTTTGAAAAGGAAGGCTCGCAATCGCTTGAGAGTGTGATGCTGGATCGTGGCATCCTGCTTGAAGTAGGTCAGGAGGTTTGTGGAGACACCAAGCAGGAGTTCAGATTCATCGTAAAAGGAGACTTCGCTGCCCAGCCGGATTCTTTTTGGCTAAAAGAGGCATCCCGGCAATTTGTCTTTCTGAGTTCTTTTTCGCCCAAACAGGCTGCGCTGAAAGACTGGGGTGATATCATTGAACTGCGTCGAACTGAAATGAGCATTGGACAAGCCCGGGAGGTGCAAAAAGGGGTATTTGTGCGGGTAGATCGGGTGGTCAGCCCCGAAGAGGCCATTTTGACGGTGGTTTTTTCGCAAAAATAAAATTGCTCAAAACAACTTTACGTAAATGAAAATACTGATTCTGGGCGGCGGAAACATGGGCCTCACCTATGCACAATGTTTTTTGCGTAGCCGTATTGTCACCGCCGAAAACATGATGGTGTTGTGCCGAACTTACGAAAAAGCCAACCATCTGAGTGCCAACCATGAAGGAAGGTTTTTCAGCGATCCGCGCCTCTGCATACCGGAAGCCGATTTGCTAATCATAGCCTTCAAACCTCAGGATTCCCCCAAATTGTTTAGTGAGATCCAGGGACTTACCGATTCCGGACAGGTTCTCCTGAGCATCATGGCCGGAGTACGGATGGAGACCATTGGCAAAGCGCTGGGGATACGTAAGATCTCCCGGGCCATGCCCAATCTCCCGGCTCAGATCGGCGAAGGAGTGACCGCTTTTACCTCCACCGAAGAAGTGACGCGCATTGAGCTGGTTATGGTGCAAAACCTCCTGAACACCACAGGCAAAACGCTGTACGTAGAACAAGAAGCCATGCTGGATGCTGCCACAGCCATCTCCGGTTCAGGACCAGCCTACGTGTATTATTTCATGAATGCTATGATCGAAGCCGCCAAGGAAATGGGCTTTTCGCCTTCAGAAGCCGAACTATTGGTGGGACAGACCTTTACGGGTGCCATCGATCTGTACAATAAATCTGATCTGAGCTGTGAAACCTGGATCGGGAAAGTAGCCTCCAAAGGCGGCACTACAGAAGCAGCATTGCGGGTATTTCGCGAGGCGGCGCTGCACGAAGGCATTATGGCAGGCACGGAAGCTGCGTTGAAACGGGCAAGAGAACTGGGAAAATAGCTCAATAATTGACCTTAAATCACATACTGAATTCGCAAAGAATCTGTTTTTTTGTACAATCTTAATTTAGTTTTGGTAATACCAAGACTAACATCATACATTGAGGGCAAACTAATTCCGTTTCACAAAACAAAAATATTTGATGGCCTATGATGAACGAACTCGTAGAATCGCACATGACGAAAGATGTCATCACACTTAACCCAAACAGTACGCTTGGTGAAGCTCGTGAAATATTGCTCGGCAACCATATCCACCACATTCCCATCGTAGAGGGCAGAAAGTTGGTAGGCATGCTCACTTCCTGGGATATTTTCAAACTTGGAAAATCCGCAGCGGAATATCAGGACATGAAAGTCAGTACGATCATGACCAGCAAGGTTGCAACCCTTGATCCGGGTCAACACCTGGGGGCAGCGGCAGAAGTGCTGACCCGCCACCTCTTCCATGCCATTCCGATCATTAACGATGACAATGAATTACTAGGCATCGTTACCAGCACCGATATTGTCCGGTACGAACACACCAAGGAGTATCCCGAGAACCTCGAGAAATTCATTGGCGA
>JBILHS010000203.1:0-4788 GCA_044350425.1 Saprospiraceae bacterium | reverse complement strand
AAAACATTAGTATCAAACGGAAACGAAAAAAGGCCGATCGGTCAGATCAATATCGTGAACAGATACTGCGATTATATAAATGAGAGCGATGATCTATCCGGGGGTACGTTCATGCGTTTGCCCTGAGGGTGCAGGGTTGTCAACTATTCTAACATTAATATCAAAAGGATTTCCCATCCAAGCTGCGGAAAGGGTTAATTCAACCTGATCACTTCTATATACATACCAAGTTCCGGTTACGCCATACGGAGGCATGGCACCTGGTGCAGGCTTCGGAATTTGAGGATACGCGGCTGATACATTTACAGTTATCGTTTGGACTCCTCCAGTAAAGGTAGCTGTCGGTTCCGTAACTGTAAAAGTTATGGAATAATTACTTCCTGCTGTATATTCTGTATTTAATGCTCCTAAGCCGCATGTGGCTTCATCAAGATCAGTGAATCGATATTCAAGGTTAAAAGTATTTATTGATCCCACACAGGCTCTAATATTAGTTTGGTCAGGTGTAGTATTCCAATACTTTACATTATCACCAGGTGCCCAAATATGAGATCCAGCCCAGCCAGTTTGACATTCAACATCAGAGAGCATGCCTCCCCAAAAAAATGTCATAAAAAAAATCGGCTTAGCATTTTTTGTTAGAAAAACCATATAAATTAAAATTTGTTGAGAAATATTAATAATAAATTGCATACTTATAGCGTTTTAAACTTGAAGCAGTGTTAATTTTTTTCTAAAGGTACATTACACTTCCAAAATATAAAAAAAATCCGCCATCTTTAACATTTTTCCCCTTCCGTTGTTGGCGTACTAGCCAACAATCCCATTTATCGAGAATCAAGAAGCTCAATTTTAGATTATGAGCCAAATCAATAAAAATGGCCTTGGAGAATCCACCAAGGCCATTTTTATTAATGGTTAAATCACCAATCACCCACCACCAATCCACCAATCACCAAATCAATTCTTCCCAGAAGCCATGCCATCAATACGGAGCATATCCAGCATGATGCGCAGGGTTTCGTAAAGTTGAACGTCTTTCTGACGCTCTTTGATCCAACTTTCGTTGCGGGCAACCCGGGCTGTATCGCTCTGGATCTGTGACAGATCGGCGGCAATGTTTCCGATTTTAAAGCTTTCGATCGGCTTAAAGATATCGTCGAATTGGGCAGCTTCCTGGTCCTGCTTTTTATTCCACTGACGGAATTTTTCGGCCTGAAGCGGGAACGTGCTGTCGTCTTTGCGTTTTTTCAGGCGCAGGGCGTTATCACTCACTTTGTCGAAGGTAGGGTTTGCTTTTACCCGTGCCATACTATTGCTTTTCAATTGATTGGCATCCGCGATGCGATAAGCGCTTTGTTTGAACGGCACTGCTTCAATGGTCGTGGAAGCAAGCGGGTAATCATTTTCGCTTTCGCCGTTTTCAAGCAAATTATAAAAATCAGGCAACACGATGTCCGGGGTAACACCATCCAATTGAGTGGTTTTTCCGGTGACCCGGTAGAACTTCTGAATGGTCATTTTCATCTCACCCAATGGCTTCACCCGATCTTCTGAAGAGGCGTTGTCCAGATCGAAGAAACGTTGCACTGTGCCTTTGCCATAGGTAGAAGCTGAGCCGACGATGACCGCCCGACTGTAATCCTGCATGGCTGCAGCAAGAATTTCAGAAGCAGATGCACTGAAACCATTGACCATGACGATCAGCGGACCGCCCCATTGTACGCGGGAGTCATTGTCACGGAGAATCTCTGTGGCACGACCGCGGCTTTTCACCTGTACGATCGGACCTTCTTCAATGAATAGGCCACTCATGGTTACCACGTCGCGGAGTGAACCGCCGCCGTTGTTGCGCAAATCGAGGATGATCCCTTTCACGGATTCTTTTTTCAGTTTTTCTACCTCGGCAGCCACGTCTGTGGCGCAGCTGGTACGTCCGCTTTCAAAATCAGCGTAGAACTTAGGCAGATAAATGTACCCGATCCGGTCTTGCTCGGCGCTGTTCTCGTTGAGAATCAGAGATTTGGCAAAGCCTTCTTCCATAATCACCACATCACGGGTGATGGTGATGATCTTTTCTGAGCCGTCTGTCTTTTTAACGGTCAGGGTAACTTTAGTATCTTTTGAACCCCGGATTTTAGCCACGACATCGTCGATATCCCAACCCATCACGTCTACCGACTCAGCGTCTGTTGGACCCTGAGCCACTTTCAAGATCACATCTTTCGCCTCTAAGGAGCCCTGCTTCCAGGCAGGACCGCCCGCTACGATTTCCGTAACAGTGGTCTTTTCGCCATCGCTTTGCAAACGGGCGCCGATGCCTTCCAGTTTGCCAGACATCTGAATGTCAAAATTCTCCTTTTCACGGGGAGAGAAGTAACCCGTGTGTGGGTCGAAATAATTGGTGATCGAGTTAATGTAAACTTCCAGACGACGGTTGTGGTCCAGTTTGTTCAGGCGCTTGTACCACTTATCGTAAACGTCCAGCACCTTGGCGCGCTGTTCTTTTTCGATGGAGGCAAAGTCCTTTTTATCGCCTTTAAATTCAGGTTTTTCCTGCTTGTCCTGCTCTTCGGTGACGCGGCTGAGCACCTCGTATTTCATCCAGCGTTCCCAGCGGGTGCGGAGTTCAGCATCATCTTTTGCCCATTTAAGCTTTTCTCCATCTGCCTGAAGTTCATCATTTTTAGAAAAATCAAGAGGAGCAGCGAGCATTTCGCGGTACCAACCCTGAGTTTTGGTGAGTGAATTTTCGAGCAAGGTGACCGAAAGATCGAAACACTGGAATGTACCAGCTTTCATCTGATCATCCAACTGAAGTTCGAAAGGCTTTAACTGGTCTACCTCAGACTGCGTCAGGAAACGTTTTCCACCATCTATCTCCTTGAGATACAGCGCATATACATTTTTTGAAAAAGTATCGTCCACACCCTTTGGATCAAAATGGCCTCGGGTGAGGACTTCTGAGATCGTACGGATCAGGGCAGCATCACGTTCCGGGGAACTGCCGGGGCCACCGTTCTGAAGCGGGTTGTACTTGCTAAAAAACAGGGCCAGACCCACGATGCTCACCACAGAGAAGAGCGCGAGTGACGATTTGATTTTCATGTCGTTGAGAAATTTGTCTAAATCGAAAGAGCCTAAACGGCGCGGGAAAATTTGCATTGCCGAGATGTGTTTTTTGAATGGATAAAGATAATTAGAGATTTGTTGATCCGGGGATCTGGGTGCAAAAATCCGTTTGTACTCCAACGGATAAAGTGAAACGCAAGAATTGCGCCTTTGTGTGAATCGAAGTCATATTTTTCTACAAAATGACAAAACGAAGATACTTACGTAATAAACGCAGCCAAAATCAAAGGTCACTCTGCCAATAATTTCTCCAACCAATGCTCCCGGATGCCAAAACCGGTCTTGAGTGCAGCCACCTGCGCCCGTGCATCTGAACGGCGTTGGTTGAGTCGGCGGCTGTCCGTGGTAGCCGTGATCATCACATTTTTGGCGGTGTGCTCCGTGGAGATAAATTCAAACACTTTGGTATGGTAACCCTGGGCTTCCAACAATAAGGCCCGGATGCCATCGGTCAGCAATTCTGCCTGACGTTCTTCCAAAATGCCGTGTTGCATCAGGGGCGCCAGCTCATTCTGCGCTTTCATCTCCCGACGGATCTGTTTGTGGCAACAGGGGGCCACCACGATGATCTTGGCCTTTTCCCGGATGCCGGCAGCCAGTGCAAGATCGGTAGCGGTATCGCAGGCATGCAGGGCGATCAGCATGTCCAGGCGTTCCGGATGGTAAGCGGCGATGTCCTGAGCGACGAAGTGAAGGTTTTGGAAACCAACCTTTTGGGCTGTTTTGTTGCAAAAATCTACCAGCGCAGGCCGGAGTTCAATACCCATGATTACGGGTGCAAGCTTCAGGTGGTTTTCTAAAAAATCATACAACGCAAAGGTCAGATAACCCTTGCCAGAACCCATATCCGCGATCTGTGCGCCGGTCGGTAAAGGCTGGTCATGGAGCAGGCTTTCAATGGTTTCCAGGTATTTATTGATCTGACGCCATTTGTCCTGATGTGCGGCCAGCACTTCCCCTTTGGCGTTGGTGATGCCGAGCAAATGCAGCCAGGGAGCTGCCGGATCCAGCAGTCGGTTTTTACTGCGATTGTGGGCCGTGGGGATGGCTGTGGCCGTTTTTTGGGAGGGCTTTTTTTCAAGAAAACGGGATTCTCCTTTTGGATCCAGCTGAAGAGAGAAATCACGTTCGGGCGTCAGAATGTCGGCATTCAGAAATGTGGTGCCCAGAAATTGCTTCAACTGTTCTACGGCCTCTTCGAGGGTAAAATTTTTGACCTCGTCGCGGGTCTGGTAGCGAAAATTGAAAGCGATGTGCAATCCTTTTTTCAACTCCACGGGGCGGAGATAAATATTTTTCAAACCCTCCGGCGCGTCTACGGTCGGTTTGCCCAGGGTACATTTGAGCAATTGCCCGGTAGTAAAGGCCGTGCGGAATGCGGTAAGGAATTGAGTCGTGGAAATCATCATATCTGGAACCAAACAGTTTTTTGTGCTTTTGAGTTCTGAAAATTCAAAGTCCGAAGGTACTTAGCCATGAAATACAGTTGGAATAAAGTATTCATTTGGGGAAGGAGCCAGGGCAAAGGCATTAAATTAGGTTTTTTTGAGTGATGATTACATGAGTGATGATTGTTGAAGTATTTGATTGACGAGTGATGATTACTTGAGTGATGATTGTTGAGGTAGAAGTTTGATTGTCGATGGCTGAAGTTCC
>JBILHS010000129.1:0-15016 GCA_044350425.1 Saprospiraceae bacterium | reverse complement strand
AAATAACCCCAATTGCTATCGCTCAATTGGCTATTAAGAACAACTGCAAAGGAGTCCTTGTTTTCTTTTCCGAATTGTCAAAGAACTTCAACGAGGTTTTTACCTGAAAAATGTGTACCCTTTCTAAAAAAAAATTGATTCCTACTAACAATTATTCCGGCGGAACCTTAAGCAGGAAATAATTCCCAAGACTTGCCTCCCGGGTAGCCGGATTTAAAAATTTAGGCTTCAAAAGCGCGACCTGGAAATGGCGAAACTGGCCTGTTTCTTCGGTTTTTACTCCGGCGCTTTCCAATGCATTTTTGCCCTCTATAGTCGTGAAGACCCAGATCCCATCTTGTTGCTTCGCCAGTGTTTTTACTTTTTCCGGCGACGCTGAATTTTCCATAATGTCGCCATTGTAAAAATCCAGTGCATGGCTGCTGCTGTTGAAAAAATACATTTTTTCGGGCGGAATTCCCTGGGCGCGTGCAAACCTCGCGGCCTGTGCGGTACCCTGGTAGGGGAGTAAATGCGGGTAAAAATGGAAGTTCAGCACAAAGCCAAAAATGAGTGCAACCCAGGTTCCACGTTGTGCGAGCAGTTCAAAATCTTTTGGAAATGGATTTTGAAAAACATTCACCAGCAGCGCGCTTGTTGCCAGCATTGTAATGCCTGCAGCCAATGTGTTGCCCGTCGGGAAGACAAAAAAGAGGGCTGCAAAGGCAATCAACAAGGCGATAAATCCAGTAAAATAGAGGAGTGCCCAAAGCCCTTTTCCAGCAGTTTTCCAGGAAGTAGCCATCAGGACAGCTGCCCAGGGCAGGGTGATGAAAATATAATGCGGGAGTTTGTACTGCGATTGGGAAAGTGCGATAAACGTCAGGATGAAGCCGCCCAGCGCGTAGAATTCAGGCTGAATGGAAGGTGGTCTGGCCTTTCGGCCGTCCGGAGCAGGGGCGTTTACGCCCTTATTGGCGTTCTCGTTGCCGTTTTTGGCGTCGCCTCCAACAACAGGTAACCCGCGCAGATGCCGCCAAATCGCCCCAGGCAACAACAAACACCAGGGCAAAAATGCCCACAAATAAACGTGCATGAAATAGAACCCTGAAGTGTCATTTTTCCACACATTTTCGCCGGTAATGCGGCCAAAACTTTGTTCCCAAAAGAAAAAGCGCAGGCCTGAAACGCCGTGTTTGTCATTCACCAGTTTTTCAGGATGCAGGTCAAATTGTTGCCAGAGTCCCCAACACATTGGCAGCAACACCAATGCGGTAATACTCAGGCCCAGAAGCCATTGCCCGCGAAAAATACCCCGCCAGTCCCGACGGATCAGCAAATGGGTACCCAGCGCAAAAGCAGGCATCACCAGCCCGATGGGGCCTTTAGCGAGCATGGCCAGTCCCACAAATAAGAAGCCTGCCAATAAATCCAGCCAGCGCTTAAACTCCAGGTATTCTGCCAGTTTCCATACCGCGCAAGCCGAAAAACCCAACAGCATGGTATCGGTGCGCACGTCATTGGTGATAACCAAAAGTCCCATACAGGAGGCCAGGATAAAAGCAGCCTGTCGACCAGCCCTTGCGCCATAGAAGAGCACGGTGAAACAATAGGTGGCCCAAATACCCGCCATGGCAGCGAGCAGAGAAGGGAGTTTGTAGGCCCAGTTGCTGAGGCCAAAAAGCCCGAAAGAAGAGGCTGAAAGCCAGAAGAGTAGCGGGGGTTTGTCCAGGTAATCCACACCCCGGTGCTGCACCTGAAGCCAGCTTCCATTTTGCAACATTTCCATCGAAATAGAGGCGTACTGCGCGGCATCTACGTCCATTACATCCAGAAACAGGCCGCGGACATAAACGGCAGCAAGCCCAAAAGCCAGCAAGCGCCAGATGCTAGAGGGGCGGAACGTAACGGAGTATATTCTGGAAAATATTGCTGGAATCATTCAATATGGAAGGTCAGTAATATTTGGAAAACAAGCATCATCCCCAGCCTCGGAGAGGCTTAACGTTTGTAGCATCCCCAGCCTCGGAGAGGCTTAACGTTTGTAGCATCCCCAGCCTCGGAGAGGCTTAACGTTTGTAGCATCCCCAGCCTCGGAGAGGCTTAACGTTTGTAGCCATTCGTAACCTCAATCCATAGCATCCACCAGGCTCTTCAAACGAAATGCCTTAGCCGGATTTTCAATGATCTTATCCGTCTTGAAAAACACCCTCACACTTTCTGCCGGCAACATGTCAAAATAATTGTCCGAGAAAAAGCCAGTTTCTTCGGTCTGAATATAGACGTTTTTGGCCAGATTTCCATTGGTTTGAATCAAAATGAAGTAGCCACCCTCGGCCTTTTCCACGGAACTGATCTTGAGCCCCGGGCCGGGCAGGTTCATCTTTTTGGGCGGTACTGCATAGAATAATCGGCGACTATAAACCGTCGTACCGGAGGAATCGGTCAATTGAAATTCGATCACGCAGTTTTCCGGCTTTTTGCCGTTCAGAACGGTTTTGAGTGGCCCCTGCCAAAGCAATTTGCTGGAGTCTGGGGTTACCGTCAGGTCGGAAAGACTGAAATCAAAGACCTTATCGCCACCAAAAGTATAGGCATGCATGTGCAAAGTCAGGTTCAGCGATTCAGCCTGATCATTTACGCCATAGACTTTCAACACGTTGTCCTCTAAAATCGGCAATACCGCCACAGGTTTAAAGGCCTCGCGGGCATAGTAGTGCAGGGCTTTCCAACGCCCGAAATAGTCCACGCTACTCCAGGAAGCGACGGGCCAGACGTCGTTCAATTGCCAGTAAAGGGTGCCCATACAATAAGGCTTATTGCGGCGATGTGCCTCAAAACCGGTCCGCATCCCCTCGGCCTGCAGCAATTGGCTGACGTACACAAAATCCTCAAAATTCCTGGTAGCCCGGTAATCACGTTTCATGTATTCCGCAATGAGCGCATTGCCTCGCGGGTGTTTTTGGTGCAGCAACATAACCTTGCTCTCCAGTTGCCGGTCTTCCGGTTCTGTGAACGACTGGATCGTGCGCCATTCCGGGAAACTTTGAAATCCGTACTCGCTCATAAAACGCGGCACTTTTTTATTCAAGACTTCGAAGGGCTCCTCATCATGCCAAACACCCCAGTAGTGGGAATCGCCTTCGGTCAGAGACTTAGGGTTGGCCCGGCCGTATCTGGGCGAACTTTCCCAGTAGGGCACTCTGTCGGCGTTGTTTTCCACATAAGTGCGCAGGATATCATGGAACAGCAACTTGTATTCGCGCCGCAACTGGATGCGCTGGGCTTCATTGAACTGCATTTGCCAGCCCCAGTTTTGCCAGGCTTCTTCATTTTCGTTGTTGCCACACCAAAGCGCAATACAGGGGTGCTGGCGCAGGCGCTCGATCTGTTCCAGAGCCTCAAAAGCAGCGGTTTTCAGGAACCGGCCATTGCCAGGGTAGAGGGCACAGGCGTACATAAAGTCCTGCCAGACCATGATGCCACGCGCATCGCAAAGCTGGTAAAAGGTTTCGTCTTCGTAAATGCCTCCGCCCCAGACCCGGAGCATGTTCATGTTGGCGCCTACCACATCATCCAGCAATCTTTTGGTATGGCTCGGATCCACACGGTCCTGAAAAATATCCTGTGGGATATAGTTGGCGCCCTTGGCAAATACGGGCTTCCCATTGAGTTTGAAATAAAAAGTCTCTCCTTTTTCGTCTTTGTCGGTCACCAGCTCGATGGTTCGGATGCCCATCCGGACATCTTGTCTTTCAATCACCTGGATGCCTTTTTTGACCTCAATGGTAAAATCATACAGGGTGGGTTCGCCCAAGCCGGCGCACCACCAGAGTTTTGGGTTTTCAACATCGTAGGTAACGGAATCGGTGTGGGTTCCGGGCCATAATACACGGTCTTCTACGGACTTGCGTTTACCTTCCTTAAACAGCACGGTGACAGGAAACTTCAAATCCGAGCGATACCGGAACCGGGCCACCATGCGGGCCTTATCGGGCGCAATACTCTGGGTGGTGATCAACAGATTTTCAAAGATCAGGTCGTCCCAGGCTTCCAGGGTAGGTTTCTGAAGAATGCCGGCTCCGACAAACCGGGGACCCCAATCCCAGCCATAGTGGAATTGGGCTTTGCGCGAAAGGGTACGCTGGCCGCCCGGAAGTTCATAACCCAGGTTTTTCCAGGCCTCGTCCGTCTTTTTCAGCGGACTTTCGAAATAGATATGCAGTTTATTGCCGGTAGGTTTCAAAAAACGCTTGGCTTCCACCCGAAAAGTGCGGAACATATTGTCGGTTTCCAGCAACAAGGTATCGTTGAGATAGATCTGCGCGTAGGTATCCAGGCCTTTGAAGATCAGCTCCACGTGCTTTTTAGCCAATACCTCCGGGCTTACATCAAAAGTGGTCTGAAACTCCCAATCCTCTTTTTCAATCCACTGAAGCTTTTCTTCGTTGTCGCGCCAATACGGATCATCGATCATTTTGTTTTGGATCAGCGCCGTATGTACACTGACTGGAATTTTTACGGGCTTCCAGCTGGGGGTATTGGCTTGCCTGAATTCCCAGAGACCGGTTTGGAGCGGCTGACGGTTGGGAACGTAGTTCGGTTGTGCTTCGATGATCATGGGGGTGAGTATGAGCGCGAAAATAATGAGTCGTTTCATCCCGCAAAAATCTCTTAAAATATCCAATATCCAACAAGGAATTTCCAATGTCCTGGGAGTTATTTCGCTCGGCTACTCACGTTGACCCTCTGGCATTAAAACCAAATTCCAGGCGCAGCGCCTATTTGGACATTGGAAATTCCTTGTTGGATATTGGATATTTTAAGGGATTTTTGCGGCATGAAAATACTCATGGTTTGCCTGGGCAATATCTGCCGCAGTCCGCTCGCAGAGGGCATTATGAAACAAAAGGTCCGGGAGGCTGGATTGAATTGGGAAGTAGACAGCGCCGGCACCGGGCATTGGCACGCCGGGCAATTGCCGGATCGGCGCTCGATCGTCACGGCGGGTCAGCATGGTATTGACATTACGAACCAGCGGGCGCGTCAGTTTCAAGTGGCTGACTTTGACCGGTTTGATAAGGTCTTTGCGATGGATACCCAGAATTTACGGGATCTTGTCCGGCTTGCCCGAACGGAGGAACACCGCGCCAAGGTCGAGCTGATGTTGAGTCAGATTCACCCGGGTCAGGAGCGTTCTGTTCCTGATCCATATCACGACGATGATGGGTTTGAGGAGGTGTTTCAGATGCTGGATCGGGCTTGCGAGGCATTTGTTGCCTCTCCCCGTAAAAACACCTGATTTCCCAATCCCCGTGTTTCTGCGCTTACCCGACCAGGTTCGAGTCCCTCACCTTTGTCTTATCCATTCAATAAGCACAAAACAAACTCGAACGATATGAAACATACCATCGCAATTACCGCCCTGTTTTCCCCGATTAGCCTGAGCGCTCAAGCCCAAAAAACCGCTACCTGGAAAGGCGGCACCCCAGGCAGAACCACCGACTGGAACTGCCCGGCCAACTGGGAAGAAAGCCGGGTTCCGAATGAGTTTTCTGACGTGGTTATTCCGGATGTTTCTACCAGCACCTTTAGTTATCCGGTTATTAAACCGGGGATGGTGGAAATTGCCAGCCTGCAATGTGCCTCCAATGCCCGTTTGACCACCCTCGGCAATGCACGTGTCATTTATCTTGATACTCCCGACTCTGTAGCAGGGTGCAGAAAGAATGTCCTTGCCAGACCAAAGTCGTCTGCTGGCCCCACCATTATTGTAATGAACAGAACCAAATGAAAACGCCTTGTGCAGCCTGAGGAGCCAATAGTAACTTGTATTGGCGATAGTTTGGTTGCTCCTGCCGGTTGGATGAACTGGCAGGAGCTGTTTAAAAGAGCGGTGTTAGGTTAGTTTTAACGGAATAGGGCAGCACGACGTAAGTCATGCTGCCCGTTTTTGGCTTGCTGGGAAAGTTAATTCATTTTTTCTTGGCGGGCGCCTTGACGCGCGGTCTGAAGGGGACCAGCGACTGCAAGGCCCTTTCCAGCGTAGGATTTAAAATATTTTTTATTTTTAGCCTAGTCTAAAAATAAAAAATACCTTTGCTGAAATTCCAACAAAATATGAACAAAATTCTCACCACATCTGCCGAGGAAAACTACCTGAAAGCCATCTTTAAGATCGCCGAAAAAGAACCCGGTGCAGTGCTCACCAATGCTCTCGCGGCGGAAATGGGCACCTCTGCTGCATCGGCCACAGATATGCTCAAACGCCTGAGCGACAAACAATTGGTGGCCTATGAAAAGTATCGCGGGGTCACACTCTCTGAAACAGGCTGTCGAATCGCTACAGACCTGATCCGGAAGCACCGCCTTTGGGAGGTTTTTCTCGTGGATAAACTCGGATTCGCCTGGGATGAGGTGCACGACTTCGCTGAACAACTCGAACACATCCACGGAGAACACCTCACCGAACGCCTCGACGATTTTCTCGGAAATCCGCGCTTCGACCCGCACGGCGATCCCATCCCGGATGCACAAGGCCAGTTTTTGCGTCGGGCCCAAACCCGCTTCCTGAACCTTACTTCCGGTCAACGGGGGATCGTGACAGGCGTAGACGACCACTCCCCGGGCTTCCTGCAATACCTCGGAGAATTGAGCCTCGGTCTGGGTGCAGAGCTGGAATTAATCGAACGGATCGCTTACGACCAATCTTCCAAAGTGCGCATCGGCGCACGCGATGCCATCTTGAGCGAAAAGGTGGGGCAAAACCTTTTCGTACGAATTTTACAGACTTAATATTAATAATTATAGTATTGTATGAAAAATAAGCAGCCGGATTCAGCGCCAAATACCAGCAGCCCACAGGGTGCCCAATCACTTTCCGAAGTTCACAGCACCGTCAATACCAATATCCAAGGTAATGCCCTGAAACGCCTTTTTGCCTTCATGGGACCGGCTTATCTGGTGAGCGTAGGCTATATGGACCCGGGCAACTGGGCCACCGACCTTGCAGGTGGAAGCCGTTTTGGCTATGCGCTGCTTTGGGTACTGCTGATGTCTAACCTGATCGCCTTGTTGCTGCAAAGTATGTGCGCCCGCCTGGGGGTGGTAGCGCAGCGTGACCTGGCGCAGGCGAGTCGGGAGCTTTACCACCCGGCGGCCAATATTTTCAACTACATCCTGGCAGAGATCGCCATTGCCGCCTGCGACCTGGCTGAGGTGGTAGGCATGGCCATTGGCTTGCAACTACTGTTTGGTATACCGCTTTGGTGGGGTATGGCCATCAGTGTCCTGGATGCTTTTGTGATCCTGTTCCTGATGCAACTGGGCATCCGCAGACTGGAGGCATTTATCCTCGGTCTGGTGTTGATCATCGGCGGCACCTTTGCCGTTCAAATGTTGCTGGCAAAGCCTGATCTGAGTGAGGTGGTAGTAGGTTTTGTCCCAGGCATCCCCAATACAGAAGCCCTGTTCATCGCCATAGGGATCATTGGGGCGACCGTCATGCCGCATAATTTGTATCTCCACTCCGCGCTGGTGCAATCGCGGAAAGTATCCCGCACCGTGGAGGGGATCAAACGCGCCATCAAATACAACATCATTGATTCGGCCATTGCACTCAATCTGGCGCTGTTTGTCAATGCCGCGATATTGATCCTTGCAGCCGCAGTTTTCCACAAAAACGGATACAATGGTGTATCGGAGATCCAGGATGCGCACCGGTTGTTGGAGCCGCTTTTGGGTAAAAGTTATGCGCCGGCATTGTTTGCCATTGCATTGATTGCCGCCGGACAAAGTAGTACGGTAACGGGTACACTGGCTGGCCAGATCGTGATGGAAGGTTATCTCGACCTGCGCATTGCACCCTGGTTGCGCCGTATCATCACACGTTTGCTCGCAGTCGTACCGGCCATTCTGGTCGTTACCATTCTGGGAGAAAACGCAACGGGCGACATGCTGGTGATGAGCCAGGTCATCCTGAGTATGCAGCTGGGTTTTGCGATCATTCCTCTTTTGCATTATGTGAGCGACAAAAATCGCATGGGACAATTTGCCATAGGTTTTTGGGCCAAACTGGGGGGCTGGCTGAGTGCCTCAATCATCGTTGCACTGAATATCTGGCTGGTGGGCGAAACCGTGATGGATTGGGCGGAAAATGGACATTGGTTTGTGCAATTGGTCGTCATTCCGATTTTGCTATTTTCCTTAGGGATGCTTTTTTACATTACACTGAAACCCCTCGTGGACAAACGGATGCCGCAGGCAAAAGTCTACCTGCCACACGGCGCTTTCAAAGGGGTGGATTTGCTGACTGCACCTGAATATCATGATATTGCCATTGCACTCGACTTCACGGAAGCAGACCACAAGACCATGGAGCATGCGCTGCATATCGGCGGAAAATCCACCCATTATTACCTGATCCATGCCGTCGAAACTGCCGGAGCCTGGGTCATGGGCAGTGAGATACAGGATATGGAAACCAATTCGGACGTGCAGAATCTGGAAGAATACGCCTTAGCACTCCGGGAACTGGGCTACCATTGTGAAGCTTGTATCGGTTATGGTTCCGCCAAAAAAGCCATCCCGCAACTGGTCAAAGAAAAAGGTGCGGATCTGTTAGTGATGGGTTCTCATGGACACCAGGCCTTTAAGGATATGATCTTTGGTACTACGGTAGGGGCCGTACGACATGCGGTGGGGATTCCGGTATTGATCGTGCGGTAATATTCCAGCATACACCATGCCCTTCCGGGGGAAATCGGAAGGGCATAGTGTAGCTGGTTAGCACGTTTTCATTAGCTGTACATCTGAAATCGGTTGCGCACCAGGCAAAAAGGGCCATCGGCCCTTTTTGCCTGGTGCGCAACTGCCTAATCCGTGCAATCCGTGGCCAATCACCACAATAACCTCATCTTTTTTTTAATCGCATAAACGGCCGCTCGATCAAAGCCCAACTGATCCGCGCCAGAAGATAGGTGCCACCAAAAGCCAGCAAAATATAACAAGTTTGTGCCAGCACCGGGTTCCAGCCACTCACCAGGAGCCAATCACCAAAACCCCGTTTCCAGGCATATTCAAACATATGGTGGAAAACATAAAGCCCGTAACTATACTTTCCAAGGTGCTGCAGGAAATGGTTCTCGCAAACCTTCCGGGTAATGCCCTTAGGATCAGGGGAGAGGGCAAGAAAAAGCAGACAGGCAAACAGAATCGGCGAAAGGGTATACAGCCGATGCTCCGTTCCATTCAGAAAAATATGGACGATCTCCCAGCCGGTCCAGCAAAACAGGATCCGGGCGATCCAGAATTTATAAGGCAGCGATTGAAGCCAGCCGAGTCGCAAAGCGGTGGCCACAAAAGCCCCGACAGCGAGTCCGTCCATCCGGCAAAAGGGCAGGGTATATGCAGCCACGGAGAGTTCAGTTCCCACTACATGATCGGTCATGTTACGCAGGCCGGTTCCCATGGCCAGCAGTACCAGACATAAGATCGCCAGGCCTCGTTTGGGCATAAAATAGACCACCATCGGCCACACAATATAGAATTGCTCTTCTACTGCCAGCGACCATAAGTGGTTGAGATTGAATACCTGACTGTGCCAGAGCCAGTCGTTTTTCAGGCCCATGGCAATGTTGGGCGTAAACGTGAAAAACCAGGTAAAGGAGTCGTAGCCCTGTAAGCGCTCCGGGGCTTTTTCCAAAAAAACGATGGTGAGCCAAGTCACCAGAACTGCAAAATAGTACAGCGGAAAAATACGCAGCACCCGCCGACGGTAAAATCCAGAAAAGTACCCGGGCTTTTCACGCGAATCGAGCAAAATACCAGTGATCAAAAATCCAGACAACACAAAGAACAGATCTACCCCCATCCAGCCATTCTGCACAATATAGAAAGTTCGCTCCTCAGCGAAGTATTCCCGCATCAGAAAATGGCTCAGCAAAACAGTCAGAATAGCAATGCCCCGCACCCCGTCTAGTGCCGGGATGTGGCCCCTGAAATTGATTTGCTGCTCGTTATTCGTCAAAATTTAATTGTTTTAAACATGAGTCATCCCAAATCTCAAGCGGACCCGGCCTCGTAGAGGCCTAACATTGGTAAACCTCGTAGAGGTCCAACATTGGTAGGTACAACGGTGGTAACCCCAATCCACAAACCTAAACAACCAACGCCAAATGCTCAGACCGCACTGCTTCCCCCAAAAATATCGCCGCCTTGCGGTCAAATTCCTCCGCAGATTCAGTCGTAAAATATTCCACCTTCCCGTTTTTGCTACATACCGTTTCTATTTCCGGGTGGCGGTGAAGGTACTCAGAAAGGCTTTTGGCTACAATTTCACCTTGAGAAAGCAGCTTGACCTGAGCAGGCAGATATTGCCGTATCTTGTTGGTCAATAACGGATAATGCGTGCAGCCCAGCACCAAGGTGTCGATCTGATCAGATTGTGCCAGCAATTCCCCCAGATATTTTTTGACAAAATAATCTGCCCCTTTGCCTTCATGTTCGTTGTTTTCCACCAGGGGCACCCACATCGGACAAGCCTGCTGGAACACTTTAATATCCGGGAAGAACTTTTCGATCTCGATCACGTACGACTGTGAAACCACCGTGCCACGGGTAGCCAGAATGCCCACTTGTCTGGTTTGGGTAAATTCCCCAACGATCTCGGCGGTGGGCCGGATCACCCCCAAAACCCGCCGGTTAGGGGCGATTTTCGGCAGATCCTGCTGCTGAATGGTGCGCAGCGCTTTGGCTGAAGCGGTATTGCAGGCCAAAACGACCAACTGGCAGCCCATGTCAAACAGATGCCGCACACACTCCAGGGTATAATGATAGATGGTATCGAAATCGCGCGGACCATAGGGCGCTCGTGCATTGTCGCCCAGATATATATAATCGTATTGAGGCAGTTTCGCACGGATCTCGCGAAAAACGGTCAGGCCGCCGTAGCCGGAGTCGAAGATACCTATGGGGGCTGGAGTCTGCATTTATAAAAGTTGCCCCATCTTTTGCCTGAGATAAGGATTCGCAAAGGTAGAGTGGGTAAGTGAAGTGGATGCCTAAAAATTATTAATAAAATCCTGCATTAAATATTGCAATTTCTGTATTTTATAGTATTTTTGATTGCAAAACACACAAAAATTCAAATTTTTTTTATAAAAAATTTCTACAAAAACACTTTTCAAAAAACTTACCGCTCTCTCCCCTGCTCTATATCTGCTTTTTAATTTCGCCTTTTGGGAAGAATGCACAATTTATCTCTGAAGCGAGCATGTCTGCGGCTAATTTAACAACTCAAGAAGCTTCCAGATGGTTGCACTTTAGCAATATGGCCAATACGTAATCTATTAGTTTAATACAATTTACACCATTATCTGCGAGTGCGTTGGCAGGCGGAATTTTTACTTTTTCCATTCCAGGTGTTGCCTCAAACCTCCAGGCACAAGGGCGATTTATTCAACAGACTCCAAATGAAGATTATGTTTGGTGGGCTAACCTCTCCGATGATAGAGGGTATTGGGGCATAGCATCCAACGCCTCCGGAAAAGTTGCTTATGCTCAAGTGGATGGGCAGAATAATATGATGCACCTATTAAGTACGCAGTACAATGCCCTTGTAAGAATAAATTCTGCACGGATCAAGTGCTTGTAGTGGCTTCCCGCTGTATGTCCGCTTTTTCCAGCACACCACCTACATAGTCCTTCATCTTGTACAGGTTCACCGTACGGGCGATCGGAAGAACGCAAGTTAAAAGCCAAATGTTTTTTACGGCTCCTAAGCCGTAGGAATCATATAAATCACTAAATTTGCGTAAGCGCGGGAAAAGCATGAATGATCATGTCGTGAGAAAACACGAAAATCGGGCTTTTCCGGCCTCTTTTCAAAAATGTCCAGTAGTAGTAATGACATAAAAACGGAATCGGGTGCCGGACACAGAGGATTCGTTCACGCGATAAGCCACCAGATCTTCTCCTTCTTTATAGACCGGGAGCTCGGCCTCCACCAGCAGATTGCGGGTCAGCACCCGACTGGCTTTCATGGGCGAACCGATATTGATGGTAAATTCTACACTGCCTTTCAGCAATGCAATTTGCATGTGGACTGCCTCACGACAGTGGACATTAGAAAAAAGGCTTCCAGCACATCGCCGGAAGCCTTTTTAAATTTCGTGAAGGACTTTGAATCAATTCAACTTGTCCATATCCCGGATCAGGATCGTGTTTCGGTTGAAGTGGATTAAATTTGATTTTTTCAGTTCATTCAGGATGGCTGTTACGGTCTGCCGACTCGCGCCTACGAGGTTGGCAATGTCTTGTTGGGTCAGTCCGTGTTTTACCAGCGTTTCAAAACCTACCTGACGCCCGCGTTCACCGGCACTTTCTTTTAAAAACTCTACGATCCGCGTGCGTACATCTTTGAGGATCAGGGATTCCCAATGACGCTCTGCCCGACGAAGGCGCTCTCCCAGATACAACAGCACCGCCTGCGAAAGGCCAAAATTCTGCTTCATCATGTACTTGAAATCTTCTACCCGGATCGCGTAATAATCCACATCGCGACTCATGGCGGATGCAAACTCTACCCGGGTTTGTTCGCCGGTGATGCCTAATTCGCCAAATACGGTAAAAGGATGTTGGATGTTTTTGATGATTTCGCGGCCATCCAGGGAATAAATGCCGACTTTTACTGCGCCCCCTGCCAGCAGGCATACATAATCGCTCGGTTGGTCAGCCAGATAAATGAAGGAGTGACGCGGCACAGTACGGCGCTCGGCCATCAGTGCCAGTCGCTGCAACTCCGCCTCCGAAAGCGATGCCAGCAATGGAAATTGCTGAAAGACAGCGTGTAAGGGTTGTCCATTCATGCTAGATTGTCTTTGGTTGGATATGAGAATATGCGGGAGGCAAGGTTAATTCAGCCAAAACTATGCCAAGTAGGGGTGGGGATGGGGTTTTTAGGGGTGGAACACGGATGACTTATCTTTTTTACAGAAAATATCCCACACGTCTTACCTTTCGCCAACGCTTCCCTACGGTTTACGGTTCACGGTCTACGGTCAACGGTGGACGGTCTGCATGGAGCGGAGAACCCGTGAACCGTAAACCGAGAACCCTAAACCGTCAACCGTCAATAGTCTATGGTCAAGTCACACTCTCTCCTTACCGATTACGATATCGCGCTGTTTAAAAGCGGCAAACACTTTCGCCTGTATGAAAAACTGGGCAGCCATATCGTGGAGCACGAGGGGGAGCAAGGGGTGCTCTTCTCCGTCTGGGCGCCCAATGCCAAGCGGGTCAGTGTGGTGGGCGATTTCAACCAATGGAATCCAAACAGCCACGTTTTACTGCCCCGCTGGGATTCCAGTGGCATCTGGGAGGGCTTCATTCCAGGCGCCGGCAAGGGAACGACCTATAAATACCATATCAAAACCCACAAAGGCGTGCACCTCGACAAAGGCGATCCATACGCCCGGGTCTGGGAAACACCGCCCCGTACCGCTTCCGTGGTATGGGAATACGACCACGCCTGGAAAGACGAAAAATATCTGAAGGTCCGCCGGGAAAAAGCCGGAAAACCGCAGCCCTGGTCGGTCTATGAGGTGCATGCAGGTTCCTGGAAAAAGATCGCCCAGGATGGCAACCGCTCCCTGAGCTGGCGCGAACTGGCCACCGATCTCGTGCCCTATGTGAAAGAAATGGGCTTCACGCATGTGGAGCTCATGCCAGTGATGGAACACCCGTACTTCCCTTCCTGGGGCTACCAGATCACGGGTTTCTTTGCGCCCACGAGTCGGGCAGGCGACCCGGAAGACCTCATGTATCTGATCGATCAGTTTCATGAAGCCGGCATCGGGGTGATCTTGGATTGGGTGCCCTCACACTTTCCGAGCGATATCCACGGACTGTACTTTTTTGACGGCACCCATCTTTTTGAATACGCCGACATGCGCCGCGGATTTCACCCGGACTGGAACTCTTATGTGTTCGATTATGGCCGGAATGAAGTACGTAGTTTCCTGATTTCCAATGCCTTGTTCTGGCTGGATAAATTCCATATCGACGGACTCCGGGTAGATGCCGTGGCCTCCATGCTCTACCACGATTATTCGCGCAATGAAGGCGAGTGGCTGCCCAATATTTACGGGGGCAAGGAAAACCTCGAAGCCATTTCGTTCTTCAAGGAGTTCAACAACGCGGCCTACGAGAACTTCCCCGGCATCGAGACCATTGCCGAAGAAAGCACGGCCTTCCCGGGCGTTACCCGTCCGACCTTTGATGGCGGACTCGGTTTTGGCCAGAAATGGATGATGGGCTGGATGCACGATACGCTGTCTTATTTCAAGCGTCCGCCGATGTACCGCCGCTTCCACCAGAATGAGATCACCTTCTCGATGGTGTACGCCTTCTCCGAGCGATTCATGTTGCCGCTCAGTCACGACGAGGTGGTGCACCTCAAGTCCAGCCTCCTGTATAAAATGCCCGGCGATGAGTTTCAGAAATTCGCCAACCTGCGCGCGCTTCTGGGACACCAGTGGACCCACCCCGGCACCCATATCCTGTTCATGGGCGGCGAGATCGGCCAAAGCACCGAATGGAGCCACGACCTGGGCGTCCCCTGGGATCTACTCCAATACGACTACCACAAAGGCATCCAGAATTGGGTCAAGGCCCTGAACAAGGTTTATGTCGACAAACCCGCCTTCTGGCGCAAAGCATTCCACCCGGACACCTACGAATGGATCTCCGGCGGCGACACGGAGAACTCCGTCGTGGCCTTTATCCGCCATGGCGATCCGGGGGATCCGATGCTGCTGGTGGTCTGCCATTTCAACGAAAATTCGATGCCGGAATACCGCCTGGGCGTACCCCATGGCGGCGTCTGGAAAGAGATCCTGAACAGCGATGCCAAGGAGTTTGGCGGCTCAGGGCAGCTGAACGGGGATTTGAAAGCGGTGAAGAAAGGGGAGCATGGGAAGGATTATTCGGTGGGGATAAAGCTGGTGCCTTTGAGTGTGGTGGTGTTTGAGGGGGAGGT
>JBILHS010000202.1:0-4830 GCA_044350425.1 Saprospiraceae bacterium | reverse complement strand
GCAAATTACGCTGCTTTAAAACAGATCCTTTCCAACAAATTTTGTCAGCCCGCCCGTGATCTTATTGGCCAGTTCAAGTGCAAAAGCATACTGCTTGTATTTGCGCTTAAATTTCGGCCCCAGATCGATCAGGTCACGGATATAAGACTTTTGTGCTGTACGAACGCCCAATGAAATTTTGTCCATGGTGCTGAGTTTGCCCTGCCAGCTTTCTGATTCCTTAAGGATCTTCTCCATCGAAGCCCGGTTCTGGTCATGGTATTTTTTTACAAACTTCACCCCTTTCCGCGGATCAACAAATTGGAGGTCTTCGGTCATGAACCTGACATAGTCCTGTATCAGGCCATCCAGTTTTTGTTCGGCAGGCAGGTTACTGTTAGCCAGCCGATTCAATTCTTTTTGGTGTGTAGAGAGCCAGCGGTTTTGATGGAAAGACGCGCAGTTGGAAAGGAAAAGCAACAGGCAAAGTGGTGCGAAATAAAATAGCAGTTTTTTCATAGCGAGATATTTAATACGATCGAATTAAGGGATAACGATGGAATCACAAAAAAAGCCCGCAGAGCACTTTTGCTTTGCGGGCTTTTGACAAGGTTTTATGGATAAAAAAATCGTCGGATTGGGATGGCCTCTGAATAATGTGTAGATTAAAAAGGAGAGGATTTTTTTACGAATATTCCTCTTACCTAAAGAGAGAATTTCAATAAGAACACCCATTTTAGATTTGGGGGACACAAATTCTTAGAGTTTAACAATTTGACCGCTGAGGCTTGAATAATTTGATTTGAGTCTCCATACATATATACCAGGTGGAAAAGTTTGTATATTTAAAGATGTTTCATTAGTCCCCTTTTGAATAGAGATCTCTTTAAAAAAGATATTTTTACCATCAATAGAATTGATTATTATTTCACCCGTATCTTCAACATTAGATTTGAAAGAAAGCGTTAAAGATCCATTTGATGGGTTTGGCGAGCACACGGCATTATATACATCGTCATGCGATATGATATCTGATTCTTTTAAAGATACGCTAAACTCATTTAAATCCTTATCTGCTGATCTGTTTTCCAAAACGCCAGAGTCAAGCGAAATGAAGTTAGCTACACTTGTAAAATGCTTGTTAGCCTTAAATTCTAGGGTAAAAATATTTTGCCCTTCCTGCATTAAATCTGACGGTGAAAACGCAACCCAAATAAACTTTAACTCACCATTTTTATCAGTTGTTCCAAAACAATCCTCAGTAACAGTTTTTCCAAGAGAAATATCTATGAGCTCAGCAATATCAGAATCATACTTTAGCCCTAATTGAAGCCCTATAAGAGGTGTCTTTGAATCAGATTTTACAAAAACTTTAAAGTTACCAAATTTGTCAATCTGAGACGATGATAATTCGACCTTTACATTATTAGACTCTGTATACCTTTTAATCAGGTCTACGTTAGGGGTTGAGGCCAAAAATTCGCAAGGTATTGCACTACCGTTAACATCCCCAATTTTAACTGCAATAAAGCGTGCAATACCTAAATTGCCAATTGGTGGTCCAATTACATTGACAGATTCCGGAAACGGTGTAGAGATACAACTATAATTAGTTGGGGGTGGAAAAACATGCGTTCTATCTACATAGCGCCAAGATGAGTTACTTGGATAATCTTGATAGATTCCTAAAATCAATTTTCTAATTTCTACGATATCGAAGGTTGAAATACAATTACTTTTACTAGCATCAGCAGCTATTTTTTGGTATTCGGTAAACCCTCCAAAAAAAATAAAATTTGCAATTGCTGTTAAATCTGCAAAGTCTACTCCGTTAGTATAATAAATATAGTCGGCAGTAGGAGGATCATATGGATAAATATTGTAAGTATTGTTGGGTGTGCAAAGTGTTGAACACCTAGAAAATGGAGTACATCCATTTGATTTTAAGAGTCCAATCCAATCACAAGTTCCTTCAATTTCATTAATATCAATCGACAGATCATTTACGTTATTAATAAGTTCGTTTTCTTGTCGAAGATCAACTAAAACTTGGCCTGATAAGCAAGGTACATCATAACCTAGTTCTTGTGCACTTAGGATGGAAATTCCATTAAATTGAGTGCATAAAACAAAAAAAAGTGTGTAGAATTGAAATGGCTTAACTGAAAACATTGGAATAAAATTTTGTACGTTAGAAATTATAGCATGAAAGAATTGAATTAGCTAAAAGGCGCTAAATTCTGCGCCGTTTCCCAAAAACAAGATGATCTCTGTGTTAATGCCATTTCTCAAAAATAGTTAACAAAATCTATCATTGTTGGATCATTAATGCATTGGTCAATCGCATTTAAGCTTTGATTGCCATAATCTATAATGAAAAGTCATAATACACCTACCTTAATATTAATTTCCCAGACGCAATTGGTTTGCCTTCAACAGAAATTTGGTAGATGATTTCTCCTGCCGGGATTTGATTTCTAAATATTCTAAATTCGGGTTGTGTGAATGAATAATTTGAAATTAATCTACCTTGGATATTATACAATAGCAAATCAAAGGATTCGGCATCTACACCTACTATGTTAAAGTTAACACTTTCACTGGCAGGGTTTGGATACACGTCTAATTGTGCTCCTTTTACATAAATCTCTTTTGTATCAATGAACAGTAAAAAACTGTCACACACGGTATTGTATATAGTATTAGAAAACACCGGAGCGTTGAAATCAAAGAAGATGGCAGCGCTGTTGAGGATTTTCGTTTCGCATGGCAGGTTCGGTTTCTGAGACACGCGAAACTTCACAAATCCTTCGCTTGGCACACTGCCACCCGGAAGAAGATTCAGGTTTGAAAGGGTGAACACAACAACGCCGTCGCCCAGGATGTCAAACTGGTAAGGATGGCTGGCTGTGCCCGGATACACGGTTGCCGGGTCCAGTGCAGCAGAGAGGGTGTCGCGAATAACGACCTGCTGCACTGTGTCGGCGCCTGTGTTCTGGAATTGGATTATATATTCCAGATCGGTTTGTGGTGTGACGTAATGAGGCACGTCAAAGCCTTTAGGATGGCCTCTTTTTAGGTACAAAGGATTAAAATCGGAATCGTTGCTCTCTTGGCAGTCGCTTTCAACGAAGGCATCTGCATCGTCTTCCGGAAACATGGTATAGAAACCCAGTGATATCTCACTGGTGCTTGTATCGGTCTGACAGCCTTCCACCGCAGCGGTTGGGTAGCTGGTGCCGGGGTAACCCGGGCTTTGCTCCGCGATGATGCGGAAGGTTTTGCCTGTGGCGAGATGTGACCAGACTACCTGACTCTGGCCGGCATCCAGATCGAACTTGAAATCCTGACTGCCTGGTGGGGTCAGCATAACCACATCCTCCGTGATCACATATCCCAATGGACCACCCATAGCTCCGGTACCAATATTCTCCAGCAACATTTTAACCGAGTCGTTCTCACAAAATGCTTTGGCTGCGATAATGGCTCCGTCCCATCCGGAGTTGGTGCCACAAAATTCACTGGGTGAGATTTGAGCAATAACACAGTGAGTTTGTCCGGTTTGGGTATCATCGCAATTGAGAAAGGCCTTCACGGAAAAATCACCACAATCCCCATTGTTCAGGGTGCCTATATTGAAACGAAAGATGTTGTCCCCTAAAGGAATCGCATTGATGGAACTTCCTGTGAAGGTCAAAAACGGATCCAATGCCACATCTACCTGCGTATTCAATGACGGCACCGTACCTGAGTTGCAGTACCGGATGCTGTAAACATTGTCCGTACAGCGGCGCAGTAAAGGGGTCGCTACATCTACCTCATTCCGTGGGCAATCAAACAGGGTCTTTACCGGTAAATTTACATAAACGGTATCGTAAAAATTGGATACATAAACATTTAGGATAGAGTCGCAGGACTTCCAATAGGGATTAGGAGGTAAAAGAATCAGTTTATAATTCCCGGTGTCTACTTCCACTTTCAAATCCCCATTAGTATTGGCTACTGTATATAGAGTATCATATGCACTTTCCAACCGTATCACCCAGTTACTCAAACCTGTTTCATCTAAGTTTTTCACACAATTATTATTAAAATCGTGAAAAATATTTGCTTGAATGTAGCTGGTCAATACTGTGCAATTTACGTCGGCCTTTATCAAATAAGCGTATGATTCACCAAAACTGCTAACAAACTGTTCCGTAGAACCTGCAACTACTACTCCGCCTCTTACTGGAACTAAGCCTAAACCTTGATCAAACCCGCCACGACCAACAATTGCCTCGCAGATGACCTCCGCATTCAAATTTAGCTTCAGTAATACAAGGTTGTCCAAATCATTGGAACTACTTTTGAAACCCGACACAAAGAGGTTTGAGCCTGAGGCTCCTAGTGCTGAAAACTCATTGTTTAAAAATAATTTTTGTAAAATTGGAGTCTGCCCACCATTTGATTCAATTTTCAGAATGAAGCCCGAATTAGCCATCGAGCTTTCTACGTTAGTGGTGCCAGCCAGAAGTAAAGAGCCGTCAGGGGTACTAATAATTGCACGGGCATCATCATCTCGTGATCCGCCGAGAGGTCCATTTAAATCATAAAGAGTGCTCCATTTCTCCCCCCCTGTATCATCAACCTTGAGCACAATAATATCCCTGTCATCAGTTGAACTTGGCTCAGAAATTCCGGCTATTACTAAATCGCCATTTGGGATGGCCACGATAGATTGACCCCTCAATCGATATTGTTGGGAGCCATATGTTTTGGTCCAACTAGATGTCCCGTCGGAATAAGTTTTGATGATGATAAGATTTTCTTTTCCTCCGGCATAGGTTTGAAAGCCTGACAAAACTAGGC
>JBILHS010000128.1:0-15214 GCA_044350425.1 Saprospiraceae bacterium | reverse complement strand
TCGGGATTTCCATATCTGGGCCTACCAGATTTAATACTTCGATCTATGATAATGATTTCGTGGTAAATGGCCAAAATTCAGCAGGCATTTCAATCCAGGGCGTTAGCCACCCTATGAGTACTCTAGAAATATTGGAGAATAGATTTACCGTAAGTGCTCCGTTTCCGCCTTTCCAAAGTTCGTTTCAGTCATACGGAATATTTGCAGCTCAAGAAATTAACAATTTGCATATTGTAGGAAATGACTTTACTGGAGGGGGCGAGTTGAGTGATAATGACCATTCGGTTATCAATGAAGGCGTAAATATTTCGCAGACTACAGGCTTCAGTAACAGGATGATTGACAATGACTTTTACGGCGACTTTTGGTCTGGTGTCGAGATGGTCAATAGCGAGAACTGGAAATTATGTTCTAATAATGGCTTCGGTGTTGATCGAGTTTTCCTTTTTAGAGGTGAAAATTTTGCTCTAGATTTTATTCGGAATTCATGTATTTTCGGTGGATTTGATATTCAAGGCAAGATTTTCACCCAAAATCAAAAGGATAATACCTTCGGCGGAGTATTTCCTTTTTTTCCATCCTATGCTAGATGTATTAATTCTGATTGCGCAACAAGCTCTAGCTTTTTTGTTCGCCATCCCAAATCCTTATCAAGTATTTATTACCCACAACGTGAATTCTGCGGGAATGATCCTGTTCCTGTTGATTGTTTGCCAATGGATTTGTTTTTTATTGAGCAGGCAGGATTGCCTCCCGCTCCATGTGCTGAAGAACTTCAAGATCCTGGAGACAAAGACTTCCTTTTGTCAATTGCAAACGGAATAATTGATGCCCCTAATGCATATCTTTCAAAAGAATGGCGTTATAAAAACCACCTTTATGCTATATTAAATGAAAGTGTTGAGATTTTGAATAGTCACCCGTCATTTGTCTCGTTTTTGCAAAATGAAGCTTCAACTTCAGTAGGTCAGTTTTTTACTGTGAAAAAGCTATTGAATGAAGCGATTGGTAGTCCTTCTGCAGGAATCGATTTTCAGAAGCTTCAAATTGCTTTAAATCTAAATAATAACATAAATGCAATCGCAATTTTTGAACAGAATCAGAAAATAGTCAATCAGATTTTGTTGTTAGCTTTGCTTAATCAAGATGCGGTGTTTACGGAAATACAAATAGAATCACTTGAGCAAATTGCTAACCAATGTTCTGAAAATGGTGGCTTAGCGGTTGGGCAAGCTAACTCTTTGTTAGTCAATAACATATGTGGCTCACTCAATGATAATCCATTTGGCAACTGTGGCGAAACTGGGATACCTCCACTTCAATTCGAATCTCTAGAAGAGAGAGCGGGATTTTCAAAAATTTCTACTGGATTTGGACAGCTTAAAGCATTCGAGGTAAATGATATATTGACAATTGTTTTGCCTGTGGATCAATCTGGATTTCTAAATATTTTTGATATGGGTGGCATTGAAATATTTGCGCGAAAGATAGTTGGCAATGAAAATAATTTGCAAATCGATGTCTCTAGTTTTCCTTCAGGAATTTATTTCGCTTCCTTTAATGGAATAGTCAGAAGTTCTACTAAGATAATGCTTACTCATTAAAAAATTGAATTGACTTGTGCGATTAGACGGAAGTTTAATCGCACAAGTTAAAAAATGAACAGTTATGAAAAAAATATGGTCCTTAGTTTTTTCAATGTTTTCTCTCGTATCATACAGTCAATCAAAGTACGATTACAATTGGACAATTGGATACGATACTTCTACAATTGACCCTGGTGGAGATGTAATACTAATGGATTTTAATTTTCAACCAGTCAAGGTTCAGACAGTGAAAACTGTTGACAAATTTTTTTCTTTTGGTGCTGTAACCACCATGTCTGATTCAGATGGGAAATTAATATTCTATACCAGTGGATGTTACATAGTCAATGCGGCACATGAAATCATGGAAAATGGTGATTCGATTAATCCAGGGCAGATGCAACAATATGAATGCCAGTTTGGTAGAAGTACTAATCTTGGAGGGGCAATTGCTATTCCCTGGCCAGACAGCCCAAGTCTTTACATGTTGTTCGTTAATGACTATAAAACCACCGCTTTTCCGGGAGATCCTCTTTGGAGTGGGAGTTCCAGACATTTATTGTACAACGTAATTGACATGACCAAAGATTCTGGTTTGGGCGCTGTTACTACGAAGAATCAATCTGTCATTTTAGATACGATGGCTGTCAATTCTATTGAAGCCTGTCGTCATGCAAATGGCCATGATTGGTGGATATTAATCCCCAAAGCACGGTCTAACTGCTATTTTATAACTCTAGTAACACATGATGGTATTGGCATGCCTCAAAAGGTATGTACGGGTGTTCCATACAATGGTAAGGATGCTGCGGGTCAAGCTTGTTTCTCTCCTGATGGAAGCAAATTTGTAAGGTTTAATAAAGATAATGGGCTCCATATTTATGACTTTGACAATAAAACTGGAATGCTTACCAACGAAAATTGGTTCATGGTGAATGATTTGGGGTCTTATACAGTCGGAGCATCCATTTCTCCTAACTCACGTTATTTGTATATCAGTGGACTAAATGTTCTGTTTCAGTACGATTTAGAAGCAGCTGATATTGAAGCAAGCCGTATTTTATTAGCAGTGCCGGATAATGTACCTGATCCGTTTGTACCTTCTGGATTTTCACTTTCAGCACTTGCATCAGATGGGAAAATTTACATCTCAAGTGTAAGTTCTCATTTAAGCCTTCACATCATACACCGCCCCGACTGCCCAGGCCTTTACAGTCTTCCAGAGCGCAGAGGCCTGGCACTTCCCTCCTGGAATTACTTTAGTGTACCTAACATGCCTAATTTCAGAAACGAGCCATCAAATTCGCCTTGCGATTCGATGATCGTTCAAACCTACACGCCCATAGATGGGAACAAAGATGTGGTGGTATTTCCCAATCCGGCCAGTGACAAAGTCACGGTTTTTGTAAACCATCCATTACATGATGAGGCAATCTGGGTTTTGTATGATCAGATGGGGGCTATTGTCAGACAGATAAAACTGGATACTTCAGTAGAACAGCATGAGGTTAGTTTAGAGGGGCTCTCGTCGGGCTTTTATTTTTTTTCGGTATTGATTGAAAGGCAGATTGTTCAACAGGGGAAAATTGTTGTTTATCATTAGGGAGATTTGTAAGGTGCGTAGCACCGAAACACGTGCATATGAGCGGATTATTATCCTTAAAACAACGTGGGTTGTCATCCCGCGGGGAACTACACAAGCCAAGCCATCCGAAATATCATTCCCCAAGAGTACCCACAGAGCATGGGTTGTGTAGTTCCCTACGGGATGACAACCCCCGTTATACTTAAAAGCTCAATCGGTGAAGTGAGTTCAAAGTTTCTGTGAGTAAAAAAGCGCCCACAGTAGTTTACTTTTGATCGACCGTGTTAGCCCGTACGACTAGACATTTTGATATTGGATTGCACCCTCAAAAATGAAAAGCAGGCATTTGCTGAATCAAGTCTTAAGTCTGGTCCAGTAGTCTGGTCTGGTATATTGAACCAGGAAATATGGGCTGCTCCGTTTGGGGTGGCTCATTTTTTTTGGGGAGAGCGACAGAAGGGTTAAGATCCACTGATAGAGGTAGTTGGACATTCCAATCTGTCGCAGTTGTTTGTGCGTGTTTAAAAAATAATTCAAACCAGCGTTTACCTTTGGGTGACAGCAGCAGCGTTTTTAGTGGACGCCCTGCAGCGTTTTGTTGGCAGCCAGACTCTAATGAAAGATATGGAGGGCCGCCAATGATCTTTTTCCAGCGTGCTCAACCTTTTACCACGATCCAATGCTGATGCGCAATATTTTACTTCTAGCTGCCACGTATTTTTTTGCCCAAGGTTCCCTAAATGCCCAGGCATGTGAATGTACCAATTGTCCACAATTCATGCAGGATCTCTTTGTTGGAGATTTTAACATCAATATTCAGGGCGCTACGAATCCTACGCTTGGACAAAACGGACAAGGGGTCTGTGGGGTGAACATTCACTTCAACCATACGGCCCTTTGCGACATTTCGATCACCCTGACCTCGCCTTCCGGTCAAACCATCACCCTGGTGGGGCCGATCGGACAATTTTGTACCAACATGGGCAACGCCGGTACCGATTGGGATGTCTCGTTTGTTCCATGTGCCAGTGGTGCAGTGCCCGATCCAGGATTCGCCGACCAGTGGAGTAACAACCAACCCTGGGGCGCGAACAACAATTATTCCGGAAGTTATTATCCATTTAATGGCTGTCTACAGAATTTCACAGGCCCGGTCAATGGCAACTGGGTATTGACCGTTACCGATGGTCAGGCCCTGGATACCGGGAATTTGTTCGACTATGAAATCATTTTTTGCGACCCCAGCGGCATTACCTGTGTTTCCTGCGTAGCGGATGCGGGTGCGCTCCTGCAGGATGATGTGGAGGCATGCCAGGGCACTCAAGATCTGGTTTTAAATCTACCAGCTACCTATCAGTCACCGGCATCCCCTCCGCCTGCCGCAGAATATACCTATGGCTATGTCATTTCAGGAAACGGGGGTGTGATCGTGGACATCTCAGACAATGCTGATTTGAGCAGCCTGCCTGCCGGTAACTATACCGTTTGTGGCATCTCTTACCTGACGGCGCATGAAAACCTATTGCCTATGATCAATGGTGTACTGACCGTCACGCAATTAACGAATCAACTAGTCTCCAATACGCCGCCATTTTGCGGCAACATCAGCACGAATTGTGTAGGTGTCACCATCAACCCCCTGCCACCTGATACAGAAGAAATAGTATCCATTTGCTCCCCCACCTGTTATGATTTCCTGGGAACATTTTATTGTCAGACAGGCGATTACACCGTCGATCAGATGGACGCCAAGGGCTGTCATTTTAATGCGGTTTTACGGCTCACGGTGAATACACCTTCATTTCATTCGATCACCGAGACCATTTGTCCGGGCACCTGCTCCAGCAACCCGAGGTTTCCAAATGCCTGCACCGCCGGATTATATCAAGTGACTCTGATGAATGCTGCAGGATGTGATAGCCTGCTGAGTCTGAACCTCATCGTCATGAACATTGCTGCGGTCATTCAACCCCCGCTTATGCTTTCCTGCGCCCAACCAACGGCCCAACTCTCCGGACAGGGCTCCACCACGGGTGTGGGCACCACCTATTTGTGGACCGCCAGCAACGGAGGAATGATCAATGGTTCCAACAATCTGATTAATGCCATCGCTTCAGCCGCCGGAAATTACAGGTTAGTGGTGTGCCGGACCATTGCAGGCGCCACCTGCTGTGATACTGCCAATGTCACCGTAAGTTCAAGCAGTTCATTACCTAATACGCCTGGAATCATCGGGGACAGTCTGATCTGTATGGGCCTTAATCAACAATATGGGGTGACACTGGATCCCAATGCCAGTACCTACACCTGGACAGTTCCAGGCGGAGTCCAGATTATTTCCGGACAGGGAAGCAATTCCATTGTGGTGCAATGGAACAACAATATGGGCGGCGACATTTGTGTCACGGCGGATAATATCTGTGGGTCCAGTCCGGCAAACTGCATCAGCATCCAAGTGACCAGTGCCCCATCCTCCCCGGCATTGTCCGGCCTGCTACAGGTCTGCAAAGATTCTATTGCAAGCTATTTTGCAGTGCCGCTTGCGGGCGTAAGCAGTTACGATTGGCAGGTACTGGGCGGCACGATCCTGAGTGGTCAGGGTACCGATACCATCCAGGTGCGCTGGGATAGCCTTCAAAATTCGGGCACCGTTTGCGCCAGCGCCAACAACACCTGCGGGCAGAGCGTACCAGCTTGCCTGATGGTCAATATAAATACAGTGCCTGGTTTGGCACAGATCCAGGGGGATAGTCTGCTTTGTGCCGGCGATACAGCGACTTACGCCATTCCGACGCTCAGTACTGCTTTAGGGTATGCCTGGACGGTTCCGGCAGGTGCGACCATCCTTTCTGGTCAGGATAGTACGGTGCTCGTGCTGATTTGGAACGCCGCACCCGGCGGGAATGTCTGCGTACAGGGTTTAAATGCCTGCGGGGCAGGACTATCCCAGTGTTTCCCGGTCAACGTATTGGCTCAACCACTGGCGAATGCCGGGATCGATACGGCCTTGTGCGGCATCAGTGTAAATCTTGCCGCAGTAAATAGTATTACAGGAAGTACGGGCATCTGGACGAACATTTCTGGTCCGGGCGTTGCCACCTTTGGCAATGATTCTTTAATCAATAGCCAGGTTGGGGTGGATTCAAACGGGTTGTATCTGTTTCAGTGGACAGAAAACAACGGGATTTGCAACGACCCGGATACCGTGCAAATTGCCTTCAATGCGGCCCCGCAGGGTGGAATGAAACAGATCACCTGCGATGGCACAAACCTGAATTATACCATCACTTTTCCTATCATCGGCGGTGCGGCGCCTTACACGATTCCCGGAGGCACTACCACGAATGGCATTTTCATTTCAGATCCTATTCCCAACGGCCAATCCTATGCATTCAGCATCACGGATTCGAATGCCTGCGTTTCATCGGTCCTCACGGGGGTATTCAATTGCAATTGTGCCACCAATGCAGGTTCCATGGATCAGCAGGCGCTCAGCGCCTGTCCCGGCAACTCCGTGACGGCCCTGCCCGCATTGGGTAGCAACCTCGACGCAGATGATGTCGCTGCGTTTGTGCTCCATACGGGGTCCGGATCCAGTTTGGGTACTGTTTTGCAGGAGAATACCACGGGTGTCTTCAGTTTTGGAAACGGGATGGTGTACGGTACCACCTACTATATCTCCTTTGTAGTGGGGAATAACCTGGTCGGGCTGCCTGACCTGACAGACCCCTGCTTGTCTGTGGCCCCGGGCCAGCCTGTCACCTTTTTTGATTATCCCCTTGCAGATGCCGGGCAGGATCTTTCCACCTGTGGCCTGGGCCTGCAACTCCTTGGATCTGCCCCGGCAGGAACTGTTTTATGGTCTGTAACCAGTGCCCCGGCTGGAGGTAACGTGCTGATTGGCAGTCCGCAAAACGCCTCCAGCAGCGTTACCGCCGATACTTACGGCATTTATTCTCTTTCGTTTACCGTGAGGGATCATGGATGTATGCGCAGCGATACGCTCCAACTGGATTTCAACGATTCCCCGGTGGTCAGTATGCCCATACTGACCTGCGACGGTACCAACCAGCAATTCACGGTCAATTTTGACATCAGCGCCGGACAGGCACCCTATTCCGTGAACGGCCAGGCTGTGACAGGAAGCTCCTATACCTCTGCTCCCATCCTGAGCGGAGGCAGCTACCTGCTGGTGATCACCGATGGAAATGGCTGTACTGCTGCCAATATCAGCGGTTCCTTTGCCTGCAATTGTGCCACCAATGCCGGGCAGGTGAGTCAAACGCCGATCACGGTCTGCCAGGCAGATTCCGTAAGCGTACTGTTCCTTGGAGGGCAAACGCTGGATGCGGACGATGTGAGCGCTTATGTCTTGCATACCGGATCCGGTGCCGCGCTGGGTTCAGTGCTTTTCCAAAACCTCAGCGGGACATTCGGGTACGGGGCCAATTTGTCATTTGGAACCACCTACTACATTTCGGCGGTTGCAGGCAATAACCTGAATGGATTTCCGGATCCGAACGATCCATGTTTTTCCGTGGCCCCTGGTCAACCGGTTGTCTTTTTACAAATGCCGGTCCCCAATGCCGGCGTCGATCAGATGGTCTGCGGACTCACGGCAAATCTGGCCGGAAGCCCGGGGCTATTTGCCGGCACCTGGACCCAGGTATCGGGTCCGAACACCGCCAATTTCAGCAACAATCAAGACCCAGCAACTGCCATCCTTGCGCCCATTGCAGGCAGCTATGTCTTTCGTTGGACCCAGACCAATGGGATTTGCAGCGCTTTTGACGAGGTGCAGGTGGATCTGCGAAACAATCCCGGCATCACCAGCCTGACAGCCACCTGCAACAATACCAATACCGGCTACACCCTGAGCTTCACGGTTAACAACGGTACGCCCAGCTACAGCGCCACCGGATTGAATGGCAGCTTCACGGGCAACACCTTCAATTCCACGCTATTGCCCAACAACAGCAGTTATTCTTTTGTGGTCAACGATGCATTCGGATGTCCGTCACCCGTGATCAGCGGTAGTTTTCTCTGTAATTGCGCGACCAATGCCGGGAGCATGAATGTCAACCCCTTGGTGTTCTGCGCCAATGCACCCGCCACCGCGACCTGGAACAATGATGCTACGCTGGACGGAGATGATGCCGTGCAGTTCATCCTGCACGACCAGGCCGGGCCTGCTGTGGGAACGGTCTTTGCCACCAACAATCAGCCGGTATTCAATTTTGGCCCCGGACTGCAAACCGGTGTTACCTATTACATTGCTGCCATTGCCGGAAACAGTACCCCAGGGGGCATTGATTCCGGCGACCCGTGTTTCAATGTGGCCCCCGGCACCCCGATCCAATGGAAAGCGCTGCCTACCGCTACCCTCAGCGGAGATGCCAGTATTTGCGCGGGCGGCAGCAGCGTCCTGAATATCAGTGGCACCGGCACCTTTCCGCTCAGCCTGAACTACGACGATGGCAGTGGAACACCCACGTCCTGGATACTTCAAAACCCACAAGCCCTTCCGATCACCGTCAGCCCTGCTGCGACCACGACTTACACCTTGCTGAATGTCAATGATGGCAGTCTGCCGACCTGTACTGTAAACCTGAACAACTCAGTGACGGTCACCGTGAACCAGCCCGTCAACGCAGGCACCGCCCTTCCGCCCGAAGTATTATGTGCCGGCCAATCCAAACTCATTGCCCTGAGTAGCTTGCTCAGCGGTGCCGATGCCGGTGGTGTCTGGTCAGAGACCTCGGTGATTCCTTCGGGTACAGGGGCCTTTAATGTCAACAACGGCACTTTCAACACCAATGCTCAACCTGCAGGCACCTATACCTTCCGATATACCCTGCAGGCCACCGCGCCCTGCCCCGATCAGGCCAGCACCGTCACCGTCACGATCCAACCCAGTCCGGTCGCAGATGCCGGTCCGGATAAGCTGCTGGATTGTTTGCAGAACCTGGCCACGCTGGGCGGTCCTGGCACCACGCAGGGGCCTGGCGTACAATACCTTTGGACACGTGCCGGCATAGCGGTTGATTCCACGGCCCAGTGGACCAGTGACCAGGCAGGCGTCTACACCCTGCTGGTCAGCAATGCTTTGGGTTGTACCCATACCGATGTGGTGAACATTACCGAAGACCAGGACATTCCAAATGCCGGCCAGATACAGGTGACGAATATCAGCTGTCACGGGGAGCAGGATGGGGCCATTCAGCTGGATGCGATCCAAAGCAATCATCCTCCGGTCTTGTTTGCGCTGAATGGAGGAACCTACGGGCCCGATCCCTATTTTCAGGGCTTAGCGGCGGGCACCTATACCATTACTTTGCAGGACAGCAAAGGCTGTACCTGGAGTACCCAGCTCCAGACGGTGACAGAGCCGGCAGCCCTGACCGTAGATCTCGGTACGGAGCTCAGCGTCACCTTTGGGGATTCTGTTTTCCTGGAGGCCACTACTTCCGCGTCTTTATCTGCCCTGGCTTCGTTCCAATGGAATCCGGTACTTGATTCGCTGCGTGCCCAAACGTTCAGCCAGCGATTTTTACCGTTCACGTCTAAGATCGTCAGCCTAAGCCTCGTCGATACCTTTGGCTGCGAGGCCATTGCCAGGGTCTTGGTAAAGGTGAAGCGCCCGGAACAGGTTTATATTCCGAACATCTTCCACCCCGGGAGTGAACTCAATGATCGTTTGACCGTGTACGGTGGTCCCGGCGTGGCAGAGATCGAGTCGTTCCGCATTTTCGACCGCTGGGGCGAACAGTTGTTTCAGGTGCTGAATTTCCAGCCCAACGATCCAAGCCTGGGCTGGGACGGCGCTTACCGGGGGGAGGCCATCCTTCCCGGGGTGTATGTCTATATTGCCGTGGTGCGGTTTATCGACGGGAAGACAGAGCTTTATCGGGGGGATGTGACGGTGTTGCGGTAAGTGAACCTTGCAATGTTTTGTTAACATTCCACCGCAATACACCAGCCCCCATACCTTTGTAACCTTTCGTACATAAAATCACTTTTCATGAAACTATTCCTTTCAACCACCCTGTTTTTGCTGGTTTTTCAGTTATCCTGTACTGCCCAAACAGCCCCTGCCCATTCCAGCGAACTCAGTTGGCATACTGACCTGAACAAAGCCCGGGAGCTTTCCGAGGCTACCAAGAAACCGATTTTTGGTTTTTTTACCGGCAGTGACTGGTGCGGCTGGTGCCATAAACTGGAAGCAGATGTCTTTTCCAAAGCGGAGTTTGTATCCTGGGCCAAGCAAAACGTCATTCTGCTCGAACTGGACTTCCCGCGCCGCAAGCAGCTGCCAACCGAATTGATGCAGCAAAACCAGGCTCTTCAACAAGCACTGGGTGTCAGAGGCTATCCCACCATCTGGCTGTTCACCGTCAGCGAAGACAAGGCCACACAAAACCTCAACCTGAATACCCTGGGTTCACTGGGCTATCCTTCAGGTTCAGAAGTTGGTAAGGAAGAGGTGAAGTTTTTGAATGATGCGAATTTGATTTTGGCGAAGGGGCAGAAATAGGGTAGGGTTGTAAATAGTTGTCTGTGCTTAGATGCATCGGGTCTTCATCTTGGTAGTGTTTAAATACGCTGGGATGAAGGCCCTTTTTGTTTTTGGGCGTGTTTTTGGAGGCAATACCGGGTAATTCTATTGCTCCCTATAGATTGAACGGTTTACCACCGTCCGTCCCTTGTCATCCTGAGCACAGTGAAGGACCCGAAGAAATTGCTCCCTGATCATTTTGGGCTATCGCCTCGGGTCCTTCGCTGCGCTCAGGATGACAAGGGACGATTTTAGTATACCCAATACACACAGAAGGGGAAAACAGGAGATCGCTTTAAGGTGCAATATCTACTGCCGAGTTTTGGAACAGGAAGCCTTGCCTGATATGGTTTGACAAATTGACTATTCGAGTACCTCCATTTCTACACCTGGATAGCACGCGTTACCAGCGACCGTCCCTTGTCATCCTGAGCGTAGCGAAGGACCCGAAGAAATCTCGTGGGGACAAATGAAACTCGGCGCCTTACCTCCCCAACCCAACCATCACCGCCCGAAAACTCTCCAACCCAGCCTCCAAATTCTCAATAATTTCCAAAGCCAGCACATCCGGATCCGGTAAATTATCCAGATCCGCCAGCGACTGATCTTTCAACCAGGTAATATCCAGACTGGTCTTATCCCGCGCTATGATCTCCTCATAGGTAAACATCCGCCAACGCCCCTCCGGATTGGTTTCCGGATGGTAAGTCGCTACGCGTTTATGACGATTCCCGGGATTGTAGCAAGTGATAAAATCGCGCAGGTCTTCTAGTTTCAGCGGACTTTTCTTGAGCGTATGGTGTATGTTGGTACGATAATCAAACACCCAGATCTCTTTGGTCCAGGCTGTTTTGCTGCTGGGTTTGTTGTCAAAGAAAACCACGTTGGCTTTGACCCCTTGTGCATAAAAGATCCCTGTGGGCAAACGCAGAATGGTATGGACATCCGTTGTCTCCAATAGCTTTTTGCGCACGCTTTCGCCTGCGCCGCCCTCGAAGAGTACATTGTCTGGCAACACTACTGCCGCTAAGCCATCCGATTTGAGCAGTGTGCGGATGTGTTGCAAGAAATTAAGCTGTTTATTGCTGGTGGTAGCCCAAAAATCCTGCCGGTTATACGTCAGGTCTTCTTTTTCCTGCTCACCTTCTTCATTGGTGAAGGTCTGGCTACTCTTTTTTCCAAAGGGCGGATTGGCCAATACGTAGTCATAGCGCACGCCTGTGTCTGCGATGAGCGCATCTGCGGGGGAGATAAAGTTGTCGCTGTCAATATCGCCGATGTTGTGCAGAAAAAGATTCATCAAAGCCAGGCGACGGGTGCTGGCCACGATCTCATTGCCGAAAAAAGTCTGGTACTTCAAAAACTCCCGTTCCTCTTTATCCATTTGGTTGTGTTCGAGCAGGTAATCGTAAGCTGCCAGAAAGAAACCACCCGTTCCACAGGCGGGATCGGAGATGGTTTTGAGTGGCTGAGGCCGTACACATTCCACCATCGCGCGGATGAGTGCGCGGGGTGTGAAATATTGCCCGGCGCCGCTTTTGGTATCTTCGGCGTTTTTCTCGAGGAGGCCTTCGTAGATATCGCCCTTGTCTTTCACGCCCATCATGAGCCATTGTTCGGCATCAATCATAGCGATGATCTTGGAGAGTTTGGCAGGGTCCTGGATCTTGTTCTGGCTCTTGGTGAAGATCTGCCCGAGCATTCCTTTGCCCTTGCCCAATTCCCGAAGCATGGTGGTGTAATGCACTTCCAGTTCTGCGCCTTTCAAATCTACCAGGCTCTCCCAGTTGTGTTCCGCAGGGATGGGCAGTTTCCGACTGTATGGCGGCTTGCTGTACTCATCTGCCATTTTGAGAAAGAGCAGATAGGTGAGTTGTTCGAGATAGTCGCCATAGCCCACGCCGTCGTCGCGGAGGGTGTTGCAGAAGGACCAGACTTTGGTGACAATGGCGGAATTGTTGTTGGACATTCAGATTCTTTTTGGGGTTTAATTTTAAATTTTCCAGATACCACAGGCAGTTTTCGCAAGCCCTAATTGACGATGTTCAATCATTTTAGGTGTCCAACTCAACCCTCCAATTTTGGTGGTTAATGCATATTTACTACTTTGATAGACTATCAATTTTTCCGTGAAAGATTTGTCAGCAGCTTCTTTATTGTTTTTGGTTGGCTCCAACAAGGTCAAATTCCCAATCAGGTAAACACATTTTTCGTGTTGATCTTCTCTGAAATTTTCCCGCCATATATCATTGAGAGATTCAGGTAAGATATGCTCAATTGTTCCTTCGTCAGTATCGAAATCGAACTCTGAACCACCGGATACCTGCGCATTTAGCTGATATAAAATATATCGTACGATTTTGCGTTGCTGGCTGTTACTTGTATTGAATGAACGCAACTCAAAGTATTTTCGAAACTCCTCGTCAGAAAGGTAAATATCGTTCAACCCGGCAATGATTTCTGCAACTCTTTGAATTTTACCAGAAAACACCTTAACTGCAATCCGATTGTAAACTTCTTCCATTTTATTGGTCTGTAAGCGTCCGATCACATTATATCTAAAGGATAAATTCACGATCACTCTCAATACCTTTTTAAATTCTGCAGGAGGAAGCTTGTCATAGACTGCCAGCAGCAATGGATGACAAAGGGTAACATTAAAGAGAGAAAGAGCACTAATCAAACCTTCCAGCTCTTTATCTAATTTCCAATAGTCGTCAGAAGGACTTACTAATGCATTATAAGTGTAAGCCTGGGATTCTAAATGATCCAATAAATCCAGCACATCATTGTCGGTTCGAACAATTTGCTTTACTGATTTAAATAAGTATTCCTTGGCAACAAGATCACGCCTTGAATTAAGATAGTGTCGTAAAAAAACCGGGAATTTTTTCAAGCCAATGACATCCACTATTTTTTTCCACTGGTTTTTAACTACTGCCAGATCACTTGGGCTTTTACTAACCAATGAAAAAAGGAAATTTTTTAACAAATCCGTAGCGGTGAGGTCCACTCTTCTCGAATTCAATGTCTCAAATACGGTATATGCATTTAATTCATCTTTTACTGTAATCTGAATGAAACGCAAATTTTCAGCAACGGAATGCGTCAAGAAAGTAGTGATTTCGTCACCTCGTTTGTTTAAGCCAAATATATCTTCTATCCTGCCCAAAAAATACTGATAGGCTTTCCAAAGTAACTTTTCTGAATCAGAAAGTTTAGGGATTGAAACAGGGTCCCGAAACTGAACCAACCGTGATTGATAAAACCCATCGTTGTTTTCATTCAAAAACAACTTGCTTGAATAGGTAAGGGAGGCTGGATCTTTCTGTCCGATAAATTGCCTGGTTAATATCTCAACACGCTCATAGTTAGCATCAGATTCTATGCCGTTTTCTGCTAACGTTCTTATCTTTTTAATAACTGCAAGTGCAAGAATACTTAAAGTGGAGAAACGCTGCTGACCGTCAATTACATGAAATTGACGATCGGAATCGCCCTCTGATTGAAGCACTATGGAACCCATATAATGTGGCTCATCATGCTTGTGTGCATACATCAAGTCATTCCAAAGGTCTTCCCAATTGTCCTCATCCCAGGAGTAGTCGCGCTGAAACTGTGGCACCCGGTAGATTTTCCCGTTGCCCAACACATCATTTAGGTTGACTGTTTTTGTGTCTAACAAGTTGGTAGAAGATGCCATAATGTAGCTTTTTTTAATCTAATGACGCAAAATTAAACATTTTCGGCCTCGTCCCATAATATCCACATCTCAAATTCGCCCTATGCAATAACTACTTCATGCGGCTCTTTGCGGCTTCAAATGCCGGAGCTGAATCAAAACCCATCACCTGCAAAAAATATAAAAATCCCTGACACTGCTTCTTGTCGCCCTTTTGGAAATAATACTCTGCTGCAAGGAGATAATAGTTCAGGACCTCATGGTGTGCCAGCTCATTGCGCCCCGCAAACGTTACGATGTTCCAATCGCAGAGAATACCGGGAATTTCAGCTAGCCGGGGATGGGATGCTTGCATCATCAAGGAATTAGCTTTCATTAACCGACTGTAAAAATAACCCGGGTTTTCCAGGATAGCCTGTTCCGCAGTTTCCAAAGCCTGGTCTTTAAACCCACATGCCACAAAAAAACGCCACAAGTGGTTTTTAAACATCGGAATATTCGGATAACGCTGAATGAAATTCCTGATTTTTTGTCCTCCCATGAATTCCTTGTTCAGAACCGCTTCATTAGCAGCCTTCAAAGCGCGTTGGCAGGCAGCCGTAACCCGTAGCCCATAAGGATCCCACTCCGGATCTTCCGAAATATGGAATTCGATGTCATGCAATACCCTTGGTATTTTCGAAAAATTTATTTGCATTGTAAAATTTACGGTGCTCTTTTTCTATGATCATCTCCATTGTTTGGGCCATCCAATGCGGGGCGGCCACAATCCGGGGCGGCCACAAGGGCACGCCCCTATACCAACC
>JBILHS010000201.1:0-4906 GCA_044350425.1 Saprospiraceae bacterium | reverse complement strand
GCTTCGGTCTCTTCTGTAAAATAGGAAGGACTTTTAATCTTTGATTTTTTCATCCGACAAAAAAACTGTTTTGCGAACCAACTAATTCAAAAGATTTTGATTGACACAGTTTTCTGAACACTCCCGACCTGCTTCAATTTATTAATAAATACATCGAATAAATTCAGACACACTCTAATGTGCCATATCCTTCAACCCAACACTTTCAACTTCAAATCCGGCTGCAAGAGTTCGCGATGTAGAAAAGCAAGCAGCTCAGCTGGTTTTTCCGCCCCGCCAGGAGTTCCCTCAAGCATACCAAGGCAACTTCCCCGCCGCGCTCGGTTCTTTTTTTGACCCAGCGCCACTCCAGCAGGGTTCCAAGCAGCGGAACAAACTTGTCGGATTAGTCCTTAGCCCATCTGTAAGGCTTTTTTGATTTGTTGTCCGAAAACAGTAGACTCGTAGGGTCACCCATGGTTGATTCGTACATTCGCCTGGGTGCGCACGAAAGTGGCGCCGGGTCTGAAAAAGACCCTGGCGCGGCGGCGAAAATACAACAGCATACTAAAGCAAAGCCCGATTAAATCGGGCTTTTGCTTTTATTCAGGCACATATTTTAGGAGTTCCTCCAGTTCTTTATCGGTCAGATTTTCTTTTTCAGATTTATCGTAAATGGAGATAAGAAAAACGGTTTCTTCTGCAATCACAAAATTGGTAATCACTCTTGCCCCACCTGATTTGCCTTTACCTTTGGAAGCAATGGCGATGCGTATTTTGTAGCAGTTGTTGCCAAGCTTAGTGCCTTGTTCGGGTTCTAGCTCTAAACTTTCCAAAAGTTCGGCAAACTCATTTTTAAGCGAAGGATATTTTTTAGCCAGTCGTTTAAGTTGGTTATCAAAAGGCGGTATGGTAAGCACATTATAGCTCATTCAACAAATCTTTTGCAGGACGAGCCTTTAATTTTCCTTGTCTTACCAAAGTAAGGTTTTCAACGGCTTCTTTAATCTCTTCCATCAGCAAAGCCTTTTCGTTGGAAATGGTAGTTGCTTTTACATACGACAAGCCTTTTAGCACTTCTAGTAGGTGTATTGCTTTGTTGTCCTTAATATCTAATAAAACTTTCATTGTCTGAATTTTAAATGGTGATGCTCATTGCGTTGCTCAAAGCTTGTCAGATACATGCTTGTTGAGTTAAGCCCTTTCCCTTTCTAATCTTCTTTACCTGTTCTGCAATATCATAATCTTGAAATTTGATACTGCAAAGTTACAGAATAAGCCGAAATAGTCAATATGTAATAATTTAGTTCCAGCAGGGTTCGAAGCAGCGGAACAAACTTGTCGGATTGTCCTTAACCCATCTGTCAGGCTTTTTTGATTTGTTGGCCGTAAACAATAGACTCGTACGGGGTCACCCATGGTTGATTCGTGCATTTGCCTGGGTGCGCACGGAAGTGGCACTAGCGCGGCGGGGGAGATGCCGTGATGTGCTTGAGGGAATGCCTGGCGGGGCGAAAAAAATCCATTCACCGGATCCTACCCTCCAACAGGTGCAAGCTCCAACCTCAAGCCATCCATCTCCTCCCTGATTTTGAGTTGACATCCAAGCCGGCTGTTAGACTTTACAAAAAACGCAGAATCCAGCATCGCCAGTTCATCCTCGCTGGGTTCGGATAAAGTATGATCACTCAATACATATACATGACAACTGGCGCATAAGGCCATTCCGCCGCAAGTGCCTTCTACCGGAAGTTCGTAGGCTTTACAAACCTCCATCACATTCATAGCCATATCGGTAGGGGCATCCAGGGTGTGCAGTTCACCTTCCCTGTCCAGCACTGAAATTTGAATCGTATCCATGGCGCAAAGGTATGTATGATGTATGATGTATGATGTATGATAGCGTTTGCTCAAGGATGCATTGATGGGTTCTGCCGGGGCAGGTCTTTGTCTTGAATACTCTCTGGAAATTTACATCGTACCTCATATATCATAGTTTATACCTCATACCTCATACCTCATACCTCATACATCATACATCATACATCATAGTTCATACATCATACATCATACATACCTTTGCGGCGTGCATCTCTCTCAGCTAAAAATTACGCATTTCAAAAGTTATGCGGCGCAAACCTTTGAGTTCTCCCCGCGGCTGAATTGCCTCACCGGGCTGAATGGGGTGGGCAAAACCAATGTGCTGGATGCCATTCATTTTTTATGCCTATGCAAAAGCCATGCAGGGTTGAACGATCGGCACCTGGTGCAGCATGGCGCATCTTTTTTCAGGCTGGAAGGACATTTTGAGACCGAAGGGACCAGCACAAAAATTGTAGCCAAATACCAATCTGGCCAGCGGAAGGAAATTGAGCGCAATGGAACGGCTTATGATCGCCTGGTAGATTATATCGGCCAGTTTCCGGTTGTCATGATCGCCCCGGATGATGTATCGCTGGTGCAGGATGGCAGCGAAGACCGTCGACGATTCCTGGATGCCACCCTCTCGCAGATTTCACCGGATTATTTGCAAAACCTGTTGGTTTACAATGCATTGCTGAAGCAGCGAAATGCATTGCTTAAGCTTTTTGCGGAACAAAAGCGATTTGATGCTGTTTTGCTGGAGAGTTTGGACCGGCAAATGCCCACTCCTGCTCAGGCCATCTTTGAAGCGCGTAAAAAGTTCGCCGAAGTATTTCAGCCTTTGTTTCTGGAATATTATGCAGCCATTTCCGGAAGCAGGGAGACGGTAAACGTGCGTTACGAATCAGATCTTGAGAAAGGAGACTTTGCCCAGCTATTGCATCAGGTTGTAGAGAAGGATCGCTTTCTGCAGCGTTCTACCCTTGGCCCACACCGGGACGACCTGGCCTTGCTTATGGATGGCCAGGCAGTTAAAAAGTTTGCTTCTCAGGGACAATTGAAGTCTTTCCTGCTGGCACTCCGACTGGCCCAATATGAAGTGCTGCGACGAGAAAAGAACATTTCACCCATTCTGCTGCTCGATGACATTTTTGATAAGCTGGATACCCAACGGGTCAGCCAATTGGTTGCCTTGCTGATCAAACGCGATTTTGGCCAGATTTTTATCACGGATACCCAGCGTGAACGCATTGAATCAGTCATTGCCTCTTTTTTAGGCGAGTACCGGATTTTTGAAGTTTTTTCTCAGGACGATGAGGTAAGGGTCCAGTGTGATCTACCTTGATTTTAGTATTTTTGGGAAAAACAATAAAAAATGGCACTCCAATGCTTAATAAATCTACTTAAAGAAGGCTTGGCACTGATTTTGCCCTTATCTTTTTAATAAACACTTTCCTGTTTTCGTACTGAGTAAAGTACCAATTTATCGGTACTTACTTAAATTTCGAATGGTTTTAGGTGCCACGACACTAAAACCATAATTGCCCTATATTTTCAAAGCAACGTTTGCGACTCAATTTACAGTTCACCATGAAGAAGATCTTTACTGTTTTCCTTTTAATCGCATCAACCGGCTATTTCCTCTCCTGCGTACATGATCCGGATTTTAATTATGACAGGCTTTTGGAGGACGAATTGAACAATCACTCCGTCGTCGGAACCTATCAAAGTTACATTATGCCTGATGGCAATGATTATTCTTTGCTCCCTAACCAGGATGTTAAAAATCCGGTCACCCAGGCAAAAGTGGAGCTGGGCAAAATGTTGTTTTACGAAACAGGTCTGGCCTTAGAAAACAAATACGCGGATTCTAAATCAGCCTATTCCTGCAGCAGCTGCCACGTGCCATCTCAGGGTTTTACGGCAGGTCGTTTTCAAGGTATTGCAGACGGTGCAGTTGGATTTGGAGATCATGGAGAGTTGCGATTCAAAAATCCGGTTTACCTCGGAGATGAAGTGGACGCACAAGGCGCCCGGCCTTTGCCTATGATGAACCTCACTTATATTACCAATGCCTTGTGGGCAGGTTCATTTGGCTCTTTTCATGTAAATGTTGGAACAGAATCAGCCTGGCATCAGGATACGCTGGTAGAAATCAACTTTAAAGGCTTGCAAGGTCTGGAAGCCAATAACGCGCGAGCCTTGGCAGTACACAGACAAGTCATCAATAAAGCGGTTACGGATTCGCTCGGGTACACAGCCTTGTTTGATGCTGCTTTCCCGGAGATCCCAGTGAGCGAACGGTATACCAGACTTACAGGATCTTTTGCCCTTGCAGCATACTTCAGAACGATTCTGACCAATCAGGCGCCCTTCCAAAAATGGTTGAAAGGGGAAAAGTCTGCCATGACAGAACAACAAAAGAAAGGTGCGCTGCTGTTTTTTGGAAAGGCTGGTTGTGTCAATTGCCACAATAGTCCCTCACTCAACAGTTCCCCCCACCAGTTTTTTGCTTTGGGTGTGAAGAACCTCTATCAGAGTGGATTTGATGTCTTTAGAACCGGCCCGAATGATGCCCGTAATTTGGGACGAGGTGGATTTACCGGACGCCCGGAAGATATGCACAAATTCAAAGTCCCCCAGCTTTACAACCTTCGGGATGTTGGGTTTTATTTCCATGGCGCCAGCAAGCGTTCTTTGAAGGAGGTGGTAGAATACTTCAACGACGGTGTAGCCGAAAACCCGGAGGTGCCATTGGGACAGATCTCAGGCTTTATCCATCCGCTGGGCATGTCATCTCAAGAAATAGATGACCTCGTTGAATTCCTTTCTAATGGATTATTCGACCCGGCTATGGATCGTTACGTGCCTTCTACAACCATGTCGGGAAACTGCTTCCCAAACAATGATTTTCTCTCCAGGATAGAAATGGGCTGCAATTAAAGTCCGTTAAGTTGCTTTCCAGGATTTAAAAAAATGAGGCTGTATCACAAGTCTTTTGCCCAAGCTTAACCCCAAATTATATTCCTTTCGAGCCGATAAACCTTCCAGGTTTTAAAAACCT
>JBILHS010000127.1:0-15323 GCA_044350425.1 Saprospiraceae bacterium | reverse complement strand
TATTTACCGGATTGGCTTTGTTCATTGGGTGCCTGGGTTTGTTTGCGCTGGCGGCCTTCACAGCAGAGCAGCGTCGCAAAGAGATCGGCGTGCGCAAAGTGCTCGGCGCTTCTGTAGCAGGTATCACAGGGCTGTTGGCCAAAGACTTCCTGAAACTGGTCATCCTTGCAATTTTTATTGCTTCACCCATTGCTTATTACTTCATGCAAAAGTGGCTAGCAGATTTTGCATACCGCATTGATATTCAAGGATGGATGTTTGTAGCAGCGGCTATGGCTGCGTTAGGCATTGCATTTTTGACCGTGAGTTTTCAAAGTATCCGCGCTGCTTTAGCCAATCCGGTGGAGTCGTTGCGCTCGGAGTAATTCAAGGCAGCGCCAGGAAAATTGCTCTGTTTTCAAGACCTTTGTCTGGAAACACAAAATCTGCAACGATTCAAGTCGTGCGCAGCTAAAATGATGCTGATGCAATTCCTGTACAAACCCTTCCTGGCCAGCTTCCTGCTGCTATGTTTTTTTTCTCTTTCTACACCCTTTGCTGCAATCGCCCAAAACAACAAAGACTCCAATGCATCGAACGAAAAAGTGATTTGGGGCTTGGAGCAGATCAATCTGGAAGCAGGAACTCCTGCTAAATCCGAAGGGGAAAAAGCGCTCTCGGAGTCTTTCCGTTATTTAAGGGATAAGATGTTGCCCGAAGAACAGCTTGAATTCAAAGCCTGGAATATCAACCTGAAAGCGACGGATAGCGAACGCGGAGCCAAACGCAACGAAAAGAAGGCTGCGAAATACCTGAAACAGGTGGAAGCAAGCTCCAAATACTTTATCGCGCTGGTATTCGAGTGGGATAAGGATCATCTGGTAAAAGATTTGGATGTGCAGATGAATCTCCCGGATACGGTACCTGCTTTTCAAGAATTTTCTAAAAAACAGGTTACGATGATGGCCAAGATGATCTTTACAGAGAGCTTGCGTTCGGCTGGAATGATGTCGACTTCCAAGCCTAAATAGCGGCACCAATTCCCGAACCAGCGCTGAGTTTTCAATTATGGTGCATCTTCCGGCCTGATATAGCCCGGTATATTCAGCCCACAATCGGCAAGCATTCAAACTGTCCGAAACCGAACACTTCCGTCCGCTTTCGGGCATTTTTGTTTTTGAAAAGCAATTTTAATGTATTGATATTCATGGTTTTACGTGCTTGGCAGTCGATTTGCCCTACACCGTACATCCATACATTAAAACGCTTACACTATGCTACGCTCCCTCCTTTTCTTTTGCCTTCTGGTATTCGGTGCTTCCTGCTCCAGGCAAATGCCCGCAAGCAGTACATCGCTTTTAAGCCTTCAGCCGGAAGCGGGCCTTTATCATACACCCTATGATCGTGCGGCCTTGAAAAACCTGAAATGGCTCGAAGGGGAATGGAAAGGCAAAGCCTCCGGGCGGTCCCTGAGACTTTCCTTTCTGTTCCATACGGACCAGATGCTGGAAGTGACCCCTCAGGAAGGAAGCAATCAAAAAGCATCCATGTTTTTCAGTTGGAAGGATGGACACTATTATTATGGTCAGAACCGCCAATGGATCGTACGTTGGATCAGCGAAAAAAACATTCGTTTTGATCCTCTGGTACCAGATTTAAAACCCATGACCTGGTCGCGGGTGCACGACAATGAATGGCATCTTTTGCGCCACAATGACGGAGGTGATGAAGTCATTGTAATGGAACGTTCCGAAGGAATCAACTCATAATAACGGCCTTTATGATCCAGAACTATCTGAAAATTGCCCTGCGCAAACTCGCCAAACAGCGCGCGTATACCCTGCTCAATGTCCTGGGCCTGGGTCTAAGTATCGGTTGTAGTATCCTGATCTTTACCCTGATCCGGCACCACTTCAGTTTCGATACCTATCACCCAAACGCCGACCGTATTGTGCGGGTAATTATGGACATAAAAACGGAAACGGTGATGCCCTTCCCGGGGGCACCCAATCCGATGGCGCAGACCCTGCGCGATGAATGTGCTATTGTTGAAAAGGCGGCCGTCCGTTCTTTAGAAGATGAGGTGTTGATCAGCATTGCCAATAGCGCCGGCGGAAAGGATAAATACAAGGAGAAATCGCTTTTTGCCTGGGTGGAACCGACGTATTTCGACATCCTTGAACTTCCCTTGCTACGCGGGGATGTCACTGCGATGGTCGAACCCAATACGGTGATCATCTCCGAAAAATTGGCCCGCAAATACTTCGGAGCAGCGGACGCAATTGGAAAAATTTTGCGCCACAACAATCAAACGGATTTACGTGTCGTCGGTATGCTCAAAGATTTGCCGGATAATACGGACTATAAACAGGAAATACTGGCCTCCTGGGCAAGTTTGAAATCCATTCCCGAGCTCGCCAAGGATCTGAATTCCTGGGCAGGGGCACGAAGCGACAATTTTTGTTTCGTGCGTTTGAAACAAGGACATACCCTTCAGGAGATGGATCAGGTAATGCTTGAGTTCCGCAAAAAATACCCGCACCCTCAAGCGCCTGACTTGTTTCAATACAAGGCCATGGCCATGACCGATCTTCACTTTGATACCGATTATGGGCGCGGTATGGACAAAAAATTTCTTTGGGCTTTGGGTTTTATTGGGTTGTTTCTGCTCATCACGGCCTGTGTCAATTTTATCAACATGGCCACGGCACAGGCCCTCACCCGCGTGCGGGAGGTAGGCGTCCGCAAATCATTGGGCAGCACGCGTGGGCAGTTATTCTGGCAATTTATGTCCGAAACAGGCCTGATCGTCGCAGCATCTCTGGTTTTTGGTTCCGGGCTGGCCTGGCTTGCGCTGCCCTATTTGAATACCTGGTTAAATGAAGCCCTCCATTTTGACCGTTCCTTGCTGATTGCATTAACAGGATTTATGTTGATTTTAGGGGTTGTCCTGACCTTTTTGGCTGGTTTTTATCCCGGCTGGACGCAGGCCCGCTTCAATCCGGTTTTCGCGATGAAGGGGAGCAGTGAAGTGCCTCGCAGTGGCAAATTTCCATTGCGTAAAGTTTTGGTGACGACTCAATTTGCGATCTCACAGGTATTGATCATTGGCGCCGCAGTGATCATGGCACAAATGAAATACGCACAGGATGCTGACTGGGGTTTCAGGCGTGGTGCCGTACTGACCCTTGAAATTCCGGATGGCACCAAAAAGAACAACCTGTACCAACAAATCGCTCAAATCGCCGGAGTGAAAAGTGTATCGCTATGTTATAAGCCACCAGCTTCGAGTTCCAACAACTTTACCGGCGTCCGATTTGACAACCGGCCCAAAGAGGAGCCCTGGATCGCGAATGAAAAACCGGCAGACCACCACTATATTGAAACCTTTGGTTTGCAGCTGGTTGCTGGCCGTAATCTGCAACCCGGCGATACCACCCGGGAATATTTGGTCAATGAGTCCTTTGTAAAAAAACTCAATCTGGCTTCCCCGGAAGATATCCTGAACAAACAGATCAGCATCGGTCAGGAGAAAGCCATGGTTGTCGGAGTGATCCGGGATTTTCACAATTGGTCTCTTTCAGAACCTATTGCCCCCATTGCCATTTCCACCCGTTCGGACGGTTACGAGACCTGTGCCGTGCAGCTCGATCCGGGCAATCCCGCCCCGGTGCTGGCACAGATCCGGCAAGCCTGGGAGCAGCAATTCCCGGATAATTTCTTTGAATCCAGTTTCATGGATGAGCAGATCAAAGCGCAACTTGAAACGGAGACCATGATCATGCGACTGGTGAACACCTTTGCAGGCATCGCCATATTTATCGGATGCCTTGGATTGTATGGATTGGCTGCTTTTCTGGTGGCTCAAAAGCGCAAAGAAGTGGGTATCCGCAAAACACTGGGCGCCAGTGTTTCCGGTATACTTTGGCTTTTTGGAAAAGAATACGCCCGGCTGATCTTCATCGCTTTTGTTTTGGCTGCGCCGCTTGCCTGGTGGACGATGGATCGATGGTTGCAGGACTACGCCTACCGGATTTCAGTAGGAGCGGGCATTTTTGTGGTATCGTTGCTGACCACTTTTGGAGTAGCGGCTATGACGGTGGGATTTCAGAGTGTTCGGGCAGCCTTGGCTGATCCGGTAAAGTCGCTGCGTTCTGAGTGAGGTTCTGCCTCACAAGGGTGGCGAACATGGATGACACAGATTGGACACGGATTTGCTTTTTTAAATAAAATCCGTGTCATCCGTGTTCCCTCCATAACGCCAAAGCCCTCCCAAACAGGTCGCCAAACCAGCTGCTCCGGCTTTAAAACCCGCCAGAATATCCAAGGACACCCTGCAAAAATACATTCCCAAAAATATCCTTTTTGAAAAAAGCAAAAGCATCATGCTGGCCGGGTCTGAGCCGGAACTGGATCGACTTGCCGGTTTTTTGCTGCGCAATCCAAAATATCGTCTAAGCATTGAGGGGCATACAGACCACATCGGCAACGCTGCTAAAAATCAGCTCCTTTCTGAACAACGCGCTCAAACAGTCGCGACCTGCCTGACGCAAAAAGGCATTGTCGGCCATCGGATCAGTTCCAAAGGTTATGGGGATTCCAGGCCATTGGTAAGGGAGGCGGAAGGCGTACCCAATGCCAGAAACCGGCGGGTGGAGTTTTTAATTCATGAATGAGGATTTTACATTCACACGCAGGATCAATAAATTAGAAATTACCCTGGATTGCAGATTTTTGATTTTCAAAAGCATGCTGTATCCTTGTGGGAATAATCAGGTGTTTGATTACCCTATAACAGCAAAACAATGACTATTCTGGGCAATATCTTCTTAACTATAGCGACCCTGATCTTCCTGCTTTTTGCCAGTGCTATCATAGGCAAGGAACCGCCTAAAGGGGGTGACGGCTCCATGGGCTATGTGTGGGCCATTCTCATTTTTAACCTGGTATTCCTGGGGTGTATGATCGTAGTAGCCCTGTCTGTAGGGACTAAGGGAGGCTTTGATTGGATCTCTGCGGACAAAGGCACCCGATTTTGGTTCGTCGCGGTTGGATTGATTGCTGCAATGGTCACCTCTGCACTGAGTGGTTTTTTCAAAGGCGAACCTGGCCCGACCGCCGCAATCATTAAATCTATCTCAGGATTTTTTCCTTTCCTTATTCCACTGATTCTGATAGTCACAGGGGCGATTTTGCTCAATGATGGCTTGCGATTGGCAGTCCCCGTGCAGGTGTATAAAATTCCATTGATATTCGTTTTTGGTATCGGTGTATTGGGGCTGGGTGCGGGCGTGATCGGCTGGATGATCCAATCGGGTCAAAACACAGCACAGCAATCAGCAAGCATACAGGCAGATCAAGTTAGGTACCATCAAAATTTCCTGAACGAAATTGACTCCTGCGATGTATCAAAGGACATGTCCAGGATCCTGGTTTTTACAGATGCCAATCATGACCCCGAAGTGCGCAGAAAGGCAATTGAAAAAATAAGGTCCAATCCTCAATGGCAGCAGGAGTTGGTTCGGCTCCTGGAAAATGACGGGGCTATTGAAGCTTTTGAATTTCTGGCGTCCAATGAAGTAGACGATAAAGCCCTGTTTATTGCCCCGGTTCATTCGGGCATTTTGTCGGTGGCAGATTGGATCAGGGAGCAGATCCGGAAATCTGACCAGGAGCATCATTTTTACCCGGAACTCTTTTCTAGGGAGGTGGAGCGGATACTAAGAACGGTGGATAAACTGGCGGATCAAGGGGCTGATTTTCGCCCGGCGGTGCATGCGTTAAGGGCAGCGCTGGACGAACCCAATCCGGCGAATAAAGTAAAATTGAACTGCGTCACCATGCTGGATCACTGGATTAAAAAGAAATGACTGATTATGAAAAACACTAACTGGCGCTGATCTGCGCCAAAAGACAGGTTCTGATGAGCAAACAAGCGGAAGAAGAACGCATCGCTGCGGCTGTTCAAAAACAGTTGGAGAAGATCATGATGGAGCAACAGGCGCAGTTTTTCAAATTGATGGAAAAGACCATGCAGGACTCCCTGAAGGGCGTGGATAAGGCCAATGCAGCACTGAATAAGGAGCGCCAAGCCGTCATCAAAGAACTGGATGCCGCGCAAAAACTGCGCGCCAAAGCCGAAAGAGAAGGCGAAAAAATGGCGCAGGAATACTTCGAGGGCAAACAAAAACAATTCTCCGAAGCTGCAAAAACGGAACTCCTGAGAGACCTGGTGCGGATGCATATTGAAGTGGGCAAGAGCAACCGCGACATTGCGGTCTGGCTGGATGTACCCATAAAATTTGTAGAAGATATCCGTCAGCTATTGAAGCGGGTCGCCCAGTATTCAGGCGACAATTCCAAGCGAGTCCGACTAGAGGGAAATCCCAAATTGCGCTATGTGGACATGGGCCGCGGGGGAACCATCTATTACGAAAGTCCCGACGCACAGTTTGATATGTGGTGGGAATTCGGCGGCGGGAATGCCCTGGTCATCGTGGATATCCCCACGAAAGAACAATGGGAAGCCCGGACCAAACTGCCCCTCGACCAACGGACCAAAGTGCTCACCTTCATCGGGGAACAGATCGTGCTGGATAAGCTCTCTAATAACGGTTCTTTCATTATCGGGGACAATGTGCTCACGTTTTATTCAGACAAATGATGACCAAACTATTGACCTGTTCCCTGCTTATGTTCTCCATTTTCGGCTGCTTTCGCAAAAAAACGCCCCCCAACAACATTGAGGCCTGGTTGGGACAAGAATTTCCCGGCAAATACGAGGTGCTGGTTTCCAACCTGAAAATGCTGGACGTCATGGCCCAATTCGAAGGCAGACCGGCCATCCGTTACGCTTTCCCATACTTCGACAAAAAGCCGGGTGAAGCAAGCGCCGAGCCCAAGGGATATGTTACCGGGATATACAGATCGGATGACCAAGCGTTTGTCCTGATACGAAAACAGAAGGAGTACTGAAGGCGCAGACCAGACTGCTGGACACTCGGAAAAAATGTCCAGCAGTCTGGGCGCAGACACATGCTACTCCACACCCACCTCATCAGCAAAGATCCAACAAGCATTTCCTGCGCCCTTGTGCGTGACCGGACATTTCCCCAGTGAAACCCCCACGACCCGAAGATAACGGGCTTTTTTGCCGCCCAGCTCCAGGCTAAGTTCTTTTTGTAAGACCCCTAAAGCAGCGGGCGGCGTATCGCAAAGGGTTTCTCCGGCAGGCACATACGTTTTACCATCTTCTGAGATCTCCACCTGTAATCTGGTCGGAAAGAAGATCCAGGAGTTTTCATCCTGAAGGAAATTGGCATTTACCCGATTGATCTTTTGCAGTTTACCCAGATCTATGGTCATATCCAGATTTTGTCCTTCAAAGCCTTGCCAACCACCCGTACGGAAATCAGCGCCCCCCCTGACCCCGTCAATCAATCCATCATTTCCCCCGGCGGTGTACTGGGGAGAATATTTGTTTTTGTACTCCAGTACTTTCAGGTCGCCACGCATACGATAGAATTCGGCCAGGACCATGCTGCTTTTTTCAGCTCCACGCTCCGCACTCAAAAACATGCGCTGGCTCCGGTCTATGGTGATGGGAGCCTTGTAATCCCGCCATTGGATCTTTCCCGTGATGCCGGCCACCATGTACCGGACCGTCGCCTGGGGATCTGTACAAGCCAATTCCACCACGGTTCGGTTTTTAAAAATAGTGGCGCCGGATTTAATATAGGGCACTGGCACGATCGAACGATTTGAAATGGCAGAAACCGGACAATCACTTTCTGCAGAACCCCAGACTTCAGGTTTGTTTGACATTTCAAATTCTAAAACGCCCCCATTGGTGAACATTTCGTGGCTCAACCAGGATTTTGGGTATGCGATTCCATTGAAAGTCAGTCCTTTTATATAATATTTTTTGCTCGAAACCTCCGGGGCTTTGATGATCATCGTTTTCCCATTGTCCAGATGAATGGTCGTTTTTTCAAACCAGGGGGTCCCGATGGCATAACTTGGATCGCCAGGTACCACCGGATAAATACCCATCGCAGAGAGTACCAGCCAAGCCGACATTTGTCCGCAGTCTTCATTGCCGCTCAGGCCATCCGGTTGATCAGAATACATTTCATCCATGATCTGGCGCACCCGTTGTTGTGTTTTCCAGGGTTGACCGGCGTAATTATACAGATAGGCCATGTGGTGGCTGGGTTCATTGCCATGCACATATTGCCCTATGAGCCCTGTAATGTCCGCCTGGTCACGGCCGGTAGTTTTGGAATGTGCGGTGAACAGGCTATCCAGCTGACCCGCAAAGCGTTCGCGGCCGCCCAGCAACAGCATCATACCCGTAACATCCTGCGGAGCCGCAAAGCGATACTGCCAGGCATTGGCTTCCGTGTAATTGAAATTCACCTCAAAGGGATCAAAAGGCGTATGCCAGGAAGCGCCACGGCGGGCCCGGAAAAAGCCGCTTTGAGGTTCATAAAGGTTTTTATACGATTGAGCGCGGCGGGCAAACTCATCCCCGATCTCATATTGTCCCAGGCTTCTTGCCATTTGGCTGATGCACCAGTCGTCGAAAGCGTATTCAAGGGTTTTGGAAACGGATTCCGATTCTTTATTGCTGGGAACAAACCCCATATCCCGGTAATATTGCAGGCCATAGCGGTCGCTGTTCGCATTTTTCAGCATGGCCTCCAGCGCAAGTTTACCATCATAGCCCCGGATCCCTTTTGCCCAGGCATCGGCAATAACCGGGATGGAGTGATTGCCGATCATACAATCGGTTTCGTTGGCGGCCAGTTCCCAGACCGGGAGGAGGCCGCTTTCCTGGTATTGGTTTAGAAAGGTCTGTATAAAATCATTGACCCGCCTGGGTTCTAAGATCGTATACAAGGGATTACAAGCGCGGTAAGTGTCCCATAAAGAAAAGACCGTGTACTGCTGTCCGCTGCTCCGTTGATGGATCTTGTCATCACGGCCACGATAATTGCCATCCGCATCGCTCCAAAGATTCGGGACCACCATGGTGTGATACAATGCGGTATAAAAAGCTCTTTTTTGAGCGTCTGAGCCGCCTTCCACTTCAATTTTGGAGAGTTGTTGATCCCATTTGGCCTGCGTTTCAGATTTAACTTTGTCAAAATCAAAATGAGCACATTCCGACTCAAGATTCAGGCGGGCCCCTTCTATACTGGTGCCTGAAATGCCCACGGTGACCACCACCGGGCCGCTATCATTGTTGAAATCGAGCAGCCCCAGGATCGCTTTGCTCGTGACACTCGGATTGGCCTTCCGCGGCGATTGTGCCATGTCCAGCAATACGCTGTTGGAAAAAGGCCTGGAAAACCGCGCTACAAAATAGACATGCTGTTCTTTGGCCCAGGCTTTTGAAATTCGATAACCCGCTATTTCATGGTCATTGATCAACGTCAATTGTGCATCCAACACCTCATCCCGGTGGCGCAGATCGATCAGGATTCCTCCTTTTTCTTCATTTTCTGGAAAAGTATACCGGTGCACCCCTACACGTTCGGTAGCTGTGAGTTCGCATTTGATCCGGTCGCGTTCTAAAAAAACGGAATAATAGCCCGGCTCCGCCTGCTCCTTTTTTTTCTTGAATGAGGCGGCGTATTCAGAAGGCTCCAGGCGCACCCCATCCACAAACGGCATGAACAGGATGTCACAATAATCGGCCACTCCGGTACCGCTCAGGTGGGTGTGTGAAAAGCCATAGATCAGGGTGTCAGAATCGTGATACCCCGAACAAGCATCCCAGTCCATCATCGAAATTCGGGTGTCCGGACTGAGTTGAACCATGCCAAAAGGCGCCGTGGCGCCCGGGTAGGTATGGCCGTGGCCGCCGGTGCCGATGAAGGGATCTACAAATTTCCTGTACTTGTCTGATGTCTCCTGAACCTTATGCTGAGCGGAGGGCTCACCAAAAGAGAGTGAAAACTGGGCAAAGGTTTTTGAACACGATAAAACCAGGAGCAATACAAATATGGCAACGCGCATAGTGTGAGCAATTTAGAAGCCCAAAAGTAGTGCGTTGTTTGTTAAGGTCATTAGTTCCTGGACATCGGCAATCAAAATTCAAACCTCAACTTCAACAATCATCACTCATGTAATCGTCAATCGTCACTCAAAAAACTTTTACCCTTTTAAAATCCGACTTCTAAACTGTATTGCGTTTTACCTGATGGCCCCAAATGACAAAGCTTCACCACTCAAATTCCATCACCTGTTTCACTCCTTCCGCCAGGCTAAAGGATACCGGGCAGGTTCGTCCTGCTTTTTCCAGGATCAGTTTCTGGGTATCGGTATAGTCGTTTTTAGGCATCACAAATTTCAGAATCACCTGAGCGATACGTCGTGGATCGGCTGCCATTACTTTGGTGACCTCCACCTGGGTGCCGGTCATATCCAAATTATGATTTCGGGCGCTGATGCCCATGATGGTCAGGGCACAGGATGCCAGGGAGGTTGCACACAGGTCTGTGGGCGAAAACGCTTCCGCTTTGCCCTGATTGTCTAAAGGCGCATCGGTAATGATTTTCGTGCCGGAGAAGAGATGCGTTGCTTCGGTACGGAGTTCGCCCAGATAGGTTACGGTGGATGTCATGGTTGATAATTGATTTGTAAATCGAGTGCTCAAAGTTATTCGGGATCAATTCCACGCTGTTGGGCTAGATCTGCCCATTCTAATTTTTTCAGGTAATTTTTGAAATGATGATGGTTGAATGGTGTAGCCTCAGCAATCGAACTTCAAACTTAAAGCTTGTTCGGGAATTGGGTTTTGGCCTGCAACCGGCAAATTTTATTTTATCCAGCGTTATCCCGTTTCAAACGGGACGCCGGATCGCCCGCATACGACTGCAAATTTTGCCTTGCCTGAAATAAAATTTGCGCGCTTTCGGCTCAAAACCAATTCCCGAACAAGCTATTATACTTCAACAATCATCAATCATGTATACTGTGATTAGAGTGATGCAAATGCTTGATTTCAAAATGAATGAAAAGCATCCTTGTTCAAAACCACTCTGCGTTGGCTATAATCTATTATTCGTCAATCAAAAAAACCGCTGCCTTATATCATTTCAACTTCCAAAATCCCCCAAAGTCAATCTGTAGTAGCCGCTATTTTACCCCATCCTGCGTCAAAGTCCGAACCCACATTTCCTTGCCTTCGTGGTTGATGATCTTCACTTCCACCTGCCGTTCTTTGCGTGGCCCGGAGAATTTCAGGAGCCCAAAATTATGCTCTCCGATGGCTGTTCCGGGTACACGAAAGTCATTTTTCTCTTTGGTCGGCGCGTCCGCATAAACCCCGGCGGTAAGCGAGGAAGCTGTGAGGTCGTACACCCAGTTGCCGGCCCCGTTTTTCATAGCACTCAATTCACTGAAATGACGGTCGCCCGTAAGAAAAATTACTCCTTTGATATTTTCCCGTTCAATGAATTTCAGAATAGTATCCCGTTCTGCCGGATAAAAGTGGAACGCGGTCTCATTGTTCGTGCTCGAAGTGATGACCTGGCCTCCGATGGCCACCATTTTAAAGGGCGCACGGCTTGCTGCCAGAGATTCCAGAAACCAGCGCAGTTGCTCTTTTCCTAACAAAGTGCGCTCCGGACAGGTTTTGCAATAATTAGGCGTTCGGAAATAGCGGTTGTCCAACAGGAAAAAATCCATGTCGGCATATTGAAATTTCGTGGTGCAACCTTTTTGTCCGCCCACTCCGTGGGTAGGGTTTCCCCAAAAATCCCGAAATACTTCCCAGGAAGTTTCTTTGTGTACCCAGGTGCCATCGGAGTCATCGGGACCATAATCATGGTCGTCCCAGATGGCATATTGCGGCGTGGAGGCCAGCAATGGCTGAAGTTCAGGAATGGCACGGTCGTGGGTATACCGGTGTTGCATTCCTGCACGGGAGTAAAAATCAACTTCGCGGTAATAAACGTTATCGCCCAGCCAGAGCATCAGGTCCGGCTTTTGATTGGCGATTTGCGTAAATGTCTGATAATCTGATCCGTAGGGTTTCCCGGGGCGATCATATGCCGCCTCATTGATAAAAGCACAGCTTCCGGTTGCAAGGGTGAAGCTGGGCGGATCCACCCGGTATTGCCAAAGGGATTGCGTTTTGAAGGTGGTGGGATAATTCAAGTGAACGGAATCGCCGTTGATCTCTACCCGGTATTCGTAGGTGATCCCGGGTTCCAACAGGCTGGCGATACACTTGGCTGTAAACGCACTGTTTTTATAGGTCTGTACCAGGTCTGTGCGCCATTTTTGCTCCGGTTTCCCGGTTTCCCAATATTCGACCTGTACGCCTGCGAATGTTTTGGTCTGCACCCAAATCAAAGCTTCCCGCATTTCAACATACCCCAGCATCGGGCCATTTTGGAGGGCTTCGTTACCACTTACAGGCAGATTGGCTGCTATAACCGGCTTTAATTCTACTTGGGGCGCAGGTTTAGGCGCGCAGCCCATAAAAAGTACAAATGCAAGTAAAAAAGCTTTTTTCATGTATTGAATAGTTTTGACGATGGCGAAGATACCAGGCTTTGCTGAGAAAACTACGAACCCGGGATGCAGTTTACAAAGACTTATTGCACTACAAAAAACGGCACAGCGCAATGCTGTGCCGCCCTGGATTGGTTGATTGAATCGAACTACTTTTTTTGAATGGAAAGGCAATCTTTTTTACTGTCAAAGCCGAATACTACCCAACGGTTAATAATCCCGCCGCACCTGATAAGTTCCGGAGAGGGTATGGGAAAAGCCCAATTGGTCCCCAAACGAACCATCAAACATCCCGCTGATCAGGTCGCCCACCGAATCTGAGGTCATAGTGAGCCGCACGACCGCGCCTGCCAATGGATGTTGATCGTCTACCAGAAAAACTTTCCCTTTCAATTCAACCAGATTAAATGCAGTGCTGAAACTCCAGAAGGAGAAGTGTTTTACACCGCCAAAATATTCAGTTCCAGTGCGTTGGGCCGAGCCTTCTTCCATCCATCGGGCCTGATCCACATCATCATGCCAAAGTGTGATCGTCGAAGGCGCCATCGGCAGGTGGATCTCCACTTCGTTGCCCTGGCGAATGCGCAACGCCTGTCCGGATTGCCCCTTTTTAGGGGTTTACCCGCAAAGGATCTTTTCTATATTAGCGCTCGTTTGCACACCTTTGTACCGAAAGGTGCCTGTATGCCTTACCTTTACAGACCTATGTCGCATCAGCATTCAGAAAGAATTATCGGAACATTCGGCGGCGATCAGCCCGGTCCGCTGATCATGGTCATTGGCGCCTTGCATGGCAACGAACCCGCCGGGGTAAAAGCCCTGGAACTGGTCTTTGAGCACCTGGAATCCGAGCGCAAAAACAATCCGGATTTTCAGTTTCACGGAAAACTGGTTGGTTTCATTGGCAATACCCAGGCCTATTTGCTGCGTCACCGATTCATTGAATGCGACCTGAACCGGATGTGGACGCCAGACCAAATAGAGGAAATTACGGCCTCCAATGCGGAATTGCTCTCCGCGGAAAACCTCGAAGTCCGGCAGCTGATCGATCTTATTACCCTTGAATTCCAATCTTTTAAAACAGATAAGAGCGTTTTTCTCGATCTGCATACCACTTCGGCCGATGGTGGCATCTTCAGTATCCCAACCGATGCGGAAGAAAGTCTTGAACTGGCTAAAAAGCTGGGAGCCCCTGCTATTTTGGGCTTGCAGGCCAGTGTGTCGGGAACACTGCTTGGTTTTGCTCTTTCAGGTGGCTTTACGCCGGAGACCACGCCTCCCGCCACCCATCCGGTTTGTGTCGCTTTTGAGGCCGGTCAACACGATTCCCAGCACTCCATTGCCCGATCGGCGATCGCTCTGGTGCGATGCCTGCGGGCGGTAGGCTGTGTTGCATCCCATGATCTGGCTGAATTTGCAGGAAAACTCACACTTCCTTTTTTGAATTATGTACCGCCGGTGGTTCATTTTCGGTATGCCCATCACATTGAGGCAACAGATGAATTCAAAATGCTGCCTGGATATTCCAATTTTCAGCCCATTCAAAAAGGAGAACATCTGGCGGATGATGTCCATGGGCCAGTCCTTTCGCCTGAACAAGGTCTGATCCTGATGCCCCTTTATCAGGCGAAAGGCTCGGATGGCTTTTTCATTGTGCAGTAATTTTCCACACCATGGCCAGTCGGTCGTCTCCGCAGGAAATCAGGTGTTCGGGCAACCAAAGCAATCGGTTGACAGAACGCGTGTGCCCTCCAAAACGAAGGGTATCTATCACCTTGAGCAGTTCGAAACTTTGAGCATCCCAGATCTTGATGGTCCGGTCGCGACTCGCGGTGGCGAACAAGGTCCCATTCGGCGAAAAGGTCAAATGGTTGATCGTGTACCAGTGTGCCGGTTGTTCGGACAACAAAGCGCAATCGTTTTCCAGATCCCAGGCGCGCAACATGGCATCCCGGCCGCCACTCAACAAATATTTACCATCAGGCGAATAAGCGAGCGTAAAGACCGAATGGGTGTGCGCGTTTTTTAAGATCCGCCTGACCGCCAGGGTCTCCGCATCTAAAAGGTAAATGGATTGGTCGCTGGCTCCGACCGCCATTTCATTTCGTTCCCTGGAAATAGTAAGGGCTCGCAGGGACTGATGGGAAAGCTGAAGGCTCTCCACGGTACGGCCCTCGGCGGCATCCCAACGGGTCAGAAAGCCATCTCCTCCCGCACTGAAAAGCCAGGGCCCCAGGGACTCCAGGGCATAGACCCCTTTTTTATGATGCAGTACATTTCGGGTCTGCTCGGGTGCATTGTGGTCGATCCAGTGTATTCCACCGTTCATGTTGCCAGCTACGATGCGGTTCGGGTCGGGAAGTGCGCAGAGCGAAAAACATTGGGTTTCAACGGATGCGACCACTTTACCCAACTCCGGATCATTCAAATCCCATTCCACGACCCACCCATCTCCGCCAGCCGATAGAAAATGCCGATCTGACTGCCCGGGAGCAAGGGCATAAAGTGCGCCGTTGTGTCCGGTGCAGGCATGGATCTTTTCTATTTGAATGGACATGGACACAAGTTTACGGAGTAGGTTGAAAAAGCTATTGGACCATCCAAAAACATCACGTAGTGGGCAAAAAAAGGAGGCTGTCTCATAAGTTCTGTACCCATGCTTTTTGCCAAATTATATTCCTTTTGAGCTGATAAACCTTCCAGGTTTTTAAAACCTATGGTATATACTCATTTTTCATGAAGTTCCTTGACATGCTACGATCTTTGCTTTATGGCAAAATCAAAAAGTATCCTAGGCGACAATCGCCTTGAGCGTC
>JBILHS010000022.1:0-54942 GCA_044350425.1 Saprospiraceae bacterium | reverse complement strand
TTTATCGCCTTTGCCGGCAAGGGCCGCGACCGCATCCTGACCCGATACCAGAGCAAGACCGAAGTACCCAACTTTTTCATGGTCAACCTGGCGGATAAATCACGCAACGCATTAACCAAATTCACAGACCCTGCTCCGCAACTCACCGGAATCGAAAAACGCGTCGTGAAATACAACCGCCCGGATGGGGTACCCCTTTCAGGCACCCTTTATTTGCCCGCTAACTACAAACCAGGCCAGAAACTCCCGCTTTTCATGTGGGCGTATCCGCTCGAGTATTCAGACAAAAGCACGGCCGGACAAGTGCGCGTAACGGACAATACCTTCACCTTTTACCGCAACGATTCGCCCTTGTTTTTTGTGACACAAGGTTATGCCGTTTTGATGGATGCCACCATCCCGATCGTGGGCGACCCGGAAACAATGAACAATACCTTCCTGGAGCAGGCCACCGCTTCCGGCCATGCAGCCATTGATTACCTGGATTCGCTGGGGATCATTGACCGGAAAAAAGTGGGTGTAGGTGGACACTCTTATGGTGCGTTTATGACCGCTAATTTACTGGCACACAGCGATGATTACGCTTACGGAATTGCCCGTTCCGGCGCGTACAACCGCACCCTGACCCCTTTCGGATTCCAGAGCGAGCGTCGTTCTTTTTGGGAAGCGAAGGATATTTACATGAATGTTTCGCCCTTCAATTTTGCCGATAAGATCAAAAAGCCACTGCTTATGATCCACGGCGAAGCGGACAACAACCCCGGCACTTTCACCGTCCAATCGGAACGCTTGTACCAGGCCATCAAAGGCAATGGCGGCACGGCGCGTCTGGTGCTTTTGCCGCATGAAAGCCATGGTTACAGAGCCCGGGAAAGTGTGCTGCATGTATTGGCGGAGATGTTTGACTGGGCAGGGAAGTATGGGGGGCCTGCTAAGCCTTGATTGAGTTTTTGGTTTTGTGGGGAGACCTCGGAGGTCTTCGAAGACCTCCGAGGTCTCCCCACAAAACCAAAAATCCCGAATCGCAAAAATCATGAAAGACAACTTCTCCCAACAATCCACCAGCTACGCCCAATTCCGACCCGGCTACCCACCGCAGCTGTTTGAATTCCTGTTTGAACACTGCCCGGCCTTTGATCAGGCCTGGGATGGCGCCACCGGCAACGGACAAATTGCAGCCATCCTGGCAGAAAAATTCCGGCAGGTAGAAGCCAGCGATATCAGCGAAAATCAACTCAAAAACGCAACACAAAAACCCAATATCCACTACCAGCTGGGGCGCGCTGAATCGACCCATTTTCCCGACCATAGCTTTGATCTGGTCACGGTAGGACAAGCCGCGCACTGGTTTGACTTTGGTAAATTTTACCCGGAAGTAAAACGCATTTTGAAACCTGGTGGCCTGCTCGCACTGGTTGGATATAATTTGCTTCGGGTGGATGCAGCCACTGAGGCTGTGATTGAACATTTTTACAATACCATCTTAGCCGGCTGTTGGGATGGCGAGCGACATCTGGTAGAAAAGGCCTACGCCACGATTCCTTTCCCTTTGCAGGAGATCCCTTTCCCGGAAATGGCTTCGACCTATTCCTGGACGGTGGATCAGCTGCTGGGCTACCTGGGCACCTGGTCTGCGGTGCAGCATTTCATCCGGAAAAATGACCGAAACCCGATCGACGAAGCTTTTGTGGGGCGATTAAAAGCAGTTTGGCCAGCTGGGGAAATCAGGGAGGTTCGCTTTCCGGTTTTTGGCCGGACGGGGTTTTATACATTGTAATGTGCAGCCATCGTCTAATTTTAGCCCATACATATATGTTTGCTAAGCAAACCAAAATCCGTGTCTCATCTGTGTCATCCGTGTTCCATCCCCTCTTAATCGGAATCAAATCCAAAGCAATGAAAGCCAACTTCTCAAATAGAAGCCGGCACTTCACATGGCAGAACCACTAAAAAACATCTTTTCCCGCCCGCTCCTGGAGCCTTTTGCCGCGGAAGTCCAGCAGGCCTGGAGCCCGTTCCCGGTTCAAAAATTTCTGGAGCAACTGTTTGATCCCCATTGGGAAGCACTCGAACTCAAGCAACGCATCCGCCGCATTAGTCAGGTGCTCCGTGCTTGTTTGCCTCCCGCATATCCGGAAGCTTTGAGCATCGTGACTCAAACCACGGAACGCTACCTCGCGCAGCACGGCGACAAAATGACCTTCGAATACCTTTTTTTGCCAGATTTTGTGGAGGCTCATGGCGTAGAACATCCAGACGAGTCCATCCCCGCGCTCGAAACCATTACCCGTTGGAGTAGCGCTGAATTTGCCGTACGCCCGTTTCTAATTCGCTACCCCGAACGTATGTGCGCTCAAATGCTTCAATGGTCAAAACACCCCAGTGCCCTGGTGCGTCGGCTCAGCAGCGAAGGCATCCGTCCCCGTTTGCCCTGGGGTATGGGAGTGCCGATGCTCAAACGGGACCCCTCCCCCATTTTGCCCATCTTGGAAAATCTGAAAAATGACCCGGCCGAAACCGTTCGCCGATCCGTAGCCAACAACCTGAACGACATTGCCAAAGACCATCCCGAGCTGGTGCTTTCCTTCGCCGAACGTTGGCTTGGACAATCTGCCGAAACGGATTGGATCATACGCCATGCTTGTCGGGGTTTGTTGAAAAAAGGCAATTCGGCCGCGCTGGCACATTTCGGCTTTCAAAAAGGGCTGGAAGGCATTGAACTGCTGGATTTAAAAGTTTCAGAAACTGTTGGACTGGGTGACCGGCTTGAGTTTTCTTTTTCGGTCAAAAACACCACGACGGAACAGGCACAGATCCGCCTCGAATATGGGATCGACTATCAGACACTTTCAGGAAAAATATCTACTAAGGTTTTTAAGATCAAAGAATTTGTATTGAAAGGCGGACAAACAGAACAGGTTTCACGAAAGCAAAGTTTTCAGGATTTTACCACCCGGAAACACTATGTCGGTCAACACAAACTGGGTATTCTGGTCAATGGAACCGAAATGATTTCGCAGGAATTTGAGGTCATCGCATAACTGACTTGTGGTCAGGTTTTCCGACTTTTGCGCATCATGTATGCTATCTTCAAACCATTGCTCTTTGCGCTTTCTCCGGAAGCTGCTCACCGTATCACTTTCCAGCTGCTTGACTTTGCGGCTGCATTCCCACCCACGCGCTGGTTCATGCGTTCCATGTTTTGTCTTCCCGACAAACGCCTGGAGAAACAGGTGATGGGCTTAAATTTTCCGAATCCGGTTGGCCTCGCAGCCGGTTTTGACAAGGACGGTAAACACATTCCCGGCCTGGCTTGTCTGGGTTTTGGTTTCGTTGAAGTGGGCACGGTGACCCCCGTCGCGCAGGCGGGAAACCCACAGCCGCGTTTGTTCCGCCTGCCCAAAGACAAGGCCCTGATCAACCGCATGGGATTCAACAATGAAGGCCTGGACGCCCTGGTGGATCGACTGAAAGCGCTGCGCCAACAAGGCGTACCCAATGGACTCATCATCGGCGGCAACATCGGCAAAAACAAAGTAACGCCCAACGAGGACGCGGCGAACGACTACCTGATCAGTTTTGAAAAACTGTTTCCCTGGGTAGACTATTTTGTGGTGAACGTGAGCTCACCCAATACGCCCGGGCTGCGTGAGTTGCAGGAAAAAGAGCCGCTTACCCGGCTTTTGAATTTGCTGCAGGACAAAAACCGGGCACAACAAACGCCCAAACCCATCCTCCTGAAAATTGCCCCGGACCTGACCGACAGTCAGCTGGATGATATTACAGACATCGTACGTGACACACATCTGGCCGGTGTCATCGCTACCAATACCACGATCTCGCGTGCCGACCTGAAAACACCCGCCAACGAGATCGAAACGATCGGAATGGGTGGATTGAGTGGGGTGCCCGTTTGCGCTCGCGCCACCGAAGTGATTCGTTACCTCCGCCAAAAACTGGGCAAAGACGTGGTCATCATTGGAGTTGGAGGCATCGATTCTGCTGCAACCGCCCGGGAAAAACTGGATGCCGGAGCAGATCTGGTACAGGTTTATACGGGGCTGATCTATGAGGGGCCGGGAATGGTGAAGGGGATTTTGGAGGGTTTGGTTGATAATTGATCGTTTTGCTGGGAGTAGGGTAGAATTACTGATAGTCTCACTTGGAGTGAGACTATCAGTAATTCTACCCTACTCCCAGCAAAACAAAGTAAAAAAAGCCCGAATAGCTTTGAAAGCATTCGGGCTTTTCTACTTTTGGCCATCATTAAAAACAAAACAACCGGCGTACATGAACAACTTCAACCCTTCGAGGCTTTTTACGGCCTCTTGTTTTGCCCTCATTACTACTGCATTTGCCTTTGCCATCCGGGCGGGTATTTTGAACGAACTGCGCGACAAACTCGGACTGGATGGTCACCAGCTCGGACTCATCAATCAGATGGTACTGGGCATTGGCTTTCCGATCGCAACCATCGTTGGAGGCTTATTGTACAATGAATTAGGGCCTAAGCGGATGGTCTGGATCGCATTTGCCTGCCATTTGATTGGCATTTTGAGTACCATTTTTGCCACCAGTTATGAAGTGTTACTGGTGTCCAGTTTCTTCATTGGCTTTGGCAACGGTTCTGTTGAAGCCGCTTGTAACCCGATGATCGCAGCGATGTTTTCGAACAACAAGACCACGATGCTAAACCGCTTCCACGTCTGGTTTCCGGGTGGTATTTTCCTCGGCTCATTGATCTCTCAGCTGATCACTGGCGTGGGCATGTCCTGGCAGGTGCAGGTTGCGGTCATGTTGATCCCGACCATCATATATGCCTTTCTATTCTGGGGTCAAAAATTCCCGGAAGCCGCTGAGGCTGGTCAGGCCAAACTCTCCGATAATCTACGCGGAATGCTCAACCCGCTTTATTTGTTTATGCTGGGCTGCATGGTACTCACGGCCAATACCGAATTGAGTACCCAGCAATGGGTAGGACTTTTGTTAAAATCTTCCGGGGCACAGCCGATGATCATCCTGGCGCTCACCACCGCATTGATGGCCATTGGCCGCTTCTATGCAGGTCCTGTGATTCACCGGCTCAACCCGACAGGAGTCCTGTGGGGCTCCGCGATCATGGCAGCCGTTGGCATTTATCTGCTCGGGCACAGCACAGGGGGGATGACCTATGTGGCCGCCATCCTTTTTGCGGTGGGTGTTTGTTATTTCTGGCCAACTATGTTGGGCTTTACGGGAGAATACATCCCAAAGTCCGGCGCTCTTGGGATGTCGGTCATGGGCGGCATGGGTATGTTTGCCACAGGGCTTTTGCAGCCCATCGTCGGTGGCTGGATCGATGGCTCCATGAAGACCGCGGAAGCGAGCGGACTTACCGGCCCGGCAGCTGAGCTGGTTGCAGGACAGGAGACCCTGGGCAAATTGGTCGTTTTCCCACTCATTCTGGTGGTAGCCTTTGGCCTTTTGTGGTTTTATGTGCGGGGACGAAAAAGTGCTGATTAACTAGTTAGAAAACCTTTTTTAACAGGATTTACAGGATAAACAGGATGGTGCGGGGTAAAAATCCTGATCAGCCTGTTTATCCTGTCTAAAATAAACCACCATGTCCACACTCTATTTAATCCCCTGCCCGATCGCAGAAAATGCCCTGCACACCGTGCCGCCCTACGCACAGGAGATCACCCGAAATCTGGAGATCTTCATTGTAGAACGCGCCAAAACAGCCCGGCATTTTGTCAAAAGTCTGAGCCCGACACGGCCCATTCAGGAGATGATTTTTGTCGAATTGCCCGACAATCAGGAGCTGGAAGAAGCAGAGCAGGTTTTTCGGGAAGCCCTCCAATCCGGCAAAGATGTGGGACTGCTCTCTGAGGCCGGCTGTCCTGGCGTGGCAGATCCCGGCGCGGCCATTGTTGCGCTGGCGCACCGTGAAGGGGTAAAGGTGGTGCCTCTCGTAGGTCCATCCTCCTTGCTCCTGGCCCTGATGGCATCGGGCATGAATGGTCAGCGGTTTGCATTCAACGGCTACCTGCCGCCCAAACGCCCCGAACTCGCCAAAGAACTCCGCCGGCTGGAAAACCTTTCCCGGCAGGCCGATCAAACCCAGATCTTTATTGAAACACCCTACCGATCCCAAATGGTACTGGAAGTTGCCCTGGAATCTTTGCAGCCTACCACGCTTTTCGGGGTGGCGCAGGACCTGACCGGAGAAGGGGAATTTATCCGAAGCCTTTCGATCAAAGACTGGAACAAGTCGGGCAAAAAGACCCTGGAGAAACTACCGGGTGTATTTCTGGTGTTTGCCGGAAACAAGGAATATTCTAAATACCTGGTCGCCTAGGCTAGTGGTGAGCCAAATCAGCAACGATTCAGAATTGCCAGACTACAGGGCTGCGCCGAAAGCATCAATCCCTTACCTTTGTGTCTCATATTTTACAAACCGCCCACTCCGTTCGTATGGAGCACGGGCACCCGACTCTAGTATGGCCGGGCTAAACACTTTTTTTCATGATTAACATCACATTCCCCGACGGCAACATTCGTCAGTATGCCGCCGGTACCACCTCGCTCGACGTAGCGAAAAGCATCAGCGAGGGCCTGGCCCGCGTGGTGCTGGCAGCTTCCGTAAACGGCGAGGTCCGCGATCTGAGTCGCCCGATCGACGCAGATTGCACCATCAACTTCCACAAATGGGAGGACAAAGAGGGCAAACAAACCTTCTGGCACTCTTCGGCGCACTTGCTGGCTGAAGCCATCGAAGCCCTGCACCCCGGCACCAAATTTGGCATCGGACCAGCGATTGAAAACGGCTTTTACTACGACATTGACTCAGGCGACAAGCCCCTGACCTTTGCTGATCTGCCCGCCATTGAGCAAAAAGTGCTCGAATTGGCACGTCAAAAAAGCGAGTACATCCGGACGGAAGTGTCTAAAGCAGATGCCATTCAGTACTTCACCGAAAAAGGCGATCAGTACAAACTCGAGCTCATTGATGGCTTGCAGGACGGTCAGATCACGTTTTATCAGCAAGGCAATTTCACCGATCTTTGCAAAGGACCACACATCCCAAGCACCGAGAACATCAAAGCCGTGAAGATCCTCAACCTCGCCGGTGCTTACTGGCGCGGTGATATTGAACGTCAGCAACTGACCCGTGTCTATGCCATCACGTTCCCGAAGCAAAAAGAGCTGGAAGAATATCTGACCCTTCTGGAAGAGGCCAAAAAACGCGACCACCGCAAACTAGGCCAGGAACTGGAACTCTTTATGTTCAGCGATAAGGTAGGTTCTGGTCTACCGCTCTGGTTGCCAAAAGGTACCGCGGTGCGTCAGCGTCTGGAAGATTTTTTGAAAAAAGAACAGATCAAACGCGGATACCAACCTGTGATCACCCCGCACATTGGTTCTAAAAAACTTTACGTTACTTCCGGTCACTGGGAAAAATACGGCAAGGATTCCTTTCAGCCTATCATGACCCCACAGGAAGGCGAGGAGTTTCTGCTGAAGCCGATGAACTGCCCGCACCACTGCGAAATATACGGATACCGCCCACGCTCCTACCGGGAATTGCCGGTGCGTATCGCGGAGTTTGGTACCGTGTACCGCTACGAAATGTCGGGCGAATTGCATGGCCTTACCCGCGTGCGAGGCTTTACTCAGGACGATGCGCACATTTTCTGTACTGAAGATCAGCTCAAAGAAGAGTTTCTCGGAGTGCTGGAGTTGACGCGTTTTGTGTTGGCCAAACTGGGCTTTGATAAATTTACCGCCCAGATCAGTCTCCGCGATCAGCACGATCGTGCCAAATACATCGGCAGCGAGGAAAACTGGGAAAAAGCAGAACAAGCCATCATCGATGCAGTTGCTGAAGTGGGCCTGGATGCTGTCAAAGAATATGGCGAGGCCGCTTTCTATGGTCCGAAACTCGACTTTATGGTGAAAGACGCCCTGGGCCGTTCCTGGCAACTGGGTACCATCCAGGTGGACTACAACCTGCCGGAGCGATTTAACCTGACTTACATTGGTGCCGATAATGCAGAGCACCGTCCGGTCATGATCCACCGGGCGCCGTTTGGCTCCATGGAGCGTTTCATGGGCGTTTTGATCGAAAACTGTGCGGGTAAATTCCCACTCTGGCTATCTCCGGAGCAGTTTGCGATCCTGCCGGTGTCTGATAAGTTTGTGGAATACTCTTATCAGGTCAAACAGGCCCTCGAAGCTGAAGACCTGCGCGGCGTAGTAGACGACCGCAACGAGACCATTGGAAGGAAGATCCGCGACAATGAATTGAAGCGGATTCCGTTCCTGTTGATCGTAGGGGAAAAAGAAGTGGAAGCCGGCACCGTGAGTGTGCGGAAGCAAGGAGCAGGAGACCAGGGCGCGGTACCTGTGCAGGAGTTTGCGGATATGGTGAAAGCGATGTTGTAAAAGTAATTCAATAGGTTTTTATAAACGGCGCGGAGGGCTTCATGGCTTTTCGCGCCGTTTCTGTACCGGCGGCTTTAGCCGCAGGGTGCCATAGGGTTTTCACCAGTCATCCCAGGCCCGCACCTTGTAATTCGTTCGATCCTGATTCTCTTGCCCACCATAAATCAGCGTCTTTTCCTTAACTTTTTCGCCCGCCAGGTTTGCAAAATAGTCCAAACCTTTGAAAAGGGCTGGCAGGACAGTTTGAGTAGATTTCACCTCAAAAAGTTCAAACATCCGACCACTTTTGGAGAGCAAATCCACTTCGTTGCCCTGCGCGTCGCGCCAAAACCAATACTCTATCAAGCGATATTGATGGTGGTTCTGCTTGTGGAACTCTGCCACTACGAGGTTTTCAAAAAGGCTACCTAAAAGGGTTGGATTGTCCAAATCGACGGACTCGCGTATATCAAGCAGAAAGCAGGCAAGGCCGGTATCATAGAAATAAAGCTTAGGTGTTTTGCTGATCCGCTTGTTGAAATTTTGAAAATAGGGCTGTAGTTGGAATACGATGTAGCTGCTCTCCAGAACCGACAACCACGATTTGGCGGTTGGTTGCGAGATGCCGCACTCATTTGCCAGATTGCTCAGGTTCAAAAGTTGACCTGTTCGGGCAGCACACAAAGCGAGAAAGTTTCGGAACAGTCGCAAATCCTGCACCTTTGAAAGCTCCCGAACATCCCGATCAATATAGGTTTGAAGATAATTGGAATAAAATACAGCTGGGTTGATTTTTCGGTCGTAAATAGCTGGATAACAACCTTTTATTAACTGCACTTTCCAGTCTTCCGACAAAATTCCAGCCTCTCTAAGTTCATGAAAATCCAGAGGAAGCAACTTAAACAGGGCCACTCTCCCCGCCAAACTCTGCGTAATGCTGCTCATAAGGTGGAAATTCTGCGAGCCCGACAAGATAAATTGTCCCATTTGGCCACTTTTATCCACCTCGGTCTGCAAATAAGAGAACAGAAGCGGCACACGTTGTGCTTCATCAAAAATGACGCGTTCAGGGTACTTTTTCAAAAAACCGATCGGATCTTGTTCGGCAAAACTCCGCAAATCGGTGTCTTCCAGTGACAAGTATTGGTAGTCAGGGAAAATCTTTTTTAACAGCGTAGTTTTCCCCGACTGGCGTGGACCAGTCAGTGCCAATATGGGATATTTTGGCAATAATTCCCGCAAACGGGCTTCTATTTGACGTGCTACGAACATGGCATTAAAAGCCCAAAGTTGGTGAAATTTTGAAATTGCATGAAATTTATTTTGAAATTGCAGAGATTAAATTTTGAAATTGTGCGAAATCTGGCTGGCTGGTCATCTGGCACGCTCTGTACCGGCGGCTTTAGCCGCAGGATGCCTCGCGTGAGTCCTGCGGCTAAAGCCGCCGGTACAGTTGGGTTACAAATCATTGGTCTTCAGTAGTTAAAAATAAGCGTTTTTGAACAAAACTTTCGTTTTCGCGATGTTAGAACCTCCGGTTTCTATTCAATTTTAATACACCTGTCTTTCCCATTCAACATCGGGGCAACCCGACCCGATTTTACAACGTCAAGCACCACAATATGAAAAAGCAACTACTCTTCCTCGGGCTATGTCTCGTGTCTGGCATTTCGGCCCTGACTGCACAAAAATATTCCAACGAATTTCTCAACATCGGCGTCGGCGGCCGGGGACACGGCATGTCGGGCGCACAGGTGGCACTCACCGATGATATCACTGCATCCTATTGGAATGCTGCGGGCTTGAGCCAGATCACTGCACCCATGCAGGCAGGCGCCATGCATGCAGAGTGGTTTGGTGGCGTAGGTAAATACGACTGGATCGGATTCGGAAAATCGCTCAACCGCGAACGTGGATCTTATCTCGCTTTGTCGATGATCCGTTTGGGGATTGATAATATCCCATATACCATCAACCTGGTCAATGCCGATGGCACGATCAACTACGACAACGTGACGGAGTTCAGTGCCGCAGATTATGCGTTTATGGGCAGCTACGCTCAAAAATTGAAAAATCCGGCATTTTCGGTGGGTGGCACCCTGAAAGTGATCCGCCGGAAGATCGGTTCCTTCGGTGGCGCCTGGGGCTTCGGGGCAGATTTCGGGGCACAATACCGCAAAGGCGCGCTCATGCTTGGCATCCAGGGCCGCGACCTTACTTCCACCTTTAATTCCTGGTCTTTTGACCTCTCCGAAGATATTCGCGCTACCTGGGCTGCTACCGGCAACGAACTGCCCGCCAGCAACACAGAGATCACCAATCCCAGTTTTGTACTCGGTGCAGCCTATCGTTTCAAACTGAATAAAGAAACCAGCCTGACGCCTGCACTGGATTTTGTCTGGACCACCGATGGTCAGCGCAATGTGTTGATCAGCTCTAAATCAATCAGTATTGATCCGAGGTTGGGAGTAGAGGCAGACTACAAGAAGTTTTTACAGTTGCGTGTCGGAGTAGGCAATTTTCAGCGGGTAAAGGAAGATTTTAACCCAAACAAAGAGAACCTTTCCATGCAGCCTAACTTTGGTGTAGGCCTCCGTTTTGGCCGCGTTAAAATAGATTACGCGTTTACAGACATCGGTAATGTGTCGGCAGTTCAATACTCCCACATTTTCTCCGTGCTTCTGGATTTCAAAGAGAAAAAGGCGAAAGGAGGTTCTTAAGAGTTACAAGTTTAGAGTTAAAAGTTAGGAGTTTAGAGTGGCAAGTTGAACGTTAAAAGTTCCAGGTGGGCAAGGTGTGTGAATTGAGCTTGTACAACTTGAAACTTTAAACTCTTTTCGCTAATTCAAGCGCTAGTTCCAGTTGCTGCTCTTCAGAAAGCAGGGTGTTATCGATCACAATCGCGTCTTCTGCTTTGCGGAGCGGACTGTCTGCACGCCCGGAATCAATGCGGTCGCGTTCGAGTAGATTGCGCTGGATGGCTTCCCATTCCCCATCAATGCCTTTAGAGGCCAATTCCAGGTGGCGACGGCTGGTGCGTACGTCGGCATCCGCCATGAGGTAGATCTTTAATTCTGCATCGGGGAATACCACAGTGCCTATATCCCGTCCATCCGCTACGATGTCCCGACGCTTTCCCATGGCTTGTTGTTGGGCCACCATGGCTCTGCGGACGGCTGAAATGGTTGATACAGGGCTCACATGGTCGTTCACGCCCATTTCCCGGATGTCGTGCTCTACGTCGCGTCCATTGAGGAAGGTACGGTTTTGACCATCGATCCGTTCAAAATGGATCTCGATGTTTTCCAGGGCTTTTGCCACCGCTTCCGGATCCTCGTAATTGATCTTGTTCTCCAGGAAATAGAGCGTCACCGCCCGGTACATCGCCCCCGAATCGAGGTAGGCGTAATGCAGGGATTTTGCCAGTGCCTTGGCCAGGGTGCTTTTGCCACAAGAAGAGAGGCCGTCGATGGCGATGATGATTCGTTTCATATTCGGCGGCAAAAATGGGAAATTTTCAGGGATTGAATGCCCTGAAACAGGTTTCTCTAAAATTCAATCTCATAACAGCCCGCATCAGGCACCACCGCATCCCGGGCTTTCCCATCCAGATCCAGATCAATACCCGGCACCGGAATTGCATAACGGTTTGCAATGGAGCGCAGGGTGTCTAAATGGAAATCATACTGATTCACGTTCACAAAGATCGTGTCCTGCGCCTCTGCAAAAATGCAGGGCTGACAATGATCCGGGAAATCAGGGAATCCTGTTGGCTTGATCAGATCCTTGACCCGCACAATGCAGTTTTTAAATTCGTAATCAAATTGAGCCGGATCCTCCAATCGGTCAAAAAGCGTAATCTGGTCGCTGCGGCTCCCCGTCAGGATGCAATTCTGGAACCGGGCGAATAATTTATTGGCCGCAAATAAACCGCAGGTCTCATCCAGACAAAGGGCGTTTCCCATCCGAAGGGCCTCGCCATCTACGCCATAACTTCCTACGGTGCAATATTTAAAGTCATAATCGCCGCCATATTCCAGCTGAATCCCATAGCCTGTATTGGAATGAAAAAGGCAGTTTTCAGCCCTGATCTTGGCATGTATGCCGATAAGGCCGCTGCTGGCCGTATTGTAGATCTGTGTATTGCGCAGGCTGAGATCTGCTGCAGAATCGACCCGAATGCCAATGATAGAATTTCGGACTATGCAATGGTTGATACTATGGCCTACTGTGCCGGATTGCAGCCAAAGTCCGGTCCATTGCCCCGGGTCTTCATCAAATTCTGGCTCCAGTCGATCGCCTTCAAAAATGACGGGCTCGTCCTTGGTGCCTTCCACAATGAGTTTTCCCTGACCGGAAAATGCGATAAAACCATCGTTGTAACGCTGGGTCAGGCCGTCGTCATCTATAAATTTGCCCAATCCGCCATGCACGTACACCCGGGTTCCCTTGGGCAGGCGCAGGGTGCAGGAGTCGATCACCACCACCCCATAGATCACGTAGGGTCTGGGGTCGTCCCAGACGATTTCGCCGCCATTACACCCGAAGCCAACCGCCCCACCCGCTCCGAAGCGCGAAGGGATGTAATTGGCATTTTGTCCAAAAGCTTCCAGCACTACTTTCTGCACATTGCCATTGGTTTCGAACAGCACATTTTCATCGATCACAAAAGGGGAAGCATCATCATTGGGGTTGATCGTCACTTCTGCAAACACGTACATGCTGTCGTTCGGGGCGATCTCCAGATTTTCCTGATCGTCACCGCTGATGCCATCTATATTCAGATTGAAACGTGAGTTTGCGCCTTTTTCAAGGAAGATCCTGGAGATCCGGATACTTTCCTTGTGGCGGTTGTAGATCTTAAAATAACGGGTAGCCGAACCCAATTGGGTAAACACTGTGTCAAAACGCAGGGTATCCGTATTAAACTCAAGTTTATCTGCCGGATCGGAAGTGAATTTTTCTTTTTGACAAAAAGCCAGCGTGAACAGCAACAGCAGGCCACCGCATAATGCGGTCCATTGGACCATGGTTTTGATCAAATCGGGGAGGATCGGCAGGGTTCGTCTCATAAAATTGGCAGAAGATATTGGAACAAGGCGGCAAAAGTACGCGGTGGGTTGGATGATCGGTGATTATAGCACACCTTAGGGATGAGAAAAACTCAGGCGCTCCCCCATTTTCCCCTCCAGAAAACGCCCCTCGTGCCAGGCCAGATGCCCGCTCACGATGGTACTCAGCACCTTACCCCGAAAGGTGGTGCCCATAAACGGCGACCAGCCGCATTTGTAAAAAACATTCTCGGGTTGCACCGTCCATTCGTGGTCCAGATCTACCAGGGCCATGTCAGCCCAATACCCCTCGTCCAGGAATCCGCGTTCTTCAATGCGAAACAGGGTGGCAGGCGCATGGCACATTTTCTCCACGATGCGCTCCAGTGAAATACGTCCGGCCTGGTAAAAACCAAGCATCACGTTCAGCGAATGTTGCACCAGCGGCAGTCCGGCAGGAGCCTGCAGATACGGCTGCGATTTTTCCTCCCAGGTATGCGGTGCGTGGTCGGTAGCGATGATGTCGAGCCGGTCGTCCAGCAGCGCAGGGAACAGTGCGTCACGGTTTTCAACACTTTTGATGGCCGGGTTACATTTGATCTGATTGCCGAGTCGGGCGTAATCGTCTGCAGAAAAGTGCAGGTGGTGTACGCAGACTTCGGCGGTAATCTTTTTGTCCTTCAGGGGGATATCGTTGCGGAAGAGCGCGAGTTCATCCTTGGTACTGATGTGCAGAATATGCAGGCGTGTGCCGTGCCGTTTGGCCAGCTCTATGGCCATCGAAGAGGATAAATAACAGGCTTTTTCATCGCGGATCAACGGGTGAAACTCGGCAGTCATTGCCTCGCCATAGGTGGCTTTGAACCGGGCAAGGTTGTCGCGCACCGTCGCTTCGTCTTCGCAGTGCGTAGCGATCAGCATGGGCGTCTCGGCAAAAACACGCTCCAGCGTAGAAGGTGAATCCACCAGCATGTTCCCGGTGCTGCTTCCCATAAAAATTTTGAGTCCGCAAACCCTGCGTGGATCCGTGCGCAGCACCTCTTCCAGATTGTCATTGGTGGTACCCATGAAGAAAGAATAATTCGCCAGTGAGTTCCTTGCCGCGATCTGGTATTTTGCTTCCAGCAATTCCTGGGTAACACTGGGCGGGTTCACGTTCGGCATTTCCATGAACGAGGTGGTACCGCCAGCCACTGCGGCACGGCTTTCTGTTGCGATGTTTGCTTTGTGGGTGAGTCCGGGTTCGCGGAAATGCACCTGGTCGTCTATGATTCCGGGGATCAGGTATTTGCCGGCGGCATCTATTTCTATGTCCGCATTGCCCGAGATGGAAGGGGCTATTTTGTCGATGCGGCCGGATTTGACGAGCACATCGGCTTCCTGGATTTGGCCCCGGTTTACGAGTCGGGCGTTGCGTATGAGGATAGATGACATAGGATGCTTGATTTTTTAATCGTTGAAGCCCGTATTTATCGAGCGCGTTTGCAGGCAAAACAGGCGCAAAAATAGGGCTCTGAAACCTGACTTTTGAAAAAGATTGTTTTTTCGAAGTCCGGATCTCCCTGGAAAACCTCCCGGCAGGAATCTATTTCATTCAATGGTTTGCCAAAAACGGGAAGCACGGTTGCGAAAAGGTGGTAAAAAACTGAGATACAAAGCCTCGTTTTTACCTTCGCCCCATGACCGACAAACTCCGTGCCTATTTCTACCTCCATTTCTGCGTGCTCATCTGGGGCTTTACGGCCATTTTGGGTAAGCTGATCTCGCTAAAAGCGGTACCGCTGGTGTGGTGGCGGGTCACGCTGTGCTGCGCCACCCTGATCCTTTTTATCCCGCGTGGACAGTTTCGGGGGGTATCCAAAAAACAATACCAGCAAATGTTTGGCATCGGTATTTTGGTGGGCATTCACTGGCTGTGCTTCTACGGGGCCATTAAATTGTCCAATGCATCCGTGGCGGTGGCGACGATGGCCACTACCTCTTTCTTTTCAGCCCTGGTAGAGCCGCTCCTCACGCGACAAAAAGTGAAAGGTTACGAACTGGCGCTCGGACTACTCATCCTGCCCGGTATGGCTCTGATCGCCGGAAATATTGATTGGGATATGCGCATTGGTTTTGCGGTAGGCATTGTGGGGGCCTTGCTTGCTTCCGTCTTTTCTTCCCTGAATAAAAAGATGATAGACAATCATCCGCCGCCGCCTCTGGTGATGAGTTTTACGGAATTGTTTGGCGGCGTGGCGGTATGTTCACTGGTGATGCCGTTTTTGCTTTGGCAGTCGCCGGATACCCCGTTGATGCCCACTACGGTCGACTGGGGTTGGTTGTTGATCCTGGCCTGGGTGTGTACTTTGCTGCCGTATTATCTCACGTTGCTGGCCATGCGTTATATTTCGGCGTTTGCCACCAATCTGACCATCAACCTGGAACCGGTTTATGGTGTTTTGCTTGCAGCACTGTTTTTTCGGGAAGACAAAGATCTCAATCCGCAGTTCTACATCGGGGTGATCGTGATCCTTTTGGCGGTATTCAGCCACCCGTTTTTGAAGAAATATTTTGAAAAATAAACATATATATCCCGAATCCTAAAAGCCCCAGCCTCGGAGAGGCCAAACATTGGTAGATGAAAGAAAAAATCCAGACCCTCGCCCAACAATACCACGCCGACACCATCGCCTGTCGACGGCACCTCCATGCGCATCCGGAACTTTCATTTGAAGAAGTAGAAACGGGCAAATTCGTGGCCGCTCAATTGGCTGCACTCGGGGTAGAGCACCAGCATGGTGTTGCCGAAAATGGCGTAGTAGCCCTGATCAAAGGCAAAAATCCCCGCAAACGCAGCATCGCACTCCGGGCCGACATGGATGCCCTGCCTATTCTGGAGGCCAATAATGTCCCTTATAAATCTCAAAATGAAGGGGTGATGCATGCCTGTGGTCATGATGTACATACCTCCTCCCTGCTGGGTACGGTCAGAATATTACAGGAATTGCGCGGGCAGTTTGAAGGCACTGTGAAGTGTATTTTCCAGCCGGGCGAAGAAAAACTACCCGGCGGAGCCAGCCTCATGATCAAAGCCGGGGTACTCGAAAACCCACGTCCAAGCAGTATTTTCGGACAACATGTGCACCCAGCCCTACAGGCTGGTATGATCGGACTCAAACCCGGCATCTACATGGCTTCTGCCGACGAGATCTATGTCACCGTCAAAGGCCGGGGCGGTCACGGCGCGATGCCCCAAGACTGTGTGGATCCGGTGGTGATCACCGCGCAGATCATTGTGGCCCTCCAGCAGATAGTGAGCCGCTACGCCGATCCGGCAGTGCCGACCGTGCTGACCTTCGGGAAAATAAACTCCACGGGGGGCGCCACGAATATTATCCCAAACGAGGTAAAACTCGTGGGCACCTTCCGCACCATGCACGAAAAATGGCGCGCCGAAGCCCATAAACGCATGAAAAAGATCGCAGAAAGTATCGCCAAAGGCTACGGAGCTGCCTGCGAATTTTATATCATGAAAGGTTACCCGGTGCTCTTCAACCACGAGGAGCTGACCAAACGCACGAAAAACTGGGCAATCGAATTTCTGGGAAAAAACAATGTGGTAGACTTACCGCTGCGCATGACCGCTGAAGACTTTGCCTATTTTTCTCAGGCCATGCCCGCCTGTTTTTACAGGTTGGGAACAGGAAATCCAGAACGGGGCATCACCTCGCCCGTTCACACGGACACCTTCGACATTGACGAAGCTGCCCTGGAGACGGGCATGGGGCTAATGGCCTGGCTGGCGGTGAAGGAATTAGGGGCATAGGAAGTTACTTTCCCAAGGCCGATTTTCGAAGTTTCTGTAAAAATGGCGAGGCAAAAATAAACGACTGAAGGTTCTCATTGTCGCTGGCCAGTACCTGATCTTTGGTGCCGCTCCATTCCAGACGACCTTCGTGCAGGAAACAGATATTGTCTCCAATCTCCATCACCGAGTTCATATCGTGGGTATTGATGACGGTGGTGATGTTGTTCTCTTCCGTGATACTGCTGATCAGTTCGTCGATCAGGATGGCCGTTTTTGGGTCCAGTCCTGAGTTGGGTTCATCACAAAAAAGGTACTTGGGATTGAGCACGATGGCTCTTGCGATGCCGACGCGTTTTTGCATCCCGCCGGAAAGTTCGGAAGGGTATTTGGCGTTGTTGCCTCCAAGATTTACCCGCTCCAGGCAATAATTGACCCGCTCTACCTTTTCTTTGAGCGTCATCGCGGTAAACATGTCCAGTGGGAAACGGATATTTTCCTCTACCGTGAGCGAATCAAATAAGGCAGAACCTTGGAAAAGCATCCCGATCTTCATCCGAATACTGCGCATTCCCTGCTTGTCCAGTCCGGTAAAATTCACGTCGTCATACCAGACAATGCCGCTGGTAGGCACCTGGAGGCCGACAAGAATTTTAAGCAATACCGTTTTCCCGGCACCGGAACGACCGATGATCAGGTTGTTTTTACCCGCCTCAAACAGGAAGTCAATGCCTTTCAGCACTTGTTGGTTTCCAAATGTTTTGAGTACTTGTTCTGCGCGAATCATTGATAATCAGTAGATTTTGACCAAATTTTGCGGCAAGTTACGCAAAGCTCTGTCATCCATACCAGACTACTGGACATTTTGACATTGGACGTTATCTGAATCGTTAGAATAGCATACTTATGGCACGCCTTGCGCGTAGAATTGAACCACAAAAGACACAAAAGGGCACCTAAGGTACATATTGCGGTTTTTTGTGTCCTTTTGTGTCTTTTGTGGTTCAATTAATATCACACTATTTCGGTGCTAAATACAGATATTTGAAGCTTAAATATTTAAAGCCCATGCAAAAACTACTTTTACTAATCCTGGCCACCACGACCTTTTTTAGTTGTTATAAGCGTAAAAACGACGAATTCGAGCTCAATATCGAACAACATGCGGGCTCCAATGCCATCAATCGAACGATCGTCACCAATGCCCGCGGGGAGGTGCTCAAGATCTTTGAGAATGCTTTTGACGTTTATAAATTAAAAGAATCGATCCCCTACAATGCCGACGATCCCGCAAATGCGACCTTGGATGTGCATTGGATCCTGGGGGATCAATCGGGCTATTCGATAGCTGTTTATTCAAGTTTAGGCATTGAAAGCGGAGCGTTTGTACTCCTTAGGGGAGAAGGATACAGCACGAACGAAAACACGGTAAGAAGAAAGGTGGTCTTATTGGTCAATGGAATCCCTTTTCAAGGCAGCGGGTGGGATTTAGATATACCAGGCAATGATTCCTATAATTCAAACCTCCCCAACAATGGAAACCTTGGACTGAAAATCGACCTGGATATCAATGAAAATTTATACCTGCGTGCTAAAAAGGTAAGTTCACAGAACTGGGTAGAATATTTTGTTCCAATCAACCAGCTTCAGGACACCCTTTACGCTAAGATCCAGGATTTTAAATCACCCAATCCATTCATAAAAATCCCGATAGATAGATTGAATGGATGGGATCTGGCTGGGCTCTTAATGACGGAGTTTTCGCCGGACCTTCAATATTATACGACGCTCCATACCACGGGGTATAATTCACCGCCCAGCGACAATCATCCGGGTTTCATACTTCCACAGGGTCATTTTTTGCCTTCAGCCTTTCGGCTTAATACCGGTGGGCGCACTTCAAATGGATACTGGAACAGGGATAAGATCTTTCAGTTTGGGGAGGAACTCCGGATCCGGAAGCCTGATCTGATCATACATGACTGGGAATCAGTACCTGGGAAAGAGGTCTCCTTGTTTGTAGAAGGACAACCGGATATTGTCTCTGTCGGTTGTTTAATTGAAAAAGATCAACGGAGACTTTCCTGGGAAATTGAAGGCAGCCTGGAACGGTTTCTTCCATACCAATTGCCGGACCTTCAGGCCTATCTGCCAAGGTGGGTGGAACCGGCCAGCCTCTTTGCCAAGTTTCATGTGCGTGCTTGGAGGTTTGACCACCTGAATATTGATGAATATCGGAGCGGTTTGCCGGACAGGTCCCAGGATGTTTTTGCCCGGGCGAAAAGTGGCATTTTGTATGTTTATAAATAAAAACAGGAGTCAAGCAGAATTTGGGTAGCCCCAGAGGGGCTACCCAAAATTTCCAGTTGACTCCAGTTGAATGATGATCCAACATCACCCTTCCTACTTCGGATAACCCGCTGCAATCCAGCAATTGATGCTATCGCGCTGTGCCTGGCTCAGACCGCCACCCTGGGGCATATCTTTCGTGATCACCACCCGATCAAGTACGTGTCCTTCATCCAGGTGAGGTTTAATGCCTTCGTATGTTCTGTAATCGTCCGGACCAGGCCCTGTTCCTGCATGACAACTGACACAATATTGGTCAATAATACCTTTCATGTTCAGCGTATAAGAAAGGTCTGCATTGGGAAGGTTACAATCCGGGCCCTTTTTTTCGTCTTTTTTGCAGCTTTGAAGATAAAGCACTCCGGCCAGGAGGAGGATGAAGGCAGTGAGGGGGATGTTTTCCAATTTCATATTTATGTTCTTGTATTTTGAATAGGTTCTTATTCTAATGTGGGCTAAAGATATCGCCGGCTTGCTTTAAGGATCACCATCCGGAGTTAAATTTAATGGAATTGGACATTTCGCGACCAAATCAGGAACGTATTTCTGCCAAAAAGCCGCGTGCCGCGCTAAAACTCACCGTTTGATTCTGAAAGAAATGTTGTGCCGCAGCGGCCTCTTCGGCATTGGCGCCGAGGTGGTTGAGTATATTGGTCAGGTGCATTTTCATGTGGCCCTGCTGAATTCCGGTGGTAATCAGCGAACGTACAGCGCCAAAATTTTGGGCCAGCCCCACGGCTGCTGTAATACACATCAATTCGCGGGCAGAAGGGTTGCCCAGTATTTCCAGCGAACGTTTGGCCAATGGATGCAGGGAGGTCAGACCACCCACTGTTCCAAGGGCCAGTGGGATCTCCAGTTCAAATCGAAAGATACCATCCTGTACGGTGCAGCTGCTCAGGCTCCGGTATTGTCCGTCCCGGCCTGCATAGGTGTGCCCACAAGCTTCAATGGCCCGAAAATCATTGCCGGTAGCCAACACCACCGCATCAATACCATTGTAGATGCCCTTGTTGTGCGTGGTTGCCCGATATGGATCGATCTGTGCGATCCGGACCGCGCGCGCAAATCGATGCGCCAGTGTAGAAGCGTCCATGCCTTGTGATCGGGCCAGATCGGCAAACGAATCTATGGGACATTCCACCCAGGCCTTCACAAGACAATTCGGTGTGTAATTGGAAAGGATGGACATGACTACTTCCGCATCGCGCTCCAGGTCAGAAAGTCCGGAATAATCGGTAAAAAACTCCTCCAGTGCGCCCGCAAAACGTTCCAGGACAGAATTGATAAAATTTGCCCCCATACTGTCGCAGGTCTCAAACGAGGCGCGAAGTTGATAGTATTCAGGTTCAACGGTTTCAAAACTGATCAGTTCGATGTCCAGTATTCCACCGCCACGTTTTTCCATGTTGGCAGTCAGATCGCTGCATGCATCCAAGAGCTGCGCTTTCAGGTCAGGGAAAATGGCCCGCAATTTTTCAGGACTGCCCGGCCAGTAAAAATGGACTTGTCCAAGTTTCACGGTACCCCGCACCTCGACATGGAATCCGCCACGTTCCTGCCAGAACTTGGCCGCGCTGCTGGCGGCAGCCACCACACTGCTTTCTTCAATGACCATGGGTACCGCGTAGGTATTGCCATTGATCAGAAAATTGGGCGCGATGCTGTAGGGCAGGGCGTAATTTGCCACGGTATTTTCAGCAAAGCCGTCAATTATATGTTGTATCGACGGATCGGGATGTTTCCAGGTGGAAAAATCCTGTTCCGCAGCAGCAGCATCAGAGCAGAAGTTTGCTGCCAGCCACTGGATCTTTTCAAGTTTAGAAAGTTTGGAAAAGCCGTTGATCGTTTTAGTCATATTCTTATTTAGGAGGCGGTAGGTTGGGAAGTTTTAGACCTCGGAGGTTTTCAAAACCTCCGAGGTCTAAAACTTCCCGCCCACCGCCATCATTTCATTTTACTTTCAAAAAAGCCCCGGCCAACTCCAGACCGCGTACTTGTGATTGCACAAAGCTGCGAAGTTCGGCATAATCTCCCTGCGCATATTTCAGAAAGCCAGAAGCCTGTCCATACACCGCCGGAAGGGCAGATTTTTGCGTCAAATAATATCCGTCCAGAAAATCGGACACCCCACCGGAAAGGATCAGATGCTGCGTCAGACACCGATCACCCAGTTCTGCTTGAATGGTATTGGTCCAGTCAAGCATTTCGGAAGCTGTATGGCCTACAGCGGCTATTTTTTCAAAAATAGCATACTTGGAAGCATCACTGCGCAGGAGTTCCAGTTTGGCAAAATTGGTGCCACCGGCAGCGGCAAATTCGATGGCCGCCAGGGGTAATTGCAACAATGTCCGCAAGCTTTCCGGCCCAAAACCTTGTCCCACTTCTTTTACAATAATCTTAATATCAAGCCTTTGCAACAGTTCCTGCACGACTTCCAGCGGCGAACGTTTGAAAACATCACCTTCTGGTTGCATCGCTTCCTGCAAGGGGTTGACGTGCACAATCAAACCATCAGCGCGGAGTTTTTGCAACAACAGGGGGATGCGTTCCAGCTCGTTTTTTTCGAAAAGGGTCTCTATTTGCGCCACACCGAGATTGGCATAAAGCGGCAAGTCAATACCCATGGCGTCGCGCACGTCAAAATCTGCCAGATGCTCGTCGGAATATAGGAGCTGGCGACAGGAGCCCAGCCCCATCCCCATGCCAAATTCGCCACAAACCCGGGCAAGATGATGGTTGATCCTGCCTGCGAGGGCCGTACCACCAGTCATCGACGACACCCAGATAGGTACCCGTAAATTTTTGTCCAGAAAAGGAAGTGCTGCAAGGGAGCCCGGGGCAGGATGCGCGGCGAGCATGGGTTCGTAATAAAAACGAGAATCCAGTTCACCCGTTTCTACACGGCTTTTAAAAGCCAGTTCGATGTGGTCTTTTTTTCGGCTGACCGCGGTAGGATCATCCGGTGTTGTCTGCGTTGTCGCTGGTGTCATGTGCGGTAAAGGTACGAAGTTGATTGGGCGGACAACAAAGTTGGAATTGTGATTGTTTTGAACCAGACTACTGGATATTTTTTTCGAGTGTCCAGACTTTCCAGGTTTTCGAAACATCTCCGATAAAATGTCCAGTAATCTGGTTTTGAGCTTGCAATTATAAATAAAATGAAAGAACTTTATTCGAAGTATAATCTGACCGACGCCTCCCTGGATCGGATCATTGAAATGGCCTGGGAAGACCGTACGCCGTTTGAGGCGATCAAATTCCAGTTTGGCTTGACTGAAGCGGACGTGATCCGGCTGATGAAACACGAAATGGAGCTACGCAACTGGAAAAAATGGCGGGCAAGGGTGCAGGGGCGCGCTACCAAACATCTAGCTTTGCGCTCCGGAGATGTAAGCCGGTTCAAATGTAGCCGGCAGCGACAAATCACCCGAAATCGGGTTGCCAAACGGTAAAATAATAACATGAAATACGCCTTGACTCATACTCTGCTTTCCCTTGGCTTGCTTCTTCTGGCTCATACGGGGGCCGCGCAGCACCTTTCTTTGAACGAAAGTATCGCAGAATACAGAGCCCACTATAAAGCGGATTTTCTGACCGATCCACGCTCACCCTTGACGGCCTACGACACTGCTTTTCTGGATTTTTTTCAAGCCACCGAAGCCTGGACCTTTTGGGCAAAGTTTGAAAGAACACCCGATGCCAAACCCTTTGAAATGATGACCTACAGCGGTCAAAAACGCGACTATGTGCAATTTGGCCTGCTGAAATTTGAAGTAAATGGTCAGCCTCAGAGCTTGCGGATCTATCAAAATCTGAAGCTGGTGAAAGATTCAACCTACCGCGACCATCTTTTCCTGCCTTTTAAAGATCTGACCAACAACGAGCAAACCTATGGCGGTGGGCGGTATTTAGATTTCAAGCGGTCAGACATTCTCCCGAACAATACCCTCGCTCTCGATTTTAACCGGTGTTACAATCCCTGGTGCGCTTTTAGTGATGGGTTCAATTGCCCCATTCCACCCCGGGAAAACCATCTGGAATTGGAAATTTTGGCCGGAGAAAAGAATTTTAAAGGCGTAAAAAAGCATTAGAAATCCCCTGATATGAAAATAGGCATTGTTTGTTACCCAACTTACGGAGGTTCGGGCGTCGTGGCTACCGAGTTAGGCCTGGGCCTGGCTCGAAAAGGCCATGAAATACATTTTATCACCTACCGCCGCCCGGTGCGTCTGTCGCATTTTCAGGCCAATGTATTTTATCATGAAGTGGACAGCGAAGATTACCCGCTTTTTGAATATCCACCTTATGATACAGCCCTGGCCTCCAAGATCGTAGACGTCGTGCACTATCAAAACCTGGATATTCTGCATGTGCACTATGCGATTCCCCATGCGGCAGTAGCCTACATGGCAAAAAAGATCCTGTTGGCAGAAGGCCGGTACATTCCGGTGGTCACAACCCTCCACGGTACGGATATTACGCTGGTGGGCAACAACCGTGCATTCGCGCCAGTGGTGGAGTTCAGCATCAATAAAAGTGACGGGGTGACGGCGGTTTCACAAAGTTTGAAAGAAGACACGCTGGCGCTTTTCAAGATCGAGCGGGATATTCGGGTCATTTACAATTTCATTGATTTTGACCGATTCAGGAAGACCAACAAAGAGCATTTTAAAAAAATAATCGCCCCGGATGGCGAGCGGATCGTGGCGCATACCTCCAATTTCAGGAAAGTGAAAAGGGTAGAAGATGTGGTCTACATTTTTAAAAAGATCCTCGAAAAAGTACCCTCGAAACTCCTGATGATCGGCGATGGTCCGGAACGGCAGCATTGCGAACAGCTTTGCCGGGAAATGGGTATTTGTAATGATGTCCGTTTTCTCGGAAAACAGGATGCGATCGAAGAACTGCTGGCGATCTGTGATCTTTTCGTCATCCCTTCTGAAAGCGAGAGTTTTGGTCTGGCGGCCCTGGAAGCCATGGCCTGTGAGGTGCCGGTCATTTCCTCCAACAGCGGAGGCTTGCCCGAGGTCAATATCCACGGCGTTACAGGCTTTCTGAGCGAAGTAGGAGACGTTACTGAAATGGCAAATTATGCCATCCAACTCCTTCAGAATGAACCGATGCTGGTTGAATTTCGGGCCAATGCACTGGCACAGGCCCAGCGTTTTGACATCGAAAATATCCTGCCCGAATACGAAGCATATTACCGCGAAGTGATCGAGCGGAGCGTGAATAAAATAGAGTAAATAGTTATCAAGTTAAAAGTTTCAAGTTGAAAGTGGGTGCCTAAGCCCGGGCACTCACTTTCAACTTGCCACTTTTATCTTGTAACTTGCCCCCTTGTAACTTTAAACTTTAAACTTGTAACTTTAAACTTGTAACTTTAAACTTGTAACTTTAAACTTGTAACTTTAAACTTGTTACTCGAACTCGATCTGCTTCAATTTCAGCCCCGACTCCGACTTTCCAAAGCGGGCGAAGTGGCATTTGTGTTCGACCCCATACGCAAAAAAGAAGTAGTGCTTACGCCCGAGGAGCTCCTGCGCCAATTGGTACTGCTCTATCTTTTGGAGGAAAAAAAATACCCTGCACACCGGATCCGTTCGGAAATTGGCATTCAGGTGAACGGACTTAGCCGACGCTGTGACCTGGTGGTGTATGATGCCGCCGTAAAGCCCTGGCTTTTGGTGGAATGTAAATCACCCAAAGTAACAATCAATCAGAAAACCTTTGAACAAGCGGCACGCTACAACCTACAACTCCGGGCCCCTTTTTTGACGGTTACCAACGGCCTGGCTACCTACTGTTCTGCGCTGGATTTTGAACAGGAGAAGTTTGAGTATTTGGAGGGCTTGCCGGAGTATCCGTTCTGATTCGCAGGGGGTGTTTTCAAAAAACTGAACAAGAATTGCGCAAGTTTTTGTGCAAACCTGAATCCACAAATTCATTTGTCCTAATTTTGCCGGGATATGGAAAAAAAAGAACCCTTCAGCATTGCCGTCAACGGCGGACAACACGAGTTCTCCCTGCAGCCCGATGAGGCTAAAAATCTGGACTTTGTGCCGGATGGCCAGGGCAATTTTCAAATACTCCACAAGGGGCGTTCTTACCATGCCGAGCTTTTGGACGCCAATTATGCTGCAAGACTATTTTCATTCCGGATCAATGGGGCAAAGTATACACTCCATATTGCGGACCATTACGAGCGACTGGTACAGCATCTCGGCCTGAGCGCGGGCGTTGGACAAAAGCAAAACGTAGTGAAAGCACCCATGCCCGGCCTGGTACTGAATATTATGGTCGAGCCGGGACAAGCCGTTAGTAAAGGCGACCCACTGCTGATCCTCGAGGCTATGAAAATGGAAAATGTGATCAAAGCAGCCGGCGAGGGCACCGTGAAATCCATCGCTGTGCAAAAGGGCGCTGCGGTTGAAAAAGGACATTTGTTGCTGGAGATGGTGTGACGGTACACGGTGGACGGGGATTTGATCCCGGATTTTTATTTTTTTACGCAAAAAGCCCATGATACGGATCAAAAAAACAGGCCTGATTTTCTGTTTTACCTTCGGTTTTGCATCCATTGTATGGACGCAGGAGGTACAGATAAATGAAGACCCAAAAGTTACCCGGGTAATGAATAGCTGGGTAAGTGCCAATAGAGCTACTCCGCGTATGGAAGGCTGGCGGGTGCAGATCATGGCTTCTACCGACCGTAATCAGGTGGAGCAGGCCCGAACCCGCTTTCGTACGGAATACCCTGAGGTGGCCGCCACTTCCGTTCAGGAGCAACCTTATTACAAACTCCGGGTGGGTGCTTTTCGTAATAAACAACAAGCCTTGGCGTTTATCGCCGAACTTTCAGGTTGGCCGGGTGCATACCCTGCCAAAGATGCCAATATTCATCCCAGAGACTTTCTGGAACAATGAACCCTAGCCAATTCGTATATCCTAAACAATAATGTCTCAGCAGAATCAGCTTCCCCTTTTGGGTTTTGACCGCCTTACCCTGGGGCTCTATCTGGCCCTGGTGGCGATAGGCTGGCTGATGATCTTTGCCGTCACTTACAATGTGGAGGCCCCTTATGCTTTTCTGGATCTGGGGCATACGGCAGGTAAGCAATTGGCCTTTATTGGCTTTTGCCTGGTTTTGATGTTTATCATCATGATGGCAGACTGGACATTTTGGCGTACGCTGGCCTTGCCGATCTACCTTTTTTCTATCCTTTTGCTTCCCGGAACCCTGCTTTTCGGACGCGAAGTAAATGGCGCAAACGCCTGGTATCACATCGGGGGCTTCACCGTCCAGCCTTCAGAATTTGCCAAATTTGGCACCTGCCTGGCCATGGCTGCTTTCCTGAGTAGTCCGGGTATAGATTTGAGACAAGTGCGGGACCGGATCATTGCATTCGGTATTTTTCTGCTTCCAACCCTTTTGGTTTTGCTGCAAAGTGACACCGGTTCAGCCCTGATCTTCTTTTCCTTTATGTTGGTCTTGTATCGGGAGGGCCTATCACCCGTGCTTTATGCCCTGGGTTTTGGGGCTGCCGCGCTGGCTATTCTGGGCTGGAAATTTGAATTGCCCTCCTATACCGCTTCTTGGCTGATCGCCATTGTAAGCTTCTTGTTGATCAATCGGTTTCGGGAACAAAAGCTTGTTTTGCGTTGGCTATGGGTGTTACTGCTACCCTTGATCATTTGGTGGATCCCCGTGCTGAATACCGTGCTGGCCTGGTTGGGTATCACCATGGAAGAACCACCAAAACACTTATTGGTCCTGATCCCGCAGATTGCACTTTTTGTTGGCGTCTTTCTGCCCAATTACTGGAAGAAAAACAACCTGGTTCAAAGCCAGTTAAGGGTTTGGCTGGTGCTGTTAACCCTTTCTGTATCCCTTGTTTTTGCTGCCAATGCTTTTTTAAATCTGCTTCCGCAGCATCAGCAACAACGCATCAAGATCTGGTTGCGTCCGGGTGTAGCAGAAGCAAATTCCCGGGGTGCCGGTTACAACCTGATCCACTCCAAAATGGCCATTGGCGCAGGTGGTTTGCTCGGAAAAGGCACCCTGGAAGGCAATATGACCAAATTGAGATACGTACCCAAACAAAGTACGGACTATATTTTTTGCACAGTGGGAGAAGAACAAGGCTTCGTGGGCGTCGTTGGCCTGATCGGACTTTTTCTCTGGCTATTGTGGCGGATCACCATTCTGGCCGAACGACAGCGTTCCAATTTTTCCCGGGTGTACGCCTATTCAGTGGCGGGCATCATTTTTGTCCACGTAGTGATCAACCTGGGCATGACCATGGGACTCATCCCTACTATTGGCATCCCTTTGCCCTTCGTCAGTGCAGGTGGTTCCTCTCTGATCGGTTTTACTTTGATGATCGCTGTGTTGTTGAAATTGGATAGCAACCGGAACCAGGCTTGAGGCATATAAATGGTGTCGCCCCGATGGGGCTTTTAGCCTAAGATTCTCATTAAGACGAAACCCATTATATTTGCCAAATAAATCACAGTATTATGTCTTCCCTCAACGTCCCGCTCACCAATGCCCAACTTGAAGTGGTGCAATTATTCAGCCTCAACCTCTCAGAGGAGGAGTTGCAGGAGTTGAAACGTTTGCTCATTGCCTACAAAGCCGCTCGCCTATTCCGAAAGGCCGACGAGGTATGGGAAGCCAAAGGCTGGACGCAGGATACTATGAACCAGTTCTTGCAAACTCATTTACGTACTCCTTACAAATCTCAGCAGGCATTTCTGGCAAAAAAAAGCTCAGATTTGTTGTGAAGGTAGTGCTGGACACCAATGTGCTTTTAGTAGCGATTTCTCCAAAATCAAGGAATCGCTGGCTATTTGATGCGCTTATCAATGGCGAATACACCTTGTGTCTGACAACTGATATTCTGGATGAATATGCCGAGATAATCGAACGTGAAATGGGCGCTGAAGTGGCAGAAATGACCCTCGACTTGTTGCTGATGTTGCCCAACATTCAATTGATCCACAAATATTTCTTCTGGCAGTTGATCGAGCAAGATCCGGACGATAATAAATTTGTAGACTACGCCATTGCCGCGAATGCGCAATACCTCATTTCAGAAGATCGCCATTTTCGAGTTCTCAAAAAGTACGACTATTTCGGTATAGAATTGATCCAGTTGAATGAATTCAGGAACAAACTGGCAGACACAAACTCAACCGAAATATAAAGCGCCAAATTTTCCACCACCTTTGAACTTCAACCTCCAACACACAGACCCCAACTCCAGCGCCCGTGCCGGCCAGATCGAAACCGATCACGGTACGATCAACACGCCCATTTTCATGCCCGTGGGTACTGCGGCCACCGTTAAAGCGGTGCATCAACATGAACTCCGCGATGATATCCGCGCGCAGATCTGCCTGGGCAATACCTATCACCTCTACCTGCGGCCTGGTCTGGAGGTCTTACAAGCGGCCGGCGGAATCCATGGATTCAATGGCTGGAAAGGCCCTGTTTTGACCGACAGTGGTGGTTTTCAGGTCTATTCGCTGGCACACCGGCGGAAGATCAAGGAAGAGGGCGTCACCTTTCAAAGTCATATTGACGGCTCGAAGCACACCTTTACGCCTGAAAATGTGATGGATATCCAGCGCATCATCGGGGCTGATATCATCATGGCTTTCGATGAATGTACGCCTTATCCATGCGATTTTAAATACGCAGAAAAATCGCTGGGCCTCACCCACCGATGGCTTCAGCGTTGTATCAATCGGTTTGACAACACCGAACCTGTTTACGGACACAGACAGGCGTTTTTTCCCATCGTTCAGGGAAGCACTTACCCGGAGCTGCGAAAAATATCTGCCGAAACCATTGCAGCCCACGGCCGCGAAGGGAATGCCATTGGTGGTCTTTCTGTCGGCGAACCCGCAGAGGAAATGTATGCCATGACCGAACTGGTGACAGAGATCCTGCCCAAAGACAAACCCCGTTATCTCATGGGCGTGGGCACCCCTGAAAACATTCTGGAGTGTATTGCACGGGGAATTGACATGTTTGACTGCGTTTTGCCCACCCGAAATGCCCGGCACGGACTGATCTACACATCAGAAGGTATCATGAATATCCGCAACAAAAAGTGGCAGACCGACTTCAGCCCCATAGACCCGAACGGCACGACGCACACCAGTCAGACCCATTCCAAAGCTTATTTGCGACACCTTTTTATTTGCGGTGAAATTTTAGGCATGCAACTTGCCACGCTACAAAACCTGGGTTTCTATCTTTGGCTGGTAAATGAGGCGCGCACCCGCATTCTGGACGGCACTTTCCTGAGCTGGAAAAATGAAATGGTGAAAAAGGTAAGCAGGCGGCTTTAAGGCGCCTTAGTTACAAGTTGGGAGTTACAAGTTGAAAGTTTGGGCTGGCCGGGAAAACCCTGTAAATACACAACTTGTAACCTAAAAGCTTGTTACTCCATACTAGAAACCTGTAAAGCTTCCCAATATTCTACGGCGCGGCGGGTATGCGGGATACAAATAGAGCCACCTACCAGATTGGCCACAGCAAAAACCTCAAAGATCTGTTCAGTTGTAATGTCGAGTTCATGGCATTTACCCAGGTGATATTTGATACAGTCGTCGCAACGAAGTACCATAGAAGCAACGAGACCCAGTAATTCCTTGGTACGAATGTCCAGGGCACCCTCCTGATAAGTCTGATTGTCGAGACTCCAAAAGCGTTTGATTACTTTGTTATCTTGTGCCAGAATGCGCTCATTCATGCGCGATCGGTAGTCGTTAAATTCTTGTACGAGAGACATTTTTCGATTTTTTTTGATGTGAGAAAGCCTGCAATTTTTTTTCAAGACAAAGACCAGGCCTATATTGTTCACGAATTATCAACAGTAAAAATGATACGAGCTGCTCTTCTGGATATGTATAACGGCGAATCCAATCGCGGTATTCCAATGCTCAAAAATATTTTGGGCCGGTACGCCGAGGCGATCGAATTCGATCACTTCGATGTGCGCGCCAAATGCGAGATCCCTGATCTTTCATACAACATATACATTTTTTCAGGCGGCCCTGGCGACCCGCTGGAAATGGGTGGCGACTGGCAAGCCCCTTATTTTAAACTCATAGAAGACCTTTATCAGCACAACCAGCAAACGTTTGACGACAAAAAGCACTGCTTTTTCATTTGTCACTCTTTCCAAATGGCCTGCCATCACTTTCGTTTAGGCGAAGTTACCCAGCGGTACAAAATGTCCTTTGGTACTTACCCGGTTTATAAAACCCACGAGGGCAAGCATGAACCGTTTTTTGAACAGCTGCATGACCCGTTTTACATTGCCGACTTCAGACGCTATCAGGTGGTCAGTCCGCAGCACAAACGTTTTAAAGAAATGGGGGCTGAGATCCTGTGCCTTGAAAAACTCCGCCCGCATGTACACTACGAACGGGCCATCATGGCGGTTCGGTTTAGTCCCGAAATGATCGGTACCCAGTTTCATCCGGAGGCTGATCCCGGGGGACTGTTGCAATATTTTATGGAAGAAGAACGCAGAAAATCGATCGTGGAAGAGCATGGTGAATCCAGATATAACCGGATGATCCGGGACCTGGCCAATCCAAAGAAGATACAGCGCACTTTTGAGACCCTGATACCGGCTTTCCTGGAGGGGGCTGTAGCGGCTTTGGCAGAGCTGGAATATGCATGATAAACAAAAGCGGTTCAAAGCAAGACTGCTTTGAACCGCTTTTTGCAAAAAGGAGTGGGCTAGTTAAAGGCCAACCCTTTAAAAAATCAAGCATTTACATTTTGCTCCAAATAAGAGATCGCTTGACCTACAGTTTGGATTCCTTCTGCCTGCTCGTCGGGGATAGACACATCGAATTCTTTTTCAAATTCCATGATTAGTTCTACGGTATCGAGCGAGTCGGCGCCGAGGTCGTTGATGAAGCTCGCCTCAAGGGTTACTTCAGATTCTTCAACGCCCAATTTGTCAATGATAATTTTTTTTACGCGGTCGGCTACGTTTGCCATGTTTTTCAAAACTTGTTGGTGAAAAAAAGTCAATTTTTCAGGAGGCAAATATACGGAAAGTGACAGGGTTGACAAACATTTGGTGGTTATTTTTTTAACACATATTAATTCAGCAGCCTCCCCCCTTTTTGTAAACAAGACACTTAGCCTGTTTCAGAGAGCCTTTATCCGTGGCTCCTTTGGGTGTCTTTTCTGTTAATTTTGAGTTGCGCTGTCATAAATGAATCCTGATTCGGTTGGTAAACTTGTCGGCTATTACTATTTTTGCCCCATTAAGCTTATTGTAAGTTTTACACTTAAAATTAAAAAAGAATGACACTCTCGGAAGCAGCAGCATTGCTTGAAAAAAACAAATCCCCTTTGCGTAAAGATGGTTCGCAGTTTACCAAAATCGTCGCCACGGTAGGGCCTGCCTGTAGCTCCCCGGAGAAGCTCCTCGAACTCATCCAAGCCGGTGTGGATCTTTTTCGCCTCAATTTTAGCCACGGATCCCATGCGGACCACTTGCTGGTGATTCAGCGAATTCATGCCATCAATGAAGAGCATAAATTGCATATCGGCATTCTCGCAGATCTGCAAGGCCCCAAACTACGGGTGGGCAAGATCAAAGACAACGCACTTCCTTTAGAGGAGGGGGATATTATTACGATCACCAACGACGAGAAAGCACCCGGCACGAAAGACAATATTTATATGTCTTACGAGCATTTTGCAGAAGATTGTGAAGTAGGGGAACGCATTCTGATGGATGACGGCAAGTTGATCTTTGAGGTGGCAGAAACCAATAAAAAAGACACCGTACGGCTTAAAGCCCTTCACGCGGGTATTCTGAGCAGCAACAAAGGCGTAAATCTGCCGGATACCAACGTAAAACTGCCAGCATTGACCGACAAGGACAAAGAAGACCTGGACTTCATTATTACCCAGGATGTCAACTGGATCGCTCTTTCCTTCGTTCGACGGGCCTCTGATCTGGAACCGGTAAAGCAGGCCCTGGAAAAAGCAAATCACCAGGCCAAGGTGATGGCAAAAATTGAAAAACCTGAAGCCATTAAAAATCTGCGCGAAATCATCCGTGCCAGCAACGGGATCATGGTGGCACGCGGAGACCTCGGCGTTGAAATGCCGATCGAGCAATTGCCGATGACTCAAAAGGACATCATCCTGATGTGTATGCAATATGCCAGACCGGTCATAGTAGCCACCCAAATGATGGATAGTATGATCTTGAACCCTTCACCTACCCGTGCAGAGGTGACAGACGTGGCCAATGCGGTATTAGACGGCGCCGATGCAGTGATGCTAAGCGGAGAAACCTCTGTAGGCAAATACCCGGCACTGGTCATTCAGTATATGACTAAAATTATTGGTGAAGCAGAAAAGCAATACTGGCCCCAGATCAACAACCGCCGTCCGGTGCCAGCGCCCCAATTCATGCTTTATCATTCCGATATGATCTGTTTCAGCGCATGCAATGTGGCAGAACAGATTGGTGCAAAAGGAATCGTGGGACATACTGCTTCAGGGTATACCGCCTTCAAGATCAGCAGCTTTCGCCCCAAATCGCCCATTTTTATCTTTAGCGACAACCACGCCAGTTTGGGTGCTTTCAACCTTTTGTGGGGGGTACAATGTTTTTACTACAACCGTTTTACCACCACGGACGAGACCATTCAGGACTGCACGGACATTCTCAAAGAAAGTGGCTTTGTCAAGGCCGGTGACACCATCATCAACACGGGCTCTATGCCCATGGGACGCCGATTGCAGACCAACATGCTGAAAGTTACCCACGTGGAATAGGGTTGGTTGGGGGTTGGTTTAATTGGGGATTTGGTGATTTGGGGGGGCTCCGCTTCTGGCATTTCGAGCTGCCAAGCGCAGAGCCCTCCCAAATCCCCAATTAAACAAATCCCCAATTCACCAAATTTCCCCACCCGCCCTTACCTTTGTGCCCTATGAATGAACCGCGCCCACTCAAGATTTACAACACCCTTTCGGGTAAAAAAGAACTGTTCCGCCCCATCACCCCGGGTCACATCGGGATGTATGTCTGCGGCCCCACCGTGTATAATGACGTTCACCTGGGCAATTGCCGCACCTTTTGCAGCTTCGATACCATCTATCGTTACCTCCTGTACCTGGGTTACAAAGTGCGTTATGTGCGGAATATCACAGACGTAGGTCACCTGACAGATGATGGGGAGGATCGTATGGCAAAAGGCGCAAAAATAGCCCAACTTGAACCCATGGAAGTTGCCCAGCGGTACACCGTAGGCTTTCATGATATGATGCGGATCTTCAATACGCTGCCACCCAGTATTGAGCCGCGTGCTACTGGCCACATTCTGGAGCAGATCGAAATGGTGCAGCAGATTCTGGCCCGTGGGCTCGCCTATGAGGCCAACGGATCGGTGTATTTCGATGTACCCAAATTTGCCGCAGAAAATGAGGGCGTTTACGGATCGGTCAGTGGCCGGATCCTGGAAGATCTGTACACCGAAACCCGGGAATTAAAAAGCCAGGAGGAGAAAAGACACCCTGCCGATTTTGCGATCTGGATGAAAGCCCGTCCACAGGACATCATGATCTGGAACAGCCCCTGGTCGGTTGGTTTTCCTGGTTGGCATCTGGAATGCTCCGCTATGAGTACCAAATATCTGGGCAAAACTTTTGACATCCATGGAGGGGGCAATGACCTCAAATTCCCGCACCACGAAAACGAGGTGGCGCAGAACTATGGCGCCTGCGGTTGCCAGCCGGCCAACTATTGGGTACACACCAATATGTTGCTGCTAAACGGCAAAAAAATGAGCAAAAGCGATGGCAATACCATTTCGCCCACCGAGCTTTTCACGGGAGATAGTATGCACACCAGCAAGCCTTACACCCCGATGGCAGTCCGTTTTTTTATGCTCCAGGCACATTACCGTAGCACCCTCGATATTACAGATGATGGCCTTATGGCAGCGGAAAAGGGCTTTTTGAAACTCATGGAAACCAACAGGATCCTTCAAAGCCTTCCGGTAGATCCACGGGATTTTGATGGCTCGGAAACGGATTCAGACCGGAGTATTCTGGCGCTGATTCAGGAGGCGTATTCCGGAATGGACGACGACTTCAATACGGCCATTTCTATTGCCGCCTTGAATGAAATAGGCAGTTTTGTACACAAGCTGGTCAACCAGCAACTGGCAGCCAACGAAGTATCGCCCTGGGTGTTGGAGCGTACAAAAACGGTTTTCAGCACCTTCCTGTTTGATGTTTTTGGGTTGCGGGATGAATCCAACGACAACCAGGACAGTGGAACGCTGGAAGGACTCATGGGTCTTATTCTGGATATCCGGGGACAGGCACGTGCCCAAAAAGATTGGGCCACCAGCGACAAGATCCGAGATACACTCACGGCTGTAGGGATCACCGTGAAAGATGGAAAAGAAGGTGTGAGTTGGGCAAAAGCTTAGAGCCACTCACCTCAACAGGTCTGATACGAACATGAGTCATCCGGAAATTTTCAGGTGACTCATGTTTTTTTAGGGCCCCAACATTCATTAAACAGGTCCGGTGCGTTTAGTTTTGGTCAATTTTTTAAAACAAGCACCTTGATCCCGCCACTTTTCCTGTAATTCGCATCTTTAAGTAACATAGTCTTCTAACCGGAACTATAAAATCCATAGCTTATGTCCAGCGACAATCCTATTCGCAACCGAAACGCCGCTCGAATGCCCATGCTCATCCTCGGATTTAGTATGACTGCATTTTATGTGGTACTTGGTTCATGGATACTTTTGGATAAAACTTTCCTTGCATACATCCCGGCCGAATTCCGAAATATTTTTGCCGGAATGTTGCTGGTCTATGGAATCTACCGGGGCTGGAGAGTCTACGCCGATCACTTTTAACCAATTATGTTATGTTTCGCAAACTATTGATCTTAACAACCGCGACGCTTTTATGGATCTCCTGCGAACAACGGGATAAGTCGGGTAAAGTACTGGACACCATCACAACAGGAACCATCAGCATCGCAGTAGAAGAGGGGTACAAACCCGTGATTGCCTCGTGCATCAACGTTTTTGATTCCATATACCGTACTGCAAAAATCAATCCCTTGTATGTATCGGAAGGAGAGGCCGTGAATGCACTGATCCAGGATTCCGTACAGGTCATTATTATTGGACGCAAGTTGACCACCAAAGAGTCCGAATACTTCCAGTCACGGGGCTTTACGCCGCCTACCACGCCGATCGCTTTTGATGCTTTGGCATTCGTGCTTCATCCGGACAATCGGGATACCGTTTTGACCGTACAACAAGTGCGGGACATCCTTACCGGGAAAGCAAACAATTGGAAACAGATCAATCCAAAATCAGGATTAGGAGCCATTCAACTGGTTTTTGATAATCCTGGCAGCGGAACTCTGCGCTTTGTACGCGACTCGGTAATTGCAGGAGAAGAACTATCCCAACAAGCCTCTGCCCTGAAAACAAACGAAGAGGTGATTAATTATGTGGGCAAAAACAAAAATGCGATCGGGATTATTTCTGCCAACTGGATCTCCGATACGGACGATGGCGGGGTACAAAAATTCATGCGCCAGATCAGAATCGCAGATGTAGCCAAAGAGGCCGGGAAAGAAGGATACGGTCCTTACCAGGCCTTTCTTGCAACTGGTGATTATCCATTCAAACGCACCATTTACATTATCAATGCACAGGCCAGGCGCAATGGCCTGGGTGCTGGATTTGCATCTTATCTGGCCAAGGACGGCCAGCGGATCATGCTCAAAGACGGGCTTTTACCAGCCAATGCAGTGACCCGTTTGATCAAATCAAGTCGCTGAATTTCAAACGTTTAGCAAAACAGCTGCCTGGAGTGATTATTTTATCCAGAAAAACGTCTTACATAATAGAACTTCGCCCCCCGAAAATTTGGGCAAGCGATCAGTGCCATCAGATTTAAAACACATAACTTTTTCCGAACAATGACAAATCTTCTGAAAAAAGCCATTTTCCCTGCGGCGATCTTATTTGCCCAAATGGCATTTGGCCAAAGCCACGCAGCTGGTAATGAGGCCATGCAACTGGAGGACTGGGACCGGGCGATCAGCGTTTTTTCCGGGTTAACCAAAGCCGATCCAATGGATCAAAGTGCTTTCCTGAGCCTGGGTAATGCTTATTTAGCTAAAAGCTTTAGCCGCAAGGCAGAGGAGGTTTCACTGGCCAAAGCAGACATCGCTAAAGCAGGGGAGTACTTTACTGCGGCATACCAGGCAAAACCAGATGCTCCAATGGCATTCGTGGCCAATGGTCGCAATCTGTTGATCCAGAACAATAGTGCAGAAGCAGACAAGCAGTTTGCCAAAGCAAAAAAGAATGCAAAAAAGGACATGACCACTTGGCGTCAAATTGGTGAGTCCTATTTCTATTATGTGGAGCCCAATTCAAAAAAGCCAAATCTGACCCGCGCAGAAGGCTATCTGAAAGAAGCACTGGACATTTCATCCAAAGACTTTGCCTTGCAAATGTCGTTGGGCGCTTGCTATAAAGAAATGTCCAATGGTGGCCCTGCAGCACAACACTATGAGTATGCAGAAGCTTTGGAACCTAAAAACCCGCTTCCAAAACTGATGCTTGCAAAAGTGTACCGTATTGCAAAGGTCAAGGAGAAAACGGTTCTTTTCTACAACAAGGCCGTCGAGGTAGCGCCCAATTACAGCCCTGCTTTGCGTGATAGAGCAGAGTATTATTTCTTCAACCAGTTTAATTACGAAGAAGCTACCAAGGCGTATAAAGAGCTGGTAGAAAAAGGCTCAGAGGTAAAAATCGAGGATGAGATGCAGCTTGCAAACTGCTACTACCTGACCAAAGACTGCAAATCCTGCAGTGACCTGGTAGAAAAGATCCTGCAAAAAGATCCTACCAAGAACTACCTGCGTCGCCTGCAGGCTTACTGCGACTTTGAAAATGGCAATTTTGAGCGGGGCTTAAAAGTGTTGAACGATTATTTTAAAAGCGTTCCTCCAGAGAAGTTGTTGACCTCCGACTTTGAGTACCACGCCAAACTTTTGGTACAAACCAAAGGCGATACGACACAGGCCATCAAGGACTATAAAAAGGTGATTGAACGCGAAAATGGAAAGTGGGCATTGTACGAAGACATTGATAAACTGGAGTGGGCCAGAAAAAACTACTGTGGCGCGCTTAAAACGTATAAAATGTTCCTTGATTCTGTAGCAACACCCACCGCTACACAATGGTATACGCTGGGCATGCGCCACTACTTCTGTAAAGAAGACCCTATGCACTTTGCTAATGCAGAAATGGCCTTTGCAAAAGTGACAGAGATCAACTCTAAAGCAACCATTGGTTGGCTCTGGGCGGCTAAATCTGCAGAAAAGCTGGATCCTTCGCCCGATTCAATTGCGGTCCATCCGGAATTGGCAAACGAATATGGAAGAGCACGGGTTTATTATGAAAAATTTGCAGAGACGGCAGAGCCGGAGAAAGACAAGAACAAAAAAGATCTTTTGAAGGCATATCAGTATGTTGCATACTGCTACTTCGTAAAAGTGGAAGCAGATAAATTCGGCCCGGTGATGGATAAATGGCAGGCATTGGAAACGGATGCGGCGCAGATTCAGACCATCACCGAAATGCGTGCAGCATTTGGAAAAGAGCCCGCGCCGGCAGACGGGATCAAAAAGAATAAGTAGGTAAATCCTCACCGTATCAATAAAATCATGGGCTTTCTGCAATTTGCAGAAGGCCCGTGGTCATTTCAGGGCGTTTTTTTGTTAAGGCAGCGATCTTATCTAAGATTGCATCTAGCAATATGCGTACCTTCGGGGAGTTTGCTTTCCCAGCGAACCACTTCATAGTGTGCTCCCAACTATCGTAAGCATTGAGCGAACATGAACTTATCCGAGGTTGCCTGCGCGGATCCGCGCAGTGTCAGCGCGACTTGTACGAGCGTTTCGCCGGCAAGATGTACGCAGTATGTCTACGCTATGCCCGTTCCCGGGAGGATGCGGCGGATATTCTGCAGGAGGGTTTTATAAAAGTATTTTCAAAGCTGGAGCAGTTCCAGTTCAATGGCTCTTTTGAAGGATGGATCCGAAAAGTAATGGTGAATACAGCCTTGAGGGCGTATCAAAAACAACGGTTTGAATTTGAGCAGAGTGGATATGAGCGATTGCCGGAATTGCCGGTAGATCCGGATGCTATGGCCATGCTCTCTGAAGCAGAACTGTTAAATCTGGTACGCCAATTGCCGGATGGTTACCGTGCAGTGTTCAATTTGGTAGCCATAGAAGGTTATTCGCATGCAGAAGCTGCCACGATGCTGGGAATACAGGAAAGTACTTCCCGTTCGCAACTGACCAAGGCGCGACGGCATTTGGAAGGAGAAGTGGGTAAACTGGATCGGATTTTGATTTAATTCTACTTTGTCACTTTAGCCGCGTAGCGGCCTGACGTCGGTAGAAATCGGATAATAGCATCGGTTCGGAGGTGCAGAGCACCGTAACGCCTGGCCAAATGTTCCGGTGCTCTGCACCTTATCGACTGTTCATTGATCATTTCTACCGACGTCAGGCCGCTACGCGGCTAAAGTGACAAAGTAGAATTAGAAAATACTAACAAGTAACACGTTTGGGTTACTTAAAAGTCAGGTATAATAAGCTGAAATATGGAAAACCAGCAAGGGAAAATAGACGAAATCTTTCGTCAACGGCTGCAAAACGCAGAGGTGCCCCCGCCTCCGTTTGTTTGGCCAGCCGTCGAGTACGAACTCCAAAAGCGCAAGCGCAGGGTATTGGCTCTGTGGCTATTTGCTTTGGGTACTGTAGCGGTCTTTGCCGGACTGTGGAAGGCCGACCTTTGGAGCAATCTGACACCTGGAACTGTTTTGACCCCGGCAGCGGAGCTTCAAAAGGATGTTCAGGCAGCACAAACTATAGAAACAACGGTGGGTGCTCCTGAAATTATCCCGACCCCTACCGTGGAAACTTCAGTCGGACCGAAGGAGGCATTAGTGTCTTCAAGTGTTCGGCAACCAACTCGGACTGCCGAGCAGCAGCAGTCTGGCGCCCTCAGAACTGAAAGCAGGGACATTGCTTCCGGCAAAGGGATCAGAGGATCGGAAGCCACGCTTGTTCCAGCCACGGATTTTGCGCAAGCAGCTCCAACTGGGAAAACAACACTTTCAGGCAGTTTAGAAACGCAAAATCCAAAGGCAAACCTTCAGATCGAAGCCCCTATTGACCTTAAAAACTTACAAATATATCTTCAGGAGAACCGTGTAACCAGTCTTCAGCCCGGCATTCTGCCCGCTCCAAGCACCTTCAAGGCGATCTCCCGTCGTAAAAAAGAGCAACCCAGGGTTTGTTATGACTTTTCCAGGCATCCAAGCGCCTGGTTGATCGATGTGTATGCCGGACCTTCCTTGGCACAACGCTCGCTGACCAGCCGGTTTGATGATCAGCCTTATCTCAATCAACGCTTGACGACAGAGCGTCAAAGCACGGCAATCAATGCCGGCTTGCGTGCCTCTCTGATGTTTAACAGCAATTTCCTGGTTCGTACGGGCCTGAACTATGATCAGGTCTCGGAAATATTTGAATACATCGATCCAGCCTACACCAAATACCGCATAGAAGTGACCGTTTTGTCCAATGGTATGACGCATGTTGATACCGTTGGGGTAGATTATGGCGAAAACTACCTCAAAACGTATAACCGATACGCCATGCTGGATCTACCCCTTCTGGTCGGCATGGAGATGCGCAAAGGCCGATCCGGATTCAGCATCAATGCCGGGATCTCCGCAAATCTGCTTTTTGAAACCAGAGGAGTGATCATAGACCCGCAGACGCATGAACCAGCTCGCTTCGGTCCGATACCGGAAAAGCCTAAAGGGGTCGGTCCAAAGAGCACCCTGAATCAGGCGGTATTCCGCACGAATGTAGGCCTGAGCGCTTCTGCAAGCATCCAGTACTATTGGCACCTGAGTCGAAATTTCCGGGTATTTATAGAGCCATCTTTCCGACAGGTATTGCGTCCGGTGACCGTAGAAAATCATCCGGTGGAACAACGATACAGCATTTTTGGACTGCGATTGGGGGCAACCAGAATTTTTTAAGACCCTAAAGCAGCGCAATCCTTATGAATTGGGTCTAGTGGTGAACCAAGATAGTATTTGAAAATTGGACGGCTGCTTTTTACGCCTGACTTCGTTGTTTGTCGCTTATAATGTACCCGCATTAGGCACTCCAAGCGCCTGATCAGACCTAAAAATCAACTTCTCCATTTTCCAAATACTATCTTGGTTCACCACTAGCGTACTGTTCAAAACAACAATCTTAAACTTTGAGAAAAATGTCACGCATTCGATTGTCATATTGGACAGTTCTGCTGTTAACCTTGTGGAGTTGCCGCAAGGACGTAGAGCAATTTGAGCCATACGCCCCTTCGGCGCAGGAGCTTAGCAATTTGTTGGCCGTGGAGATACCTGCCGCAGTTGCGCATACTTTATTCACACTAAACAGTCTTTCCACTGATAAAATGTTGGAAACACCGGGCGGTACACGGATCTTTTTGATCGATACAGACCATCTCTTTTCCAATAAAAGTACAGGAGCCCTGGTGCATTGCAGTACCTGTCCGGACCTGAAAGTAGAAGTTACAGAGGTACTGGACAAGTCAGATATTATAGCCCATGGCCTGAATACGATCGGAGACAGTGGAATACTTTTCGAAAGTGGAGGCATGGTGCGGGTAACAGCCACCTGTAACGGACAGCAATTGGAACTCTTGTCTGACCGGGTGCTTAAGATCCAGTTGCCCAGGAACAATACCCAAAGTGACTATTTTGTGTTCGCTCAGGATACCAGCACCGGTGGGCTGTGGTCAAACGGCAACCAGGAAGTTTTTGAAGCAGAATGGCCGTTGCTCAATGGAACCCAAAAGGGATACGAGTTGCTGGTCAAAAAAACGGGCTGGTCGGCTTGCGGCCGTTCTCTGGCAGATCAGGGTTCTTCGTTTTGTATCGAACTCCCTTCTGGCTTTGCAGATCAAAACACCCTGGCTTATCTGGTATTTAAAGACCAGCAGATAGTAGCGCCGCTTCAGTATAAGCTATCCCAAAACAAGTTCTGCTACCCCAATGCTCCGGCGGGTTATCCGGTAAAATTAGTGACCGTCAGTAAATTGGGGGAACGGTATTGGCTTGGCAAGGCAGAAACAGAGGTAGGTACCAACGCAACCTTTTCCATGGGCACCCAGGAATCAACTTTGGAGGCCATACTCAACTATGTAAAAAGCCTTTGAGGATTAAAGATATCCGTGTTTAGTAATTTTCGCATTGAGCCGAATCGGGAAAGTCCGTTTCGGCTTTTTTATGGGCTGCTTTGCCTATATTCTACGATAGTGGCCCATTTTGCTGTATTTATCAATACGGGCAACGATGCGTTCTTCCGGGTCCTGACCGGTAATTTTAGCCAGTTCAGCCTTGATGTGCGCTTTCAGGGTTTCGGCCATCACCTCCGGAGCATTGTGTCCGCCACCGAGGGGTTCTTTAACGATCCCGTCTATGAGGCCAAAGGAAAGCATGTTGTCGGCATCCAGTTTGAGTGCTTCTGCGGCGGTCTCTTTGAAATCCCAGGAGTGCCAGAGAATAGAAGAACAGGACTCCGGCGAGATCACCGAATACCAGGTATATTCCAGCATGAACACGCGGTCGCCCAAGCCGATGCCCAAGGCGCCGCCCGAAGCGCCTTCTCCGATGATGTAACAAAGGATGGGCACTTTTAACTGCGCCATTTCAAATAGGTTGCGGGCAATGGCTTCGGCCTGTCCGCGCTGTTCGGCTTCAATGCCGGGATATGCTCCCGGCGTATCGATCAGAGTCACCACCGGAAAACCGAAGCGCTCCGCCATTTTCATCAGCCGCAGGGCCTTTCGATAGCCTTCCGGGTTGGCCATTCCAAAATTGCGGTATTGACGCATTTTGGTGTTCACCCCTTTCTGGTGTCCGATCACCACCACCGTCTGTCCATCCAGATCTGCCAGTCCGCCTACAATGGCATGGTCGTCGCCGGCATAGCGATCCCCGTGCAGTTCGATAAATTTCTGACAGATCGTATTCAGATAGTATAAAGTGTAAGGGCGCTCCGGATGGCGGGAGAGCTGTACTTTTTGCCAACCGGTGAGGTTGTGGTAAATTTCTTCGCGTTTGTTGTGGATCTTGGATTCCAGCTCCTGCGTCATAGCACTCACATCGAGTTCGCCTTTTTCGCCTACTTCTTTCAGTTTCTCCAATTGTTCGTAGAGGGCCTCTAAAGGCTTTTCAAAATCCATGAAAGTCATTGCCATAGCGAGATAGATGTTTGAACGGTCTTTTGCGGGCCGGCAAAGATATGCTTAGTGTGGTTGTTTTTCCTCGAAGCCGGCGATTGCAATTTTCTTGAAAAATTTTTTCCAAAAAGTTTGTTGCTCCGGCAGAAGAAAAACTATCTTTGCACCCGCTTTTGAAGAGAAGCATTGGATTGGTAGTTCAGTTGGTTAGAATGCCGCCCTGTCACGGCGGAGGTCGCGGGTTCGAGTCCCGTCCAGTCCGCAAGAAGCCTGCTCATTTGAGCGGGCTTTTTTTTGCCCCATTGGTCTTCAAATAACCGCAATCCCCATTCTGCCCATCCTGCCCAACGCTTCAATTGCTTTGTCACCAATCGTCCCTTGTCATCCTGAGCATAGCGAAGGACCCGAGGCCGAAGGCCACCCAAAAATACCCAAACGCCATACGCCTACACCGGATCCTTCGCTGCGCTCAGGAGGACAAGGGACGATTGGATTACAAATCAGATCTACCTGAGTCGCCAAGAAAAATCTCAAACAAATCCTGATTATCAGCAATTTAAAGCACAGCACCAAAAAAAACAGGCCCCGGCAAATCTGCCAGGGCCTGTTCTAATAATATCTAACCTCAAACAACCCTCAACGGATCAAAACCATCTTCTTCCAGGCTACCTGCGCGCCGGATTCCAGTTTGTAATACAAGACTCCGGGGGTAAGGACCCCTGTTCCTTCCATGGAAACGGAATTGAGTCCTTGTTTGAAATGATCTGTTTTGGCAAATACCAGGCGACCTTCGGTATCAAATACGCTCAAGGTCGCTTCAGCAGCCTCCGGTAGCCGGAATCCGATCTTGGTTTGGCTGTTGAATGGGTTCGGTTCGTTTTGGTACAAGGCAAAGCCATCGGTATCCAGTACGTCAATACCAGAGCTGGGCCCTTGCGTAATGGTGAAGGTGTGCTCGCAAACATTCTCGTTGCCACATAGATCGGATGCGATCCATTTGATCTTGTGTGTGCCTTCAGGAAGCTGGGGCACTACAAAAGTACCGGGCGTCTGTGCGGTATTCCAGCGAACGGCACTGGTTCTCTGGTTTAGTGTAATCGTATTCTGAAGGCTAAAGTGCCATTTTTGACTGGTTGGAACGGCTCTGGTATCAAAATTAACGGGTGTTCCACCCAGATAACCCGGAGTACTTACATTGTTGTACAGGATGGTGTCTGCACCGGGCAGATTATTGGAGTTGATAACCGTCTCCTGAGCGCCATCACCATCCAGATCCAGGAAAAGTAAAAATGCCAGCCCTAAATTCGCTCCTGCACAATCGTCCGAACTGGTAATGCTCAGGTTGGCTTCCATTTCCGTCAAATCCTCCGCCGGAAGATTTGGATTGAATACCTGATGCCAGAGCGTCGGATCATTCTGCGTGTTATCTGTGTAAGTCACCGTGTTGGCAGGACAGTTGGCAAATACCGGATCGGTGGTGTCGATAATCTTGATTACCTGGGTGTACTTGTAACTGTTGGTATTCGCGTCCCAGAAGCTGCAATAGTTGGTCGCTGCCGGATCTGTTGGACTGATCTTTACGATGGTTGGACTCCAGGGCGCCACAGCATCACAAGCCGAAACAATCGGACCGGGCAGGTTGGCAGGATGATTGGTGATGGCATTCGGATTCGGGTTTGGAACGATGGTTGATGGCAACCCGGGATTGTAGGTACACCAGTTGATCACTGTCCAGGTTCGCTGGATCCGGAAACAAGCGTCGGGTGTAACGAAGCCCTGATCTTCATAAGCGGTGGCCAGCAATTCGCAATCTTCCCCGAAAAACGTTGGTTCGCCATAGATTCCGGTAGCATTGCATTCGTTGATGATCACGTCATCCGGGAAATGCACGTAGTAGTTCTGGCTGTAGTTGACAAAAATGCGTTGGGTGCACTGGCTGCTGTTACCATTGCAGTCGAAGGCGGTGAATCTGCGCAGGAGTGTGCCTTTGTTGCAGAGCGTATCAAAGCTTGCATAGCCGAGCGTTTGGCTCAAACCGCACTGGCCCTGGTAGGTTTGGTTGGTATCCAGACAGCAGTTGTCTGCTAAAGCAGGAAGGCCATAGGCCAATAAACTTGGATCAAACTGTTCACAAGTGACCGTTATATCCTGCGGAGCGATGCAGGTGGGTTTGATCTTGTCTGCTACATCTACCTCGATGATACACTGGTTAACGATGGGCGTTCCATTCGGATAGAGCGAAAAGCTACCATCTGCTTCAAGTTGGTAAACATTCAGGATAACGGGCTGCATCGTTCCCACTTCGCAGGCGTAGAATTTGATCGAATCCCCTTCGGAAATTGCGCGTTCAAACTCACTTGGGAAATCAGGAAACACATCATTACAAGGCGTTTGACCATTGGTTGAATTCAGCGCCAGAATACAATCGCTGTATGGAGCCATGCGCTGTATGGTGAATTTTACATTGCCACAGGCGTCGTAAGAGCCATTGTCAAAGGTGGTAGCCTTCACCCAGGAGATCCCTGCAAATTCGCAGTTGTTAAGTCCTGCCGGAATACCATTGGGACCAGCAGGGCCGAAACAGTCGGATGGATCGTCTACACCGATCGCAACGGTGGTCGTTGCGTCACATACCGCTACAGGAGGAACATTATCCTCCACGGTTAACTGAAAAACGCAGGTACCGGTATTGCCACAATCGTCTTCCGCATAGTATTCCACCGTATAGCTGCCTTTGGACAGGCAATTCGGGAAGCCAAATACGGCCATGGTGTCCGGATCTGAAAGGTTATTGCCAGGAAAGTTCATCAGGCTACCGTCCAGGATCTGAGCACCGGCTTGCTGCCCTGTAACAGTAACATGGGTTGTTTTGATTCTGGAACAGCCATCTGTGATGATGATATCCGGAAGGTCTACCGTGGCACAACAGGTGAAAACATCCGTTGAAACGCTCAGGCTTGGGGGACAGGTCAGGCTTGGGCCCTGATTGTCCACCACCTTGATCACCTGATTGTGCATGATCATTTCGCCCGCACACCAGTCGATGATCGTCCATTCGCGGCGATATTTAATTGTGCCGTCGCAAACTGCGATCGGAAAATCCTGATAATCCCAGTTGATCGAGCAACCCGTTGGCTGTCCGAATACGGATGGGTAGCCCTCAAGGCCCTGTGACTCCAACCAATCCGGCGTTGGGTTCGGGTGACCGTTCACGATCGGCATAGCGCCTGTGCACTCAAATGCAGGAGCATCTATGTCGTCATAGTTCTTAGGAACAACAACGTCGGCCAGACCCGGACGCAGCTGATCGATGCGTTGGATGCAGGTACTTGAATTTCCGTATGCATCCACAGCGGTCCATTCCCGATTGATATGACCTGTTAAGCCAGAACCACAGGTGTCAGGAATAGTGGTATCCAGATAGCTCAAGGTTACGTTAGAGCAATTGTCTAACTGTGGAACCCCACAGCCAGCAGGAACCAGGTATTGGTTGTTGCCAATTGGTTGTACGCAGTTGCCGCTAAGGTTGTTCGGGAAACCCGCAGAGAACTGGCCCGTCATATTGATGTACAGCTCAGCAATTTCTACCACAGCAACCTGGGCGAAACCCTGGAGGTCCGGGTTGCTGATCTTGATCTGCCAGGTACCTTCCGCATTTTCGCCATCGAAGGCCTCCAGTGAGTCAAAACCCATGACCGACATAAGGTCAAGGTTCAGGTCAGCGCCAAGGTCTGCACACTGGTTGCTTGCAAGACCTTCGTCGTCGAAGCGCGCAAAGACCGGGTCAGTCAGACCGCAACCGCCCATACCGTCCCAAATCAAAGCAGAGGTACCGGAAGGGCTCACTACTTCAATCTGCATGTTCCATGCAAGTGCATTGGTGATGTTTACCCGGCAATCTACGTCATTCACCACAGCGTCCAAACCCACCGGGATGTTGAATGTGAAACTTTCACCCGGATTAAGCGTCTTAGGAAGATCGCCGGCAATAGCAGCGAATTTCAAAGTGAACGTTGCGGTCTGTATGTATCCCGGAGTAAAGTCCGGGAAGTTGCAAGGCAAAACAGCCGATGGGCAATCCAGAACCGGAGCTATTTTGTCTTCAATTTTTACGCTGCCCCAGCATTTGTTGCCAAACACGGGCTCTGTGATACGAACCTGATAGGTTTTGCCGATATCGGAAGCGCCTACACAGCCAGAGAACCAGGGGCCATTGCCGAAGGGTGTTGATTTATCCAGCTCAACCAAATAATTATCGTAACAACTGTAGGGCCCTCCTTCCAGAATATTTTCAGCGCTGATACAGTGTTGACAGTTTTCGTCTACCGAAATAAAAGTCAAATCATTACAAACAATGGCTGAAGTAGGATTCGGGAAAGCACTCATCACCACATCAAAGCAGCAGGTGATGTCGCCATCCGGCAAGCCCAGAGGGGGAAGATCGACCGTAAAACAGTTGGTGGTCGTACCAACCGGAAATGCTGCGCCACTGGGCAAACCGGAAGTTTGAACCGGAATGGATCCTGAGCAATCGCCGGTGGTCGTGACGGCATAACTTACCACCCTTTGGCATTCGCCGGAGGCAAGTGTGAAGGACAGCGGACCCGGGCATACGAGTTCGCAAACCACTTTAGGGTCTTTAACATTTGGAGGATCAGAATCCAGAATGGGACTGGCAACTAAATTACTGGCACTGCTCAAAAAGAGCAAACCCATAACCAAGCCGGAAAAGCGAAGTAAAAAGATTTTTTTCATCAGAAAAGTCGGATAGTGTTTAGGTGTTAAAGAAAATGGGTGAAAGAATTCAAAATGAGGGCTAATCGAGGGCCTTCGTTCGTTAAAGAACGTTCAGGACAGTCAACGCACAAGAAAGCAGGTGTAGGAGAGCAGACTACTGGACATTTTGACAATAGACGTTGGACTTGCACTCTAAAAAATTGAAAATCATGCACTTACCGAATCGTGTCTAGTGTCCAACGTCAAAATGTCCAGTAGTCTGGTAGTCTGGCAGGAGAGTTGTATGCTTCCAATGTAAGCAAAACCGGCGCAGCATACGCCAAGCGCAGCAGTAATAACGAGGCCATGAGATAATCGGTTTCGGTGATGCAATCAATACATCAGAGTCTTATGGATTATGCGGATTAAAATCCGCATAAATATAAATTCAAACACCAGAAAAAGGGTGTCTATTCTTTCAATTGACGCAAATCTGACATTTTTAACGCTTGAAATCCCCTTCAATGGGTATAAAAATCACCCCAGGTTCTTCCAAATTCTTCCCAAAAGGCCACCACTTTGCTGCGTGTCGGAAATTCTGAATAGATCTGGCCCTCATTGATACACTGAAGCACATGACGGGTGGGCTTAGAGACTTCTTCCGGCAATTCATTGGGTGAAAACCAGGCTACATCCTTGAATTTTTTGGTCTCCATGGACTCGGGCTCACCTGAAAAACGTGCGGCTTTGAAATAGAGCACCAGCAGGGTCTCATTTTTCTGGAGTTTGTGGCGATGCAAGGTGTGTACCAAGGTAAGCTCCTCCAGATTGACGTGGATAGAGGCCTCCTCTTTGGCTTCTCGAACCAGGGCTTCCCGGGCGAATTCGTGTTCCTCCACATTGCCGCCAATCAGTGTATAGCGTCCACCATTCCGTTTAGTTTGCCGAAGGAAAAGCAGTTTTCCATTTTCTTCGAGGATGAGCCGTACGGCAAAAATGAGCATGACAAGCGGGGTATTAAAACTCTATAAGTGTTAGATATCAGGCTACTAAAAAACGTTTTTACTCCGCGTAAATGTCCAACAAAGCGTTTTCGATCGCTTCCTTCGATGCGTTTTTACCAACCAGTTCTTTTTGCTTTTTATTGCGCTGTACCCGAAGATCAGACTGCGTTTTTTTATAAAGCGCCACTTGGTCTTTGGTGGTCAGGATGCGCTGAATATTTGCAAGTGTCCCTTTTTGCACGTTTTGCACTTTTGCACGGTAGAGCGCCGGATCGGAGCTTTTCAGGGATTCGATCTGCGCAAGGTTTTTGGCTTTACGCACCTGAATGGTGTACATCTGTTTGGCCTGGTCGGCATTGAGCTGGTACTTTTCAGTCAGTGCCTCCGTGGCTTTACGGATCTCCGGATCGTTGATACCTGTTGGAGCTGCCGTGGCTTCCGTCTGTTGAGCTTGCATCGAAGCGCCACCCCAAAGGAGGAAAATCAGGAAAAAAAGGAATTTATTCATGGTTAAAGTAGAATGATCGGTTTAAAACATGGTTTAAAAACGGGTTCAAAAGTAGGCAATCTTCGCATTTGTCGAAGCCCCGGTTTGAATTTGTCCCTGGCAGACAAAACCTATTGACGCAATTCTTTGATTTCTTCCTCTCCCCCGCCGCCGATCTGAAGTTTCCAGCCAGCCCCTTCGATCATAAAGCGCATCAGGTCCAGCATTTTGGCGCCTTGTACATCAGCTTCTTTGAGCAGTGTGCTTTTTTGGGCATTGTCTCTGATCAGATCTTTGGCGCGTTGGTTGACCCGGGTGTAATCTTCCGGTGAAAAGGATGCAAAGAGTCCTTCGGAGATGTCGTAATAGTCCAGCGTATGATCGATGCTCAGGATTTCCGGTTTGGGCAGGCCGCTCATTCGGATGGTTTTGGTTAAGGGATCGGCCACGATGTTTAAATGTTCCAGATCGTAGCCGGCCGAGACCGTCGCCCGCACCCTGACCAGCACCTTTTTATCCCAGAAAAAGGTAAAATAACCCTGGTATTCGGAGTAATTATAGATCTCAGAAAAGGTACCCTCCACGGTGCTGAGTTTGGCTACAGCCTGTATTTTTTCCAGCAGGACCGAGGAGTCCTCCACCCCTTTAGGGCCGGAAGAAAAATAATGCCAACTCAACCAGCCTCCCACCAGGAAAGCGAGCAATAGAGGGACTAAAGTATTTGAGCGCATATTTTTACTGTGATTAAAGTGATTTTAATGATTTGATTGATTACAAAAATTTGATTTCCAAATGATTGTAAAACCTTGCCGTTCAAAACCACTATGTGTTGACTATAAATTATTTCAGTCGCCAAAATTGCGAACATTTAAAGATCAGTTTCGCTTTTCCTGTAAAACCTTCGTGAATTCTTCCAGGCGTTGAAGCGTTTTACGGTTTTTTTCCCGGTCCTCGGGATTAGCGGTCCTTGCGATGGTGTCAACCTGGGTTAGCCATTCCCTGGAACGTGTATAATCCCCCATTTGGTAATACACAAAAGAGAGATTGAATTTGCCCTCGTCATAACGTGGATTGATACTCAGGGCTTTTTCAAACAAAGGCAAAGATTCCTGATAGCGGTTCAGTTTTACCAAAGCTGAAGCATAATTATTGATGACCTGAAAACTCCAGGGATTCAGGCGATAGGCCCGATCAAAAGCAATCCTTGCTTTGTCAAATTGCCCCAATTGAAACCAGGCTACCCCTTCATGCCAGGCAATTGGGATCGCAGCGTCTGTATATTCATAAAAACGGTTTTCTGCCAGAATAGATTCGGAGGCCATTTTAGACCAATTGCCTTGTTCCTGGGCATCCAGCAGGCGCACATTGTGCAGCTCACCCCGCATCCGCTCCCAGCCAATGATCAGATTGAAAACGAGTCCCAAAATGAAAAGGTACTTTCCAATCCTTAAAAATGGTCTAAAGGCTGAAGTTGGGCTGAATTCCCCAAACTTCGACCGATGTACAATCACCGCGAACAAGATGGCCAGGATCACCTGAAATTCGATCCGTTCCCTGGGAAAGTCAAAATACTGGATGATGCAGTAACCCAGCAGGCCGATTCCAGCCAGTATCGTATCCTGTGGAACACCAAGCCTCTGGCGCAATTTCCAGACAGCCATTAAAAACGCCACCGCAAACAAAGCGCAAAACCAAATCACGCCCACCATACCCATCTCTGAACGGATCTCCAGGTAGTCGTTGTGTGCCCGGGTGAATACGATGTTCTTTTCCTCCAGGCGATAGCCACCCTTGAGATTTTTGGAAGGCATCCAGAATTTCCAGGAACCGTTGCCAACGCCCAACCAGTAGTGATCGGCATTGAGCAGGTCGGTTTTATACCATACAAAACGGCGCTCGTTGGCGGTGTCACTTTCCAGATAGTTCAAGGGGTTTAAACGTGCCAGGATCGAACTGTCCTGTCCTTTCCAGGCCAATAGTGCCAGCAATAAACCAATTCCGAGTATCCCGGCAGGAACAATTCTTCGAAAGAAAGTGCTTCGAAAAGGAGATTCAAAAAAAGCCCGAAAGGCAGCATATAAACTCAAGCCAACGATCGTGGCCGCTAATGCCGTACGCACCTGCAAAATCAGGATCAGCAAAATCAGGGTGGCAACCATTCCTCCCAGGAGGAGCGGTTTTCGTACCCATTTCGCCGTTGGTGCAACAAAGAGACCCAGAAAGATCAGCAGAAAAAACAGAAATTCCGCCGCCAGACTTTTGTTGCCAAATAGTCCGGAAGCATAGTCGTAGAGCGTTTCATTGTCCAGACCATTTTCTGCGATGGCCATTCCTATCTGCACGATCAGGATGAGGCCAACGATGCCCGTGATCCAAAGCGTGATCTGCCCCAGGGTTTTGCGCACCATTTCCTCGTTTTGAAGGAGCGCTTGTCTCAGCAAGCCGTAAACCCCAAACAGCAACAAGGTCTTTTGGGCATAAAAAACACCTTCAGACCAGCTGAGCGCCCAGGACACGGAAGCCAGATTGAGTCCGTACCAGCCCAGCAGGAGCAGATCAAAAATATTCCAGGTAAATGGCGGACGATCCTTTAAGTCTTTTGAACCCCAAAAAACAGCAACCAGCAATGCTGCTGAAAGGAAAAAAAAGCGGGGGGCGAGATAGCGATCCAGACAAGCAGGCCAAAAAAATAAAATGCTTCCAAACACCACCAGCCAAAGCGCACCACGCCAGACCTGTAAACCATCGCTCGAAGCGATTATGGGGGCGTTTTTCTTTTGTATCATAGAAAAAAACAGTTTTCTCGCAGCAATATTCGGTAGAAAGTAGGACACGGCTACATTTGCCTTGCAAAACACATTTGTGAGACTTCTGGACATTCAAACATTTGATGATAATTTTCAAAAAAGTAGCCGATTTACGCCAATGGCTTGCCAGTCAAACCAGCCCCATCGGCTTTGCCCCCACCATGGGCGCACTCCACGAGGGACACCTTGAATTGATTCGTATGGCCAAACGGGAGGGATGCCTCGCGGTGGCCAGTATCTTCGTGAACCCCACGCAGTTCAACGATCCAAGGGATCTCGAAAAATATCCCCGCACTGCTGAAAAAGATACTGCTTTGTTGCTGACGGCACACTGCGATGCGCTTTTTATGCCTCCGGTGGATGAAGTGTACCCTCCGGGGCAGGACCTGACGATCGATCTGGATTTCAAGCAGTTGGACAAGGTCATGGAAGGAGAATTTCGCCCCGGACATTTTAAGGGCATGGCTACTGTGGTGAATCGCCTCCTGGATATTGTACGGCCGGACAAGCTGTACATGGGTCAAAAAGATTTTCAGCAACTGTGCATTGTCCGCGACATGATCCGTCAACTTGCCCTGCCTGTGGAACTGATCATGTGTCCCACCGTGCGCGAGCCCGATGGCCTGGCCATGAGTAGCCGGAATGTGCGCCTAAGCCCGGAAATGCGGGCAGCAGCGCCCGTCATCCATGATACCCTGCAGTGGGCGAAAACGGCTTTGAAGCAAGACCTTCTGGTTGCGGAAATAGAGGCAGCGGCTTTTCAACGACTGACCCAAGCAGGACTTCGGCCAGAATATTTTGAACTTGTGGACGGGGTGAGTCTGGAGCATATATCGCCCAAAGGCGCCCTTCTGTTTTTGGAAGACCAAGGCACACACGGCCCCATTGTAGCATGTACGGCGGTATTTGCGGGTGAGGTGCGTTTGATCGATAATCTGATGTTGTATCCCTGATGTAAATTTTAATTTCAAAAAGTACATCCAATGAAAAAACAATCTAAAACTCCCCTTTTTGGCACGATCCGCAAAGCTTTCCAGATGGCCATTGCGGCAGAACGCCGGCGCAGATCTGCGGAAGAGATCATCCAACGCAGCGAGGAATACCGCCGTTCCCGTCGCCGCTTTTTAGAAAACATGGGCAAAACTGCGGTAGTTGGAAGCCTGGTGCCGCAGTTGATGCTTCCCAACCAATCCGGTAATTTTTTCAGCAGAGCATTAATGCCCCGAATCGCCATCGTGGGCGGAGGTTTAGCGGGTCTGAATGCCTTGCATACCTTGAAAAAGAGTGGATTGGATGCGACCATTTATGAGTCCTCTAATCGAACTGGCGGGCGCATGTTCAGTGTCACGGATGCTATGGGTCCTGGAACCTGGACAGAATTTGGCGGCGAATTCATTGATACCAACCATGCCGACATGTGGCGGCTGGCTCAGGAATTCGGAATAGAATTAATAGATTACGCCCAGGCATCTGAAGCGAAACTGACCAAAGAAGCCTTCTTTTTCAACGGTCAACACTACACGCTGGCTCAGGTGGTGGAAGCATTTCAGGGCTTTGCGCCCAGGATGCAGACGGACATTGATAAACTGGGCGACGAGGTTTCTTACAAGACCAAAGATCGCTATGTCAAAAAATTTGACCGCATTCCACTTTCCCAATATCTGGCACAAATCGGGGCAAGCGGTTGGATCAAACGCCTGATCGAGGTCGCTTATGAATCGGAATACGGTCTTTCGCCCGATGTTCAGTCCAGTCTCAACCTCTTATTGCTGATTTCTACCGAAACGCCCAATGGACAATGGGAAATTTTTGGCGAGAGCGACGAGCGTTACAAAGCCCGCAATGGCAACCAGCGCATCCCTGACGCGCTGGCCGAGCGGCATGCAGACCATATCGAAATGGGGTTGTCTCTGGAGGCCATTCGTTCAAAAGGCAGTGCTTATGCGCTCTTTTTCGCCGGTATGTCTGAGCCCATTGTGGCTGATTTTGTCATTTTGGCCATTCCATTCACCATTTTGCGCCGCCTGGAGATCAAACTGGACATGCCAGAGGTCAAGCGCAAGTGCATCAACGAGTTGAGCTATGGCATCAATGCCAAACTCATGATCGGGATGAAAAGCCATTTTTGGCGCGCACAGGGCTATTCTGGTCTGGTCTACTCGGATAATGGCATCCCCAATGGCTGGGACAATGCCCAACTTCAGACTCCGGATCAGCAAACGGCCGGACTTTCCATTCTTTTTGGAGGGCGACGCGGCACCAATGTGGGCCACGGCACCCAGGAGCAGCAAAAAGACAAGTACCTTAAATTGTGGGAACAGATCTATCCGGGTACAAGCGCAGCATACAATGGCAAAACGGCCCGTATGGACTGGCCAACCTACCCGCATGCGCTGGGATCCTATGTTTGTCCGACGGTCGGGCAGTACACCAGCATTGGTGGCGCAGAGCAAATGCCGCTTGGAAACGTGTTTTTTGCCGGCGAACACTGCGGCGGTGATTTTGCCGGCTTTATGAATGGCGCAGCCCAAAGTGGGCGGGAAGCTGCGGAATCAATCTTGAAGCGGGTTACAAGTAACAAGTAACAAGTTACAAGTTGGGAGATACAAGTTGGGAGTTACAAGTTCGCGAGTTACAAGTTCGCGAGTTACAAGTTCGCGAGTTGCAAGTTCGCGAGTTGCAAGGGTAGGTTGTAAGTGCAAAAAATGGGGTAAAAGATCGTGAAACCGTATGATTTTTGGCAGAACCACCCTTGCAAGGCGTGTTTCCAAATAATCATTGGTAAAAATTTTGACAGAAGGTTGGTTTTTTGCTGGGAGCGGACTTATCTTTGCAGCCGTTTTTGAGAAAAGCTCTTTTTTCAGGAACGAAGATCTCGTAGCTCAGTCGGTAGAGCACTTGACTTTTAATCAAGGAGTCATGGGTTCGAATCCCATCGAGATCACAA
>JBILHS010000021.1:0-55754 GCA_044350425.1 Saprospiraceae bacterium | reverse complement strand
ACCCCGCCACCGACCAACTCAACATTAGCGGCCTCGAAGGCAATGTGGTCCTCACTATCACCGACATAAGCGGCAAAACGGTTTTTCTGAAAAAAGGTGATTGGCCTTCAGATGGGCAAGAGACACTGGAGATTTCCAGCCTTGCTCCCGGATTATATTTCGTATTGTTTCAGCAGAACCAAACTGTTCAACAAGGAAAATTCATAAAACAATGAACCCGTTTTGCGAGGGGAAGCCCTAGGATGGGTTGACAGCTACAGAAAATCCACATCGACAGCATAAGGGTAGCTCATCAGATATTCAAGTGCTTTCTCGATCGGATAATGTTCAAATACTACAGCATGCAGCATGGTAGTGATCGGAACATGGAGTTTGTAATGACGGGCCAGTTGATGTGCAATACGAAGGGTTCTCACGCCTTCTGCCAGTTCGGGCATCGCCTGTCGTATTTGAGCCGTAGTTTCGCCTTTAGCGAGTCGTGTGCCAAAGGTGTAGTTTCTACTGTTGGTACTCGTTGCAGTAGCCACCAGATCACCGATACCCGCTACACCCATGAAGGCATGGCTTTCTGCCCCCAGCGATTTTCCAAAGTAAACCATCTCAGCCAGACCTCTGGCGATCAATAATCCCTGGATGTTTCGACCCAAACCTAAACCTCCGATGATGCCAGAACCCAGTGCGACTATATTTTTTAAAGCGCCTGCCAGTTCGGCACCCAAAATATCGTAAGATCCAAAAACGTGAAATTTTGGGCTGTTCAGAGCAAATTGCCCGGCTTGGATCACTTCCCGGAATCGGCTACCTACCAGGGTTGCCGCAGGTTGGCCAGCTACGATTTCTGCTGCGAGATTCGGACCACTCAGGCATCCGACGCGCACTACGCTGCTTTCTTCCAGGATCACTTCACTCATGGTACGTACGTTGGCACGTGTGACAATGGTTCCTGGTTTTTCAAGATCTTCCTCCTCCATTCCATTCAGATCCAGACCCTTAGTGCCGTGAATCACGATGTGGTGTGGCCGTAAATAAGGGGCCAAAGCACGGATCATGGGTCTGAAACTATTGCTGGGAACTACCGGCAGAATGAGGGTACACCTTTTGGCCAGCTCCTCCAGATCATTGGTTGCTGTGATCCGGGCTGAAATTTTAACGCCGAGATATTCCCGTTGTTCATTGATCAGCGCCACCGTTTCCGGCTTTCGACTGAATAACAGCACATCTGAATTGTATGCCAGCAAATTTGCAATTGCAGTACCAAAACTTCCTGCGCCAAGTACCCCTACAGGGTTGAAAGGTGATTTCATTTATGATTTCTAATAAAAAACCGAAAAACGTAAAATTCAGGTTCCTAAAGCGTTAAATATCAGCCTTTTAGTTTAATATTGTTCTGCCGCCAACCAGTTCAAAAGTGGATTCCGAGTCTCTTTTCGCTTCCAGGGGAATGCGATCCAGATGGCTCCACGCAGTAAACTGTCCATCAGAAGACCCACCAGTAAAATGGTGATCTGAATCGCAAAAACGTATTCAAAACCCTTGCGTTGATATACGTTCACGAGGAGTGCTCCCACACCGCCATATTCCCGGAACATCGCTTCAATACTCGTAAGCATCATCCAGGCAATAGCAAAATTCTGCACCATCAGATCGCAGGCTTCATAAAGTGTACCCCGAACAACCGTGTACCAGGTCACTTCGCCCTCACTCATTCGAAGGGTGCGGGAATAGTTATACATCCGTTGTGGAATATCGCGAATAACCGCCAGCAATCCTGTCAGCAAATAAGTAAGGATGCTAAAACTCATGGTGGTGAGCTTAGCTTGCCAGGACGTGGTGGTAAAAAGCAGAAAAATGAAGCTGATACCGATCAGAGATAAAAACCTGAAACGGGTAAGGACACTGACCAGGGGCTCGAAAAATGGGATTCGACTCAAATAGGCCAGTACCATAGCCGCTACGATGGTAAGAAGCATTGCAATCAGGCAGGTTTGTGCCGAATTGAATAACTCTCCGATCAGGTTATATTGACTGACCAGTTCCTGCCAGGCTGCCCAGCATTTGCCTGGGCCGGGAATACCAGCAGGGGTGGCAAATTGCCAGAAGGAAAAAAACAGTAGTACCCAAAAGGCAATTGTAAGGCCTCTTAAAGTGCCAGTGGGCTTGCCATTCCAACGGAAAAGTTCTTTCATCAGCTTTTTAAATGTATGAACTAGGATGTATAAACTATGATGTATGATGTATGAACTATGATGTAAAAGAAAAGCTTCTGGATATTAAAATATCAAAGACGACTTTTCATACATCATAGTTCATACATCATACATCATACATCACACATCACACATATTAACCTAGTCGCCAAAAACGATTTCCACGCGACGGTTGCGGGCCCGGCCTTCGGGAGTGCCGTTAGATGCAACTGGCTTGTCAGAGCCAAATCCGCTTACCTGCGCAAAACGCTCTGCCGGGAAACTATATTTAGAGCGTTTTTGTATCCAGGAACGAACAGAATTAGCGCGTGCGTTGGAGAGCTCTACATTCGTTTCATAGTTACCAATGTTGTCTGTGTGGCCACGAACACTCATACGCAGGCTGGTAGTATTCAAAGAGTTATAGATCTCCTCTAATACTTTTTCACCTGCTGGCGTAATGGTAGCCTTACCGGTTGCAAACTCGATATTATAGTTCCGACGGCCATATACATCGCTCATGTCACCTTTGGAGTATTCCTGTTTGAAGCCTTCTGTGAGTTTGCCTTTGTCTGCACTTGCGTACAAGGAGCGAAGGGCAGAAAGATCCAGAGCTTCGGCAGCAGGAGGGAAAGATGGAAGGTCTTCGGGATACAATTTGCTCATGTAATTAGCAAAAAGTGTGTAAACGGAAGCAAATGCATTGCTGGAACCTTCAGCAATCCCCAGGTCGTCTGCAACGTCCGCGAGGTTGCAGGAACGGGAGCCACCCACACTTACGGTCCGTCCAGTGCCGCTTTCCATTTCTTTACCTTTATACAACTCATACCAGTTGGCTTCAGGCCCGAATACTTCGCCATTCATTTTACAAGCATACCGCAAGGCCGGATCAAAGGTTTTGATCTGATCACCAGCAAGCGCCAGGGCACCAATTAACTTCTTAACAGGCTCGCGGTTTTGCTCCAGATATTTATTGAGTCCAAGCATCATGCAGGGCATCTGCTTGGTGTTTTCGCGGGTACTGAGGAGCGTGACGACATCGCGGTTGCTCTTGAATACTTTCTCGTCTTCGGGAGACCAGGTGCTGGTAGCATCAATTTTGACGTTGACCGTTTTTCCGGTGCGTTTTCCGTCTTTGACTTCAGGCAACTCGATGGTTTGGTTGGCCACGAAACGGTCGGCAGCCTCAACGAAGGTGCTTACGCCCACAAAATTAAGGCGGCCTGCATCATATACCGTTGGGTCCGGGTTCAGGGGGACGTCGTTGTCGGCCGCCCATTTGATCACGATATTGTGGTCCCCGTCTTTGAGTACTACAGAGCAAACACCTCCGCGGGCTTTTTGTGGATCTTTTTTCCAGGATACCGGTCCGATAAATTTGTCTTCCCCATAGGAGTAACCGCAGATGTAGAAGCCACGGACATCGTAAGAAGGGTCTACTTCTTTCAATTTAGCGTCCAGCGCAACTTTAAAAGATGCAAGGTTGTCGCCCATGATACCACAGAAAACAGGAGGCGCACTGGGGTTGTTTTTGTAATCACTCGCAAATTTGACCAAGGCTTCCTGCATTTTGCCGTAATCATCCTGGCGAATAAAATTCAGATTAATCCCGGATGCAGCCATCAGGCTTCCTTCTTTGGTTTTAGGACCTCCATTTGCATAAGAAATGGCTGTCTGGCCGTTCCATCCCATGCCCAGGTAGGTCATGCGTGTGCCACTGGTGGATGTTTTGTCTGAAGGGAAAGCGAGCTGTTTTAGTCCAACGCTCTCAAAGTTCTTTGGGGCAGAGCTCAGGATGTCGTTGGTTGTGGCGTCGGTTTTTTCCAGATCCACCACATGAACCTTCTTTTCCAAAAGTCCGAAATTGCCAAGCAAATATTTTGCACCAAAAAACACTACAGTAACAATACCGACAGTGATCAGAAGTTTCGAAACGGTTGTTAAACGTGCCATAAGGCTTTGATTTAGGTTAATTTTTAACTTCCTGCGCTAAGCGGAGAAAGCCGGTGAAAGTCTGAATTTTTATAGACAGGCTGGTTATTTTTGAATAATTTCAAGATTAAAAGTACATGAAAATGGATACCCAATGTACTGTTTGTTCGACGCAAAACCGGCTTTTTTCGATGAGGCCGGATTGGAAAAAGGATTAAGTATCTAGTGCCGCGTCCGGCCATTAAGGTGTGAATATGGCGGTCTAATTTTTCCTTTCTCTGCGTTGTTCGTCGGTTAAAATGTCCCGCATTGCGCCCTTCTCACGCCTTGATAAAGAAAAAATTTGCCTCCCCAATTCATACCTTAATGGCCGGGCGCGGCACTAGTTGAAAGGATCAAGTTAAAAGTTTGGACATGCTCCTGGCACAACTTGCAACTTGATACTTTTAACTTTCAACTTAAAACTCCATAACCGTTCCGCAATGTTTGCAGGTGCGTGCTTCTAAATTATCCTTGAATTCACCAATGGCTTCCCGGATCTGACTTCCTATATCTTTCAATGGAAATCCGGCTTCATGGAGCGGCTGGTCGCATTTTTCACAAAACCAAAGCAGTTTGTCTACTTCACCGGTGTTTCGGTGGCGTTCTAATACCAGCCCTACAGTTCCGGCAGGGCGCTGCGGGGAGTGCGGAATACGCGGAGGTAACAAAAACATCTCGCCCTCGCGGATATCGATGGTTTCGCGTTGGCCTGCTTCATTGATGATCTTGACTTGAATATCACCTTCCAGCTGGTAAAAAAGTTCTTCTCCTTCTTCCCAGTGGTAGTCTTTCCGGCCGTTCGGGCCACCAACTACCATCACGATGAAGTCCTCATTTTGAAGATAAATTTGCTTGTTGCCTACAGGAGGTTTCAATAGATCTCGGTTTTCGTCAATCCAGGCGCGGAGGTTGAAAGGTTTTGCTATTGCCATGGTATAAGGTGTGGAGTGGTTGAATTCCTTGGCGACAAATGTAGACAGGCTAAGTGATAAGTTCAGCAATGAAAATATAATCCTTGTAACTATAACAAGTGATTACAGCTGTTTCTAATGCATGCGATTTGAAGCAGGCGCTAACCTAAATAATGACCAGATGCTAAAAAATGGATACTTTTATGCCGGATTCGAAGATTAGTAGCGTTAAATTTCTAACTGTTTCAAATCTGCGCCTCCCTTCTATTAAGGGCCTTAAATTCTACGGGATTCTTTCTGAGCTAACATTTCCCAAATATGCAAGCATATAAACTATTGCCCATACTCGGCCTCTTTGCCTTTTGCAAAACCGCCAGTCATACCGATGCACCCAAGCCAGCCGAGCAATATAACGCAATCGCCGATCCAGCGCCCGTGCCTTCGACCCTTAATATCCCCGTGAGTATTTCTGTAGATGATATCCTGCAATCTTTGAATTCAAGATTATCAGGGAAAGCGCTTTTCGAGGACTATTCATTTGATGACAACGGTCATGATGGGCTTATGATGAACGCCTGGCAAAGTCAGGATCTAAGTCTTTTTTTTGCCAGCAATACGGTGAAGTACCGGGTTCCGCTCAAGCTTTGGATCAAAAAAGAACTCATTTTTGGTTCCACCGCAGAGGCGGAAGGAGAACTTGCACTCAATTTTAAAACAACCTTCAATGTTAACTCTGATTGGAGTATAAGCACTCAAACTGAAGTGGAGTACCATGAATGGCTCCGTCGCCCTGTATTAAAAACCGGTATGGGTGATGTGAGTGTGGAAACCATCGCGAACCTGGTGCTCAGCCGCAGTAAAAAGACCCTGAGCAGGACACTTGACCAGTACGTAAGCCAGCAAATCAACCTTCGGCCCTATGTACAGGAAGCCTGGGAGGCCATTCAGCAGCCTGTTCTGCTGGATGAAGTTTATCGAATGTGGTCTAAAACGACCCCGGTCAGCATCGGTCTTACTCCGATCACCACCTATAATAATGCGATAAGAACTAAAATCGCTGTAGAATGTCTCAATGATGTGTCTTTCGGGGAGAAACCAAGTTTTCGGGAAAATACCATTCTGCCTAATCTGACCTTGCTGAATGAGGCGCCTGATGATTTTCAAATGCGATTTGCAACCGATGTCCCTTTCGCAGAAGCCGAGCGTTTGGCGAAAAATATGATGGTCGGGCAGGTTTTTGAATCCGGAAAAAAGAAAGTGAAGGTGGAAGACATTGCACTTTGGGGCAACAATGACAAAATTGTGGTGAACACCAGACTCAGTGGGTCTTTCAATGGCCAGATCTATTTTATAGGACGGCCAGAATTCAATGCCGAAAAGAACCAGGTCGAAGTAAAAGATCTTGATTATCAGGTAGATACGAAAAGTTTCTTGCTCCGTTCCGCATCCTGGATCTTTCAAGGGACGATCAAAAAGAAAATGGCAGCAAGCATGACCTTCCCGCTTACCCAGAATATTGCTGCAGTAAAGGCTTCCGTGCAGCAAACACTTGCCAATTATCAGATAAGCCCGGGTATCACCCTGTACGGTGCTCTTGACAGCGTGTCAGTACAAGATACCCGGATAACCCCTCAGGGCATCCGGGTCAATCTGTTTTCTACGGGTAAAGTGAATGTGGATGTGAAGGGGTTATGAGGGTTGTTGGGGCATTTTGGTCATTGGGTCATTAGTATTTAGGTCTACTTTGTCACGATAGCCGCAGAGTCCCGAGCACTCGGCTAAAGTGACTAAGTATAATTAGGCCAATACCCGATAAAACCCTGAAAAAAGAAACTGGTCATACTCCAGGCCAATCCCTCTATTTCAAGATCATAAAACACTGATGGATCCGTTCATTGCGAAAATCTTCTGGCACCGTTTGTTTGGATATATCCTGAATATCCGAGGCTCTGATTTCTGCGGCTTCTAACTTAAATCGACGGTAATTGGTTGAAAACCACACAACTCCACCAGGGGCACAACGTAATAGAGCCGCGTTAAGCATCCAGACATGATCGCGTTGGGTATCCAGTGTACCCGTCATTCGTTTGCTGTTTGAAAAAGTGGGTGGATCCAGGACGATCAGATCAAATTGTTCCTCCACCGGCTGATGCAACCAGGATGTCACATCGGCCTGTAATAAGCGGTGTGGCCCGGTAGAAAATCCATTGAGTGCGAGGTTTCGATCTGCCCATTGAAGGTAGGTGTTGCTCATATCCACAGTCAGCGTAGATGCAGCTCCGCCAGCTGCAGCGTACACAGAAAATGAACCAGTGTAGGCAAACAGGTTGAGCATTCGTTTACCTTCAGCCGATTTACGGACCATCTGGCGGGTGTTCCGGTGGTCCAGAAATAAGCCTACATCGAGGTAATCTGCCGGCCGGATAACAAAATTGAGTCCATTTTCGTGCACGATAAACTCCGCTCCGGCTCGGGAAAAACGTTCGTACTGACGGAGGCCTTTCTGCCGCTGTCTGAATTTTAAAAAAATGCTATCCGGGTGAATATCAAGCACCTCAGAGACCACCTGAATACATTCTGCCAGCCAGGCTGAATGCTGGTCAGGATCCATCCCATGGTCACGCTCATACTCTGCAATATGTGCGATACCCTCGTATAAATCGACAGCTAAGGGTGTGCCTGGAATATCGTTGTCGTACACCCGAAAACAGGAAATGCCCTGACGTCGGGCCCACTTACCGTAGTGCCGAAAGTTTTTGGTCAGCCGGTTTTTGAAAGGTTCCAACCGGGAGGGAAGCGCAGTATTTGTCATTTCGTCATTAAATCATTTATCACATTGACCACATTGACCACATTGACCACATTGGCCACATTAATCAAATTGACCACATTTATTTAGGCTTCCAATTCACACCCATTCTCTCAGCATATTCCTCGAGCGGGCCAAGGCCAACCTCAGCGCGGCGTTTGTTTACGTTGGCTTCGTCTTCTATTTCGTGGAATTTTCGTCCACCAGTGGCCTCATCGCGTTCCACTTGTGAGCCATAGATTTGTGGTTGTCCTCTGTACATCCGAATCCGATCCACCAACAACGCCCAAGCTGATTTATTCAATTCTCTTTTTTGGGCGGCATCGTCAATCAAAGGGAAATACTGCTCCTGTTTTGCGAGCGGTGCGTGTTGGATGATAAGCCAGATCGCATCCTGTCTGTCCCCTCCGACCATAGATTTACCCGGATAGCCATACTGCTGGAGGATGGCTTCTGCCTGGACAAGGCAAAGGGAATCGCTTTGCTGCCAATCACGCATAAATTTTTGGTATTCAGGAGAGTTTTGGGCATATTTGGAGCGGTATTCGTCACTCAGGCGACGGTATTTTTGGTCTACTTCCTTAAGTCTGTCCAATTCCTTGGCCAGTGCAAGGTTAAAGCCTGCAGCCTTTGCCAGAGTTTCGCTTTTTTTCAAGGTTTTTTTACCCAAACCGGAATCGCGCAGTGGAAGGATTTCGGGGTATTTGTTCCCATCTTCCAAAACCTGATTTACGGTTTTCCAACTGATTTCCAAGGCTTTGTCTGCAAAGACTTGGGCTTTTGCAGCGTCGTTGCAGAGCTGTGCACAGCGGGCGGCGCGGAGATGACTTAAGGCGCTGTGAAGGGAAATAGTGAATGCCCGCTCGTATGCTTCGATGCAAGGCTCGCATTGGCCTTTTTGGAGTTCTCCAAGGCCAATATCTACTGCTTTTTTGTAATCAGGGTTATTAGGGCCTGTTTGTGCCGAGACAAAAAGGGCAATTAACAAAAGGAAGGCCGTCAGAACAGGTTTCATTGAATTTGAATTTAGGCGTGATATTTTCACCAAAGGATACGCATTCAGCGATAAGCGCTGCACTTTAAAGCAAATTTTGCCAACCAAGACTTGAAACTTGTCACTCGGTATTTGAAACTTGTCACTTGCAACTCACTACTCCTCTGGCAACTTACTCACCAAAACACGGTCGATCTTACTTTTGTCCATGTCTACGATTTCAAAGCGGTAACCTTCAGTGGTCAATATGTCGCCAACTTTTGGAATTTCACTTAGTTTGTAAAGAATAAACCCGGCAAGTGTAGAATAGTCAGCATCTTCAAAATCAAATTCCTTCAGACTTAAGGTTTCACGCAGCTCATCTATCGGGATCATGCCATCGATCAACAGACTGCCATCTTCCCGGGTCACGATATCCAGTTCTTCTGCATCGTCCAGGTCAGGTAAGGTTCCGAAGATATTCTCTGTCAGGTCATGCAGCGTGATGATACCCTGGGTGGAACCGTATTCATCCACCACTACAGCAAAGTAGTTGCGTTCTTTCCTGAATCTTTCCAGGATCTTCAGCGCATTCATAGTTTCCGGGATGTACAGCGGTTGTGTCGTTATCTTCCGAAGATCAAAGTCTTTTTTATCTCGGTTGCCAATGTAATCCCGAAGTTTGACCACCCCGATGATATTTTCAATATCATCATCACAAAGCAGGAATTTGGTGTACCCACTTTCCCGGATCACCCGGTCGTTCTCCTCCATGCTTTCCTGTACGTCAATCCATTCTACATCGTTGCGGTGGGTCATGATGGTGTAGGCATCCCGGTCAGCAAAGCGCAGAATATTGGTAATGAACTCACTCTCCTTTTCTTCCAGCACGCCCTGTTGGTTGGCCATCTTCACCATCAATTTGATCTCATCTTCCGATATGCTCTGTTGATCATTGGGTTTGATGAACAGCATCCGCATGAACAGTTTGGTACTCCAACTCAGAAAAGTAGAAATAGGTCCCGTCAGTTTAGTGATAAAATGCATGACAGGAGCACAGGCAATGGCCAGTGACTCGGCATACTGAATGGCAATATACTTCGGTGCTAATTCCCCAACGATCAAAGAGAAGTAGGTGATCAGCGTGACGACGATTGAAATAGAGATCTGCTCAGCATAAGGTGCCGCACTCGGAATCTGAGATATGAAAGGCTCCAACTGGTGCCCAATGGCAACCCCGGCATACGCGCCTTCTACAATACTAATGAGCGTGATACCGATCTGCATGGCAGAGAGGTAATGATCAATGTTGTCAAGCAAATCGACCGCAATGGCGGCATTGCGGTTGCCCTTCATTTTTTCTCCTTCGAGTCGCGAGCGTTTGGACGTGAGCAGTGCAATTTCTCCCAAAACGAGAAATCCGTGCAGGACTATGAGGACTACTACTATGGCAATTTCCATGGATGAATGCTGCCGGGCCGCTTTAAAATTGGTTTAGAAATAGCGCGGTTAATAGGGGCGGCGTGGCAGCTTGACTTACTACTAAGAATCTTTCAAAAAAATTGCGCCCAACTTTATTCTGGATTCGGGTGTAAAAGTAGGCCTTTTGCCAAATTTATCAGATGAAAATTTGCAGGTTGCCTACACACCGAGAAATATTTTGTTAAAACTTAAAAAAAATTTCCGATCCCCGATAAATAGCCCCTACATTTGACATCAGCAACAGGCACACAGCCTACATTTTCATCACCAACTTTTACTCTGCGTATAGGATATAACTTGTACACCAATTAAATTTCCGAATCAATTTAACTGGTTAACAGCAAAACCCATTTGCTCATGCAAGTTATGCCAATGCTCCACGATCATGAACTGATCGCACGCTACTCAGACGGTGATGAACAAGCCTTCGAGACACTTCTCGCTCGTTACAAGGCAAAGATCTACACCTCTATTTATCTCTTTGTGAAAGACCGCGCACTTGCGGAAGACATCTTTCAGGAAGTGTTTATTAAAATCATTGACACGCTCCGCAAGGGCAAGTACAACCACGAAGGCAAATTCGTGCAATGGGCCATGCGCATATCGTATAATATGTGTGTGGATTATCACCGTCGCAACAAACGCCGTGCGCACATCAATCCGAATCCGGACTTCGATATTTTCGATGTGCTTCGGGTGAGTGATGAAGGTCCGGAAACCATCATCATGCGTTCAGAAACGCACAATCGCATCCGCCATCTGTTGGATGAATTGCCTCCTGAACAGCGGGAAGTCGTGATTCTCCGCCATTATGCGGACATGAGTTTCAAAGAAATCGCCGGTCTGACCCGCGTGAGCATCAATACTGCCTTGGGCCGTATGCGCTATGCGCTGATCAACATCCGTAAAATGATGACGGAGCGTGAAGTGTTGCTTCAGTGAGGATCATTTGACCTTGGACCAATATGAAATCGAGTCCAATCCTACTGATAGCATCGATCCATAAAACAAAGCCGCTCTTCCTTCGGGAGTGCGGCTTTGTTTTATTCCGCCGCTTGCTAAGGCTTGGAAATTTAAACACACGCTAAGCCTTTAAAATCTAAAAGTCCGGGCTCCAGTATCCAAGAGTCCAAAGTCTTTTCCGACCTTTGCCGCATGAACGCATTACGTGAAACAAATTTCCAACTTCCGGGCCAAACAGCCTTTTACCGCGGCAAAGTTCGCGATGTCTACTCCATCGATGAACGCCTGGTGATGGTGGCAAGCGACCGGATTTCAGCATTTGACCATATTCTGCCAAGGGCAATTCCTTATAAAGGTGCCGTTTTAAACCAAATTGCGGCTTATTTCTTAGAGGCTACCCGAGATATTTGTCCAAACTGGCTCATTTCAGCACCAGATCCCAATGTTGCCATTGGCTGGCGTTGTGAGCCTGTGCGCGTAGAAATGGTGATCCGGGGTTACCTGGTGGGTCACGCAGCGAGAACCTACGATTCAGGGCTTCGCACCTTATGCGGCGTGGCCTTGCCTGAGGGCTTGCGCGAAAATGATGCATTTCCTGTTCCGATTATTACTCCCACCACCAAAGCAGACGAAGGACACGACGAGGACATCTCCAGAGAAGAGATCCTTGCCAGAGGCATCGTAAGTGAGTCTGATTATGCTCAAATGGAAGCTTACACCCGGGCGCTTTTCCAACGGGGTACCGAGATGGCCGCAGCCCAAGGCCTCATTCTGGTCGATACCAAATACGAATTTGGCAAAAAAGATGGACAGATCGTCCTGATGGATGAGATCCACACGCCGGATAGCTCGCGGTATTTTTATGCTGAAGGCTATGCCGAACGGCAGTCTAAAGGTGAAAGACAACGACAGTTGAGCAAGGAATTTGTGCGCGAGTGGCTGATCAAACATGGCTTTCAAGGCAAAGAAGGACAGCAGATGCCGGAAATGCCGGATGCTTTTGTTCAGGAGATATCCGACCGTTACATTGAATTATTTGAAAAGGTGACCGGGAAGACCTTTGTCAAGGATCAGTCAGCTGACATTGAAGGCCGGATCGAAAAGAATCTGAGAGCTGCTCTGGCCTCTAATTGATTCCGGCAAAAGGTTGTTTTGATGGGAGCAAGCGTATCTTAGCCCAATGAAATGGTTCTATTTGCTCTTCCTTTGCTTGTATGCTGCAATCACAGCTGCACAGTCCCCCATTATTCTGCTTTCAAAATCATCCGGTGAACCGGAAGTCCGGGCAGCCAGGGTTTTGCAGTTTTATTTAGGAAAAATGACCGGGCAGAGGGTCGATATTGCCGCGGAACCTGCGTCCGGCAAAAAATCACCTTTTATTTTTGTAGGTAGTCACCTTAAAGCCAAATCCTTTGGCTTTAAGATTCCCAATGATCTTGCTGAGGATGCCTATTTCCTGGAAGGGGAAAAAGGTTCCTTTGCACTGGCCGGCGGGGGGGAGATGGGTGCAGAGTATGCCGCCTATACCTTGCTTGAATTACTGGGCTGTCGAAAATATAGCCTCAGAGATTCATTTATCCCGACCATAGAAAAGATTCAATTGCCTGATTATCAGGCAAAAATATCAGTACCTGCTTTCCCGTACCGGGAACTTTGGTACGAACCTGCATTTGATGCCGGATGGGCCCGGTGGCATAAACTCAAAACCAATCCTCAAAAAAATGCGGAGTGGGGGATGTTCGTACATACATTCGACAAGCTCTGCCCGGCAGAAAAATACTTTTCAGAACACCCTGAATATTTTGCTTTTAACGGCGCACAACGCTCCCGAGGACAATTATGCCTTTCCAATGACTCGGTGTTACAAATAGTCATTTCCAGTCTTAGGGATATGATCCGCCAAAAGCCGGATGCACGATACTGGTCGGTCAGTCAGAATGACAATTATGACTACTGCAAATGCGACCGTTGTGCCGCCACAGATCAAAAACAGGGTGGCCCGGCAGCTTCCCTGATCCAGTTTGTTAATCGGGTCGCAGCCGAATTTCCGGATAAAACGATCTCAACCCTGGCTTATCAATATACCCGGCAAGCACCGAAGGGGCTAAAACCTGCCTCCAATGTGAACATTTGCCTGTGCAGCATCGAGTGCAATCGGGGCCAAAGCATTGAGGAAGGGTGCCCTGATTTTGCCCGCGATGTGCGGGAGTGGTCAGTCTTAACCAGCAATTTAATGATCTGGGATTATGTGGTACAATTTAGGAGTTACCTGGGACCCTTTCCGAACTGGCACACCTTGCAACCTAATTTACAGTTTTTTCAAAAAAACGGAGTAAAAATGATGTTTGAGCAGGGGAGTGGGCGTGATCGCTCGGAGTTTTCTGACATGCGGGCCTACTTGCTTGCCAAATTGATGTGGGCGCCGGATGCCAACATGGATTCGATTTTGACTGATTTTGGGGAAGGATATTATGGTAAGTCTAAAGTACATGTTTGGAATTACATTCATAATCAGACTGAGCGACTCCATAGACACGGGAGTAGACTGTGGATCTATGATGTGCCTCAGAATGAGGCATTTGTACGGGATAGTTTTTTTGAACGGATCTCTAATTTTGGCATTACTATGCCCAAGCCCGAGGACCCTGCTATCCGAAGGAGGCTGGATCCTTTAGTAAACGTGGAAATGTTTTCCTTTTTAGAAAACATTAAAGGGGTTTCTCCAGATGGAAAGGGGGGTGTTACTGAGAAGGCAAATATGTTTTTACATCATGATTCGGCCGAAATAGAGGAGGCCTTGAATCAATTTGAAAAAAATTGTGTCAAAAGTGGAATGTTACACCTGAATGAAAGTGGTTATACCCCTGCTCAATACGTAAATGACTTTAGGACCTATTTAACCCGAAGCAAAGAGGCTATGGCTTCGAGATGTCAATCTGTAAGACTTGAAAAACCGGCTTCTACAAAATATGCCCAGGGAAATCCGTTAGAATTAGCCAATAGACTAGTCGGAGAAACTGACTATCGCTATAAATGGCTGGGATTTGAAGGTGAAAACATGGTTGCAATAGCAGCACTTGCGGATTCCTTGAGTTCATTGGTTTCTACGATTCAGGTCTCCTTCCTTCAGGACCAGGCCTCCTGGATTTTTTATCCACAGAGGGTGGTGCTGGAAATTTCAGAAGATGGCCAGAACTACAAAACGATTCATGAAGAAGTCATACCGATCGCGCCGGATGGACAAAAGACCTTTCGTTCAATGGAAGGAAATTTTCAACCAGCCAAGATCAGGAAGGTACGAGTCACAGCGATCAACCAAAAAAAGTGTCCTGCCTGGCACACCTGCAATGGCAATCCTTCCTGGATCTTCGCCGATGAGATCATCGTGCGTTAACATTTTTTTTGACCTGATTAAACCTTGTCCACTACTTCCAGTCTTATCTCCAAACTCGCACGAATTGCAATTGATCGCATCTAAGAAGCCCGAGACAGACGAACAAATCATGGAATTCCTGCGCTCAGAGCAGACTTTTGAGCGTGGATTCCGGTTGCTGATGGCGCAGTATCGCGAGCGGCTCTATTGGCATATTCGTCGGATGGTTCAGGCGCATGATGATGCGGATGATGTACTTCAAAATACGTTCATTAAGGTTTACAGGGGTATTGCACAGTTTGAAGGAAAATCAAAACTCTATACTTGGCTTTATCGGATCGCAACAAACGAAGCATTGACTCATTTGCAAAGCCAGGCCAGGCACAGCTCAGCCTCTTTGGATGATTCCGCAAATCTGATCTCCAATCGGTTGACAGCGGATGCCTGGTTTGACGGAGATGCAGTACAAGCCAAGCTCCTCCTGGCGATCGCTGAATTGCCGGACAAGCAAAAACAGGTATTCAACCTTCGTTACTATGACGAAATACCCTATGAAGAAATGTCGCAGTTACTCAATACTTCGGTAGGTGCGCTAAAGGCATCATTTCATCATGCAACGAAAAAAATTGAAGCCGCTTTTTTAAATTACGAAGGGTGAATCAGGGAGCTCAACCACACCCCTGGCCACCCGGACCGAAAGAACAGAATGAACCACAGTATTGGATTATGAAAAAGGAAGATTTAGATAAAGAACTACCAGAGCACGCTCCTTTTTTAAGGGACCTGAAGCAAAAAGGAGATGGACTTAAAGTGCCGAAGGGTTACTTTGAAGGGCTGGAAGATGCTGTATTTGCCCGTTTGGAGGCATCCGGAGATGCTGGCAGACCTCAGCTCAAGGCAGTGAAACGTCCGTTTTTGTTCGTTCCATTTATAAGGCCCAAGGCCGCAATGGCCTATGCGGCTGTCCTGGCTTTGGTTTTGGCTGCTGTTTGGTTTTTTCGACAATCTACCGCCGTTCAAGCCTTGCCTTATGTCTCCGTTGAACTAACCGAAGATGACCTGGAAACCTACGTTCTGGAAAATTTGAATGAGTTTGAGCCAGAGCAACTGGTTGCCTTAACCCCGGAAACTCCAATCAACACCATAGATGAAACCATTCCTGGCAAACCCGGGAAAAACTCGGAAAATTCGAATGAACTCCGCCCGGATGATCTGGATAAAATTCTTGATGAAATGACGGAGGAAGAACTCGAACAGATATTGTAATTCAATAATCAAGATCATTAAGCATGAACATCACCATGAGACAACTACTTTTCACCGCACTACTCATCGGTACTTATAGTACCCAGGTACAGGCACAGATTGACCCGGAAAAGCGAGAAGCCCGATTGGCCGCTCTCCGCGCAGAAGTATTCACCCGTGTTCTGAATCTTAGCCCGGAAGAAGCACAGGGATTTTGGCCCATTTATAATGAATATGCAGACAAGCGCGAGCAAGCACAGCAAGACATGCGCTCAGGAAAGCAACTGGATCAGATGAACGAGTCTGAAGTGGAGAATCAGATCAAGCGCCATTTTGAGATGAAGCAGCGAGATCTTGATCTGGAGCATGAAGCCTATCAAAAACTTCGCAAAGTGCTTCCGCCTCGTAAAATTGCAAAGCTTCCATTCGCGGAGCGCGAATTCCGGGAATCCTTGGTAAAAAAGCTACAGGAGGCGCGGGAACGCAAATTGGATCGTCAACCAAACAGGCTTCCAGGGGGTAGAGGGCGTCGTTGAGTGTGGTATGATTCGTTATTGCTCCGATTTATTTGGTTAGGCTGTTAAAATCATGAAGGAGCAATAATTGGAGCTATCTTCGCACCCCTATGAAGTTTTTTGCCGTTATTCTCCTCTTTTTCACAGCACTTTCGGCCTGTTATAACACTTCCTCATCTGCCCAAGTCTTGGCGAAGGAGACTGCTCCTCCAATCCCTGCCTACTTAGAAGATTTTGCAGCGGAATATGCCCATTATTTTGAAGCATCGATGAAAAGCACCAATACTCCCGGTGCTGCCATGGTTATTGTTAAAGATAGTCAGATCATTTTTATAAAAGGTTATGGACCTCGTGTGGTAGGCGGTCAGGATTCCATAGATGCCCGAACGGTCTTCAGGATAGGCTCTTTGTCCAAGGGTTTTGCCGGGGTTTTGACGGGTATGTTGGTCCAGGACAGCCTGTTTGCCTGGGATGATCCGGTGCAAAAATATTATCCGGAATTTAACCTGCGTGACCGCAAACAAGGTTCACGTATTCGCCTATGGCATTTGCTTTCACATACCAGCGGTTTGCCATATCACGCTTTTACAAACCTGATTGAAAAAGATTTTAGCATACCCAGGATCGTAACAGAATACTTTCCAAAGGCTCCTGTTTGTGGCAAAGAGGGCGAATTTTATGCCTATCAAAACGCTGCACTTTGCGTAATTCAGGAGGTGATGTTGCGCAAAACAGGTGAAACTTACCCGCAGATTTTAACGGAAAAGATCTTTCTTCCAGCAGGAATGCAAGGCGCTTCCTGCGATTATGAAAGTATCTTTAAGGAAAAAAACAAAACCCTTCCGCATGTTCAGACAGGCTGGGGTGGCTGGCGTGCAGATGCGATCTCGCCACATTACTACGATGCTGCTGCCGCCGGAGGCGTGAACGCCAGCATTTCAGATATGGGCGCCTGGCTCAAGGTATTACTCGGCACTCGCCCGGATATCGTAGCAGACTCAACCTTGGACCGTGTCTTTAGACCAGTAGTAAAAACCGACAAAGAACGTCGCATTTTTTCGCATTGGCTTCCCAGGGATGCCGCATCTTATGCAATGGGCTGGCGTGTGCTGGCTGATGGAGCAGATACGATTTTATACCATGGAGGCTACGTCAATGGTTACAAAAGTGAAATTGCGTTCAGCCGGCGTGATCGGATCGGCATTTGTGTGCTTTTTAATGCACCTACAGCGTTAAGCAATGCCTGTATTCCGGCATTTTTTGAAAAATGGGTTGAAGCGAAGGAGAAATGAAATCGGCTGGCCAGGATAACCCGGCCAGCCGATTGATTTGTACAGGGTATAAGCGCTTATTCGATTACGAACTTCCGCGTCACATTGTATTGTGTGCCCACCATCTGGACGGTATACATGCCTTTGGGATGGCCTGTAAGATCAAAATCTACCATCGTGTCGCCTTCCTGGATGTTTTTCTCCATGACTAAACGGCCTGCCATGTCAAACATACGCAGCGTAGCCCCGATTTCCATTTTCCCCCCAACATGTACCAATCCAGCGCTTGGATTTGGGAAGATGGTAAGATCTGTATAAGCCGTACGACTTGCAAAGGTCATGATCGGGTCATCGAATTTTGGCTTAACCGTTTCATACGTTGGAAAGGCATTGCGAACACTGGTAAGGTAGCCAGACACCGTAGGGACGTTCTGTAGGTTGTTTACATCCAGTTGAGCGCCCTGCTGCTGTGGCGCGGCATTGTCTAACAGGAACTGTGTGTGAACAAAGGCATAAGCACTGGAGTAGGTGCCCCTGGTGCCGCCAATAACGAACTTGCCGTGTGCACGGGTAGCGAAAGCCTCCTGAACAGGTATTGTGTTGCCCAGGCCTTGTGCAGGACCTTGTGCTCCGTCGGCAATGTTTACCAACTGCGCACGTAAGGCTCCACCGGCACTCACCGGCCCATTGCGCCATGAAGTGATGACCTTAGTTCCGCTGTTAGACAATACGGCGTTGTTTATCCAGCAAACAGGGGTGCCTGCCAGCGCAGTGTTGACAGTTTCGTTGATCTTTGACCAGGCCTGTGACCCAGCCCAGGTAAAACGTGCAGTATAAACCCCTGAATGCGAGTTGGAAAAAGCGGAGCCCGTTAACACAAAGCCATTTTCGCCGGAGAGCGGCAGGATCTCTTCAAACTCCGTGTAAGAGTAAGCGCTTCCATCAGGTGAAACAGGCAGGGTGAGGGTTCGGGTCCAATCCAGGTTACCGTCTACGTCGATCTTAATGACAGCCCGGGTTCCTGCCAGGACATAGCCGCCACCATTGGCTTGCTTGATGGTCCAGGCAAAACCGCTCACAGGGTAATCATAGGTCCATTCAGCCTCGCCATAAGCGTTGAATTTAGTGACTGCAAATTCGCCGCTGTTGTTTCCACCACAAGCCACGTAACCGCCATTGGTAGCCGGACATACACCCCCATATTGCACAGGGAAAGGCAGTGTAGAAACACGATCCCAAAATTTGTGGCCAGTGGCATTGGTCACTATGGTGTAAACCCTGTTGCCGCTTGCGGTTCCGGCTACAGCAAAATAACCCACCGGATAGGTGCTTTTGCAAAAGCTTTTCCAGAAAGTCTGAAGGTTTTCGGGAGCAACGTGCGTGCGATTCCAGGAGTTGAACTGTGCGAATTCGCTAAATTCAGACATGTACAGCGTGTTGTTGCTCGGCTCGAAAAACTTGCTGCCCATGATGACATAGTTTTGCCAGTTCTGCGGCTCAATTTTCCATGCGGAGTGATCTACGCTATGCCATTGCTGGGTGCTTTCAAAGACGTTTTGGGCTTGTGCCGTGAAAGCGAAAAAAACTGCGAGAAGCAGCGAACCTAATCGTTTAAATTTGTCTTTCATTTGTTGACTTGTTTAATAATGGTGAATAAATTAGTGAAATATCTGAAAACGAGCAGATGATGCCCGTTGCAGCCATTTGGATGAATAAAATAATATGAAACGTGTCCTGCCTTGGCACCCGATGCATGACAGGAGAAACATAGAGAGTGCTGCTTAACAGCAGCCGTCAGCGATTAAAGGCCGGAATGAATAGGAGTGGGGATGCAGAACGGGAGGATTTTGGCGGAAAGGAATTCCTCTGGTAGCAAAAGTCGTTCGAGTAGATGGTTTTAGCATAAGGCAAACATAATTTTGGGTTGGATGCTCAGTGCAGGCAGAACAAATGTACGAAGATAACTTTGGAAATTTTAAAATTTCTTACATTATTTTTTTGCAACTAAATATATAAGGCAAATTTTTGCCTCACCTACGTTGCCTCCTAACGGGCACTTACACCCATAATTACGATATCTTAACAGTTTTGCGTTTTGAAATCAAATTTTATTACTTCTTTTGCCCGACAAACAGCGTTCCGATGAACCCTGGTTAGAGACCGTTTTAGCTTGAAAAAAGATTTGATCTGTATGAAGCAAATTTACAAAACATTTTTTGCCGGATTCTTTTGCCTGCTACTGAGTGGTACATGGCTCAATGCCCAGTCATCTATCAAAGGCAAGGTTCGGGATGCTGAAAGTGGCGATGACATCATTGGAGCCAGTGTAGTGCCTGTAAATGGCAAAGGTGGTGCGCTTACCAACTATGAGGGCGAATTCACCCTGAAAGTGGAGTCTTTTCCAGTGACCCTCAAGATCTCCTACACCGGTTATGAGACCCAGGAGGTTGAGGTAAAGGACGCCGCACAAAAAATAGATCTGAGGCTTTCTGCAGCCAGTATTGTCATGGAGGAAGCTATCGTGGTGGGCCAACGGATTGGGGATAAGCAAAAGGCAGCGCCGCTTACGATTGAAAATATGGATGCGCTTGCCATTAAACAGACAGCCTCCAGTAATTTTTACAATGGTCTGGGCAATCTAAAGGGTGTAGATCTCACCACGGCATCCCTTGGGTTTACCATCATTAATACCCGCGGATTTAACTCCACGAGCCCTGTACGTTCGTTACAGATTATTGACGGTGTGGATAATCAGGCTCCTGGCCTCAACTTTTCGCTGGGTAATTTTTTAGGCTCGAGTGATCTGGACGTAACCAAAGTAGATCTCATCCAGGGTGCAAGCTCTGCCTTTTATGGTCCCAATGCTTTCAATGGAGTGATCTCTATGGAAACAAAGAATCCATTTGTGCACAGAGGCTTGGCTGCCAGTGTAAAATACGGCAGCAGGAATCTTGCTGAAGCGGCCATCCGCTGGGGTGAAGGCTTTAAAAATAAAAACGGAGACCTTGCCTCGGCCTTGAAATTCAACCTGTTTTATCTCCGTGCAGACGATTGGGTTGCCAATAACGAAGGCCCCGTCGATGGTACTGAGACCGGTATTGGGAATCCTGGTCGCTGGGATGCGGTGAATATTTACGGTGACGAATATTTCTCTCTGAATGATTTTTCAGACCCCGCCAATTTGTCCCAAAGTTCTGCCGGCCTGGGCGTTTTTCACCGAACAGGTTATAGAGAGTCTGATCTGGTGGATTATAACACCCAGAATTTTAAAGCAGGTGCGGCCTATCATATTCGTACCAATCCTTCCAGGGAGTTTGATTCTCCGGAGTTGATCTTTGCTTCGAACTTCGGTACAGGTACCACCGTTTACCAGGGTGATAACCGATTTAGCCTTCGGGGAATCAAGTTTTGGCAAAACCGAATCGAATTCCGGAAAAAGGACAAGTATTTCTTCCGTGTTTATTCAACCAATGAGGATGCCGGCCGCTCATACGATCCATATTTTACAGCCCTTCGCCTACAACGGGAAGTGAAAAGCGATGAGAATTGGTCGCTCAATTACAATGACTACTGGGGCGACTTTATTTACCCGCAGATGAAAGCTCAGGGCTATCCTCAGAATGTGATTTTCCTGCCGGAGCCCCCTTTTGTGATCTTTGATACAACTTCTTCTTTGCAATGGCTTCGTGAACATCAGCCTGAACTGGCAGGCTGGCATGCGCTTGCAGAAGAATATGCCAACAAACAAGACCCATTAGTCAATACGACGAAGGCTTTTTTAACGCCTGGCACCCCTGAATTTCAGGAAGCATTTGACCGAATCACTTCGCTGAAATCCACCGAAGGAGGTACTCGCTTTTATGACAAGTCTGCCTTGTACCATGCCCATGGAGAATATAAATTTGCTCCAAAGTGGACGGATGAGGTTCGAATCGGGGCGAATGGCAGGCTTTATGCGCCGCGCTCGGAAGGAACCATCTTTAAAGATACTGCAGGGGTTCCAGCCATCCGAAATTTCGAGTTTGGCATTTATGCAGGGCTGGAGAAAAAGTTTTTTGAGGATAAATTGATCACCAATCTTTCAGCCCGGGTAGACAAAAACCAGAACTTTAACTGGGTTTCTACGCCTGCGGCATCCCTGGTCTGGATACCAAAGATCAACAACTATCTTCGATTTTCTTTCTCCTCCGCCGTCCGCAATCCGACGCTTACCGACCAATATCTGAACCTTAATGTGGGGCGGGCTACCTTATTGGGCAATCTGGATGGATTTAATGACCTGATCACAGTAGAATCATTCCGGAATTACCTGGACAGATTGGATACCTCCGCCTTGCGTCGTTTTGATGCGCCTCCGATCCAGCCGGAAAAAGTCAAAACATTTGAAGTGGGTTACCGCACTACGATATTCAAGAGTCTTTACGTGGACGCAGGCTACTATTACAGCTTTTACAATGACTTTATCGGATATAACATCGGTGTTTATTCTGATTTTGACCCCACCACTTTGTTCCCGCTCAACACACAGGCATATCGCGTTGCAGCCAATTCAACACAGGAGGTAACGACGCAGGGCCTGGCCATTGGCATGAACTATTACTTCGCCAGATTTTACCAACTGGCAGGAAATTACTCCTGGAACAAACTAAACAAGGCTTTTCCAGACGATCCGATCATCCCTGCATTTAACACGCCGGAGCACAAGTATAATGTTAGTATTTCGGGACGGGATGTGCCGCTCAACCTGGGTTTTGTCAAATTAAAAAAGACCGGTTTCAATTTGACGTATAAGTGGATACAAGGCTTTACCTTTGAAGGGTCGCCGCAGTTTACCGGAAGCGTTCCAACCTATGATATGGTAGATGCCCAGGTAAATGCGACCTTTGACAAAATTCATACGACCGTGAAAATTGGTGCTTCTAACCTGCTGAATAATCAGGTTTCACAGACGTACGGGGGGCCACGGATTGGCACCATGGCTTATGCATCCGTTGTCTATGATTTTGTAAAAAAATAAATTTGAATATTTCACCAACCATATCTCTTTTTCATGAAGCGAATTAATTTACTCCTGCTTTTAACTCTTTTTGCTGCATCCATTGGGGCGCAGACCCGTTATTTTGATAAGGTGTTCAGTGATGTGACTGTTACTCCTAACAAGATTTATGGTGTCAACGCTACTGTGCTCGCTTTGGCTCAGGCTGGTCAGGCTATTCCACAACCTTTGGTTTTGGACTTCTACGAGCCAACTGGAGACGCTGCAACTGCTCGCCCACTGATCATTATGCTGCATACCGGCAACTTCCTACCCCCACAGGTCAATGGAGGCTGCTCTGGTACTGTTAAGGATGCAGATAATGTAGCAATGGCCACACGGCTTGCACAAATGGGTTATGTTGTCGCAGTTGCAGACTACCGTCTTGGCTGGAATCCGGTTGCCGGCACACAGACCGAGCGTATCTACACCCTCATCAACGCTGCATATCGGGGTGTACAGGATGTTAATACCTGCGTCCGTTATTTCCGGAAGAATGTAGCTACCGGCGGCAATACCTTTAAGGTTGACCCGGATAAAATTACGGTCTGGGGCATCGGCACAGGTGGCTATATTGCTGCTGCTGCTGCTACCCTTGATACGATCACAGATACCTACGTTCCTAAGTTCCTGACACCTCAGGGGCCGATGGTACTTGAGTTTTTGAGTGGAAACGTAGAAGGTACAAATTTCGGTGTTAACCCGGGTGTACCTGGGCTCCCATTCCCTGCAGGCGATACGCTTTGTTATCCAAACCACATTGGTTACAGTTCTGATTTTAAATTGTCTGTAAACCTGGGTGGTTCTCTGGGCGACCTTTCCTGGATTGATGCAAATGATGTTCCAATCATTTCGTTCCACAACCCGACAGATCCGTTTGCACCATGTGGTACTGCCATCGTACTTGTGCCACCTCCAATCAATCTTCCTGTGGTGGAAGTTACGGGCAGCTGCGGTTTCCAGCCAGTGTTGAACACTATTGGCCTCCAAAGCGCCATGATTAATGCCAATTTGAACGACCCGCTTTCTGTAAAAGCAAAAACCTTAAATGGTAACATTGAAGGTTTTTATCCTTTCCTGGGTACTGATTCCAGCCCTTGGTCCTTTGCAAGTTCTCCAAACCCTTATGGCTTGGCTACAGACCCTAACTGCGAATTGTATTCCGCTTCTCAGCAGAGCTATATTGACACCATCATGGCATACTTTGCTCCACGTGCTTGTGCAGTACTTGGGCTGGGTAACTGTACCACCATTGGCACGAAAGACCTGAGCTCTGCTCAAGTTGGAATGTCGGCTATCCCGAACCCAACCAATGCGGACTTCATGCTTAAAACAGACGAGCATTTCACCATGCAGAACATCGATCTGTTTGACATCGCGGGTCGTCTGTGCGCAAGCTTCCAAAGCGTAAATGCCAGCCAATTCACGGTCCCACGCAACAATATGGCACCTGGTGTTTATTTTGCACGGGTTCGGTTCAACGAAGGCACCGTAACGCAAAAAATTATTTTGCAATAAACTGAAATAAAAACAATCAGATTTCTGCACGCTGCATGCATCTGATTACAGCAGTAAGCGGCGGCACGGGAACTATTCCGTGTCGCCGCTTTGCTTTTACTTTACAATCAGCAAACTTCAAAACAGCTACCTTTGGACTCTTTAACTGCTGAACCACTTAGGGATGGGCAGGCAGCCACCAATCACCAATCCACCATTCACCAAAAACCAATCACCAATCCACCAACCGCATGAAGGTTCTCATCCCAGTAGCCGGCGTCGGCACCCGTCTAAGACCCCATACATATACCCAACCCAAGCCGCTGATGCCTGTGGCTGGAAAGCCTATCCTATGTTTTATCATTGATAAGCTTGCCGAATTGGGTATCAAAGATTTTGTGTTTGTTATTGGGCACTTAGGTGATAAAGTGCGGCATTTTATTGAAGAGACTTACCCGGATTTGCATACCGAGTTTGTTTATCAGGAACACCGCGAAGGCTCCGCCCATGCCGTTTGGACTGCCCGTGAAACCATTGAAGACGAAGATGAGATATTTATTGCTTTTGGCGATTCAATTTTTGATCTTGATTTGCAACTGATGCTCGATTGCCCGACCTCCTGTTTAGGGGTTAAAAAAGTGAGCGATCCAAGAGATTTTGGAGTTGCAGAGTTTGGTGAAGATGGCCATGTTACCCGTCTGGTGGAAAAGCCCCGGATCCCAAAATCCAACATGGCCATCGTCGGACTATATAAGATCAAAGAGGTTTCAGCCCTGATTCGCGCTACAGAATACCTGATCAAACAGGATATTCGGACGGTAGGGGAATACCAATTGACCGATGCTTTGCAGCACATGGTGGAAAATGGGATTCATTTTAAGGCTATGCCGGTACAAAACTGGTTTGATTGCGGACGAAAAGAGGTGCTGCTCGAAACCAACGCCATGCTATTGGATCAACGCGGCATTGTGGCCAGTCAGCGGGAATTGCCGGTGTTTGAAAACACCATTTTTATTCATCCGGTGGCGGTAGGAAGCAACTGTCATATCGCTCAAAGCATCATTGGCCCACATGTCACCATCGGGGACAATGCTCAGATCCAGCGCAGTATCGTGAAAGACAGCATCATCGGCAATTTTGCTGCGCTGGATGAAGTGGTGCTTAAACATTCCGTTATTGGTTCGGATGCCAGTATTCGCGGAATGGACCTGAGTCTTAACATTGGAGACAACACGGAGATAGATTTTGGGTAATTGGTAAACCAACCAGCGCCCCCCAATTCAACGTCTAGAACCAGAATTCCTAGTCAAATACCTAAAGTCTACAAACATGAAAAACAGCCGACCATTTTCACTGCTTTTTCTGCTGATTCTTTTTTTGTTTTCCCAAACAGGTTGCTCCTATTACCAAAGGTATTCGATGTCCAAATCGAGGCTACAAAAAATTAATCCGGAAGGACTTTCTGTCTATCTGGTGGATGCTGCGCACCCGCTCACACGGGGTTGGTATGTAGCAGAACCGAAGTTTTCTGAAAACAACATCACTGGATTTATCAGCCGAATGGCTGAAGTTGAAACGATTGAAGCGTCTATTTTACGGGACCGTTCGGATGCCCGGAACAGCCGCAATGATATTCTGTTGTATGCCAAGCCACAGTTTGCACTCGGTTTGCCCGATACAGCCACCTTGACCATTTCAAATTTACAGCTGGAAAAAATAGAGGTCTGCGAAATGAACCATGTGAAAACCATTGGATATCCATTGCTTGGGTGCACTGGAATCATAGCGGTGATCTTTTTATTGTCGGAGGGGTACTAGTGCAACCTGCCTGCCCCCGATCCTAAGGGATATTTAATTGCCCCAACTACCAGGTCTGATTTTGATTCCAGAAAGGTGAGCTGCCAAATGGTGGGTTGTTTAAGCCTTGTTGACGGGCCTCAGCTTCAGCCTGAGCAGCGGCAGCAGCCTCCATGGCACGATGAGCTTCTTCAGCCAATCGATGGGCTTTGGTCTTTTCAAAAATGTCTTGCGGTAAATAGTAGGTTTTCTCCTCGTACTGCTCGTCTGCAAATGGGTTTCCTGTGTCTTTGGTCTCTTCGTCTTCCAGTTCGCCTTTGAACAAAAAAGCAGCAAAGATCCCGGATAAACTACCGATCAGGTGACTTTCCCAGGAAATACCCTCTTGGTCTGGTAAAATGCCCATAAACATCCCACTATACAGGAGCATTACAATGGCAGCCAATACGATGGAGCGCAAACTGCGTCGGAAAATGCCATTCCAGAACATAAAAGCGACCAAACCATAAATAACCCCACTTGCCCCGATGTGTGAAACAGGTCTGGCAAATAGCCAAACAGAGACGCCCGTCAGAAAATAGATGAGCCAAAAAGCCCGCATGGCAACTTTTCGATAAAAATAGAGAGAAATAAATGCAAGTGCAAACAGGGGTAATGTATTGGAAATGAGGTGTTTCCAACTTCCATGGATCAAGGGAGCCGTTACAATGCCCCGTAAACCCCATGCCCTGCGCGACATAATTCCGTATGCGCCCGGATCAAATCCTTCAGTCACTTGCCAAAGATGTACCAGCCATATGATAGCGACAGCCACCAGCGGGAAACGCAGGCTTTCGAGGACGTGTTGCCTGGTCAGTTGCAAGCTATCTGATTCGCTGTCTATAATGGAGCTCAAGGACGGGAAAGCGGAGAATTAATTGTGCCCCCCCCCGGGGTGGGGGAGAAAGATAAGGCAATTCCAATGCCAAACACAGGAATCCCTGAAGTTGTTTCAATAGATGGCTTAAACCGTAAGCTTAAATTGTCACTAACATCGAATCTGGCGAGGTGGGCATCCACAAAAGCGTCGGTTACAACCAGTAAATAGGTGACACCAAGCGCAAGAAACCATTTCTCTGTGTAGCCTCGGTAGGTATCCCGGTAGGTCTTCGTACGGGTAGCGTCAAATGTATTGTAAGGGGATTCTGTCGGATTGGTATCAGGGTCACCGTCAACCAAAAGTTTATAGCTGTCCCGTAAATCGTGATAAGTCTTCTGCGTGTCAAATGTGCCATAGGCAATACCGCCCAGCGCACCCCAAACAAGTGGAATTTTCCACCATTTCTTATTGTATGCCTGCCCTGCTCCTGGTAATACAAAGGAAAGTATGGCAGCAGTCCGTGGGTTGGGATACCCCTTGAATAAAACCCGCCTTACCAGGTTTCCCTTTTTTCCCAGAGGCATGGTGTCATTATTGGCTTGAAGATCCTTGAAAATGGAGTCTCTTTTGGCAGGGAAGAAAGAGGGGGGCGAAAGCGAATCCGCTCCGACACCTTGCCGGGTATCAGGTTCTTGCGCAAAAACCTGAAAACAGGAAAATACTGCCAGCGCAGTAAAAATTAGTCTCATATGGATCATATTGCAAAAGTAACGCACCAGCGGTTAAAACGTTGCGACGAACGAAACACTGGTCTCGTTCGCCGCAATTATTTGTACATCTATGCATGAATTTTCAGATGCAGCATCCAAATGCCTTCCTACTGAATATCCCCGGCATTTCGCATCAGCAATTGTTTTGCATTGAAATCAGATACGATAGCAGTCAGGGTAACAGGCACGGTAGGCGTGGCCAGACCTGAGAAGGTAGCTGTAGTACCCGTAAACATGGCAATGGTTCCAGTGCCATCGTTCAACGTACGGTTGCCCGAAAGGGTAGCGCCACCCGTAACGGACACATTAGAAACTCTTACCAGGGTGCTTTCCCATGCATTGAAATTAGATATAATCTCTGCAATGGTCGCTATTCGGGGCGTCAGCGTATTGCCAGCGCTTTTTAGTACTGCATTGGTAAGCGGGACGTTGTTTACCTGTAAAAGTTTATTGTATTCGCTCAATTCAACATCAGAAACGGATACCTCGATCTCATCTCCAAGGTTAAAGGAATGGGTTACGTCAAACCGGACCACAATACCGGCTGTTCCGTCCTGAAGATACAGGTTTTTGTTGTTCAGGTTATTGCCTGTACGATCGGAAATAACAAAACCTCTGATCTTGCGACCACTAGGAACAAACGTAGTGGCGCCTGTAAATATCGAACGTATGCTGCTGATATCCACCAGTGTTTCGGGTCCACCGCCTTGTCCACAACGAGGCCCATCCATGGCCACGTCATTCAGGTCGCGAATATAGAGCTGATAATCGTTGTTATAAATGCCCAAAACGCCTGTAATACTTCCTTTTCCTGAAGGCGTTTTTTCAATAGCAAAATCAGCAAAACCGCTGGTGCGCACCAACAGCTCCACATTGCCACAATTTTGAATTGTACGGTTGAGACTGGTTTGTGAAGGCGCATCGCCCCAGGTTTGGGCGGTATCCAGTTTGGTGAATTGTACGCCTTCAACGGTGATAAGTGTACTTACGAGGCTTTCATTCATTTGAGCGATCGATACGATCTTTGGCGTAAGAGGCGCTCCCAGAAAGCCGCGAACCACCTGGGTACGCTCCTGGTTTTCTGTAATGCCAATGTCGCTCGCCTGTCCATTCTCTACAACAACACCTCCAATGAGTTGGATTAGATTATTGTAATCTGTGAGCATCAACCCTTTACAGCGAATATAAATTTTTCGGCCCACCGGGTAGCGATTGTAGAGATAGCCATTGCTGAATTTGATCTCAATACCACCGGTAGAGTCTTGAATCACAATGGTTTTGTAGTAATTTCCAGTGCGATCATCCATGATGACCGTGCCGCCAATCACAAGGTCCTCCGTGATCAGGTCAAAGCCGCCATTGACTTCATGATAACCTTTCAAGGCCTGGATAGTCGTGTTGGTAGCAATGATCTGGCCGTCGCCACCCACAGGAGGCTGGTCAAATTCTGTTTTGACACAAGCGACAAAGGATACCGACAAAAGAAGCGCAGCTACTAAACTGCTTACGAGGTTTTTATTTTTTTGGAAAAACATGGTCGAATGTTTTTGTGTGTTGGAAATCAAGTGTGTAGTGAAGGTTTTTCTGGGGCGGTATAAGGTTCTCAAAAGAAATCAGGCTGTTATATAATCAGATCCTTACCCCAAGAGAAACAAAATAATTCAACCCGGGAGCATACTGCACTTCGTGGCTGTAAAGATTTACATTGTCAAACTCCCGTCCAAAGGTGTTGAGATAGGCTTCACGACCGGAAACAAAGATATTTTTATTGTCCAGAATATTGTTCACGCCTACGTTCAGGTAAACAAAGACCTTATTTACTTTCCAGGATTTACCACCAAAAAAGTCCAGGGTGTAGGCTGCAGGGGCTTTACGCTGCTCAATGACCGTATTCCAGATAGGTGAACCGGGCTCCTGTCCCAAAACAGCTTCGGCACGTCTGCGGGTAGGGTCAAAATTAAACCAGAAATTGTCCGTCCAGTTAAAGCTAAGTGAAGCGAACCAAAACTGCTTGCCTTCAAACTTGACTCCGAGGGATGCAGCAGTTTGAGGCGTCCGTGGTACCAGGAAGTTGTCCTGATAGACGGTAATGCTATCCAAACCGATCGAGCCGGTATTGTCGTTGGTTTGATACATCAAAGGACGTGAAGTATAATGGTAGTAACCAGCGTTGGCTGCACCTGTGAATACCCAGGAGGGGATCGGCTTCCATTCAAAAGCACCTTCCAGACCCATGTGTTGCCGATCTACTCCGGTTCGAACAATCGTACTGAACTCACCCAGCAGCTGGGCAAAAAACATATTGCTTTCTACTTCGTTCTTGAAATTAGTTAAGTAACCGGTCAATCGGGCCCGAAGCATTGGGGCACGGTGGATGAATCCTCCTTCCAGACTTTGTACCGTGTAGGGCTCTACTCCCGGAACCACATCATTCCGATTGCGCGGGGCGAGGAAAATATCGCGGAATTGGGGCGGTTTGGTACCAATAAAGCCATTGACATAAAGATAATTGCGTCCATTGGCCTTATAAGTTACGCCGGCTTTGGCGCCGTAAGTATAGAAGGACTGCTTTTCAGAATCTCCCAAAGAATTTTCAACAAACCGGCCGTTTTGCATCTTTCCGGTGCGCCAGAATTTGTTGATGCCTACTTCGCCACCGAAAAAATACTGGAATCGATTCAGGTCATTGGTGATTTGAAACCAGGTGTTCCCGCTCCGGATATTTTCATCATAATTGTACCCGAAAATATCTCCCTTGCGGACCACGTTGTTTGGATTCAGTAGGTCGTTTTGCTCCTTATCCGGTTGGCCAGGGAAATCCTGTGAAGCGAAACGATTGATGTCATACCAGTAATCAGCGCCCAGTAGATCGTCTACTACTTTGAAATTCTGACCGGTATACCAGCGATAACTGGCCCCTGCCTGGAGCTTGGAACGGACATTTAACTGTTGGTTCAATACCGCATTGAATCCTAACTCTTTGCTGTCAGAACGCTGGTCTTCAACAATATACTGCGCACGTTTGCCAGTAACCGTATTGCCTGCAATACCATCAGCATCGTTTACGGTGAAAATATTCCGACTGTTCTCGTCGTAGAAACGGCTCCAGTCCAGTTGGCGCAGGTTCTCGTCGCTACGTAAGGCTTCTGCCCATTGAGCAGATAGGGTAGAGTCCAGGATAGCAGATGGCAGACGGCGGTTGAAGTCTGGTGCCGGGTTGGTCGCATCGTTCCACTCCAAACGGGTGTCACCCCGTTTGCCAGCTTGCCCGGACACAGCCATGGTAATAGAAGTACCTGCCTGAGGCGTCCAGTCATAGCGCAAAATTCCAATGGGCTGATGTGCATAGCCAACGGCTGCATTGCGTTTTTCACCATTCTGATATCCCCAATTAGGGTTATACCGGTTGGTGCCAGCCAATTCGAACATTTCTTCAAAGGAGTCTGCTACCCGGCCTCGTTTACTGGGAGCTCCCAGGAAGGTGAGATTTAAGGCATGTACCTGTCCGATTTTTTTGTCCACGGATAGGAAGTAGGAGTATCCGTCAAAGAAGGTGCCATCAAAATAGCCTTCCTGTCCCCAACGGCGACTACCGGAAGCACTTACTGCCCAGCCACCTGGCATGAGGCCGGTGTTCATGGTCAGCATGACCCGATCGGTGTAGGTACGGTTTGATTTGGCATAAGTGGCGCGGATCTGTTTGCGTTGTACAGAGGCGCGGGTGTCGAGTCTTGTTGCCCCACCAATTTCTGCAAAGGTGAACTCTGCGGGAGCAATTCCAATACTGCTTTCACGGTTGCGCATAACATCATTCAAGCCCCCGATTTCCCCATAAAAGGCAAATCCGGTTTCCGGGTCATTGATGTTTACACCGTTTAAAAAGAGTGGAAAATGCTCTGAATCATAGCCTCGTTCGCGGAATCGGAAAGTGTTCCAGCCGAAACCTGAGATCTGTTGGTAAACATCACGACTTGCATTGAGGAGGTTGGCGACTTCGCCGGAACCTTCTGTTTCTGCTTCAGCCTCTTCCAGGGTAATGGTTGGAATTTCAGTCACCGTTGGCGTAGTGGAAGCACTCTGGTCTCTGGCCAGAAGTACATTCGTACGCACTTCTCCGCTGGCAGGTAGGTTTACACGCAGATCCTGAGGTAAATAACCGTTACGTGTCACGACCAGGTTAAAATTGCCGCTTGGCACGTTTTCGATCCGATACGAACCATCCTGTTCAGAGGCTGCTATTTTTCCGGTGCCGGAAATAACCACCGAAGCATCGGAAACAGGTGCGTTGTTGTCAGCATCGCGCACCCAGCCAATGATCGTGGCAGTTTGCGAAAAACCTGATTGGGACAACAACAGTAAAATGGAAAAAGAAAGGAGTCTTTGAATCATCCAGTTTGGAGTGATTGAGTGATGAAAGGAAAGTCGGATTGTTATTCATGAATTGAAAAACAATCAGACCGGTGTCGAATACGAGCGACTGAATTAAGAACGATTTGTATGAACCTGCCGATTTCATTAGACAGGTCACAGGTATTTGGTTTAAGCCGCCAAAGGTAGAAATTGGGCATGGAGTGCCGCCAATGTGCAAGATTATTTTTCTTCAAAGAAAATCCAGTCTGGAATTAAATTTGTCAGGGGAGAGGTCAAATTTTCTTCCCCTGCATGGCTTCCCGTATATTAACATCCAAAGCACGGTGTGCTAATGGTGCGGTATATTCATTCAGGTTTTCCATCGCGAGCAGGATACTGTCTTTGTCTATTCCGGATACACTTTCCCGCAGCCTGGTGAGCAATGCCCTTGTCTCGGTTTGTTCAGATTCAGAAAGAATAGCTGCGTTTTGAACCAAAAATTTGTCCCCGGAAAGAATAATATTATTTGCCTCATTGCGCGCCTCGAGTAAACCACGTGCGGCAATATCTGATGCTGCATTTTGAATGCTGTCAATCAGCATCAGTGCCATTTCTTCTTCAGTGATGCCATAAGTGGGACGTATCTCCACCTGGGTTTCCAGGTTGCTGCGCAATTCACGGGCGCGAACGGTGAGGATCCCATCTGCATTGAGGATGAACTGAATGTCAATTTTGGGAATTCCTGCGGGCATGGGCGGAATGTCGCGGAGGATAAACTCGCCCAATTTCCTATTGTGCTCTACCAGGTCACGCTCGCCCTGAAATACACTGATCTTTAAATTCTTTTGACCATCCACGCTGGTGGTGTATTGTCGACCGGCCTTGGTCGGAATCTTGGAATTGCGTGGAATGATAGCATCCATCAAACCACCCACAGTCTCGATGCCGAGCGAAAGGGGGGTAATATCCAGGAGCAGGATGTCTTGTTGATTGCCTGCCAATACATCTGCCTGAATTGCTGCCCCAAGCGCTACGATTTCGTCCGGGTTCAGATCATCAAAAACGGGTTGTCCAAAAAAAACAGCTACCTGTTTTTTAACCAGTGGCACCCGGGTGCTTCCACCTACCAGTACGATCTGACCGATCTGATCAGCACTTAGTTTTGCATCGCGGAGCACGTTTCGGCAGCAATCCAGGGTTCGGTTGATCAATGGTTCGATCAGGGTTTCAAAGGTGTCTCTTGTAATTGACAGATCTTTGCCTTCGATGCTTGCTTCAAAGGCTTCTTTTTTGGACAGCTCTTTTTTGGCGCTTTCGGCCAGTAGGCGAATGGCTTGTCCAAAGTTTGGATCAGAAGCCAGGTCTTCCTGACTGCGACCCATTTGCTCCAGAAAATAAGATGTCAGGACCCGATCAAAGTCGTCGCCGCCCAGAAAGGTGTCACCATTGGTAGCAAGTACTTCGTAGATGCCATCCTGAATTTGCAGAATAGAGATGTCAAAGGTGCCTCCTCCAAGGTCGTATACCACTACGGCGCCTTCCACGCTGGGTGGGGCAGCCAATGCTGCCGCAGTAGGCTCATTTACAATACGAAGTACATCAAGACCGGCCAGTTTGCCTGCGTCGCGGGTGGCCTGACGCTGATTGTCATTGAAATAAGCTGGAACCGTGATGACTGCTTTTTCAATGGATTGGCCGAGATCGGCTTCCACCCGGGATTTTAATTCCTTAAGAATAAGCGCGCTGAGTTCGACCGGGCTATAAAAGCGATCCTTTACCCGGATCTTTACCAAGGAATCAGTATCGTCGTCAATGATCTGGTATCCAAAAAAATCGCTGTGCGCTTGAACGTCTTTGTACGACTTACCCATCAGTCGTTTGACCGAATAAATAGTATTTGCAGGGTCTGTGATTAGTTTTTCCCTGGCTGCATCCCCTACCAGAATATCGCCGTTTTCAGCAAAATGCAGCACACTGGGCACGAGGGTGCTACGACCATCTGCGCCCTTTACACAATACGGCTGACCGTCTTTGATAAAAGCCACAAGGCTGTTGGTAGTGCCCAGATCAATGCCCACGATGAGTGGTTTGGATGTTTCGACGGAGCCGTCTTTGAGGTTGATTGAAAAAGTAGCCATGGATTTGTATCAGAGGCCGTAAGGTACGGCGAGAGGATAACGCAAAAGTAGTATTGGGTTCAAATCGTGGAAATAAGACCTAAGCCCTAAGACCTCGGAGGTTTTCAAAACCTCCGAGGTCTTAGGGCTTATTTCCACAGACTGGGTAGATCCCATTTCCATTGCATGGCTGCCAGTCGAATACCCACTACGGCAACAACCGAAATCGAGGCTGCTAAAGGCGCAACCATATCCCAGGAAGCAAAAACAAAATAGAGCGCACCTCCCAGCAAGGATGCCGACCAAAAACATCGAGGCGCTTGTTCAGCGCAGCCAGGGCGCCGGAGATGGCGAAGGAGGCGGTGCCTAGGTTTTCCATGAGTTCGCGGAGGAGCATGATCAGTTTTTTATAATAGTTACCCTGCCCGTCTCCCCACATACTCACTATAATCCGGCAAAATAGCCTCATACTCCGCCTGCATCAAGGGAGAAGTAAGCATAAAATCAGCAGTAGCCCGGTCACAAGCCATAGGGATATTCCAAACGACCCCAATACGAAGCAATGCCTTGACATCCGGATCATGCGGTTGCGCCTCCATTGGATCCCAGAAAAAGATCAGCATATCAATTTTACCTTCGGCAATAAAGGAGGCAATTTGAAGGTCTCCTCCTAGAGGGCCACTGAGCAATTTATGAACCGGCCGGTCAAGTGCATCCATCAGGAGTCGTCCGGTAGTTCCGGTCGCAAATAATTCATGACGCGCCAATTCGGTTCGGTTGTAAACAGCCCATTCGATCAGGTCTTTCTTTTTGTAGTCGTGGGCCACGATGGCGATGCGTTTTCTGGATGGAAAAATTCTGGATTTTAATTGTGTCATGGTTTGTTTTTAGGAAGGAATTGATCCTGTTCACAACGGCACGTTCCCATGCTTCCGCTTCGGCCTCGCCACAGCCTTGTTTTCCAGCATTGCAAAGGCCTTGATCAATTTTCGCCGGGTTTCCCGGGGCTGAATGACCTCGTCAATAAATCCTCTGGCGGCAGCGCGATAAGGGTTGGCGAACGTCTCTGCATACTCACGTTCCTTTTCAGCAAGCTTGGCCGCTGGATCTGCTGCTGCGTCAATTTCCCGTTTGAAAATGATCTCGGATGCCCCTTTGGCGCCCATTACAGCAATTTCCGCCCCTGGCCAGGCAAAGTTCATGTCTGCTCCAATGTGTTTGGAGTTCATGACATCATAAGCGCCTCCATAGGCTTTGCGCGTGATGACCGTGATCCGTGGCACAGTAGCTTCACTGAAAGCGTACAACAGTTTGGCGCCGTTGGTAATGATGGCGTTCCATTCCTGGTCGGTGCCAGGTAAAAAACCGGGCACATCTTCTAATACGAGCAGCGGAATGTTGAAGCAATCGCAGAAACGCACAAATCGCGCAGCTTTTTTCGAAGAATTTACATCCAAAACACCCGCAAGGTTCATAGGCTGATTGGCCACTATGCCAATACTCCGCCCGGCCAGTCGCGCAAAACCGACCACGATATTCTCGGCGTATTGCTCATGAATCTCAAAAAACGACTCCGTGTCCGTGATACCCGCAATAACATCTTTGATATCATAGGGATGGTTGGCATTTTCAGGAATAATACGGCTCAGTTGGTCGCGGTATTCATCCCCAAGCGTGTAAGGAAGGATAGGGACCTTGTCAACACAGTTTTGAGGGATATAAGAGAGCAGTTTTTTTAGTTTAAAAATGCAATCCATATCATTGGCGGCAGTCAGGTGTGTGACGCCACTTTTGCTGGCGTGGGTGCTGGCACCGCCCAGTTCTTCGCTGGTCACTTCTTCGTTGGTAACGGTTTTTACCACGTTTGGCCCTGTTACAAACATGTAGGAGCTTCCTTCCACCATCATGATAAAATCCGTCATGGCCGGACTATACACCGCACCACCTGCACAGGGGCCCATGATGGCCGAAATCTGAGGTATGACCCCGCTGGCCTGCACATTCCGGTAAAAAATATCGGCATATCCACCCAAGGAGTTCACGCCTTCCTGGATCCGCGCCCCGCCCGAATCATTCAGTCCAATAAGCGGCGCACCGTTTTTTACAGCCAGGTCCATCACCTTGCAGATCTTTTCGGCGTGTGTTTCGGACAAGGAGCCACCGAAAACAGTAAAATCCTGTGCAAAAACATAGATCAGCCGACCCTCAATAGTTCCATAGCCTGTGACGACCCCGTCTCCCAGGAAAAGCTGGGATTCCATACCGAAATCTGTGCTTCGATGGGTTACGAGTGCACCGATCTCCTGAAAGGAGTTGTCGTCCAAAAGGAAATGAACCCGCTCTCTGGCAGTAAGTTTTCCTTTTTTATGTTGTGCATCTATGCGGTTTTGGCCGCCACCGAGCTTTGCTTCGGCAAGTTTGGATTGAAGGATTTCTAGTTTATTATCCATGAATGTCAAGGTCTTAAATTTACCCTGCGCAAAGATAAAAAAAGTGAGGGCTGTGGTATCTGCCACAGCCCTCACGCAGGAAAAAATCAATTATGATGTGCGGTCAAGTTACTGCTTCACAAAGTCGAGCGAAACAGAATTGATGCAGTATCGAAGGCCTGTCGGAGGCGGGCCATCTGTAAAAACATGCCCCTGGTGGCCACCACACCGTGCACACTCCACTTCAGTGCGGTCCATCCCATGGCTGCTATCGGTTTGATCGGCAATGCAGTCTTCGCTGATAGGTTTAAAAAAAGAGGGCCAGCCGGTGCCGGAATCAAACTTGGTTTCAGATGCAAATAAGGGCAAGCCACAACCAGCGCAGACAAAAATGCCCCGCTCGTGTTGCTCCCAAAGGTCACCGGTGAAAGCTCGTTCCGTGCCTTCCTTGCGGAGCACATAGAATTCTTGTTCTGTAAGTTCTCGCTTCCAGGTTTCCTCGTTTTTTTTAACTTTGATCAACTTCCCATCCACATATTGGGCAGGAACCAGGGAGTCAACAGCAACCTGGGTATTGGTTATAGCACCCTCCCCTGTCTGGGCTTCAGTGGTTGAAGCGGAGGGTAAAGGGGCATTGTTGCAGGTGATGATCGCGAGTAGAATGGTTAGAAATTTCATGATAACATTAAAGTTTTTTATACAAACGTATTTTCGGGAAAAATAGATTTCAATAACGGGATTTGTTTGCGATGCTTGTCGGGAAAGGGACAATTGAACCTCCAGCTACTTTTCCTCTTCTTCCTCCGCACCACCTTTTGGGTGCGCCTGCTCATACACCTGAAGGAGGCGTTCGATATTATTGTGCATGTACACCTGAGTGGAAGCCAGATTGGAGTGCCCGAGTAATTCTTTAATGGCGTTCAAATCGGCGCCACGGTTGGACAAATGGGTGGCGAAGGAGTGTCGAAGTACGTGTGGGCTGCGTTGGTCTTCGGTGGTGACCGTTGACAGGTGTTTTCGCACGAGGTAGTAGATACTTTCCGGAGAGAATCGCTCGCCTTTTCGGTTGAGGAAGAGCCAGGGTTCGGAGCTTGCTGGAAAGGTAACTTTTCGGACCTCCAGAAATTTTTCCATCAACTCAAACAGGTATCGGGCAAAAGGCACCAGCCGTTCCTTATCCCCCTTGCCCTGAACTCGGAATACCATACGACTGAAATCGATGTCCTGGATCTTCAGACTGGAAGCTTCACTGCGGCGCATTCCGGTAGCGTAAAGTAATTCGAGTAAAAGCCGCGCCAGCCAGCCGCCGTAATCCTCTGTAAATTCAATGTGCGTGAAAAGTGCGGCCATCTGACTTTCCTGAACAAAAACCGGCAGGCGTTTGCCCATGCGGGGGGCGGTGATCTTGCGCATGGGATCTTTTTCAATCAACCCGCGCTTTCGGAGGAATTTAAAGTAGGTCTTCAGGCAAGAAAGATATCGAACGATACTCCGGGAACTTTGTCCGGCTTGCATTTGCGATACCACCCAGGAGCGAATATGCAAATGCCTTACTTCGCGTGGCGAGGTAAGGCATTGCTGTTCAACACAATATGCTATAAAATTGGAAAGGTCGCCTTTGTATGCCGTGAGCGTATGCGGCGAAAACCGACGTTCGAGCGACAAATATGCGTAAAAAGATTCTTCGTGAAACACAATTGGAATGTGGTCAATGATTAAATGTGGTCAATGTGTGGTGTGATCCAGGTGAGGGGAAATCCAAAATTACGGAGAATTTCCATCTAACCAAGTACAGAGCTACACATTGGCCGCATTGGCCACATCAAAATTAATCGTTCTTGTTGCCGTACATATCTTCTTTGTACACCGCTTTAAGCACCTCTGTGCGGCGTTGTACGGAAGGTTTTGCAAATGCTTTGCGGCGACGCAACTCTTTCAGGATGCCTGATTTTTCGTATTTGCGTTTGTACTTTTTGAGTACCTTGTCGATGGTATCGCCGTCTTTAATCTCGAGGATGAGCATTGATTTATCCTTCTTTTTGTTTGTGAAAAAATTCGAATGTTAAAAATTGGGCTGCAAAGGTAAATCGAGTTCGTGAAAAAATCACAGTCCCGGGCAAAATTTTCGGTCTGAATTAAGAAATTGAATTTTCTTCAAAAGAAAAGTGCCTGTAAATACGGCAAGATAACGACTATAATGCGTTTCTTTGCCCTCGGAAACTTCATTTCCCTAGTCAATAAAAGTTATTTGAAACCATATGCTCAGCCGACGCAGTGTCCGAGTCAAAGTGATGCAACTTCTTTACATGCTCAATCGCGACGAGTCTCTCGAGCTCGCCGAATTGCAGAAATCATATAAAGGAGGTATCTGGAAAGCCTTTGAACTTTATATTTATCACCTTTACCTCACCTTGCGTGTTGCTCAATACGCGGAAAAAGATGCCGCCAACCGGGCTGTAAAGTTCCTTCCGACAGAAGGCGACAAGGTTTTTGAACCTCGACTGAGTACCAATAACTGCACCCGTAGTCTGGCCAATCATGTCGACTTTTTAAATCTGGTCACCCAATACAAGATCAATGAGGGCATTGATGACGATCACATCCGTTCCTTGTACAATGGGTTTCTCGAAGTGCCTGAATATAAGGCTTACATCGAGTTAGAGGCTCCAACAGATTCAGACCATTCCAAAATTTACATAGAATTATACCGGTTCCTATCGACGAACGATCTCTTCCTGGATATGACGGAAGACCGGTACAACAACTGGGCAGACGACGAGTCGCTGGTGATGGGTGCTATGAAAAAGACCCTCAAATCATTTCCAGTCAGCGGTAAATTTTATCAGGAACACGAACCTTCCGACGAAACGGTGCGTGAATTCGGCGCCCAACTGTTGCTTCGAACGGCACAGGAAGATGCCGCGTTACTTGCTGAAATCCAACCGGCACTCAAAAACTGGGATGCAGATCGAGTCGCAATCCTGGACATGATCATGCTGAAAATGGCCCTTTGTGAGTTGCTGTACTTCCCGACCATTCCTACCAAGGTGACACTCAATGAGTTCGTAGAGATCTCTAAAACCTACTCTACGGACAAGAGTAAGGAATTCATCAACGGGATTCTGGATCGCTTGATGAAAAAACTCCTCGAAGAAGGCCGCATTGTGAAAGAAGGCCGTGGCTTGATTGATCAATAACCCAGCATACAAACCTTTCGCGCTACCTTTGTAGCACCATGCAACGCCAAGCAGAAGCTCCGATCCCTTCCCGATACGGACAATTCAGAATGTTGGTCTACGCCGAAAAAAGTACGGAGCGTATGCCGCACATTGCATTTGTGGCAGAAGGTTTCGACCCTTCTAAGCCAGTAGCAGTGCGTATCCATTCTGAATGTATGACCGGAGACGTATTCGGTTCCCGTCGCTGCGATTGTGGGGAACAGTTGGAAGCATCCTTACAAATCGCTGCCGAGCAGGGTGGGGTGGTCATCTACCTCCGACAGGAAGGCCGGGGCATTGGTCTGATCAATAAGTTAAAAGCTTATAACCTTCAGGACCATGGATTTAATACCGCAGAGGCGAATACCCACTTGGGGTTTGATGTGGATGCCCGCCAATATGATTGCGCCGTATCCATCCTGCAAGATCTTGGTATTCAACAAATTGAGCTCATTACAAATAATCCCGTTAAGGTGGAGGCGATGCGCCGATCTCCCATAAAGGTCGTAGGAACCATTCCTATCATTATCCCGCCTCAGCCCGACAGTCAGCAATATTTGCAAACCAAACAGGATTTGATGGGCCACCAGCTTGGCCTTTGAAATAAATACCTTGCACTATGAACGATGAACAAGACAATACCGGGCAGATAGAATCCGTCGGAAGCAAGGTCTTCCGAACAGGGTTTGTAAATATTATCGGGCGGCCGAATGCAGGCAAGTCAACCCTGATGAATGCGCTGCTGGGTGAACGAATGAGTATTATTACCCACAAACCACAGACCACCCGGCATCGTATCATCGGAATATTGACAGGAGAAAATTTTCAAATGGTTTTTTCCGACACTCCCGGCTACGTAAAAACACCGACTTATAAAATGCACAAAGCGATGAATCGTTTTGTAGAAGGGACCGTGGAGGATGCAGACCTGATGCTTTTTGTGTTTGATATGACGGAAGAGTTAGAGGCAGATAACCCGTTAATCGAGGTGTTGAAAAAAACGGAAGTGCCTATATTATTGATCTTAAATAAAAAGGATCTGGTCGCTGAACAACGTATACAGGATGCGACCGGATGGTGGAAAAAGCACGTAAAGTTTGAAGAAGTGATCGCCATTTCTGCGCTTAAAGACCTTCAATCCACCAATCTGCTTGAAAAAATATTAACCTACCTTCCTGAGGGGCAGCCCTATTACCCGCAGGATCAATTGACAGATCGTCCGGAACGATTTTTTGTGAGCGAGATCATTCGCGAAAAAATCCTTCGACTCTATGACGACGAAATTCCTTACTCCTGTGAGGTCAGTGTGGAGGATTTTAAAGATTCTAAAACGAATGCCGGGGAGGACATTGCCCGCATCCGTGCCACTATTTTTGTGATGCGTGAAACACAAAAAGCCATTTTATTAGGGAAAGGTGGTGCAGCCATCAAAAAATTGGGCACCTATGCGCGCAAGGACATAGAAGCGTTTTTACAAACTAAGGCATTCCTGGATCTGACCGTAAAAGTGCGGGACAACTGGAGAGATGATGAGCAAGCCCTACAACGTTTTGGATATTTGGGTTAATTCCCACAATTTTTTGTAGACTTGCGGCTCGGTTTTTGTTGGTCAGATGAAGATATTTCAAACCTTTAACGAAAGATTATCAACGTTTGGGAAACTTAATGCGTCAAGTATGTATTAGGAGGATTGTAACTTACATCTTTTTCAAACGTTACACGTTTATAACTACCAACTCCAAATAGTCTGCCGGTTTGGCAGGCGTGCAAAAACACTTTATTTATGCGCCAGTTAAAAATCGCCCACAAGATCACGAATCGCGAGAGCCAGGCGCTTGACAAGTACCTCAACGAAATAAGCAAACTCCCCATGCTTACGCCGGATGAAGAGGTAAGTTTGGCACAGCGTATTCGTGAAGGAGACCAGGATGCACTGGATCAGATGACCCGGGGCAACCTGCGTTTTGTCGTATCTGTATCCAAACAGTACCAGAATCAAGGACTCAGCCTTTCTGATCTTATCAATGAAGGAAATGTTGGTCTAATTAAAGCTGCTCGTCGTTTTGACGAAACCAAGGGCTTTAAGTTCATTTCTTATGCCGTTTGGTGGATCCGCCAGAGTATTCTTCAGGCAATCGTTGAAAATAGCCGTATAGTGCGGATGCCGCTCAACAAGGTCGGTTCCTACAACAAGGTGAATGAGGCTTACATTTCCTTTGTTCAGGAATTTGAACGGGAGCCATCTGACGAAGAGTTGGGTGAACTGTTGGGTATGAGCGAACGCGAAGTGCAACAGCTCATTCACAGTGGTTCGCGTCACGTTTCCTTGGATGCACCGCTGCCAGGCACCGAAGAAGGTGATGCGACCATGCTGGATGTCATGGTGCCAGACAATACGGAAGACCCTGATTTTGCATTGATGGCCGAGTCGCTTCGGGAAGAAGTAGCCCAAGGCTTGTTTTCGCTTTCTCCCCGTGAAACAGAGATTATTGGTGCATATTACGGGCTAAACGGACGGACAGCACTCACTTTAGATGAGATTTCCGAGTTGTATGGCCTCACCCGTGAACGGGTACGCCAGATCAAGGAAAGAGGCATCCGACGACTTCGCAAAATTCACAGTGAAAATTTGAAATCGTATTTAGGGTAGACCCGGTTCCACCGCTTGTTTACACGACAGATATGATAATTAATTCAGACAAATATGAGTTCTGTCTGCGCAGTAAACCCGCACCGAAGTAAATCTTTGTTGCGGGTTTTCTAATTTTGCCCCCCATTTTCACCTCAGCTGTTCCACCCATAAAGTACGCTATAAACAAATAGACATGCGCTACCTGCTTTTTACCTTTTTAGGACTTGCTCTCTTTTCCTGCAAAGAAGGCCTCACTCCAGAGCAACAACTACAGTCCGACATTGAGAAGATCCAAAATTACCTGGCGGATCGTAACCTGACAGCGGAATCAACCGCTTCAGGTTTGCATTACATCATCACCGAGCCAGGTGCCGGTAATCACCCCGGCAGTACGAGTACCGTAACCGTAAATTACGTAGGTAAACTACTTAAAAACGAGAAGATATTTGATCAAACTACCGGATCGCCGGCCACTTTTCCGCTGCAAAACCTGATCGAAGGATGGAAAGAGGGAATTCCGCTCCTTAAAAAAGGCGGTAAAGGCACCTTCTTTGTGCCTTCTGCGCTCGGATATGGTCCTTACGGATCTGGTGGAGATATTCCTGCAAATGCTCCGCTGATCTTTGAAATTGAATTGGTTGATTTTTAGGAGAAATAACCTGAAAAAAGAGTGCCGGTGCAACCAACTGTTGCACCGGCACTTTCATTTTTACCGGATTCTTTTTACTGTTTGACCAATTTCAATACCTGAATGGATTTGCCATCCTGAGTAGTGATTTTAGCAAAATACAGGCCTGAGGGAAGGTATTGAGCTTCAAAAACTGCCTCATAAACACCGGCATCCATATTTTGGTCCAGGATCGTTTGAACCTGCTTTCCTGTCTGATCAAATACTGAAATATTCACCGCAGTGGAAGATTCTATTTCGTACCGGATCGTTGCAACTGCCGCAAATGGGTTCGGGAAGCTGGTAGCCAAAACTGCAGATTTATTGGTATTCACCATGCGGGTATTGAAGCCTGTAAAGCCTCCAACAAAAGACTCCAGAGTGTCTGTCGCGCTTGCCAGCGTGCAGCTGTAATTGCTGTCTCCCGCATGCGGTAATGCAAGATACGGGAACGAAGTCCTGAACGGAACATCATTGCTTTCTACCCCGGTTGAATAACTCAATACATTTACAAGATCTTGCGTGACAGGACTTCCACTGCTGTAATCGTCGTACCAAAGTCCAATAGCTGCCAGTACAACACCGCCCACAGCTTGTAACTCAATACGGGTTACATCATCTTCCAGGCGTCGGCCATTCGGGAAACCGTCCATGTTTGGAATGAACTGAATGTTCGTATTCGTATTGTATGGCGCCTGTTTAAGGCCCAAAACAGCAGCACTTACTAAACCTAGAGAGCTAAAGTTTGGATCATTCCGCGGAGTAGCTGGTACGGCCATATTTAAGCGCAGCATATCGCCACCGTTGGGCAGAAAGTTGCTGATGAAAGGTTTGCCAGCAGCCAATGGATTGCCATTTTTACCGGTGGCCAATTGGTACGGACGAAAGTTGGGGACGCCGGTATGGAATATAGGCCACAGGGCTGCCGAGCGTGGTTTTCCGGCTCCAGGGAGCAGCAGTGTACCAAAAATGGCGTCGTCTAAAGCCGTTCCAGCCACTGCCGGAGAGCCTTTCAGGCCAAAGAGCCCGTTTTTGCCGTTTCCAAAGTCAAAGGCTCCCAGGGAATTGCGTTGAATCCTCAATTTGGAAAAACCTGGGACTGCTCCACCAAACAGATCATCATCCATGTACAAAGCCAGTTCCGGGTTGTAGAAAAACGGATCCAGGGTTTGATCTGCAAGCTCCTGGTAAGGCGTGAGGCTGTTCCAGTAGTCCTTCATTCCGATTGGAATAACCACTTCATTGGTCAAAGGCATGCCCAAACGGCCCACTTGTATCCATGGGCCTGTGTATTTTTCGTCGCCGGCAGTAAGGGTGCGGACCGCTTTGCGGCTGGCACTGGCCCAAACACCAATGGTCCAATTGGGGTCAAGAATGTTTTCAGGTGACTTCTTCTGACCTTTTTTCAACAACGTAAAGATGGGCACCTGGATACAAATTGCACTTACGTTTTTGCAAGCAAGTCCATCGCGAGCATTGCTGCCTTGTCGAGGAAGATCCCCCAAATCAAAAGCTCCGCCCAGATCCACAAAAAATGGATCGTCGGCCGGCCCGATATATACTCTTTCACCAGTGGATGCATTGCGGGTAGCCTGATTTACCAACGTTTCAGAAGTCTTACCAAGGCCCACGGGCCCTTCAATACTACGCTTTCCTATATTGGTCGGAGGCACTGGTACACGCCATAGGATATTGATCCATGATTGGCCTCCATTGTCAGAGCGGGAAAGCGTATAGGTCATTTTACCGTTCTGCTTGCCCAGGCGGATATTGAAAAACGTGCTGGGGTCTTCATTGACCATTTCAAATTCCACGCGGTAAATGATCTCATCGCCGACTTTAGCCGCATTATTGTCCACATGGATCTCATAACGGATGTTCTCTCCGAAAGAATAGTAGTTCGGGCCGCCTTGTGGAAGCTGGAGTGGCACGTAAGTAGCGATCAGTGTAATGGTATTTGGACGATCCGGACTACGGAAAGCATATACGTCCACATTGTCGGCTAGCGGGTCATCCGCAATGAGCGGGGCCTCGCGGTGGCTCGAAGCGAGCACGGTGCTCAGCGGCAGTAGCATGAAACATGCCGCCAGACTATTTTTGAAAAAGGTTGTCATCTTATTTAATTTTAGAAAGTTTAGTTTGTTTCCTTTCCGCTCCAGGGCGTTGCCAGATAAGGAAATGAAGTCTGGAATGGCTTGTCGTTTTTGGTTACACCAGTCTGATAAGTCAACACATTCAGCAGATTCTGTGTAACTGGATTGGTGCCGCCGAAATCGTCATACCAAAGGCCGATCGCTGCGAGTGCTACCCCAGATACCGCCTGTAATTCAATACGCGTCACATCATCTTCCAGGTGGCGGCCATTCGGGAAGCCATCCATATTTGGAATGAATTCAAGATTTGCATTTGAAGCATAGGTTGGGTCGGTAAGGCCCAAAACCGCCGCGTTCACAATACCGAGCGGGCTGAATTTTGGATCATTACGATCTGTGATGGGCGTAGCCATGTTCAGACGCAGCATATCGCCACCGTTTGGCAGGAAGTTATTAATGAAGGGCTTACCTGCTGCGAGTGGGTTGCCGTTTTTGCCTGTAGCCAATTGATAAGGTGGGAAATTCGGAACCCCGGTGTGAAATATAGGCCATAGGTCAACAGAGCGCGCTTTTCCTGCTCCCGGGAGTAACAAAGTGCCAAATATGGCATCATCCAGGGCAGTTCCAGCTACCGCAGCGGTTCCATTCAAGGCATATAGGCCATCCTTGCCATATCCGAAGTCAAAGGCTCCCAGCGATTTGGTTTGAATGCGTAAAGGTGAAAATGCAGGCACTGCAGCACCAAAGAACCGGTTGTCCACATAAAGGGCCAGCTCAGGGTTGTAGAAAAAGCCGTCTAAAGAAGTATCTGTGATCTCATCGTAAGGCGTAATGGCGTTCCAGTAATCTTTGAAGCCTACTGGAATCACTACTTCGTTGGTTAAGGGCATACCCAGGCGACTTACCTGAACCCAGTTGCCACTGTCGTTATACGTTCCGTTGGTTTGGAGGGTACGGGTAGCCCGGCGACTGGCGCTTGCCCAAAAACCGATCACGAAGTTGCCATCCAGAATATTAACAGGAGTAGGGGAAACGCCTGCTTTCAGCAAGGTGCCGATTGGAACCTGAATACAAATGGCATGCGTATTGTATTGCCCGATACCATCGCGTGCCTGGGCGCCACCCTGACGTGGCAGGTTGCCAAGGTCAAAAACACCGCCCAGATCTACAAAAAACGGATCATCTACCGGTCTGCAAAAGACAGGTTCTCCCGAGCTGGCAGTGGTAATGGCTTGCTGCATCAATGAAGCGTAACTGGTGTTAAGACCCACCGGACCATTGATAGAGCGCTCTCCTATGAAGGGTGGAGGCACTTTTCCGCTCGTGACGATGGTTGTCCAGGTCTGGCCACCATTGGTGCTGCGTTCGCAGGTGTAAGTAGTGGGCAGATTTTGCTGGCCCAGGCGGATATTGAAAAACGTGCTGGGATCCTGGTTGGTCCGGGTGAAAGTGAATCGGTAGGTTACCTCGTCGCCGGACTTGGTAGCGTCATTGTCTACGTGAAGTTCGTAGCGGATGTTTTCCCCAAATGTGTTGTAATTGGGGCCGCCATGCGGCAATTCCGTAGGAATGTAACAGGCGATCAGCGTGATGGTATTGGGGTTGTCTGGACTGTGGAAGGCATACACGTCAGTGTTGTCCGCGAGCGGGTCGTTGGCGATGAGCGGAGCTTCGCGGTGCGAAGATGCCGAAGCACTCAAGGCCCAACCTGTCAACAGCAAAGCGCTGTAAAGGCGTAGTAGGCTGCTTTTCAGCATGGTTTGAAAATATTTTAGTAATGTGAGAGAAAAGTGAAACAGTTTCAAGCACACTTACGGGGTAGGGGAGGGTTTGGTTTTTTGGGTTTGGCTTTTTATTTAAAAACATTTTGTTTTGAAATAGAAGCCTTATACCTTCGTTGTCTAAATCAGCCACTCCCATGCCCAATAGAAAGCAACTTCGTAAAAAAGACCACGAACCGCATGATGCGGTCTTCAAAGCCTTTTTCAGCGATGCTAAAATCGCTAGGAACTATCTGTTGCATTACACGCCCGAGGCCATACACGGGCAAATAGATTTCGGTGTTTTCCAGAAAATAGATACAGCCTTTGTTAGTGGCCGTTTTGGGATTTCCTTCAGTGATGTACTGTATGAAGCCCGATTGGCAAGCGGTGCTTCGGCTCGGCTGCTCTTCCTTTTCGAGCACAAAAGTTACTTGCCCTCACAGCCAGTACACCTTCAATTGCTTGATTATCGGTTACAAATTTGGGAAGACGATCTCAAAAACAACCGCCCGCTCTCTTTTGTCATTCCGATTGTCGTGTATCACGGAGCGCATGCGTGGAAACAGAAGCTGTTTTCCAGCTATTTCCCGGGCCTACCTGAAGATTGGGGAGTGTTTATTCCAAACTTCCATTACTTGCTCACAGACTTGAGCCAGATACCGCCTCAGGAAATTGAGGAAAAAGAGGAAACCGAATACCTGAAAAACCTGTTTCTGGCTTTAAAATTTGCCCGCAATGAAAGATTCGTTTTGAAAAAATGGCCAAACGTCCTTACTTTTGGCAAGCAATTCTACCGGAGCGACCGCGAAGGCATTCTGCTCCAAACCCTAACACTTTACGTCACCAATTTTTATAAAATGACAGAGGCTCAAGTAAAAGAACTCAGCAAACAATTGCCCAAAGCAGAGCGCGATTGGATTGACGCGATTCCTGAAATATTTGGGAGAAAATGGAAAGAAGAAGGGCTTCGGAAAGGGTACGAAGAAGGTAAGGAAAAGGGCCTGAAAGAAGGTATGGAAAAGGGTATGGAAAAGGGTATGGAAAAGGGTATGGAAAGAACGATCCATGTCATCACTATTAAAACGATTCAAAAATTTCCGGATTGGAGCGACGCAGCGATAGCCGAATTTGTGGGTGTCACCCATAAATTTGTTCAACAATTGCGCCGCGAATTGGCAGAAAATAAACAGGGCTGAGTAGTTTATATAACCTCAAGCCCGGCGCAAACCGCAATACCCAAGCGACACGGCCATGAAAGGAAATGCTCATTGCCGACATTTGGACAGATAGATTTGGGGGTAAAACTTGACCAAAATGGGGCTAGGTTCCCTGAAATGCTAAAAATAGCCTATTTTAGATAATCAACAAAAGTTAATTTTGTCTTTACGGATTGTTTTCAAAATTAAATACCAGTACCTTAGCAGAGCATTTTTGTTCTCAGGATTCCTAGTCTATATAGATAGGAGCAAAAGCGCAAGCAGGCCAGCTTTTTAATCCCTTTTTTGAGGACTTTAGACTTTTTGACATTATACCTTGGACAATAAAAGAATAGTCTAAAGAACGATGTCAGCCCGCCAAGGCTATGGTAGGTGAAAAATCTGAAGCCTCCTTAATACGCTAATCCAACTACTCTTACTTGCAGTATTCTTATGTAAAGTTTTGTCAGTCCACCACGACTGGCAAAGTGATCTCTATTTTCTTTTTACCCAACCAATGATTTTTCAACATGAAAAACAGTCCATCTTCACAAAATTGCGCTCCCCGGTGCGGGAGTTCCTCAAAACCGCCTACCTTGTTTTGCGGGGGGGGGGGTAACCCTTTTCAGGTTGCCTGTTATAGTCTTGACTGCAGTGAGACTTTTTCCGATCACCATTTTAATGCTTTTTGCTGTGCTGTGCTTTGTTCCTGAGGCTGCTTGGGGGCAAGGACCTGGCAGTGCATGGACATCCGGGATTAATTTTGAAACGAACAGTCCTTCACCAGAGGACACTTGGGCCTTTGACGCAGTAGAAATGCCCAATGGTGACATGGTGGTAGTAGGTTATGCAGAGATCAATGACGGTGCCACTCGTGTACCAGGCTACGCTGTAATTAACAAACACGGCGAACTACTAACTTCGCAATACTATCCAGGATTAAGTGGAGGCTTACTTCAAGTAGCTCGATCTGCTGATGGTACCTATGCGATAATGGCAGGATACCAAGGGATTCCGGATGATGATATCGCCAATGATCCTAATGCGGCTTCAAATGCAGACGCATTTCTTGCAAAATTGAAGTTTGAAAACCAAAACTACATTATAGAATGGACAACTTCATTTGCTGTAGGTGTCGGAGTTACGGTACCTAATCCGGGAAATCCACCTGCTATACCCCCCTTTTTGGATTTAACTATCACCGGGCAAGAGCGCATTTCATCCGTAGATATTGCAAGTGATGGGAAAATAGTGTTAAATGGTTATTTCAGGAAAGGGAATACCGCAAATCCAGGTGCTAATACTCCTTATGATATTGGAAACCCATTTGTAACCATCCGCAATGCAGATGGCACACCGTCGTCCTCAGAGCAAGTCCTTTCAGGCTTGAACGGCCAGTTGTACGATTGTAAAATCGCGAATATTTCTGGTGAAGATTGCATCATTTTCACAGGGTTTAAGCAGATGGGAAAGGAACAATGGAAGTTTGAAATCAAGGATGGCCCAGAACCAATCTTCCGAAATTCTGACAATACAGACCTTCGATACCGAAAATACCCAATCAGGGATAGGGACGTAGTAATCGGAAAATTAAGCCTGAGTAACCTCCAGAACGGCTTTGTCAAATATTTTGACGGTAAGGATTATCCTTATGGAGGGCCTTCCGGATTAGCTTGGGAAGACGCTGCTTATCCCGGAGCAACCACTTACACGGGAAACACAATTGTTGGTTCCAACGCAAATATCTGGGATGATCCAGATATTGATGAATGCCCTGGCAAGTACGGCCCATGTACGCCCACACTAAGCGTTCCGGGTTGGACTTTTGCCGCCGATGGCAGCAAAAACGGGTCGTCAGTAGTAGACACCTACCTTGCCAACAATTCTTGTGATATGGGAAGAAGTATTGTTTACAAAAACGGCTATATATATGTAGCTGCTGAAATGAACACACTAGAGTTTACCGGAAGTCTGCATCAAGAATTGCAACACAGCCACTCTGTTGATGGAGGCCCTATTGGGAGGGGGGTCTTGCTAAAAGATCGATGCGACGGCGAGGACGAATACTTCTCTGGTTATAAGGATGCATACATCCACATTATACGTATTAAAGCAGATGGCACCGGTGGTGTCTATGCCAAAAACGTTGCCCATTTAAGCGGGGGCGATTTTTACCCAGCTATGGTAATTGACCAAACAGATGGGAATCTTGTGTTAGGGGGAAATTCCGGAGATGAAGGAGTAAGTCCTTGCTTCCCGGAAATGGATAACTGCCATTATGAGGAAAATTTCCTAATGAAAATTGATATCCAAAATGAAATGGGACCAATGGATGTTTTATGGGAACAAACCCACCTTGCTTATGGAGAAGGTAACTGTAATTTTGGCCTAATCCAGACTGCTGATGGTGGATTTGCGCTTATTGGAAACAACGAGCTTCCAAATGATGTGGAAACTTTTAATGTTGTTAGATTCACGCCAGATTGCCAGGGAACTGCCGGATTCGATCAGGATGGTGACTACACAGTTACTTCGACCAACGAAGTTTGGTCTCCAGCCAACAAGTCAAATCCATATAGGTTCAGGGGCAATATCATTATCCCAAGCGGGAAAAAACGGACCATTCAGAACGGTTTAGTCGTTGAATTTGCCAGTACTAAAAACACCCCCGATCATCGAAAGTCAGGAATTACAGTTCAACAGGGGGGCACACTTTCACTTACCACTAATGCTGTACTTAAAGGTATCAATTGCGGTGGAGAACAAATGTGGGACGGGGTAATTGTGCTTGGCATGCCAGGCCAACCCGCAGGAGTCCTGCAAGGGAAAATCTTAATGTCAAGCAATTCACGTATTGAAAACGCGGTGCGCGGTGCAGTACTCGGCAACACTGCTTGGGAACAGGTGGAAAACACAGTGGGTGATGGCAATGCGATTGGCACAACTATGACTGATACCTACATGGACAGTAAGGGCATGGGCGGAGGAAGAATAACTGCCTCTAATTCCACTTTCCGTAACTGTGGGAGGGGGGTGGTTTGGAATCCGCATATCGGGGTCAGTAACAACAGTTGGTTGGTGGACACTAAATTCGAATTCACGGGGGCTCTGGCCGACCCACTCTATTCCTTTATGGGCGATCTACCTTCCGCTGGTCGCCCCACTGCTGCTGAACTGGGCTGCCGCTTGCGTTCGGTATGTGAGGTCAAATTTACGAATTGCTCCTTTATCAACTCGGCTCCTTTGAATTTTTATGGGTTGAATCGAAACCAGCCCAGTGGGATTTATGCCACAGATTCTAAGTTCTTTTTCCATGGTGGGAGTTTCAATCCTCACTTTAAAGACCTTTACATCGGTACAGAATCCGCTGCAATGTTTTCAGGTGGAACTACTACCTTTAGTTTTACGGGTGCAAAAATGGACAACGTGTATCAAGGCCTTAATGTACGTGGCAATATCATGCCTGATATAAGTAGTTGTGAATACAAAAATATTCCTGCACCTGAAACAGGCAAAAGTGGCACTCCGGCAGGCGTAATTTCCAAGAGCACCCAAGGCATCAACCTGAGCGCCAACCAGTTTGATTCAAATGCGGGGTATGACGCTTACGGTGCCATCATCAACAACTCCCTCGGCACGGGCGGCGCAAATGTAAAGTTCAACACCTTTACTGATTTCAATATTGCCAACCAGTTTGAGCAAGATAACGCTTCTTTGCAGACGCATTGCAATACGTATCAGGGGGGCGTTGGGGAGGTATCTTGGAATGTTTTGGGGGCGTTTCCTAGTCAGGCTAAACCGCTTGACCCATCATACTTCCCGGACAATAAGTTTTTATGGGATTGTGTTGACCCAATCCTCTTGGATATACAAAGCACTACTGTTTTTACATATTACGAACGCGTAGGTCAAAGTCAGAATAACGGCTCTAGATTGCTGTGTTATACGCAACCAGAAGTTACAAGGATAGATGGAAACGGCTTTCCACCAGATGCTAATTGTGCCGGCATCGTAGATCCCTGCCCAAATCCTCCATATTGCAACGAATTAATGGGGCTTTACACTGGTTATGGAAATTCGCTGCCATATCGCAACGACCTGCTGAACGCTTATGTGCGTATGTCGCCTACGGCAGTAGCCGATTCACTCTACCTGCCCGGCACGAACCGCGCGATTTCGCTGCTGGCCAGCCGCAATCAACAAGAGGACAAGCGCATTCTGGCGGCCACTTATGCGTCACTTGGCAACTACGCCACTGCACAGCAGTATCTCCAACAGGTAACAGGTTCTGGCACTGAAACTCAGGACTTCATTTCCTACTACACCGTGCTAATCAATGCAGGACTTGCCGGCCGAGATGCTTACCACCTCACTGCCGGAGAATTTGCCCAACTTGCCCCATTAATGACGCATAACAGTACGGTGGCTGAAAACGTGAAAGTGCTCGACCATATTCTAAACGGCGTGTACCACCCACTTGAGGCAGAAGCAGGCAATGGCAACAGGTCAAGTGGCAGATCGGAAGAACAAGCAAAAATGGATGCCTCCCTCTCAGAACTTACCGTATATCCAAACCCATTCAACAATGAAGTTAATTTTGTTGCTCCGAATGGTGTCTCTGTAATTGCATTGACCATTACGGATATTTCTGGCAAAGTTGTTTTTGAGCAAAGAGATACCTCAAATAAGCAATATGCCGCTTGGCAAGCCAATGGTATCCCTGAGGGCATATTATTCTACAAATGCCGGCTTTCGACAGGTGAGGTAGTACATGGGAAATTGCTTTACAGCAAAAAACGGTAATCGTGCGGATAACAATGTTATTGGCGCTGCTCATCTCTGTTGAGGTGGGCAGCGCCCAAGTTTATTTCAATACGCAAATAGACTGGGAGCATGATTATGAATACCTAGGCGGAGTGATAACTTTTGGAGATTCCAGCTCTATCTTAGTTGCCGGGGGCAACTCGGGTTTAACTACCTACATAGATCACTTTCTTGTTTCAAAACTGACAAATACAGGGGATTTGAAATGGAGTAAATCTTTTCTTCCTCGTCCAAATTCGTCAGGCAACACTATTGGTTTGTTGAAACTCGACGAACGGTTTTCGATCATTTTAGGAAATGCATATTTGTTTGACGCAGTACCGGAGAATCACCAGTATTTTTTCATTAAGATCAATAATGAAAGTGGAGATACAATTTGGGTCAAAGAACTCGGCAACAACAGCTTACAGGAAGGCGGCCACGAACTGATAAAAACCGCTGATGGAGGATTTGCTATAATGGGGTATTTCTTTCCTGTAAGTGGTACTCAGAGACAGAAGATTTCTATACATAAAACCGACAGCCTTGGCAACCTGATTTTCCGTAAAGAATATACAACAGATCCAGCAAAAAACCACTTTGCCTACTCATTAACCGAAACTTATGACGGCGGGTACTTAATTTTTGGTTTTATATCTTACGAAGGCCCATATCTCGGTGGTTTTGGCACAGAGAACAAATTAGATATGGTATTGCTTAAAACAGATGCCCAGGGAAATCAACAATGGGTAAAAGTCTACCCGCCATGGGAATGGAAACAGATATTGTTTTATGGCTTAGATCTACAGCCCTTACCTGATGGAGACTTTTTGATGGCTGGTTTGAAAGCTTATGCATTGTACGAGCCAGGTAATACTTATGTAGGGAATTATTTTTTTGCCAGACTCAATGAGTCTGGCGAATTTGTGGATTCTGTCACACTAGATAAAAGCTATTACTATTTCAAGATAAATCGCTTAAAACCCACCTCCGATGGCAGCTTCTGGGCTATTGGTGCAGAAAGAGACACCTTCACAGAAGGCCAAACCGGCCTCATCATGAAAATTACCCCAGGCCTCGAAGTACTCTGGAAACGAGAGTATCGAGTTAGTCCACCCGAGTCCATGCTTCATGAAATATTCTTTGAAGGGGTAGAAATGCCTGATAAGGGTTTTGTATTGTGCGGACGAGCCTTCGGTCCGCTTGAAGACAGTACCAACCAAAACGGCTGGGTCATCCGCGTTGACTCCTTCGGTTGCCTTGAGCCCGGCTGTCAGCTCAACAGCGCCATAGAAGACCCGCCCACTCCAGAGCAAGACATTGGCATCACCCTATCGCCCAACCCCACCAGCGGCCAAGCCACGCTCGCGCTCACACACGAAGATGCGGTGCTGCTCGGAGTGCGTGTGCTGGATGTGCAGGGAAGGGTGGTATCGGATATGCAGTTTTTGCGGAGTGCGGGCTGGCGGGAGTGGATGGTGGAGTTGGGTGGGGAGCCTGTTGGGTTGTATGTGGTCTGGGTTAGGACTAGTGAGGGCTGGGCAGTAAAGAAAATCATTAAGGAATGAAAGGTCTTTATTCTGTTCAAAGTTAGACAAAGATTCTGGCACATCTTCTTAAACGGGTTGTAGAAGTTGCTTTGTCTGGGGAATTATCTGCCCCCATAGCTTAGTCAAAACAAGAGGGCGGACCTAATCATCGCAATGATCTTCAAATTGAGTGGGTGCGTATTTATGACTTAGGCGGGAAAATGACTAAGTCAAAACACCTACTCAGTTCTGCTGCAAAGCTTTGATCTCGTTCATATCCCTGGGCGGAAATTTCCATGCTTTAGCATTGGTCTCAATATAGTCCCGGAGTTGTTTAGGGAGGTCTTCGAATTCATCCACCCGGTGGCACACCAGCTGCATGACGCTCCTTCCACTGCCCAGGAATGCGGGTAATTCTCCATAGCGCCACCAGGTTAACTGGTACCGTTGTTCGGTACGGAGTGCATTCTCGTTGAGAATAAAATCAAAATTCTCGTAAGCCTCATATTTGCCTTTCGCCGTCTGGAAGTTCATGAATGCCGGAAAAGAGAACACCGTGTTTCGACCAATCTTTTTAATATGTCCGGTCTGGGTTGGACTAAGCCGCATGAGGCGGGCACCGCTTCCCTGGGTAATATAGGTGCGTAAATCATTTCCTTTGAGGACATATTCAATGACCTGATAAGGATATTTGATGTGCGTCACAGCCATCCCACCGACACTGTCCAGGATCTTTTCAGTGTCTTTGTCAAGGTAGAGGAATAGTTTTCGGTTCAGTTGTAGCACACTGTCTTTGGTAGGTGCCAACATGGTAGCGATATCCAGCCCCTGGACCTTGGCGACCATTTTGCCTTCCGGGTAACTGTACACTTCACCATAACAGTACCAGTACACTGGTTTTTTTCCGTTGCCGGCGCGAAGGCTGATCCATTTGTCAAAATTATTTGGATTGAAATCAAGGCTTTGGGATGCCAGTTGACTGCTTGTAAAGAGCGCAAAAATTAGGATGCACCATGAGTTACTCATCGTGAGCGTGTGTTTTGTAAATATGAAATGATGATCTTTATTCCTGAAAGGAATACATAGTGCCTGACAAGGACTCGAACAGACTTCGAATCATTGAAAAATAAACAGCACCAAAAGGCGGGATAAATAAAAGGGTGGAATGGGGGTTCCGGATTACGGGTCAAAGGTAAAACGTCCTTTTTGAATTGTTCCGGAGAATTTTAAACCTAGTTCAAAAAGGCTTGCGCACACAAAAAGTTTTATTTTCAAATAATTACCCTATCTTTGCTGC
>JBILHS010000124.1:0-15700 GCA_044350425.1 Saprospiraceae bacterium | reverse complement strand
AATTTATCAGCACAACGTCGGGACAGGGAACGGGAAAAACCAAGGGAAATTCCAGAGGAGAGGCCCGAAACAATCGAAAAAGAAGAACTGAGAGGTTTTCAATCCAGGCTTTGGTATGGCGGAGGGGGCAACATTAGGTTTGGCGGATTTAACGGCTTTTCCAGTTTCAATTTCGGCATTTCACCGATGGTCGGTTACAAGATCATTGGTAATTTGTCTGCAGGCCCACGGGTTGCCTATGATTTCACATCACTCAAACAACGCGGTTACCGATCCCTGTCCCTCAACAGTTTTGACGTGGGCGCTTTCATGCGCTTTCGGGTGTTCAGAGGCCTGTTTTTGCAAGGAGAACTGTCCAACCAATGGTTTCAGGATCTTGATTTTAAAGGAGAAAAATTCAATGATCAAAGGGCCAATCAACGGATTGGTGGTGGTTGGAACTTTGGACAACCGGGTGGTGCTGGATCTGAGATCAGTATTTTATACAACTTTAAGGTTGCAAATGACATAAATTCAAACTTTAACCCGGTTGAATACCGGTTTGGCTTTACCTGGAAGTTTTAATGCAGCAACCAAGTTTCGGATGAACTATATTATTTATGACCTGGAAGCCACCTGTTGGGAGACGCCCCCTATGGGTTATGTGCAGGAGACGATCGAGATCGGGGCTTACCGGGTCAATCAATTCGGGGAAGTGCGCGGCAAATTCAATCGATTTGTCAAGCCATCTTTGCATCCTGCCCTATCGCCTTTTTGCCGTCAACTGACCACCATCGAGCAAAGTGATGTAAACCGGGCAAAGTATTTTCCAGACGTTATTCAGGAATTTCAGGATTGGGCCCGGATAGAAGAGGAAGATTATGTGCTCTGTTCCTGGGGCAATTTCGACCGCAAAATGTTCGCTGCCGATTGTCGCCTGCACCGACTCGATGAAGACTGGACCCAACACCATGCAAATCTGAAGGAACAATACCGTCTGATGAAAGGAATGCGCACAGGTATCGGACTTAAAAAGGCCATAGAAAAAGAGGATATCATATTCACCGGGCAGCATCACCGGGGCATATCGGATGCAGAAAACCTCGTGAAGCTGTTTTTAAAATATCTGGGCAGCTGGAATGTCTAGCGACAAGCCAATACCTTTATCGAGAAAATCTATTTACTTTCGCGCCTCATTTTTGCCTACACCACAGATTTACAAATAAAATCAAATTATGGAAAAAGTAGCTGAACGCCATGAAAATATGCAACTGATCCGGCAAAGCGCACGAGATTTTGTGGAAGCACACATACGCCCGTTTATTATGGAATGGGATGAAAGCCAGTTCTTCCCTATGGAGATGTTCCATCGAATGGGTGAACATGGTTTTTTGGGGGTATTAGTACCTGAAATCTACGGCGGCGCCGGACTGGGCTACCAGGAATATATCACCATAATTGATGAGATTTCTAAGGTTTGTGGTTCCATCGGACTCAGTGTAGCAGCACACAACTCCTTGTGCACCAATCATATCCTTTCTTTTGGCAATGAGGATCAAAAGGGCAAATACCTTCCACTACTCGCTTCCGGCAAATGGATCGGTGCCTGGGGACTTACAGAGCCCAATACAGGATCTGATGCCATGCGCATGCAATGTATAGCAGTCAAAGACGGTGACCATTGGGTGCTGAATGGCACCAAGTCATGGATCACACATGGCAAAAGTGGCCACGTCGCTGTGGTGATTGCCCGAACCGGTGAACTTCTGGACAGTCGTGGAATGACCGCTTTTGTGGTGGAACGCGGCACACCCGGGTTCAGTGCCGGCAAAAAAGAAAATAAACTCGGCATGCGTGCCAGCGAAACGGCCGAAATGATCTTTGACAATTGCCGCATCCATGAAAGCCAGGTGCTTGGCGAAGTGGGTGAAGGTTTTATCCAGTCTATGAAAATTCTGGATGGTGGCCGGATCAGCATCGGCTCATTGGCCCTGGGCATCGCTAAAGGCGCCTATGAAGCCTCCGTGAAATATTCTAAAGAGCGCCATCAGTTTGGACAATCGATTTCCAAGTTTCAGGGAATCTCCTTTAAACTGGCTGATATGGCTACTAAAATTGAAGCAGCAGAACTGCTTATCCGCAATGCAGGTAGCTTAAAAGATGCCGGAAAAAAATGCACCATAGAGGCAGCTATGGCAAAATACTACGCTTCTGAGATTTCAGTACAGGTCAGCACCGATGCCGTTCAGGTGTTTGGAGGCTACGGTTATACCAAAGACTTTCCTGTCGAAAAATTTTACCGCGATTCCAAGCTTTGCACCATCGGGGAAGGAACTTCAGAGGTGCAAAAGTTGGTGATAGCCAGAGAAGCTTTGAAGGGTTGAGGCTGCTGAGGCTCAACATGAATCACCCTCCACTCAGTGTTTTGTCCCTTTTATTCTGATCGGATATTCCTGAGTGAAGGTGTTTTTACCGCTCGAAAAGACCCATTCAGCATTCTGAACCGGAGCGTTTTCTTTGATCTCCAAGGTGATTCGGATCATGTCCGGGCCTTAACTTTTGCCCAATTTTTTGATTTTAAGCCCCTGAGCCTGTTCCAGTCGCACCTCGTACGCCTGTGATGCCACCCAGGATAGTTGAAACAATTTGCCAAAAGTCCATGAATAAGTAATGTTTAAAATGCTTAAATTTGAGATCGAGCGACCATCCGCCCACCTATCCATGCACCAACAAAATAGATCAATGAGGAAAGTATGGAAAACCAGAGCGGGTGTGGAATCGCGATCAAATTCATGATCCCGGCAACAAAAAGTCCAAAACCAACGATCAGCGCCGGGCGGTAATGAGATTTTGCTGCTATGCGGTTGGCCACCCAGCCTCCCACTGCTGATCCTAAAAAGTAAGCCAACAGCAAAATTAGAAATGCTGAAGCCGGCAACGTTGCGATCCATGCACTCAATTGGTCCGCATCATTTACATTCATACCTGCCGGAGGAGTGTGTGGCGACGCCATTTCAACCAGAGAAATTACAATACCACCCGAAAGTATACCCGCCAACACGGCAAACATTGCTGTGAGTTTTGGATTCATGATTTGATTGATTGTTTTAAATACCAATTAAAAAATTTATCGATACCCTTTTATCTGACCAGGGCCACATCATCTTTATCCTCTACAAATCGAACCGCAATTGCTGCCAGTAAGAAAAAAACGCCGCCCATCACGATGGCCCAAACAGCATTGTTGCCATACAAATACTTGACGATCGGACGATTGACGATGCCACTTACGATTTGAGGGATGGTGATGAAGAAGTTGAAAATGCCCATATAAACGCCCATTTTATGGGCCGGGAGAGAACCCGCCAACATCGCATAAGGCATGGCCAAAATACTGGCCCAGGCTATTCCTACGCCAATCATGGAGAAAATCAGGAAGTTAGGAGAGGTAGCAAAATAGATAGAAATCAGGCCAAGCCCACCACAAACCAATGACAGCGCGTGGGTGTTTTTTCGACCGATTCGCTGCGCGATATATGGAAGGCAAAGTGCAAAAATGGCAGAAACGCCATTGTAAACCCCGAATATGATGCCTGTCCAGTTGCCTGCGTCGCTGAAGGCCTGCGACTTATTGTCATCAATGGCGCAGCCATAAACATGGTGCGCGATCGCAGGGGCCGTAAAAACCCACATGGAGAACAATGCAAACCAGGAGAAAAACTGCACCCAACCAAGTTGGCGCATGGCCTTGGGCATATGCACCAGATCATCCCAAATGGATGCCAACCCGCGCTTGGTCGTTTTTGGCTCTGGCTCCCCTGTGAAATCCGCTTGCTCTTTCGGAGAATATTCCCTGGTCGTAAAAACGGTCCAAAGTATGGCTGCAAGCAAAAGAACGCCACCAATATAAAAGGACCACTTCACGTTGTCCGGCACAATTCCCTCGGCAGCCGTGTCCAGCATGCCCGCTTTTTTTGCCAGGAACCAGGGCAGCCAGGAACCAATGACTGCTCCAATACCAATGAGTGCGGTCTGGGCAGAAAAGCCTGCGGTGCGTTGAGCAGAAGGCAACTTATCGGCCACCAGGGCCCTAAATGGTTCCATGGCCACGTTGAATGCTGCATCCATGATCATCAACATTCCCGCGCCCATCAATACCAGCGGAAGTGCCGCCGCAAATATTCCTGCATTCGGCATCAACATCATGCCAAAACACGCAGCAATAGCACCCGCCAGAAAATAGGGCTTTCGCCGGCCCCAGCGATTCCAGGTATGGTCAGAGTAATAACCGATGATAGGCTGGATGATCATGCCAATGATCGGAGCCACGAGCCAGAAATTTGGAAGTTCGTGTACGTCTGCCCCGTAGCGCTGAAGAATGGTACTGGCATTGCCATTTTGAAGCGCAAAGCCTGCCTGAATACCTAAAAAGCCTACACTCATATTCCAAATACTTCGGGTAGAGAGGAGCGGTTTGGTGTCTGCTTTATTGGAAGATGCGGTAGAATGAGCCATATTGTTTTGTTCGTGATGTGGATGGCAAAGGTTGAAAAAAACACGAACTGAACAAGCATTCCTGAAAATAAAAAACCTGCTACTTTACAGCGGCAGGTTAAATCCATCCTTTATAAAACCTTCTTGCTTTTCTAAACCAGGTTTACATGAGGTGCCCATGCTCGTAAAACTCAACCACACCAGTTTCTATGTCATACATCCCACCAATAATGGCAATTTCATGGGACTCGATCATTTCATGCAGGATCGGGCTGCGTTCAGCGATCTCGTCCATAACATGGTGGACGTTGTTCGTAGCCACCGCATCCGGATAGGCGTAAGTACTTCCATTAATATAAGGCGTACTTTCCATTACAGGCTTTATTTTGGAAAGCAAACCGGTAAGATTGCCCATTTCAACATGATCGCAGGCGCCTTTGATCGCACCACATTTGGTATGACCCAGCACAACAATGATTTTTGAACCGGCTACCTTACAGGCAAATTCCATGGAACCAAGGATGTCATCATTTACAATATTACCTGCAATCCGAATGCTGAAAATATCCCCAAGCCCTTGGTCAAACACCAGTTCCGCACTGGTTCTGGAATCGATACAACTCAATATTACCGCAAACGGATGTTGCCCATCCATGGTTTCATTGACTTGCTGGAGCAAATTCCGGTTTACTTTAAGGTTGTTGATGAACCTATTGTTGCCGTCGCGCAACAGTTTGAGCGCCATTTGGGGCGTAATTTCAGATTGAGTTTCTTTTGTGAGTGTACGCATGGATTTAAAAGTAGTACTGTGAGTATAAAAAGATTTTTTGAGTGCTAAGCAATTAAAAACGGGCTAAGAAGACCGGTATGCTACCTCATGGTAGCCTTGTTGGTTGGGGCCTAAAAACAATCGACCGTAAATTCGGAACACCACCAGTCCATCCATAATGAGGCTCAAGGCAGTGAATCCAAGCAAGGCAAACTGATGCTCATCAATTTTTCCAAGCAATAAATCCTCGCCAATAAAAGTCGGAGTGATCGGGAAGCCGGATAAACTCAGGGCCGCCACCATAAATACAAAGGTGATTCGGGGGTGGTTGAAGGAGTGCCCATGAAATCGATCCAGTTTTACGGATTCACCTTGCTTTCCCAATCGCCAAATACACCAGAAACCGACCACACCAGAGACCACGATACCACTTAAAAAGAGGATGATCTGCAAATGTTCAAACTCCTCATTCAGTCCGATAGACAAAGCCGAAAACAATTGATTCATGATAACCATAGACCAGGCCAACTGCGCTTTGCCCCGTTCTGTAAAACCTTTTAGAGCCAATACGATCCCAATGATCGCCATAGCGGTGGGCAAATAGTACAGAGAAGCTACCGGAAGTACTTCCCGGTTGTAAACCAGATAAAACCCGATGAAAAAGATCGGAATAAATAGGAACACCACTGCCCGGGTGGAAATAACACGGGTAAGCCGTCCCGCTTTTTTCAAAGGATTCCATAAAAAACGAAACATGAAAGCATCCAGATTCCATTCTTTGATGCTTAACATGTAGACTGTCATACGCAACTTTCCCCACAGGTTATTGGGGAAGTTATGCTGCGGAATATTGAAGGTAAAAAACTGATCGTGGATCAAATAACTCAACACAGAAGGGGATACCAGCAATTGATAACTCCGCAAAAATGCATTACAGGCAAAATGCACCAGCGCCAGGGAATGCCAACCCAGTGCCACCTCTATAAACATCAGGCCGATCTGTGCAATGGAAGAGTAAGCGATCTGTGTTTTTACAGAAGATTGCACCCTTGCTGTAAACGTAGCCATCAAACTGGTTAGCAGTCCGATGCAGATGACCATGGATTTGAACACCACACTTTCTTCCCAAATCGGGAAGGTGCGCAAGAGTAAAAACACCCCGATATGCACCGAAAGTGATCCATAAAATATTGCACTCGAAGTCGTCGGACCTTCCATGGCCCGGGGCAGCCAGGAGGAAAATGGCCATTGTGCAGATTTGACCATGGCTGCCAGTAAAAACACCCCGGCTATTAGGAACGCAAAAATTGGCGCTACCTCGAAATGCGATTGAAGCATCGCCTTATCCTGCAATTCCACAAACGTGATGTTGCGTTCAAAAGTGTGGTGACTCAGCCAGATCCCCAAAAGCAACGCAGCATCAGCTACCCGATACAGCGACACGACTTTTAAAGCGTTTTTAACGGGCAAATAGCGATCTCTGTAATAGGCGATCAGAAAAAATGAGGTTACGCCCAGAATCTCCCATCCAATAAATAAGGACTCAAAATTGCCCGAAAACAACACCACATTCAGTCCAAAAAAGAAAAAGAGTACATTGTTGAAATAACGTTTGAATCCTTTCTCCCGGTGCATGTAGTACCGGCTGAAGATCATGACCAAAAAGCTCAACAAAGCGGCCACCATCCCATAAACCGCCGTAATATGATCGAAGTAAAAATTGATCGAAAAGTGTGAATCATGGGTTTCATACAACACCGGACCATTAAAATATACCGTAGGCATACCTCCCGCCAACCAGGCGATCGTGAACGCCGCGAGGCCCAGGATGTGCAAGGCCATCACGGAGATCGATATTCCAAAAACTAGTTTTTCATTCTTTCCCGCAAACAAGACGCAAAGCACCAGGCCTGCCAGGGGAACAAGTATGAAATAGGGCAAAAACTGGTTCATATTTTAGGAGGATGTGGCAGCAAATGCACGGGTAAATTCTCTATGGTCGCATCTACTATGTGATTGGTTATCATCCCATTGGCGTTTTCAATAAAGTGCTTCATGTCTGTGATAGAATTGACTTGTTTCGCCAAAGGAGTATATGGGATGAACTGGCCAGCTTTAAAGTAGAAATATTCATTGTTGACCGGATGAATCGCCACCAGATGCACCCACTCGTGGATGAACCACTCATATACCTCCGGCTGTGACTGAATCGTAGCCAGAAGTACTTCGGGGTAATGTTCTACCAAAAGCAAGAGTCGGACCGGGTCATGCACCTCAATCATTTGCAAAGGCAAACCAGGGCGTAAGTCACCGTCACTGCTGTTGGCAACTCCCAGAAGTCCCATGACATTGTGTGGCAACTTGGTGCCTGCCCCCAGTTTGTAATTGTCCATTCTCGAAAAATAGTACTCCAGATTGATGCCGCCACAAACCACTGGAAGTGGGCGGATAACATTTAGCAGGAGTTTTCCTTCCGGATCCGTGCGGTAATCATACGAATTCATAAATGCCCGACGGTCGAAGAACAAGCCTTTGGTCAGGCTTCGGTGTCCCACGAAACAAAGCGCATTGGTACCGTGGCCCAATTCCGGCCGGGGTTCAAAAAGCGATACGGAACGGCGGCGAATGGCCTTTCGAACTTTATGCAGTGCCGCTGTGGTATCAATGGACGCGAATCGGCGCGAACGTTCCTGGGCGTTCAGATCCAATGCCCGCTCGAAGGTGTCCAGATTCTTTTGATGGGCTGTTGCGTTTTTCGAAGAAAGGATCGATTCATCATAAAAGGCGATCTCATCCGCAGCGGTGTCATGCAATCCACCCACAAACTGCGTTTCAGGTGGAATATTCAAGCCTTTGGAGGCAAGTATTTCCCTGACTTTCAGGTGATTGGCCATGAATGAAAACACACGTGCATTGACTGCGCCGGGCCGTCCGCTGCAGGCACCACAATCGTGGGCTCCATGGTGCGGGTTATTGGCACTACTTGAACCATGGCCTACGACATAAACAAGGGGCGCAAAATCTTTGACCATTCCAATGCCGCGCAATAGCCCTTCGACGCGCGCAGCCATTTCACCTACTGTAAACCCAATTTGCAGGTCGTTTTCGCGATCCTCCAGGCTTTTATTCTCGATGGTCATTTGACCGTCCACGTTCATGTGCGCAAAAGCATTTGAAATGGCCGGACTCATTTTGGGGCGAAAAATCGTCAGAAACAGCTTCAAAGCAGCCACCACACCCAAAGAAAGGGTACTTAAAAAGCCCCTCAACAAGGTGTGTGTACCTTTGTGATACAGCCATTCATTGGCTCGATGACCAGGGGTGGCGATTTCTTTGATCAGGTATTTTGGTGTGACAGGCGCCGGACATAGTTTTTCATAAAACTTGCCTGATTCCGGCTGGAAATAAAATTCTACTCCAAAGAAGCCCGGACAACCCAGTGTTTCGCAATGTAAGTCCGAGGATTCCAGGTGTCTGCGCAGCGAATCCTCCCGTTCATCAATACAGAATATCGCCTGAAAGTGAGTCGTGTCCCACGTCGGCTGCGGACTGTTTTTCAACAGCTGCAAACCCGCCAAAACCTCGTCATAATAACTCCATTCAAAAGCATTCTGCCAGATCTGATACAGATCCTGTAACTCTGTATGTGGCACATCGGCAAAAACATCCACCGGTTTGATTGCCTTAAGTTTTTGACATAAAGGCTTCCATCCACGACCCAATGTGGACTCCAGTGCATCAATTTCAAGCAATAATTCAAAAATGATGAGCTCACGCAGTTCGATCTTTTTGGGATACAAGACCGCCTCCGGGTGCTCCTCCAGGGTGGCTGCCATACCTGACCAGCCGCGATGTGCAAACTGCTGGTCAAAAAGGTATTGAACGTAAAATGACTCGTCGCCAACGACCTGGCTCAGAAGCTGCGGAATGGTACAATGCTCTGTGTCAAAAAGCAGCTTTTTAGCCCGTTTAGTTTTGAAAAAACTGACAAAGCTGTTCTTTTCCATCGCCCGAATGGCCTGAAGCAAGCCTTGATCTTCAAAGGGAAAATGCCACAAGGCGACCCCCTGATCCAGGTAACTTCCCAGGATGCGAAACAGCAGGGGATGTACCAGATTGTCCAGATCGAGATGACAGGCGGACTTCCAATGATCCCGTAGCCGCCCCATGCGCATTGGATTGGTTTCGAGGTAATCTGCGTGCAACAGCTTTTCCTTCCAAAGCTCCTTATTTGCTGCCCCTTTATGATCTTTTAGGATCATATCGAGAATATCAACCCGGATACGCCCTATTTTGAAGAGCTCGCGGTATTCCGCCAGGTTGAAGGTGACTTTATACCCAAATATTTTGGAGGCCTTGAAAATGGCATCATAGAATTTGAGCGATTGAAATGCATGCAGCGAGTTGTGGTGAATAAAGTCCTTGAGCGGAGTCTGAGTCGGCAGCATGTGCTTCAGCTCCTGCAATACATGAGCTTCATCAAATCGAATATGCTTCGACTGATGCGTTGGAGCTGCTGCTACTGTAACTGGTTGCGTCTTCATTTCGAGGTTGGTTTTTCCGAATCAACATCCGGATCTGAATGCACAAAGTCTGCTTCCCAGAAATTATAGCGCTCATGAAATCCTTTAAGCGTCAACTTGATGTTTTTCGACGCGGCCTTTTCTTTGGCAAACTCTCCAATACTTTCCAGAACATCAAAATCAATGTAGGCCGTATCGGTTGCGTCGATCACTACTTTGGAGTCTTCCGGAAGGTCATTGAGTGTTTGTTTGATGGCGGCTTTGTTCAGGAATGACACCTCTTGCGACAATTTGATATTGATGATGTCACCTTCGTGATATTCCTCTTTATGGAAAAAATAAGCGTTCCGCATATTTCCACGCAGGATCGCGAAAGCACTGGCCACCAGGCCGATCGCTACTCCCGTCAGCAGGTCGGTAAATACAACGGCGAACACTGTGATTATAAAAGGCCACCACTGATACTTTCCATTGCTCCAGGACTCCTTAAAAATGGAAATTTTGGCCAGTTTATATCCAGTGAGTATCAATACTGCAGCCAAAGCCGCCAAAGGAATCTTGTTCAGAATTGCTGGAATAAGTGCCACACAAACCAATAAAAATAACCCGTGGAAAATGGCAGAGTACTTGGTTCGCGCATTGGCATTGACGTTGGCAGAACTACGGACAATGACGGATGTAATAGGCAAGCCTCCGATCAGGCCGGACAGGATATTACCAACGCCCTGCGCCTTTAATTCCCGATTGGGGTCGCTCGTACGCAAATACGGGTCAATTTTATCGACCGCCTCCAGGCAAAGTAAGGTTTCAATAGAGGCTACAATACAAAGTGTAAAAGCAACAGAGAGCACTTTGGTATTGGCCCATTGCGAAAAATCAGGAAAGGTAAATTGTGCAATGAATGCGGAAGCATCGTTCGCCACCGGAATACTGACCAAATGCTCCGGAAGTATCCCCCATGGCTCGCCCAAAGTAAGCAAAACCTGATTGATCAGCACCGCAACCACCACGGCTACCAGGGCTCCTGGCAGAAATCCCAGCTTGCTTTTCACGGATGGACTTTCCCATAAGCGCATTATTCCGATGGAAATCAATGCAACGACCGTAGCGCCGGGGTGAATAAACTGGGTCAGCGTTTCCCAGATCGATAAAAATGTATTGCTGCCTCCCTGCTCAAAAAAATAAAAATCTCCTTCTGCGTCCCTATCATAGCCTAAAGCGTGGGGAATTTGCTTCAAAATGATGATGATACCAATACCCGTCAACATCCCTTTGATCACGTTGGACGGAAAATAGTTGGCGATCATGCCGGCACGGGCAAAACCCAAAGCAAGCTGAAAAATGCCCGCCAGAACCAAGGCTAGCAGGAACACTTGAAAACTCCCCAATTGCTGAACTGATACCAGCACCACTGCGGTCAAACCTGCTGCCGGTCCGCTCACACTCGTGTGAGAGCCACTTAAAGAACCGACCACCAGACCACCGATGATACCAGCGATCATTCCCGAAAAAAGTGGCGCGCCAGAAGCCAGCGCAATACCTAAACAGAGTGGAAGGGCAATGAGAAATACCACTAAGCCCGAAGGCAGATCATATTTTAGATCTGCCCAAAAGTTGTTCTTTTGCATGAAGAAGAAGAAGAAGGATGGAAAATAAAAGACAATTCCTTTGTCGCTGGTTGCGAACAGAGAAAATGCTCGCCCTAAACAGGGCACTATAAAGCAAGGAAAGAAATTATGCTCTGTCTGGAGGCGGTGTGTAAACCGACAAATGCACGCTATCGGGAATTACTTCGGAATCAGCTAGGATGCTGCCCGGATGATTTAAAAAAGAGAAACTACGGATGTTTATGAATGGATGTCTATCTTTAACCTGGCTCCATTCATCTTCAATTTCTTTCTCTTTTTTAGTGTCTTTTTCCCCGTTTTCAGCGTTTGATTCGTACATTTCCATCATATTGGACTCCGCAAAATACGGCAGTGCTTCCTCCATTAGGAGGCAGCCCAGCAGTAGGTAAGCCATGATGATGCCAATTCGAATACGCATGATATAGAAAGTGCAAAACTAAACGAATTTTACCAAAAACAGTTTATCTATCTCCAAATTTCTTTGAAATTTGACCCTGAAAATCGCTTGGCGAATAGCCCATAAATTAGCTCGAAATATTCCATCAGTCAACGAACATACGCTTGAAAGCACTCATAGTCAATCAATTAAATGCCCCGCCTGAATGGGCAGACATGCCTGACCCTGTACCCACCCAGGGAGAGGTTACCGTAGAAATCAAAGCTGCCGCGTTAAATCACCGCGACCTGTTCATCACGCAAGGGCAGTATGCCGGAATTCAAACGCCCTGTATTCTCGGCTCCGACGGAGCAGGAGTTTGGAACGGAAATCCAGTGATCCTTTACCCGGCACTGGCCTGGGGCGATCATCCAAATTTCCAAGGGCGAACCTTTCGGGTATTAGGCATGCCTGAAAATGGCACTTTTGCCGAGCGGATCTGCATTCCCCAAGCGAATGTGTTTCCTATGCCAGACCATCTGAGCTGGGAACAGGCTGCTGCCCTTCCCCTGGCTGGACTGACCGCCTGGCGAACCCTTTTCACCAGATGTCAATTAAAAAAAGGGGAAAAAGTACTGATCACAGGTATTGGTGGTGGCGTAGCTTTGACGGCCCTGCAACTGGCCCTGGCTGCCGGCGCAGAGGTATTTGTTACTTCCAGTGCCTCTGACAAGATCGATCGCGCCATCGCGCTGGGTGCAAAAGGCGGCGCGAATTACCGGGAAGTTGGCTGGGAGAAAAGCCTCAAACTGGCAGCCGGAGGATTTGATGTAATCATTGACTCTGCCGCCGGAGATGGATTTGCCCTGCTCCCGGGGCTTTGTAATCCCGGGGCACGCATCGGTCTGTACGGCGGCACCCTGGGAAAAGTGAATGGCCTGAGCATGCAGATCGTTTTTTGGAAACAAATCAGCATTTTAGGGAGTACAATGGGGAGTCCTGAGGAATTCAAGGCGATGCTGAACTTTGTTCAAAACCATCAGATTGTTCCAGTGGTCGACTCGGTTTTCCCGCTGAAGGATGGGGCAAAGGCTTTTGAAAAACTGGACTTAGGTGGGCAGTTTGGAAAGATCGTTTTAACCGTATAAACCAGATTATAATCACCTAGTTTTAATACCAACCCATGAAATTCAACTTAGTTGTTTTACTAATTTCATTAGCAACAATCTCTTTTGCTCAAACCAATCCTCCATTGGATGCCCAAAAGCTTTATAAATCAAATTGCGCCCGCTGTCACGGGAAAAACGGAGATAAGGAATTGTTTCGTGCGCCCAAATTAAGCCAGAGTCAATTGAATGACAATTACGTTTTGCTGCTGCTCCAGGAAGGGAAAGGAAAGATGCCTTCCTTCAGGAAATCACTGACCGATCAGGAGATGCAGGATTTGCTGGCATACATCAAATTATTCCGGTCTTAAACTTCCGGTCCATTGAATCTCCAGGCTCCATTTGAGGGCCTTTTTTACCCGATTTTTTGCTCATACATCGCTATATACCTTTGTGCAATCACTTCATTCGAATAATTAGCTACTACTTTTTGTCGGGCAGACACCCTGAACTGGCTGAGCAGAACACTTCCTTCCAACACTTCGAAAATACCTTCTGCAAGTTTTTGGCTGTCGCCCTGCTGCGCAATAAATCCTTCTTTCAGGTGGCCGACCATTTGAGGGATTCCACCCGTGGCAAAACCGACCACCGGGGTACCACAAGCAAGCGATTCCATGACCGTATTCGGTAAATTATCCTCCAAAGATGGAATGGCGAACACATCCGCAGCACCATAAGCCTGTACCAGTTTTGCTACCTCCTGTACCAAACCCAGGGCATGGGTCGGAAACGGCAGTGAAGCCAAAACATCAGGTTCTGCTTTGCCCAGGACGAGGATCTCCAGTTGAAAATCAGGATGTTGTGCTTTCAGCTTTTTTAAAGCTTCCTGTAAAAAATAGAAACCCTTCCGTTCCTCACTGACTTTCATTGCAGCAAAAAGCAGGAGATGCGCCTTGGGGGAGATGCCGATATTTGTACGATATTGCTGTCTATCGGCTTCTGAAATGGGTTTAAAAACATCCGTATCGATCGGATTGGGGATCGACAGCACTGAAGCGTTTTGAAGCAATCCACTCGACTGCGCTACCGAGGCCAGCCAATCACTACAGGTTACAAACTGGATGTCTATGGGCAACAAAGCCTGCTTTCTTCGCCACACGCGGTTAGAAAGGTCCCTGGGAGATTGATTTTTCAAAAACAGGCAATTCCCACAATCCTTTTTAAAATGTTCACAGCCCTGACTATAATGACAGCCCCCTGTAAATGCCCACATGTCATGCAGGGTCCAGACAATCGGCTTGCCAGTTTCAGCCAGTTGACGAATATTTTTCAGGGAAAGGAACCCCTGATTGATCCAATGTAAATGCAGTACATCAGCGGCCTGTACCATTGGATGCCGGGATAGGTCGTTTCCGAAATTTGCCAGCGAAAAAGAAAAACGTACCGACTTGTCGCGCTCAAAGGGTACAAACGACAGGCGCTCCGCATAAAACGGCCACCGTCTGCCTGCATCCACAGAAGTCAGCATATTGGCTGTAACACCATTGGATTCCAATGCTTTTTTCAGCCGATTACAGGCCACGCCGGCGCCACCGTGCGGGTAGGTGTTGAGTAAAAGAACCTTCATAGATGCTTATTCAAAGTCGGCGCTGGTGGATCAGGGTATAATTGTGGCAATCCCGCTCTTTGGCAACAACATGAAATCCTGCTGAGATCAAGGCCTTTAATGCCCCTTCAATACGCTTCAAATAATGGGTATCCAGATGATTGGCCGCCGATTCGTCAAATTCAATGCAGAGTATATCTACCTCAATTTTATCATCCAAAAGGGACTGTATGACCTGGTATTCTGCGCCCTCAATGTCTAACTTCAGCAGGTCGATTTTATTATGACCCAGTTCCTGCATCAGCCCGGAAAGCCTGCGAACTGGCACTTCAATAAAACGGTCTGACTGTTGTAAGTTGACCAGCGAATGCGACACATTTGATTCGTTTTTTGGAGCAAAAAAACGCAAACTGGTATCTTCATTCCAGATACCATAAGGATGAAAATGCAACCTGTCTGCCAGGCTGGTCGGATATTCCGGATAAAAGCCGGTTGGGCTCGTACTGCACTGGGTCAGTACCCTTTGCTTTAAATTTCGGGTCAGCGCTTCAAAATGGGTGACCGCACGGGGCGTCGGATCAAAAATATGTACCGGACAATGGTATTGGTCTGCCACACCCAAGTCAAAGGAAATGTCTTCACCCGCTCCAACGAGATAGCAGATTGCGTCTGATCCCAGCCAGTTTTTTGGGATGATCCAGCCTCCATAGGCACTTCCGATCCGTTCGACCGGAACCAGCGACTCGACCGATATGTTCAATTTTCGTTCTGTCCACTTCAAAAACCGGTGACGCACCAGCCGAAACATCGTTTGCATGTAGAAATTGTCGTTATTTGCAGCAAAAGTCAGTCTTTTTGATAGGATTCACAGGATTTAATAGCTTTTGTGAAAAAATTTCACCCTCAGCAATCAAAACAACCCTCTGATATAGATATGGGCTGCCACGTTCCCGTTCTTTTTCTCACGTTCAATCGACCGCAACATACCCGGGTTTCGCTGGATCGTATTCGGGAAGCCCGACCAGCCAGACTGTATGTCCATTGCGACGGCCCACGTTCGCATATATCCGGCGAGGCGGAAAAAGTGGCAGAAGTGCAAGCCATTATCAGGGATGGAATCGATTGGGAATGCACCTTGGTTCCACTTTACAGAGCAGAGAATCTGGGACTCCGGGAAGGGGTCTATGGGGCCCTAAACTGGTTTTTTGACCAGGAGCCC